>CALXHP010000005.1 GCA_944388135.1 uncultured Gemmiger sp. | reverse complement strand
ATCGAGATGGGCTATGCCGCCGACCTCCACCGGGAGGCCCTCATCGCCACCGGCGTGGTGCTCTTCGTTTTCATTCTTCTGATCAACCTCTGCTTCAGCATCGTGAAAGGGGGCAGCCAGAATGCCTGAGATCACTGTGAGCGGCAACGAAAAAGCTGCCGGTCTGAGCCGGGTCAACCCCCGGACGGTTTTCCCCGCAGGCAACCGCAACCGGACTTCCGCCCGGGTCCAGGCAGGTATCCTGCGGTGGCTGGTGCGCATCGCCGCCCTGCTCACCGCCGCGGTGCTGCTCTTCCTCATCGGCTACATCCTCGTCATGGGTATTCCCAACATCAAACCCTCCCTGTTTGCCTGGGAATATAACTCCGAGAATGCATCCCTGATGCCCGCCCTCATCAATACGGTGCTCATGACCGCCTTCTCGCTGGTCATTGCCACCCCCCTGGGTATCTTTGCCGCCATCTGGCTGGTGGAGTACGCCAAGCGGGGCAACAAGCTGGTCCGGGTGGTCCGGGTCACCACCGAGACCCTCCAGGGCATTCCCTCCATCGTCTACGGCCTGTTCGGCATGCTCTTCTTCGTCACCCAGCTCCACTGGGGCTACAGCCTCATCGCCGGCGCCTTCACCCTGGCCATCATGGTGCTGCCCGTCATCATGCGCACCACCGAGGAAGCCCTCATCGCCGTGCCCGATTCCTACCGGGAAGGCTCCTTCGGTCTGGGCGCCGGTAAGCTGCGCACCGTCTTTACCATCGTGCTGCCCAGCGCCATGCCCGGCATCCTGTCCGGCGTCATCCTGGCCACCGGCCGTATCGTGGGCGAGACCGCTGCTTTGATCTACACCGCCAGCTCGGTGGCCAAGATCCCCGAAAGCGTCTTCAGCTCCACCCGCACCCTGGCCGTCCATATGTACCTGCTCTCCAACGAGGGCCTGCATGTGAACGAGACCTACGGCACCGCCGTGGTGCTGCTGGTCCTGGTGCTTGCCATCAACTGCCTGTCCAGCTTCATTGCGGGCAAACTGGCCAAACATTGAAACGAGAGGGAACTACCGTGAATAAATTCGAAGTCAAAAACATGGATCTGTACTACGGCAGCTTCCATGCCCTGAAAGATATCAATATTTCCATCCCCGAAAAGGAGATCACCGCCTTCATCGGCCCTTCCGGCTGCGGCAAATCCACCTTTCTGAAGAGCCTGAACCGGATGAACGATCTGGTGGAAGGCTGCCGTATTTCCGGCGATATCCTGCTGGACGGCGTGGACATCTACAAAGACAAGATGGATGTCAACGTGCTGCGCAAGCGGGTGGGCATGGTGTTCCAGAAACCCAACCCCTTCCCCATGTCCATCTATGACAACATCGCCTACGGCCCGCGCACCCACGGCATCCACAACAAGGCCCAGCTGGATGAGATCGTGGAGCGGTCCCTGCGGGGCGCCGCCATCTGGGACGAGGTGAAGGACCGCCTGAACAAGAGCGCCCTGGGCATGTCCGGCGGTCAGCAGCAGCGTCTTTGCATCGCCCGGGCCCTGGCCGTGGAACCGGAAGTGCTCCTCATGGATGAGCCCACCTCCGCCCTGGACCCCATCTCCACCTCCAAAGTGGAAGAGCTGGCGATGGAGCTGAAAGAAAACTACACCATCATCATGGTCACCCACAACATGCAGCAGGCAGCCCGTATTTCCGACAAGACCGCCTTCTTCCTGCTGGGTGAACTGGTGGAAATGGGCCCCACCGAGAGCGTCTTTGCCACCCCGGTGGACAAACGCACCGAAGATTACATCTCCGGCCGTTTCGGTTGATGGAAGGAGAAAATTATGGCTTTTACTATGCCCTACAGCAGCCGCAAGGTCTACGACGCCGAACTGATGCAGCTTGACACGATGCTGGCCCGGATGGGCCACGCGGCAGGCGGCGCCATCGAGAGCGCCATGACCGCCCTGCGCACCGGCGATGTGGAGCTGGCCCGGGGGGTCATTGCCCGGGACAGCGAGATCGACGCCGCCGAACACGAGATCGAACACCGCTGCCTGACGCTGTTTTTGCGCCAGCAGCCGGTGGCCGGGGACCTGCGCAAAGTCTCCACGGCCCTTAAAATGGTCACCGACATCGAGCGCATCGCCGACCAGGCCAGCGACATCGCCGAGATCACGCTGCACCTGAAAACCGAGGGCGCCCAAGGTGTGGGCGTGCTGGAAGACCTGGACAAGATGGGCGCCATCGCCCTGCGTATGGTCAAGGACGCCATCGGCGCTTATGTGCAGGTGGACCTGTCGGTGGCGGCCCAGGTCATTGCCCGGGACGACGAGTGCGACGCCATGTTCCGCAAGATCAGCGGCGAGGTCGCCCAGTACATTGCCGCCCACCCGGACCAGGCCGAGACCGCTCTGGACCTCTTCATGATCAGCAAATACCTGGAACGCCTGGGCGACCACGCCGTCAACGTGGCCGAATGGGTGGAGTTCCTCAAGACCGGCGTGCACAAATCCCGCAAGATCGTGTAAGTAGCCGTCCCTTTCTTTACCATTCCCTTATTTTCCTATACCAACCAGAGCGGGGCTCGCAGCAATGCGGGCCCCGCTTTGGTTATATCTCACTCAAAGAGGGGAACAGGCCTGCACGGCGGTACAACTTCTGCACAGAATGCGGTTGATTCCTGACCGCGGCTGCGGTACAATAGGTTCATGCCAAAACCAACCGCAAAGGAGCCTTGCACTATGCCCCATACCGAAACCACACTGGAAAGCAAAGAAATCTTCAAGGGCCGGGTCATCCGGGTCACACTGGACACCGTCCGGCTGGAAAACGGCCACACCAGCACCCGGGAAGTGGTCCACCATCACGGCGGGGCCTGCATCCTGCCGGTGGATGCCGAAGGAAACGTCTATATGGTCCGCCAGTTCCGCTACGCCATGGGCGAAGAGATCTGGGAACTGCCCGCCGGCAAACTGGAAGCGGGGGAGGACCCCTTTGAGGCGGCCAAGCGGGAACTGGGGGAGGAGTGCGGCCTGACCGCCGACCGCTTTACCGACCTGGGGGTGGTCTACGCCACCGTGGGCTATGACAGCGAGAAGATCTATCTCTGGGCCGCCGACGGGCTCCACCCGGTGAACCAGCACCTGGACCCCGACGAGTTCCTGGACGTGGTGAAGATGCCTTTTGAAAAGGCCCTTGCCATGGTGCTGGACGGCACCATCCGGGACTCCAAGACCCAGGTGGGCTTGATGAAATACGCGCTGCTGCGCCAAAAGCAGGGTGAGTAAGACCGAGCGGCTGGACCGGGGCACCCTGGTGTACACCGCCCCCGGGGCCACCTTCGGCTCCGACGCTTTGCTGCTGGCCCGGTTCGCCCGGCCCAAACCCCGGGAGCGGGCGGTGGACCTGTGCAGCGGCTGCGGCATTGTGGCCCTGGTCTGGCACGACGAAGGCCACCGGGGCCCCTGCGCGGCGGTGGAGCTGGACCCCGAGGCCAGCGCCCTCTGTGCCGCCGCGGTGACGGAAAACGGTGCGGACCATATCACCCCCTTGTGTGCCGACCTGCGGGATTTCTGCCGGGCGGGCCCCGACCAGGGGTGGTATGATTTTGCCGCCTGCAACCCGCCCTATTTTGCCGCCGGGCCCCGCAGCCCCGACCCGGTGCGGGCCGCCGCCCGCCATACCGACAGCTGCACCCTGACCGACGCGGTGAACGCCGCTGCCCGGGCCCTGCGGGAAGGGGGCCGGTTCATCCTCTGCCACCGGCCCGACCAGATGGCGGAGGTATTCTGCACTTTGCGGGCCGCCCGGCTGGAACCCAAGCGGCTGGCCTTTGCCCGCCAGCGCCCCGGCAGTATTCCCTGGCTTTTTGTGGTGGAGGCCCAGAAAGGCCGCCGCCCCGGCCTGCGGCTGGAACCCGACCTGGTGGCGGAATCCGGTGCCGCACGTTACGGATCACAATAAAAGGAGAAAACGAACATGCCCCTTTTCAACATGCACTACGACCGCCCGGGCCCCGGTGTGGACCCCGATACCCCCCGCAAAAAAGGCGCCGCCCGGTTTCTGGAACTGCTGGGCCGGGACCTGACCAGCTTCTGGATGGCCGGCCTGCTGAGTATGCTCAGCGCCGTCCCCTTTTTGTTCGGCCTCTGGTTTTCCATCGTCAGCCATGCGGTGCTGCCCGCCCTGCTGGCCGGCGTGCTGGGCGGTCTGATCGCCGCCCCCCAGATCTGCGGTCTGCAGGACACCATCCTGCGCAGCCTGCGGGATGAACCGGGCTACTGGTGGACCACCTACCGCCGTGCCTGGAAGCGCAACGCCAAAGCCAGCCTGCTGCCCGGTGCCCTGGGGGGCCTGGTGCTGGCCATGCAGATCTTCTCGGCCTATCATCTTGCCAGCGGCCAGAGCTTCTGGCTGCCGGTGGCGCTGCTGCTGGGCGTCATCTTCCTGACCGGTCTGGCTCAGTATGTTTTTGCCCAGGTGGCCCTGCTGAATATGCCCTTCGGCGGCATCCTGAAAAACGCCATCCTCCTCTTCCTGGGGTATCTGCCCCGCACCATGCTGGGGGTGGTGTGGCAGCTGCTGTACTGGGGGCTGCTGCTGGCTTTCTGGCCTTTCAGCTCGGTGCTGGTGGTCATTACCGGTACCTGGCTGCCCGCCCTGCTCAGCCTCATGGCCATCTACCCCGTGCTGGACAAGAGCTTCCAGATCGAAGAACGGGTGAAAAAAATGCGGGAAGAACAATTCCAGGAACAAACCAAAGAACCGTGATTTTCGGCCGGGTCTCCCCCGCGGGGAGGGCCCGGCTTTTTGCTGCCCGTCCTTGCGCAGACTGCCTAAAAAGGGTATAATAGCAAAATAGGTGAATTGTCGCAAAAAGGAGGAAAAACGGCGTGAAGATCCTGCTCATCCACTGCCATTACCGCCTGCCCGGCGGCGAGGACGCCGTTTTTGCCGCCGAACGAGCCCTGCTGGAAAGCCACGGCCACCAGGTGGTGGTCTATGAGCGCAGCAACGAGGAAGCGGCCCACGGCCCGGCCAAATTGCTGCTGCCCCTCCATGCCATCTGGAACCGCCGCGCCGCCCGGGAGGTAAAGGACCTGATTGCCCGGGAAAAGCCCGACGCCGTCCACATCCACAACACCCTGCTGCTGCTCAGCCCCGCCGTGGTGCGGGCCGCCAAACAAAGCGGGGTGCCGGTGGTGCAGACGCTGCACAACTTCCGGCTGTTCTGCCCCAACGGTATCCTGCTGCGGGCAGGCAAGGTCTGCGAGGACTGCCCCCATCACGGCCTGACCTGTGCGCTGCGCCACCGGTGCTACCGGGGCAGTCTGCTCCAGACCGCTGTGGTGGCGGCCGCCTATGCCCTGCACCGGCGGCTGGGGACCTGGCGGGGGGTCACCATGGTGGCCCTGACCGAGTTCGACCGCCGCAAACTGCTGGAATTCAACCATGAACGGCCGATGTTTGACGCCGGCCGGCTGGTGGTCAAACCCAACCCCGTGGGGGTGGAACCCCGGGAGATCCTGCCCTGGGCGGACCGCAAACCCCAGATGGTGTTTGCCGGGCGGCTGGAGGAACTGAAAGGCCTGCCCACCGTGCTGGAAGCCTGGCGGCTGCTGGGGGAGGATGCCCCCGACCTGCTGGTGGCGGGGGAGGGACCCCTGGGGGACCGGGCCCGGCAAGAGGCCGGGCCGAAGGTGCATTTCCTGGGCCAGCTGACCCCGGCGGAACTACACCGCCATATGGCGGAAAGCCGGGCGGTGGTGGCGGCCAGCCTCTGCTACGAAAGCTTTGCCCTCGTCCCCGCCGAGGCCCACCTGCTGGGCACCCCGGTGCTGGCCAGCGACCTGGGCAACGTGGGGGCGTCGGTGCGCCCCGGCATCGACGGGCTGCGGTTTGCCCCCGGGGATGCCAAAGCCCTGGCCGGTGCGGTGAAGGCCCTGTGTGCCATGCAGTTTGACTGCAACGCCATTGCCGCCGCGGCCCGCCGCGCCTACAGTGAAAAAGAAAACTACCGCGCCCTGCTGCGCTTATATGCAAAGGAAGAACGATGAACCAACTGTACCGTGCCCTGCACATGCCGCCCGACCGGCTGCTGCGCAAACTGCGGGGCGAAAAAGAGATCTATACCATCGCCGTGCGGCCGCTGCCCACGGCGGAAGGCACCGAACCCCTGCCGGCCCTGGGCGGCGAGGCCTACACCCAGCTGCCGGGGCGGGAAGGGTTCTGGTTTGCCGACCCGCTGCTCTACCGCCGGAACACCAGCCGGTACCTCTTTGCCGAAGCCATGGACCTGGCCACCGGCAAGGGCCGCATCGAGGTCTGCCACCTGCTGGACGACGGCACCGCGGGGGAGTGGCAGCTGGCCCTGGAGGAGGATTTCCATCTTTCCTTCCCCATGGTTTTTGACTGGAACGGGGATACCTGGATGATCCCCGAGACCGGCAGTGACCACAGCCTGCGGCTCTACCGCTGCAAGGAATTTCCCACCGGGTGGGAACTGGTACAGCGGTTCCCGGTGGGGGCGGAACTCTGCGATACCATCCTGGTGGACCGCACCCCCGCCGCCCTGACCCTGCTGTGCAGCGAGACCAAACCGGACAACCAGTTCTATGTGCGGTGGCGCCGGTATACCCTGGGCAAGACCATCGATCCACCCGAACCGCTGCCCGGCACCGAGCCGCCGGAACCTTCCGGCGAACCCTTTGAACTGGTGCCCGACGAAGCCTTCAACCTGCAGCACCGGGAATACAATCTGGTCAGCCGCAACGCCGGGCCCCTCTTTGTGCTGGGGGAGCAGGTCATCCATCCCACCCAGGTCAGTACCACGGTGGACTACGGGGTCTATTTGCAATTCCTGGCCCGCCGGGGCAACTCGGAAGTGCCCCTCTGTGCCGCCCTGCCCAGGGCGGTGCGCATTGCGGGGGTGGAACCCAGGGACCTTATCGGCATCCACACCTACTGCCGCGATGACCGTATGGAAGTCATCGATGCGCGGTACCTTACAAAGGTGAATACAAATTCATGAAAACCATCGCCATCCCGCAGTTTTACTGCGGACCTTCGGGCCGCAAGGGCCTGTATAACCGGCAGGAAGTGGGGCTGGCCCGCGCCTTTGCGGCTCTGGGGGCCCGGGGCATTGTGCTCTATCCGGCGCCGGACGCCGCCGCCCCCACGGTGGAGGAACCGGAACCCAACGTGAAGATCTACTACCTGCCGGTGCGGGCCCTGGGGTCCCAGGCCTTCTTCAAAAGCTGGCAGGTCCTGCTGGAGGAAAAGGTGGACGCCGTCCATGTGATGGGGGACAATTCCCCCGGGGTGCCCGCCCTCTACCGGTTCTGCCGCCGCCACGGCATTCTGTTCTACAGCCAGCTGGGGGCGCTGAAAAGCACCTCCCCCCACGGGGCCGTGCGGTTCATCATGGACCTTTTGCTGCGCCGCAACCTGGCCATCTATAAAAAAACGCCCACCTACGCCAAGACCCCGGCGGTGGCCGCCGAGCTGGAAAGCCTGGGGGTGCCCTGCGCCGGGCTGATGCCGGTGGGGCTGGATACCGCCATCATCCCCGATGTGCCCGCCGAAAAGGCCAAGCTGCGGGGGGCGGTGGGGCTGGACCCCCGGGCCAAAATTCTCGTCTTTGTGGGGCGGCTGGACCCCTACAAGCGGCCGCTGGACCTGGTGCCGCTGCTGCAGGCCGCCCCCGACTGGCTGGCGGTGATCATCGGCCAGGGCAGCCAGGGGGACGCCCTGCGCGCCGCCCTGGAAGAAGCGGGCCTTGCCCGCCGCTGCCGGCTGATCCCCCAGCTGGCCAACACGGCGGTGCATGTCTACTACCACGCCTGCGACGCCTTTGTGAACCTGAATGACCAGGAAATCTTCGGCATGAGCCTGCTGGAAGCCATGTATGCGGGCTGCCCGCCGGTGGCCCGCCATGCCCCCGGCCCGGACCTGATCATCGAGGACGGAACCAGCGGTATCCTCTGCAACTCGGTGGAGGAGATGGCCGCCGCCCTGGGCAAGGTGAACGAGGAGATGGGGGCCGCCGCCCAGAGGCGGATCAACGAACATTTTCTGTGGCAGAACAGTGCCGAACTGGCGCTGACCCTGCTGCCCAACAAGCGGGAGGCCGCCCATGGACAACGATAACGCGCTGCTGGAAACCGCCCGCAACCTCTACAAGGGGCTGCGCTTCGGGTGGAAATACCGGGGCGTCAAAGTGCTGGAAGCCCAGGCAGGCAACGACCTGGCCCGGGCCGCGGTGCTGCGGGGGGAGCCCTTCCTCTTCGGCCGGTGCGGCGCCACCGAGATGCGCACTGTGGCCGACAAGCTGGCACACGACGGCCATTTCACCGACCGCACCCGGCAGGACATCCGCAACCTGTCCGGCGTGTTCCCCACCGACGACGACACCCTGAACCGGTTCTGCGATCTGTATACCCGCTGCGCCCGGAACGCCGACCTGCTGGCGCTGTGGGATGTGGGGGCCGAGCGGGAGGTGATCCGGGGCTGCCGGGGCACCCTCTTCACCAAGCTGCGGGCCCTGGAACCCTACTACCACCGGAACCCCTGGAGCAACGCCCTGGCGGGGAAAAAAGTGCTGGTGGTCCACCCCTTCCGGGAGACTATCTTAAAGCAGTACGCCCGGCGGGAAGCAATCTTTCCCGGCACCGACATTCTGCCCGCCTTCGCCAGCCTGACCGTCATCCGGGCGGTGCAGGGACTGGCGGGGCAGGAGACCGGCTACGACAGCTGGTTTGACGCCCTGGCCGCTATGAAAAAACAGATGGACGCCGCCGACTATGAGGTGGCCATCATCGGGGCAGGGGCCTACAGCCTGCCCCTGGCCGCCCACGCCCGGGACACCGGCCATGTGGCCATCCAGATGAGCGGCGCCACCCAGCTGCTCTTCGGCATACGGGGCAAACGGTGGGACGACCACCCGGTGATTTCGGGGCTTTATAACGACGCCTGGGTCCGCCCGGCGGAGACGGAAGGCATCGCCCACCGGGAAGCGGTGGAGGGCGGCAGCTACTGGTAAACCGGCAGCTCCGCGCTACCGAAAGGCCGCCCGGCGGGGATGAATCCCCGCCCTGCAACCGGCCGGGTACAGCGGCGCTGTGTGTGTCGCCCATCCTTTGTATTTTCGTTTGGAATTTCTTCGGTTCCTTCTTTGCAAAGAAGGAACAAAAACTCTTCGGAAAGGAAACGAGGCGACGGCATGCGCATTCTGATGATCAGCAACCACCTGGGCGTGCAGAGCGGCGTACAGCGGTATGTGCAGAATCTGCTGCTCCACCTGGACACCACCCGGTATCAGGTGGACCTCTTTGTGGGGCAGTGTCCCCCCGACCAGGCCGGCACCGCCCCCGCCCTGGAAGCCGCGGGCGTGCGCATCTTTCCGGTGCCCGACCACAAAAAGGACCGCATCCGGGGGCTGTGGCATCACCTGCGCAGCCACAAGGACTACGACATCATCCACTACCACACCGCCAGCAAGATCGGCGCGCCGGTCTGCGCCATGATGCGGGTCCTCTGCCCCCGGGCCAAAATCATCGTCCACAGCCACATCGTCTACCCGCCCCTGACCCTGACCTGGCGGGTGGCCCACGGGGTCTACCAGCTCTTTGCCGATTATTTCCTGGGCTGCGGTGTGGCGGCGGGGCGGTTCGTCTTTGGGAACCATATCGACCGCAAGCCCAACTTTGCCGTTGCCTGCAACGCCGTGGACCAGGGGCGGTTTCACCCCGACGCCGCCGCACGGGCCGCCACCCGGGCCCGGTACGGCATCACCGGCACCGACCGGCTGGCGGGCTTTGTGGGACGGCTGAACCACCAGAAGAACCCGCTGTTCCTGATGGAGGTCTTTGCCGCCCTGGCCGGGACCGACCCCGCCTGGAAACTGCTGCTGGTGGGCACTGGCGAGATGGAGGAGGCCATGCGGCAGTCCGCCGCCCGTCACGGCCTGACTGGCCGGGTGATCTTTGCGGGGGTGCAGAGCGATGTGCCCGCCTACATGAACGCCTTCGACCTCTTCCTGCTGCCCAGCAACTTTGAGGGCAGCCCCGTCACCCTGGTGGAAGCCCAGGGCTGCGGCGTGCCCTGTCTGGCCTCCACCAACGTGCCGGATGACGGCGCCGTCACCGATCTGGTCCATTTCCTGCCCCTGGACGCCCCCCTCACGGAGTGGGCGGCCACGGCCAACCGGATTGCGGGGCGGGGGGACCATGCCGACCACTGGGCGGAACTTTCCGCCGCCGGGTACGAGCTGCACACCGCCGCCGCCCGGATGGAACAACTCTACGACCAACTGGGAGGAAACCCATGATCTACGCCGAACTGGCCGGTGGCCTGGGCAACCAGATGTTCATCTATGCCTTTGCCCGGGCCCTGGGGCTGCGCTGCGGCGAACCCGTCACCCTGCTGGACCGGCAGGACTGGCGGGACGGCGCCCCCGCCCATACGGTCTGCGCCCTGGAGGCGCTGCAGCTCTCGCCCGAGGTGAAGATCCTGGCGGAGCCGGGCTTTGCCAAGGCCCATCTGCCCCGGCAGAACGCCGCCAAGGCGCTGATGATCAAGTTCGAGCAGCGCCGGGGACTGCTGGCCCGGGACTGGAACCGGTGGGAACGCCGCTGCGCCCCGCTGCTGAACCTGGCGGGGGTGCACTTTGCCACCGACGGCTATGTGCCGGTGCGCCGGGGCCCCGCCAAGGACTTTCTGGCCTGGGGGTATTTCCAGGGGGAAGCCTATTTTGAGGATTTTGCCGATACCATCCGGGCGGAACTGCGCCCCAAGGACCCGCCGGCGGGGGCGGAGGCGGAAGCCATCCGGGCTGCCGCCTGGCCGGTGGCGCTCCATCTGCGCCGGGGGGACTACTGCAAGCCGGAAAACGAGATTTTGCAGGTCTGCACCCCCGCCTACTACGCCCGGGCCGCCGCGGCCGCCGCAGCCGCCCACCCGGAAGCCACCCTCTTTGTCTTTTCCGATGACATCGGGTGGGCCCGGGAACATCTGGACACTGCGGGGCTGCCCGTCGTCTTTATGCCCCGGGGCAGCGCCGTGGGGGATATGAGCCTTATGGCCCTCTGCCGGGGATTCATCCTCAGCAACTCCACCTACAGCTGGTGGGCCCAGTACCTGGCAGAACCCGGCCGGCAGGTCTGGGCCCCCGACCGGTGGTATGCCCACACCAAACAGACCGCGCTCTACCAGCCGGACTGGCACCGCATCCCAACCCACTGACCGAAAGGGGGCTCTCATGCCGCTGTTTTCCATCATTGTGCCGGTGTACAATGTGCAGAACTATCTGTCGGCCTGCGTCAAGAGCGTGGCCGAGCAGGAAGGCCCCCGGGACTGGGAGTGCATCCTGGTGGATGACGGTTCCACCGACATGGGCCCCCAGCTCTGCGACACCTTTGCCGCCGAGATCCCCGGCATGCGGGTCATCCACCGGCAGAACGGGGGACTGGCCGCCGCCCGCAACACCGGCCTGAAGGCCGCCACCGGGGAGTGGATTCTCTTTCTGGACAGCGACGACGCCATGGCCCCGGGGCTGCTGGCGGCGCTGCGGCGGGAACTGGCCGCCCACCCCGGCTACGACTGGTTTGTGGGCAAGCATCTGGAATGGATGCCCGACGGGACTTTGCGGGAACACGAGGGAATGCGGCTGCTGCCCGGCCCCTTTGACAGCAGCGACTACGCCCAGCGTCTCCACGCCCTCTACAGGGCGGGGCACTGGTCGGTGTGGAAATACTGCCTGCGCCGGTCCTGGCTGGCGGAACACCGGTTCCAGTTCTGGGCCGATGTGCGCTGGGCCGAGGACTGGCCCTTCGACCTGCTGCTGCTCACCCGGTGCGAGTGCCTCTATTTTCTGGATGTGGTCTTTACCCACTACCGGGTGGGCCGGCAGGGAAGCCTGCTCACCGACGCCAAAAACCTACCCAAGCGGTTCAAGGCCCTGGTGGCGGCCCAGCGGCATCTGGCGGCCATGGCCGCTGCCGGCCATGTGGACGCCGCGGCCTACGCCGTCATCCAGGACGCGGCCGCCGACGTCTTCTGGCCCCAGGCCCGCACCGCCGCCGTACCCGATGCAGCCATCCGCCGGAAATGCCTCAAGTACATCCGGCAGCTGCGCCCCCTCTACGCCCACGGCACCGAGGTAAACACCCGCCGGGACTGGCGGCTCTTCCGCACCATGATGCGGCTGTTCGGCCCCCGTTTCACCCTCTGGCTGGCAGCCCGCCGCAAGAAAGGATAACCTGTTTTGCGTACCAGACGTACCCTTATCAATATGGCTTATGCGGTGGGCTCCAGCCTGCTGCTGCTCCTGCTGGGGCTGGTCACCCGGCGGCTGCTGGTCTACAACTTCGGTACCCAGATCAGCACCGCCTCCCAGGTGGTCACCCAGCTGTTCAACTTCTTCTCCATCGCCGAGTTCGGGGTGGGCAGCGTCATCAGCTACCGGCTGTATGAACAGATCGCCGCCAAAAATGCCGACAAGATCAGCAAATACATGTCGATGTACAAGTGGGCCTACCGGGCGGTGGGCCTGGCCATCGCGGTGCTGGCCCTGCTGGGGGCCGCCGCCCTGCCCTGGATCATGCCCGATGTGCCCCTGGTCACCGGCTACACGGTGTACGGCCTCAACGTGGTGTCCACCCTGTGCAGCTACTTCCTGGTCACCCGGCGGCTCATGTACACCTGCACCCAGCAGGGGTATCTGTGCACCCGCATCGACTTCTGCTTCAATGTCCTTACCTCCCTGGCCAAGATCGCCGTCTCCCTCTGGTTCCCCAACTATGTGCTCTATTTCAGCGTGGCCATCGTCTGCAATGTCTGCGCCAACCTGGTCATCGCCCGGCGGTTCCGCAAGGATTTCCCCTATGTCCGGGATGTGAAGGTCAGCCTGCGGGATTTCAAGGAACTGGGCATCTTCCACGACCTGCGGTACTATCTGGTCCACCGGCTCTCCAACACCATCTACGGCTCGTCGGATACCATCGTCACCTCCCGGATGGGCGGCTCTACCCAGACCACCCTGCTGGGCAACTATACCAATATCTCCACCAGCGCCACCGACCTGGGCAACAAGATCATGGACAGCTTTGCCGCTGCCATCGGCAACATCGTCTACGACAAATCCGCCGCCGCCAACGACCACGACAAACAGGTGTTCTGGGGAATGGACCTCTTCAGCTACCTCTTTGCCAGCTTTGTGGCCACCGCCTACTTCTGCCTTTTCCAGCCCTTCATGGCCGCCTGGATGGGGGAGGACTGGCTGCTTCCCCTGGGCTTTGTGCTGGTCTTCTGCCTCAACGAATATGTGGGCTGGAACCACCGGATGCTGGGCTCCTACCGGGCGGTGCTGGGCCACTTTGAACAGGACCAGTGGTTCATGGTGGCTTCCGCCGCCGTCAACCTCATCCTCAGCTTCGCCCTCTTCCCCCTGTTCGACATCACCGGTGCCCTCATCGCCACCGTGGTGGCCCACTGCATCATGTGGGCGGGGCGTATCCTGGTGGTGTTCCGCCGGTATATGCAGGGCAGCCTGGGCCATTATCTCCGGGCTCAGGCCCTCCATCTCGTCACCCTGGCCGCCTGCATGGGGGGCACCTGGGCGGTCTGCGAGGCGGTGCCCCTGGGCGGCTGGCTGGGCCTTGTGCCCCGGGCGGTGATCGTCTGTGCCCTGCCCAACCTGCTGAACCTGCTGGTCTACGGCTGGGGCAGCGATGCCGCCTATCTGCGCCGGTACGCCGCCGGCATCTGGCAGAAACTCAAACACAAAAGGAGCGCATGATGCCGAAAATCGGGATGCTCTACCTCTGCACCGGAAAATACACGGTGTTCTGGCCGGAATTTTACCGCAGCTTTGAAGCGAACTTTCTGCCCGGCTGCGAAAAGGAATACTTCGTCTTTACCGACGCAGACCATATCGAATACGAGGACGCCCCCAACGTCCGCCGGATCTGCCAGGAAGCCTACGACTGGCCCTACAGCACCCTGCGCCGGTTTTCCATCTTCCTGAGTCAGGAAAAGGCCCTGGCCGCCTGTGATTTCCTCTTCTTCTTCAATGCCAACCTGGTCTGCGAAAAGACCGTCACGGCGGAGGAATTCCTCCCCCGGCCGGAACGGGGAGAAAACCTGCTGCTGGTGCAGCAGCCCGGGTTCTGGAACAAGAAACCCATCTTTTACTCCTACGACCGCAACCCCAGAAGTACCGCCTACATCCCCTACAACTGCGGCCGGGATTATGT
Organism: uncultured Gemmiger sp.; assembly: GCA_944388135.1. Classification (GTDB taxonomy): domain Bacteria; phylum Bacillota; class Clostridia; order Oscillospirales; family Ruminococcaceae; genus Gemmiger. Next base: position 53,252 of record CALXHP010000005.1, on the reverse strand, counting down.
GTCCGGCGGGCTCAACGGGGGCACGGCCCCGGCCTTTCTGGCCCTCTGCCATGAGCTGGAACGCCGCACCGAGGCGGATCTGGCCCGGGGGGTCATCGCCCTGTGGCACGACGAAAGCCAGCTGAACCGCTATGCGGCGGAGCGCAGGGACTACCGGCTGCTCACCCCCGCCTACTGGTACCCCGAGGGCTGGGACCTGCCCTTTGAGGCGAAGATCGTGGTGCGCAACAAGGCCCGCCACTTTGATGTGGCGGCGGTGAAGCACCAGGAGGAACACCCCCGCAGCTGGCTGGTGCGCAAGTGGGAAGCCTTCCGGGAAAACTGGCTGCCCTACCTGTGGTACGCCCGGGACGCGCTGCTCCACAAAACGCTGAAAGAGGTGCCCAAATGACGCGGGAACGGAAAGTGCGTGCCGCCTGGGCGGTGCTGGTGCTGGTCTGCGCCCTGGTGATGGTGCGCCAGGTCTTTGTGGGTCTGGAGATCGACGAAGTCTACGCCCTCTCCCTGGGGTACCGTCTGGTCAGCGGGGACCGGCTCTTTGCCACCATGTGGGAACCCCATCAGCTCTGCGCCCTGCCGCCGGCGGCCCTGGTAGCCCTCTATCTGGGGGTCACCGGCACCACCACCGGCCTTCTGGTCTTTGTGCGGCTGGCGGTGCTCCTCTGCAAAGGGGCCATGAGCTGGGTCTTTTACCGGGAATTCCGCCGGGACCTGGGCCGGGGCGGCGCCGCCCTGGCGGCCCTGGTGCTCTTTCTGTATGCGCCCAAATGGTTCCTGGGGCCGGACTACACCGGCCAGCAGTTCTATTTTACGGTGGCGGCGTTTCTCTGCTTCCACCACTATGTGACCCGGGGGTTCCGCCGCCCCTGGCTGGTGGCGGCGGGCGCCCTCTGCGCCTGCTTCAGCTTTCTGGCTTACCCCCAAAGCGCCGCGGCCTTCCCGGTGCTCTGGCTGGGGCTGTTCCTGCTGGGGCGCCGGGGCGGGGAACCCCGCTTTCTCGGCGTGCCCCGGGGTGCCTGGCTGCTGCTGGGCAGCTGCGCGGTCTGCGGCGGGGCCTTTCTGGTCTGGGCCTTGCAGGGCATGGGCTTTGACCTGGCCGCCTTCCTGGCCCGGGTCAGCCTGATCCTGGACGACCCCCAGTACGGCTTTACGGCGGCCCAGCGTCTGGCCGAAATGGCCGGTCAGGTGCTGCCGGTGCTGCGCAGCCTGCTGTGGCCGCTGCTGGCCGCCCTGCTCCTTGGCGGGGCGGTGCGGTGGCGCAAGGGAACCTTGCCCGGCGGGGTCAACACCCTGCTGCTGGCCTGGGCCGGAATGACCACCCTGCAATGCACGGTGCGGGCTGTGCGGGATGCCAGCCTGGACGAACGGCAGTTCCTGCCGGTGCTGGTACTGGCGGGGGCCTGGGGCTTCTGGCAGGCCCGGAAACAGCCGGGCATGGCGGCCCTCCTCTGGCTGGGATACCTGCCGGGGCTGGCGGCCTATGGCTTCATTGTGCGGTCCACCGTGCTGGGACTGCCCGCCACCTTTTTGTACCTGACCTGGCCGGCCCTCTGCGGGCTGGTGCTGACGGCCCGGGAGAAGGACCGGGCGCGGCGGGGGATGGCCCTGGCCTGCCTGGGGGGAATGCTCTTCTTCCTTGCGGTCTGCCGGCTGTGGTGCGTACAGACCACCGGCTGGAAACCCGCCGACCTGGCCGACACCCCCCTGGTGACCATCGAAAACGGCCCGGCCAAAGGCATCCGTGCCGATGAAAAGGCCGCCGACATGCAGGAATGCCTTTACGAAGCCCTGGAACCCTACGCCGGGCAGAAGGTGCTGCAGGCCATCGGCGAGCAGAACGGCCTGGGCTTCCTGATGGCCGACGGCACCCTGGAGGTGGCCCAGGCGTCGGTGATCTCCGGCACCGACAGCGACCCCCGTTTTGAAGAATACTACCGGGTGGAACCGGACAAACTGCCCGACGTCATCCTCTATGACGATGCCGAAGTGCGGGATATGGCGGCGTTCCATGCCTGGATCGAAGAAAACTTCGCCATCAGCCGCCGGTACACCGTCACCCACGGCACCGCCAGCCTGCAGGTGCTGGTGGTGGACGGCTGGGCGGAATAAGCCCCGGCCCGTTGCGGGCTGCGGCATTTTGTGCTATGCTTGAACCGAATTGGAATAAAGGAGCCTGACCCATGGAAAAACTGCTGGTATTCATTCCCGCTTACAACTGTGAAAAACAGGTGCCCCGCGTGCTTTCCCAGCTGCTGGACGCCCGCATTGCCCCCTGGGTGGGGGAGTGCATCGTGGTCAACAACCGCTCCACCGACGGCACCGAAAACGCCGTGCAGGACTGGTGCCGCCGCCACCCCGAGGCGCCGGTGCATCTGCTGCGCAACGACAAAAACTACGGCCTGGGGGGCAGCCACAAGGTAGCCTTCGGCTATGCGGCGGCCCACGGGTATGACCATCTGGTGGTGCTCCACGGCGACGACCAGGGTGCCATCGCCGACCTGCTGCCCATCCTGGAGGACGGCAGCTACCGCAACTACGACTGCTGCCTGGGCTCCCGCTTCATGAAGGGCAGCCGCATCCAGGGGTACAGCACCCTGCGGGTGGTGGGCAACCACGGGTTCAACGCCCTGTTCACCCTGGTGGCCCGGCACCGCATCACCGACCTGGGCAGCGGGCTGAACCTCTACGCCGTGGCGCCCCTGAAAAACGGATACTACAAAAAATTCCCCGACACCCTCTATTTCAATGACTGCATGATCCTGGCCCTCTGCCAGCTGAAACAGAAGGTGCTGTTCTTCCCCATCAGCTGGCGGGAGGAAGATCAGGTCAGCAACAACAAACTCACCAGCTTCGGCATCAGCCTGCTGAAACTCTGCGGGCGGTATCTGCGCAGCCCCAAAGCCTTTGTGGAACGGGAATGGCGGGATACCATCATCGACGATTACACCTACACCGAAATTCCGGTGCAGCAGTAAGGAGGCTTTTCTCATGAAAGTTCTGGTAACGGGCGCCGCCGGATTCATCGGCGGCCAGCTGTGGCATGCGCTGTGGAAGCGCGGCGATGAGGTCGTGGGCATCGACAACTTCTCCTACGGCAATCTGGACAACCTGAAATTCGACGACCACGACTTCGGCGGCGAAGTGCGCCGGATGGACATCCGGGACCGGGAGGCCATTCCCGCCCTCTTTGAGGCGGAAAAGTTCGACGTGGTGTACAATATTGCGGGCATCGCCCCGCTGCCCGACTGCCAGAGCGACCCGGTCCAGGCGGTGGAAGTGAACACCCTGGGCCTGGTGCATCTGCTGGAATGTGCCCGCCGCACCGGCGTCAAGCAGCTGGTGCAGGCCTCCACCAACGCCATGTATGAGAATGAGACCGAGTTCCCCACGGTGGAGACCTCCTTCCACACCCCCACCCTGATCTACCCCAACACCAAGTACTGCGGCGAGCGGTTCTGCCAGAGCTTTGCCGATACCTACGGCATGACGGTGACCTGCCTGCGGTTTGCCAACGTCTACGGCCCCCATATCGACTGCCTGCGCAAACAGCCCCCCTTTGTGGGCTATATGATCCGGGAACTCTACTACGGCCGCACGCCGGAGTTCCACTCCGACGGCAACCAGCGCCGGGACTACATCTATGTGGACGACCTCATCGACCTGGCCCTGCGGGTGGTGGACCATCCCCAGCCCGGTTTTGACGCGGTGAACGTTTCCAGCAACCAGAGCTACTCGGTGCGGGAGCTCTACGCCACCGCCTGCCGCCTGATGGGCAAGGAGATCGAGGCCAAATACTGCCCCACCAGCCACTACTGGGCCAAATACCCCGAACTGTACGGCGGGGCCTACGGCATCAAGCCGGAGATCCTGGACCACGAGGTGAACAAGTTCAGCCTCTGCGACAACACCCACGGGAAGGAAGCCTACGGCTGGGTACCCCAGGTGGATATCGAAACCGGACTTTCCCGGGTGATTGCGGAAGAATGCAAGATGCTGGCGGCCCGGGACAACGCCTGAGCGCCGCCGGAAAGGAGCCGCCTTATGTCCAAACTCCATCTGATCCTGCCCATGGCGGGGCGGGGCAGCCGCTTTTTTGAAAACGGCTTTGTCTGCCCCAAACCCCTCATCGAAATTCACGGCAAGCCCTTCTTCTACTGGGCGGCCCGCAGTGTGGAAAAGTTCGTGGACTGCGCCGACCTGACCTTTGTGGTGCTGGAAGAGCATATCCGGGATTTTGCCATCGATACCAGGGTCCGGGAATACTGGCCCCAGGCCCGGATCATTGCCCTGCCGGAGGTGACGGCCGGGGCGGCCATCACGGCGCTGAAGGGGGCCGAGGGGCTGCCCGACGGGGAACCTCTGCTCTTCAACGACTGCGACCATCTCTTCCTCTGCCGGGCGTTCAACGACTTCTGCGCCCGGGGCGACTTTGCCCACGGCCCGGCGGGGGCGCTGCTGACCTTCCGGAGCGATTCCCCGGCCTACAGCTACCTGCAGTACGGCCCGGACGGCAACGTCTGCCACACGGTGGAAAAACAAGTGGTCAGCCATGACGCCATCTGCGGCGCCTACTATTTCAAGGACAAAAAGACCTACGCCGATGCCTGCGCCCGGTACCTCCATGCCTGCGAGTACAAGGAGTTCTTTGTGTCGGGCATCTACAATGTGCTGGCGGAACAGGGCGCCGCGGTGCAGGGCTTTGCCACCGACCTGCATCTGCCTTTCGGCACGCCGGCGGAATACCGCGCCGCCGAAAGCCCCGAAAACGCTGCCGGATTTGAGGCGCTGCTGTGAGCGGTGCCCCGGCAAAGGAGAACCCTATGGAACAATCCCGCAAACGTCTGCTCCGGGAAGGGGCGGCTGCCCTGGTATGGTGCCTGCTGACACTGGCCACCGACCGGCTGTTCTTCCGCTATGACCGGCATACGCCCTACTTTTTTGTGTATAAGGCCCTGTTCCTTCTGCTGGCGTTTGCGGTCATTCACGGGGCGGTGACCCTGGTGTGCAACCTGCGGCGGAAGGACCCCTTTACCCTGGCCTGGCTGCGCTGGGCCCTGCCCTATCTGGCGGTGACCCTGATCGTGCTGGTCATCGTCTGGCCCGGATGCTGGGGCAGCGACGACCTGGATGTGCTCCATCTGGCCCGTACCCTGGAACCTTCCTCCTGGCAGCATTTCCTCACCAGCGGGGCCTTTATTCTGTCGCTGATGTTCATCCCCCTGCCCGGCGGGGTGGTGCTGATCCAGACGCTGCTCATTGCCGGGGTGGTGGGCTGTTTTCTGGCGGCTGCCGAAACCCTGGCGGTACAGCGGATGCCCAGGGCACCGGCCCGGGGCTGGTTTGCCCTTCTGTATATCCCGTTCTTGCTGCCGCCGGTGGTACTGCATGATATGCAGCCGTTTCGCTCTACCTGGTCCACCTGGACCGAGCTGTTCACTCTCTTCCTGCTGGTATGGTGGTACCTGCGGGGCCGTCCGGTGGGAAAAAAGCAGCTGGCCGTGCTGACCCTGCTGGGGATTTTGACCGCTTCCTGGCGCAGCGAAAATATCTATTATCTGGCCGCCCTGCCGGTACTGCTTGTTGTGCTGGCCGTGAAAAAACTGGTGCGCCCGGCGGGGGTGGTCCTCAGTGCGGCGGTCCTGGTGGCCGGTACCCTGGCCTGCAATGCCTACAGCAGCCATCTGATGGGGGAAGCCTGGCTGTACCAGCGGGTGGCCCTGTGCTATCAAGCGGCGGCCCTTGTGCAGGACGCCGACCCCGAGGCAGACGCCGAAGCACTGGCCTTGATCGACCCCATTTTTGATGTGCAGGCCTGCCGGGACTACTCCACCCTGCACGGAAATCAGCTGCGGGATGCCATCACCCGGGTCAGCGGCGACCTGACCGAGGAGGACTGGAACAACTGCAAAAAGGGGATCGTTCAGCTGGCGCTGAAGTATCCCGGTTCCCTGCTGCGGGAACGCCTGGGCGTGTTCTGGAACACGGTGGAACAGCACGAGACGGAATCCAACCAGAAAATCGTTTTTGCCACCACCGTTCTTGTCTATACCGACCCGCCGGAAGCTATGCGGGACAACCAGAAAGAATTTCTCTATGACAGTGTAGCAGCCTACCCCCTGAACCAGACGCTGCGGGAGAATTTTATTATGAGTCTGTCTTACCGGACGGAGTTCCTGGGCGGGCTGGTGGCCGTCACCTGGCTGATGGTGCCCTCCTTCCTTCTGCTGGCGGCGGCCATCGTTGTGCTGCTGCTCCGCCGCCGGTGGATGCTCTTCTTTGCGGCGGGGGCGCTGGCGGCCCGTATTCCCCTGGTGTTCCTTACGGCGCCCGACACCTACTTCATGTACTACCTTACGCCGTATATTGCGGGGTATGCCATTACAGCCGCCGCGGTGGTGTATGGAATCCTGCTGCACCAAAAGAAAAAACAGGAAAGAGGAATCCCCCAATGATGCTGGCATTTTTGCTGCTTTCCATGGCGCTGGTCCTTGCCGGGCATGCCTTCCGGCTGCTGCGGTGGGAACAGTTTGTGCGCATTTATGAGCGTCCCCAGCGGGGCACCATGCTGCGGGGCATGGCAGGGGGCTATGCCATCAATACCGTGCTGCCCCTCCACCTGGGGGATGTGTTCCGGGCGGTCTTTGTGGGCCGCCGGATGAAATCCGGCATCGGTTTTGCCCTGGCCACCGTCATTATGGACCGCTTCCTGGATGTCTGGTTTGTGGCCCTGGGCTTCGCGGCCTTTGCGCTGCTGGGGCAGGGGGGCGATGCGGCCCGCATGGCGGCCCGGTATTACCTTGTGCTGGCGGTGGTGCTGGCTGTGGCACTGGTGGTGGTGGTCGCCCTGCGGGACGGCATCAAGCGGATCTGCCTGGCCGTCTGCGGCATCTTCAACGATACCCTCAAGCTGGACGGCATGGTCTTTTGCTGGAGCCTGATCAACACCTTCAAGGACCTGGGCCGGGTCAACCTGGTGCGCCTGGGGCTCAATACGGTGCTTATGTGGGCGGCCTACCTGGGCTCTTACACGGCGCTGGCCGCCTCCATGACGGCTGCCGGGCAGTCCATGGGGCTGGTGGATGTCTTTGACGCCCTGTTCGGGCAGTCCGCAGGGGACCTGCGGGTGGTGCTGCCCGGCGGCGTGCTGGACGGTGCCCCCCTTGCCGCCTGCGCCGCCATGCTCAGCTGGTATCTGGTGCCGCTGGCCGTGATGTGGCTGGTGACTTTGCTGCCGGAACGGGTGCGGGGGGCCGTGAACCAGGCCACCGCCGCCGCCCCGGCGGAAGAAAGCTACCTGAACCTGCTGCCCCAGGCCGATCCCCAGGACCGGGCCGCCTTCCTGAGCCAGTATTTCGGGCTGCAGAACAAGGCCTGGGTGGACCGGTTCCTTCAGATGAACCGGGATATCACCATCCTGCAGGACTATTCGGCGGGGTCCAACGCCACCACCATGCTCTGCATGGACAAGAACCGCACCTTCTACCGGAAATACGCCTTTGGCGCCGACGGGGAAAAGCTGGCGGAGCAGCTCCACTGGCTGCGTGCCCAGCAGGACAAGCTGCCCCTGTGCGAGATCCTGCGCACCGGCGAGGAGGCGGGCTGCTGCTGGTATGATATGACCTACGACCCCCAGGCGGTGGGGATGTTCCGGTATCTTCACTCCAACCCGGTGGAAAAAAGCGCCGCGGTGCTCCGCCAGGTGCTGGATACCCTGGAAGAGAAACTGTACCGCCCCACGGCGGTGGCGGCTGACCCGGAAAAAATCCGGCAGTACATCGCCAAAAAAGTGGACGGCAACCTGCAAAAACTGCGGGAGGCCCGCAGCCTGCACGACCTGATGGAGGCCCCCACCCTCTGGATCAACGGCAAGGAATACCAGAACCTGAACCGGCTGGACTGGCTGTTTGACCGGCAGCGGCTGGAAGCCCTTTTTGCCGCCGACCCGGTGGCCACCATCCACGGCGACCTGACCATCGAAAACATCATCTGCCGCACCGACGACAAGGGGTGGTATCTTATCGACCCCAACACCGGCAACCTTCATGAGAGCCCCTTCCTGGATTACGGCAAGCTGCTGCAAAGCCTTCACGGCGGGTACGAGTTCATGATGATGACCCCCCGGGTGACGGTGCAGGGCAACCACATCGACTTTGCCCTGACCCGTTCGGCCGCCTACGACGGTCTGTTGGCCGACCTGATGGCCGACCTGGGCCGCCGGTATCCTGACCAGCTGGACAGCATCCTCATGCACGAGGTCATCCACTGGCTGCGGCTGATGCCCTACAAGCTTTCCAAGGACCGCAAACGGGCCCCCATGTTTTACGCCGGGCTGGTGATGGTGGCCAACGATGCCGCCCTCCACGCCCGCCCCTGAAAGGAGTTTTCCCTCTATGCTGATCTGCGTCGATCTGGACGGTACCCTGCTGGATACCGTGCCCGCCAACGCGGCTTCCTACCGGGCCGCCCTGGAAGAACTGGGCTTTACCGTCACCGACGAATACTACGCCGCCCACTGCAACGGCGGCTACTATAAGGATTTTCTCCGTCCCCTCATGGGCGGCGACCCCGACCCCGCCGATGTGGAGCGGGTCCATGACCGGAAAAAGGAACTGTACGGGGATTTTCTGGACTCGGTGCGGCCCAACCGGGCGCTGTTTGAGCTGCTGCAGAACATGCGGGCGGCGGGCAACCGGCTGGCCTGCGTCACCACCGGCAGCCGCCGCAATGCCACCGAGGTGCTCAGCCATTTCGGCTGCGTCTGCTGGTTTGACCTGGTCCTCACCAGTGAGGATGTGACCCGCAGCAAGCCCGACCCCGAAGGGTATGTGAAGGCCATGGAGCATTTCGGCGTCACCCCTGCCGAGACGATGATCTTTGAGGATTCCGGGCCCGGCCTGGCGGCGGCGCTGGCCAGCGGGGCGTCGGTCTTTAAGGTGGAAAAATTTTGAGGCTTGACGAACCGGGGCCCGGCGCGCTACAATGAATAAAGACAGAAAGGCGAAGATGCCCCGCCGGGGGTGTCTTCGCCTTTTTTCAGGGGAGGAAAGAACGATGCAAGAGGAAAAACGTCCGCTCATCGGCCTGGTGCCGCTGGTGGATTATCAACGGGCCAGCTACTGGATGCTGCCCGGCTATATGGAGGGCATCCAGCAGGCCGGCGGTCTGCCGGTGATGCTGCCCCTCACCGACGCGGATGACCAGCTGGCCCAGTTGGCGGCCACCTGCGACGGCTTTCTGCTCACCGGCGGCCAGGATGTGGCCCCGGAACTTTACGGCAGCGCCCGCACCGCCCTCTGCGGGGAGACCAGCCCCCAGCGGGACGCCATGGAACAGAAACTGCTGGCCCTGGCCCGGGCCCAGGACAAACCGGTGCTGGGTATCTGCCGGGGCATCCAGTTCCTCAACGGGGCGCTGGGGGGCACCCTCTGGCAGGACCTGCCGGTGGAGTACCCTTCGGAGGTGAACCATCACCAGACCGGCGCCTACGACCAGCCCATCCATACGGTGCGGCTGCTGCCCGGCACCCCTCTGGCGGACCTGCTGGGCAAGGACACCCTGGCGGTGAACAGCTACCACCACCAGGCCATCCACACCCTGGCCCCGGGGCTTGCCGCCATGGCCACCGCTCCCGACGGCATTGTGGAGGCGGTCTACGAGCCTGGCAAGCGGTTTGTCTGGGCGGTGCAGTGGCACCCGGAATTTTCCTGGAAAGTCAACGAGGACAGCCGCAAGATCTTTGCCGCCTTTGTGGGGGCCTGTTGACCGATTCTTTACGCAAACATGACCGGAATGCGATAGATTTCGCGCCGGGGGCGCAGTATACTGGGGGTAACGACCGAGAATAAGGGAGGAACCGCCCATGCTGCCCTGTCAGATGAATTGCCCCCACTATTGCGAAGGCTGCCACAAGACCTGCGCGGCCTGGCGTGCCTTGCAGCAGCGCCAGCACGAGGACCAACAGCGCCGGAAAGAATACCTGCGGCGAGCCAATGAGTCCTTTCGCCAGGTGCTCTACAGCTACCGGCAGGCAGGGGGATACATAGGCTCACAGACAGGGCACTGAACAAAATAAGGTCGCCGGACGGCGGACTGCACGGGGAGACAAAGGTGCAGTCCGCCGTTTTTTGTGCGGAAAACGGTGTGCACCGGCCTGCGGGTTGTGGTATAATGGCAGAAAAACGAAACAGGAGATCACTGTTATGAAGATACCCGCAAACGGTTTTACCCACGGCGGCAAGTTCCATGCCGACGATGTGTTTTCCACGGCGCTTTTGCAGATCGTCCGCCCCGACATCAAGATCACCCGGGGCTTTACCGTGCCCGATGATTTTGAGGGCATCGTCTACGATGTGGGGGGCGGCATGTTCGACCACCACTCGGAACCCCGGGAGACCCGCCCCAACGGGGTGCCCTATGCGGCTTTCGGCCTTTTGTGGCGGGTGCTGGGGGCCCAGCTGGTGGGGGAGCACCAGGCCCGGCTCATGGATGAAAACTTTATCCAGCCCCTGGACCTGAACGACAATACCGGGGAACAGAACTCCCTGGCCGACGCCATCGGCAGCTTCAACCCCCTGTGGGATTCCAAGGACGACCCCGATGCCTGCTTCTGGCGGGCGGTGCCGGTGGCCAAGACCATCCTGGAGAATGAGATCGCCGCCGCCAACGCCGTGAACCGTGCCGACGAGACGGTGCGCCGGGCCTACGCCAACATGCGGGACGGCATCGTGGTGCTGCCCTCCTATATGCCCTGGAAGAACGGCCTCTACAAGACCGACGCCCTCTTTGTGGTCTATCCCAGCCAGCGGGGGGGCTACAGCGCCCAGTGCGTCAACGACCACCGTACCAAGCGCAGCAAGGTGCCCTTCCCGCCGGCCTGGGCCGGTAAGCCGGAAGAGCAGCTCCGGGAGATCAGCGGCCTGGGTCTGCGATTCTGCCACCCCAGCCGGTTCCTGATCACCGCCGACGACAAGGCCACCGCCATCGAAGCCTGCCGCCGCACCCTGCGGGCCGCCGGCCGCCCGGTAAGCGAATGACCGCCGGAACCTTCGGCCCGGCGGCCAGCCTGGCCGCCGACCGCCAGCCCTACACCCCGGCCTGGGTCTATCTGCTGCGCTGCGCCGACGGCAGCCTCTATGCGGGGTGGACCAACGACCTGGCCCGCCGCCTTCATGCCCACCGCACGGGGGCCGGGGGCGCCAAATACACCAAAAGCCACGGCAAAGAGGCGGTGCAGCTGGCCTACGCCGAGGCCTGCCCCGACAAACCGGCGGCCCTGCGGCGGGAAGCGGCCCTGAAAAAGCTGCCCAAGGCCGACAAGGAAGCCCTGGCGGCGGACTGGGCCGCCCGCAGCCGGCTGACCGTGCGGATGGCCACCCCGGAAGATGCGGCCGACGTGGTGGCCCTTTATAATTGGTATGTGACCCACGGCACCCAGACCTTCCAGTATGAACCGTCCACCGGGGAAGAGTACCGGCAGAACATCGCCGAGGTGCTGGAAAAGGCCCCCTTCCTGGTGGCCTGTACTGCCGACGGACGTCTGGCGGGCTACGCCTGCGCCCACCCCTGGCACACCCGGCGGGCCTTCGCCTGGGATGTGGAGACCACCGTCTACTGCGCTCCCGATGTGGTGGGCCAGGGCACCGGCCGCAAGCTGTACACGGCCTTGCTGGAACTGCTGCAGCGGCAGGGGTACTACAACGCCTTTGCCCTCATCACCCGGCCCAACCCCCAGAGCGACGCCTTCCACAGGGCGCTGGGCTTCACCCGCTACGGGGTGGAAAAGAACAGCGGCTACAAATTCGGCCGCTGGCTGGACCTGGGCTACTGGGCCTGCCCCCTCAACCCGCCCGCCGACCCGCCCGCCCCGGTGCGGCAGCAGTTGGGGGCAGAAGAGATAGCGGAAGTCCTGGGCCGGGTGAACGGTGTATAAACCCTCAAAGGGAAAAAATCCCGGTGACCCGACAGGATTCTGCAAGAAAAAATGAATATTCATGCAGGAAATCGTATAACAAACAGATTCTTCTGTGCAGAATACCCAAAAGACCTATAAATGTGGAAAGTCCTTTGGTGGTTTTTCCACTTGTCTTTTGCGGCAAAAGTTGTATAATATACATCGTTGAATGAATAAATATTCAGCGGCGGCAAGCAACCGATCCCCGGCGCTGGCACAAGGAGAGGGAAAGATCATGAAAAAGAATAAAGCTGACATCAAGAAAGTCGTTCTGGCTTACTCCGGCGGCCTGGATACCTCCATCATCATCCCCTGGCTGAAGGAAAACTACAACAACTGCGAAGTGGTTGCCGTTTCCGGCGACGTGGGCCAGGGCACCGAGCTGGACGGCCTGGAAGAGAAGGCCATCAAGACCGGCGCTTCCAAGCTCTACGTGCTGGACCTGAAGAAGGATTATGTGGAAAACTACATCTGGCCCTGCCTGAAGGCGGATGCCAAGTATGAGGACTACCTGCTGGGCACCTCCCACGCCCGTCCCTGCATCGCCAAGGCCCTGGCCGACATCGCCAAGAAGGAAGGCGCCGACGCCATCTGCCACGGCTGCACCGGCAAGGGCAACGACCAGGTCCGTTTTGAGCTGACCCTCAAGGCCCTGGCCCCCGATATGACCATCATCGCCCCCTGGCGGGAGTGGAACATCAAGAGCCGTGACGAGGAGATCGACTACGCCGAGGCCCACAACATCCCCCTGAAGATCAACCGGGAGACCAACTACTCCAAGGACAAGAACCTCTGGCACCTGAGCCATGAGGGCCTGGACCTGGAGAAGCCCTCTCTGGAACCCCAGTACAACAAGCCCGGCTTCCTGGAGCTGGGCGTCAGCCCCGAGCAGGCCCCCGACACCCCCACCTACGTGAAGATCCACTTTGAAAAGGGCATCCCCACCGCCGTGGACGGCAAGGAAATGGGCAGTGTGGAGCTGGTAGAATACCTGAACAAGCTGGGCGGTGAGAACGGCATCGGCCTGCTGGACATCGTGGAGAACCGGCTCGTCGGCATGAAGAGCCGCGGCGTCTACGAGACTCCCGGCGGTGCCATCCTCTACAAGGCCCACAACGTGCTGGAGACCATCACCCTGGACAAGGAGAGCTTCCACTTCAAGGAGATCATCGCCCAGAAGATGGGCGAGCTGGTCTACAACGGCCAGTGGTTCACCCCGCTGCGGGAGGCCATCTCCGCCTTCACCGACGATCTGCAGAAGACCGTCACCGGCGATGTGACCCTCAAGCTCTACAAGGGCAACATGATCAACGCCGGCGTCACCAGCCCCTACACCCTCTACGATGAGCAGACCGCTTCCTTCGGCGAGGATGAGGACTACAACCAGGCCGATGCCAGCGGCTTCATCAACCTGTTTGGCCTGCCCATCGCCGAGCGCGCCAAGCTGGCCAAGAACTGGCCCACCGAGGAATAAAATTCCACCATCTGCCTACCAACCGCCGGGGAGGGTTTCCCTCCTGGGCGGCTTTGGCGTTCACGGAAGATGAAAAATCCGGATGAAGGAGTGTGTTTATGCACAGCGCACGAAATCGCGCCTTTGACATGGTGAAAGTGATTTCCACGGTCTTTATTGTTTTGCACCACTATGAACAGGTGGCGGTCATGGTCACCGGGCAAAATGTTCATGGATTCCCCATCAACTTCTTTGGGGGCTCTTTTAACTGGGGCTATATCGTTGAACTGTTTTTTCTGCTCTCGGGATTCTTCATGGTGCCCTATATCCAAAAGGTGCGGCAAGGACTGTCTTTCTATCGCTTTTATACCCGCCGGGCGGCCAGGCTGCTGCCCCTGTTGGCCATCAGCGGTGTTTGCTGCGCGATCTTCCTTCTTCTGTACGACAAAGCCTATCAGGGAGCTTTCTGGGAGAAGGACCCCTCCCTTTTCGGCGTTGTCATCCAGGCGCTGGGCATCCAGACCGGCTGGGCTTTTAAAAACCCCTATCTGAACAATCCCACCTGGTATTGCAGTGCCCTGATGCTCTGCTATCTGGTCTTTTATGCCATCGTCTACTGGTCCCACCGCATAAAGGTATCCCCTTGTTATGGATTTGCCTTTATGATCTTCCTGGGGTGCAGCGTACAGACATTCCAGGGCGATCAGACGTATCAGACGGAGATCCCTTTCCTCACCGGCGTTTGCAGCCGCGGGTACAGCGCCTTTTTTGCCGGCATTTTGCTGGCCATGCTCATGCCGCGGCTCCAGAAACGGCGGAGTGTTTTCTGGGCGGGGCTGGCATTTCTGGCAGTGTTTGCGGCAGCTTACTATAAAAAAGACGGCGATCTGCAATATATGCCTTTTTTGCTGACCTTCCTGCTGTACCCGGTGATCCTGCTGCTGGTTCAGTCGTTCCCCTTCACACTCCTCAGCCGGCTTCCCGTCTGGGAAAAACTGTCCGGGATCAGCTACAGTGTCTTTGTCTGGCATTTCCCGCTGTATATTCTGCTCTATTCGGTGGTCAGACTCCTGGGGCGGGATCCGGCGCTGCTGGTCAACTGGCCCACCATGCTGGTCTGTGCGGTGGTCCTGCAGCCCATCGGCTGGCTCTCCTATCGCTTCCTGGAACAGCCTTTGCACCGAAAAGCACTGCAAATCTTTGAAACCCTTGATCCGGCCCAACGGCCTGACAATGTATAAATCTTTTGGGAGGTATCTCTATGCCGCAACTTTGGCAGGGCCGCGCCAGCAAGGCCGTGGACAGCCGCGTCAATGACTTCAACTCTTCCATCCGTTTCGACGCACGGATGATCGAGCAGGATATCCAGGGCAGCCTGGTCCACTCCGCCATGCTGGGGCGGCAGGGCATCATCTCCGCCCAGGACGTGGAGGACATCCACAAGGGGCTGCACAGCATCCTGAACGATTTGCACAGCGGCGCCCTGGAGATCGACCCCGCCGCCGAGGATGTCCACACCTTTGTGGAACAGACCCTCACCGCCCGGGTGGGGGATGCGGGCAAGCGGCTCCACACCGGCCGCAGCCGCAACGACCAGGTGGCGCTGGACCTGCGCCTCAACCTGCGCCAGGCTTCCGCCCACATCCAGGGCCAGATCAAGGAACTGATCAACACCCTCTGCGACCAGGCCGCCAAGGGCGCCGACTATGTCATGCCCGGCTACACCCATCTGCAGCGGGCCCAGCCGGTGACCTTCGGCCACCAGCTTATGGCCTACGCCTGGATGCTGCTGCGGGACCTGGGCCGGATGCAGGACGCCACCGCCCGGATGAACGCCGAATGCCCCTTAGGCTCCGGCGCCCTGGCCGGCACCACCTACCCCCTGGACCGGTTCTATACGGCCCAGGAACTGGGCTTTGACGCCCCCTGCGCCAACTCCATCGACGGTGTCTCCGACCGGGATTTCTGCATCGAACTGGGGGCGGCCATCGCCACCTGTATGATGCACCTCTCCCGCCTGTCGGAGGAGATCATCCTCTGGTGCAGCTGGGAGTTCAAGTTCATCGAGCTGGACGACGCCTTCACCACCGGTTCCTCCATCATGCCCCAGAAGAAGAACCCCGACGTCACCGAGCTCATCCGGGGCAAGACCGGCCGGGTCTACGGCGACCTGAACACCCTGCTGGTGATGATGAAGGGCATCCCCCTGGCCTACGACAAGGATATGCAGGAGGACAAGGAGGCCATCTTCGACGCGGTGGACACCCTGGAACTCTGCCTGCGCACCGTGACCCCCATGCTGGCCACCATGACCCCGCTGCCCGCCAATATGCGCCGGGCGGCGGCCAAGGGCTTCATCAACGCCACCGACTGTGCCGACTACCTGACCAAGAAGGGAATGCCCTTCCGGGATGCCTACAAGTGCACCGGCACCATGGTGGCGGCCTGCATCGCCGCCGACAAGACGCTGGAAGAGATGACCCTCGACGAGTTCAAGAAATACAGCGACCTCTTTGAGGAGGACGTGTATCAGGCCATCGACCTGACCAACTGCTGCGAGGGCCGCACCAGCTACGGCGGCCCCACCAAGTCCAGCGTGCTGAAACAGATCGAACTGGTCCGGAAGAAACTGGAAAACCAATAACGGAAACAGGTGTTTTTGTGGCAAAATACAAGATTTTTGTGGACGGCTCTGCCGGAACCACAGGGCTGCGCATTGCCGACCGGCTGGCGGCCCGCCCGGAATTTGAAATCCTGACCATCTCGGAGGCCGACCGCAAGGACGTCCACGCCCGGGCGGCGGTCATCAACGAGAGTGACCTTTCCTTCCTCTGCCTGCCCGACGATGCAGCCCGGGAAGTAGTGCCGCTGCTGCGGCCCGACGTCCGGGTGCTGGACACCTCCACCGCCCACCGCACCAACCCCGACTGGCTCTATGGCCTGCCGGAACTGGGCAATACCCGGGCAAAGCTCCCCGCCGCCACCCGTGTGGCGGTGCCGGGCTGCCATGCCACCGGTTTTATCGCCCCGGTGGCCCCCCTGGTGGAAAAGGGTCTGCTGCCCAAAGAAACACAGCTCAGCTGCTACAGCCTCACCGGCTACTCCGGCGGCGGCAAAAAGATGATCGCCGAATACGAGGCACCCCGGGAAAACACTGCCCTTAACGCCCCCCGGCCTTACGGGCTGGCTCTCCACCACAAGCACCTGCCCGAGATGAAGGCCATCACCGGGCTGGATACCGCCCCCAACTTTGTGCCCATCGTGGCGGACTACTACGCGGGCATGGAGACGATGATCCCCCTGGACCTGAAAGCCCTGGGCCTGACTGCCGACCAGGTGGCCGGGACCCTGGCAAGCTACTACGCCGGGGCGAAGATGATCTCGGTGCATCCCTTGTGCGAGGGCACCGACGGGGGCTTCCTGGCCGCCAACAAGCTGGCCGGGTCGGACCGGCTGGAGATCTTCTGCCTGGCCAACCCCGACGGCACCCAGATGCAGCTCATCAGCCTGTTTGACAACCTGGGCAAGGGTTCCTCGGGGGCTGCGGTACAGTGCATGAACCTGATGCTGGGACTGGACGAATGTGCGGGTCTGGCCCTGTAATACGATAGATCGTGGAAAGTGAGAGAGAGGAAAACAATCATGGAAAGTTTTCAGCCTGTTGCAGGCGGCATCTGCGCCGCCAAAGGTTTTTCTGCCGCCGGTGTACACTGCGGCATCCGGCATAACCACAGCAAACTGGACCTGGCGCTGATTAAGGCGGACGTGCGCTGTGCGGGCGCCGGCTGCTACACCACCAACAAGGTCTACGGCGCCCCCATCACGGTGGACCGGGAACACCTGCAGGACGGCTACGCCCAGGCCATCGTGGTGAACAGCGGCAACGCCAACACCTGCGCCCCAAACGGCATCCAGCTGGCCCAGGATACCTGCGACCTGGTGGCCAAGGCCCTGGGCATCGACGCCGCCGATGTGCTGCCCGCCTCCACCGGTGTCATCGGCCAGGCCATGGAGCTGGCGCCTTTCGAGAAGGGCGTTCCCGAAGCGGCCGCCAAGCTGGCCGCCACCCCGGAGGGCAGCCACGACGCCGCCACCGCCATCATGACCACCGACACCCACGCCAAGGAATTTGCCGTGGAGTTTGCCATCGGCGGCAAGACCTGCCATATCGGCGCCATCGCCAAGGGCTCCGGCATGATCCATCCCAACATGGCCACCATGCTGCTCTTCATGACCACCGACGCCCAGGTGGAACCCGCGGTGCTCCAGAAGGCGCTGTCCACCGTGGTGCCCGCGACGTTCAACCAGATCTCGGTGGACGGCGACACCTCCACCAACGACACCGTCCTGCTGCTGGCTTCCGGCCTGTCCGGCGCCGCAGTGGCGGAAGGCACCGCCGACTACGACACCTTCGTGGCGGCGCTGACCGTGGTGGCCGAGCATCTCTGCCGGGAACTGGCCGCCGACGGCGAAGGCGCCACCAAGCTGCTGGAATGCACCGTCACCGGCGCCCCCGACCTGGCAACGGCCCGGGCGGTCTCCAAGAGCGTCATCCATTCCACCCTCTTCAAGGCCGCCATGTTCGGCGCCGACGCCAACTGGGGCCGGGTGCTCTGCGCCATCGGCTACACCCCGGGAGACTTCGACATCTCCAAGACCGCTGTCCGGCTGAAGAGCCGGGCCGGGGAGGTCTTTGTCTGCGAGAACGCCGCCTACCACCCCTACAGCGAGGAGGAGGCCGCCAAGGTCCTGAAAGAGGACGAGATCGAGATCCTGGTGGATCTGGGCTGCGGCGATGCCACGGCCAAGGCCTGGGGCTGTGATCTGACCTACGACTACGTCAAGATCAACGGCGACTACCGCACCTGAGAAGCGAGGGGGACACGGCGATGAAAAACGAACAGATGGCGCTGCTTTTCAGCGAAGCAACGCCCTATATCCAGAAATACCACGGCAAAACGCTGGTGATCAAATACGGCGGCAACGCCATGGTCAACGATGAGCTGAAACTGGCCGTCATGAACGACCTGGTCACCCTGACGCTGCTGGGCGTGCGGGTGGTGCTGGTCCACGGCGGCGGCCCGGCCATCAATCAGATGCTGAAAAAGGTGGGCAAGGAGTCCAAGTTTGTGGGCGGCCTGCGCTACACCGACAAGGAGACCATGGGCATCGTCCAGCAGGTGCTGGCAGGCCAGGTGAACAAGGACCTGGTGGCCCTGCTGAAGGGCCGTGGCGTGGGACTCTGCGGCATGGACGGCCATATGATCACCTGTTCCCGCAAGGCAGACATGGACCTGGGCTATGTGGGCGAGATCGAGCGGGTGGACACCACCCTGATCGACCATCTGCTGGCGGACAGCTTCATCCCGGTGATCGCCACGGTGGGCATGGACAGCAACGGCATCCCCTACAACATCAACGCCGATACCGCTGCCGCCGAAATCGCCATCGCCCTCCACGCCGAAAAGCTGGTGAGCATGACCGACATCGTGGGTCTGCTCTACGACAAGGACGACGAATCCACCCTCATCCCCGAGGTGGAAGTCTCGGAGATCGAAGGCTACAAACAGGCGGGGGTCATCGCCGGGGGCATGCTGCCCAAGATCGAGGGCATGGCCGAGGCCATCTACAAGGGCGTCCACGAGGCGGTCATCATCGACGGCCGGGTGCCCCATTCCATCTTGCTGGAAATGTTCTCCGACCGCGGCGCCGGCACCATGTTCTACCGCCGCGGCAACCGGTAAAGGGAGGTACCTGTCATGAATACGCAGTCCATCATTCAGCGGGACGACGGTTACGTCCTGCACACCTATGCCCGCAGCCAGGTGGCCCTGGTCAGCGGGGAGGGTATGTACGCCACCGACGCCGAGGGCAAGCGGTACCTGGACTTCACCTCGGGCATCGGCGTCAATTCTTTGGGCTTCTGCCGCCCGGCCTGGGTGGCGGCCGTCACCGCCCAGGCGGGCAAGCTGCAGCATACCTCCAACCTCTACTACACCGAGCCCTGCGGCGCCCTGGCGGAGGAACTCTGCCGCCGCACCGGGCTGGACGCGGTGTTCTTCGGCAACTCCGGCGCCGAGGCCAACGAGGGTGCCATCAAGGCGGCCCGGAAATACAGCGTGGATACCTACGGCCCCAACCGGAACCGGGTCCTCACCCTGGTGAACTCCTTCCATGGCCGCACCCTGGCCACCCTCACCGCCACCGGCCAGGAGGTCTTCCATCATGATTTCGGACCCTTCCCCGAGCGGTTCGGCTACGTTCCGGCGGGGGACTTTGCCGCCCTGGAAAAGGCCGCCGACGGCGACACCTGTGCCGTTCTGCTGGAACTGGTGCAGGGGGAGGGCGGCGTGGTCGCCCTGGACAAGGAATATGTGGCCAAAGTGGCTGCCTTCTGCAAGGAGCGGGACATCCTGCTGCTGGTGGACGAAGTCCAGACCGGCGTGGGCCGCACCGGCACCTTCCTGGCCTGTGAGCAGTTCGACCTGCACCCCGACATCGTCACCCTGGCCAAAGGCCTTGGCGGCGGTCTGCCCATCGGCGCCGTGATGATGACCCAAAAGGTGGCCGACCATATGGGCCCCGGCAGCCACGGTTCCACCTTCGGCGGCAACCCGGTGGTCTGCGCCGGTGCCCTGGCGGTGATGGAGCAGCTTACCGACGAGCTGCTGGCCCGGGACAACGCCCTGGCAGGCTATCTGCGGGCAGAACTCAAAAAACTGCCCCATGTCACCGACGTGAGCGGTCTGGGCCTGATGGTGGGCATTGCCTTCGAGGAGGGCATCAGCGCCGCCGCCGTGCGCACCGCCTGTGAGCAGGAGGGCCTGCTGGTGCTTACCGCCAAGACCCGCCTGCGTCTGCTGCCGCCGCTGATTCTCACGCAGGAGGACGTGGACAACGCCCTTGCCATCCTGCGCGCCGTGTTGGAGAAGATCTGATGAAACATCTGTTGAAATTGGGCGGACTGACCCGCGCCGAGATCCTGCACATCCTGGATGTGGCCGATGAATACAAGCGGCTGCACAAGCAAGGGGAGGACCCCAAGGATCTGCAAGGCAAGGCCGTGGCGCTGATGTTCGCCAAACATTCCACCCGTACCCGCACCAGCCTGGAGGTGGGCATCTACCAGATGGGGGGGCTGGGCACCTACCTGAGTGCCAACGATCTGCAGACCGCCAGGGGCGAGCCCATCCAGGACACCGCCCGGGTGCTGGGCCGGTACTATGACGCCATTGTCTGCCGCACCTACAAGCAGACCGACCTGGACGCCCTGGCCCAGTACAGCGGGGTGCCGGTGGTCTCCGGCATGACCGACTACGCCCATCCCTTGCAGGTGCTCACCGACCTGATGACTGTGCGGGAGTACAAGGGCAAACTGGAAGGGCTGCGGATGGGCTTTATCGGGGACGGCTACAACATGGCCAACAGCCTGATCGTGGGATGCCTGGCCGTGGGCATGCAGGTCACGGTGGCCTGCCCCAAGGGCTACCGACCCGCCGCCGATGTGCTGATGCAGGCCAAGGCCTACGGCGATGCCTTTAAGCTGGTCCATGACCCCGACGAGGCTGCCCGGGATGCCGATGTGCTTTTCACCGATGTGTGGGTGAGCATGGGCATGGAACGGGAGATGGAGCGCCGGTACCGGGATTTCACCGGCTTTACTCTGGACGATGCCCGGATGGCCCTGGCCAAGCCGGATTGTATGGTGCAGCATCCGCTGCCCGCACGCCGGGGCGAAGAGATCGCCACCGATGTGTTTGAACAGCACGCCAAGGAAATCTTCGATGAGGCGGAAAACCGCCTCCATGTGGAAAAAGCCGTCCTGGCCATTCTGCTGGCCGGCAAATGACGGCTGTGTGTGTTCCTTCTTTGCAAAGAAGGAACCGAAGAAATTCCAAACAAAAATTCTCCGCAGGGATAAATCCCTGCGGAGAATTTTTAATTAGAGTTCTTTTGGTTCTTTTCTTGCAAGAAAAGAACAGAGACACCCGCCCCTTGACCGCCCGTCGGGCATCGGGTACAATGGGGAAAAACCGCACAGGAGGGACCCACCATGTATCAGGCAGACCCCCACCGTTACGAAACCATGACCTATCACCGCTGCGGGCGCAGCGGCCTGCTGCTGCCCGCCGTCTCCCTGGGGCTGTGGCACAACTTCGGGGACACCGCCCCCTACGAGAATATGCGCGCCCTCTGCCGCACCGCCTTCGACCACGGCATTACCCACTTTGATCTGGCCGACAACTACGGTCCCGCCCCCGGCGCCGCCGAACGGAACTTCGGCCGCATCCTGCGGGAGGATTTCCGCACCCACCGGGACGAACTGATCCTCTCCACCAAGGCGGGCTACCTCATGTGGCCGGGCCCCTACGGGGACTGGGGCAGCCGGAAACATCTGCTGGCCGGGCTGGACCAGAGCCTGCGGCGGATGGGCCTGGACTACGTGGATATCTTCTACCACCACCGGATGGACCCTGCCACCCCGCTGGAGGAAACCATGGAAGCCCTGGCCCAGGCGGTGCGCAGCGGCAAGGCGCTGTATGTGGGGCTTTCCAACTACGACGGCCCCACCCTGGAAAAGGCGGCGGCGATTCTCGACGAGCTGCACTGCCCCTTTGTGATCTGCCAGAACCGGTATTCCCTCTTTGACCGTAAAATTGAGGAAAACGGCCTGAAAGAGAGCGTGGGCAAGGTGGGCAGGGGCCTCATCACCTTCAGCCCCCTGGCCCAGGGACGCCTCACCGACCGGTATCTCCACGGCATCCCGGCGGACAGCCGCATCCGCACCGACGGCCGATACCTGAAAGAAAAGGACATCACCCCCGAGGTCATCGCCAAAATTCAGGCGCTGGACCAGGTGGCCGCCCGCCGGGGCCAGACCCTGGCGGAGATGGCCCTGGCCTGGCTGCTGGCCCAGCCGGTGGTCACCAGCGTGCTCATCGGGGCCTCCCGGCCGGAACAGATCCTGGACAACATCAAGGCGACGGAAAACACCGCCTTCACCGAGGAGGAACTGGCCGAGATCGACCGGATTTGCGAAGAATGAACCAAAAGCCCCCGCGGCCAGCGCCGCGGGGGCTTTGCTCTGTCAATCGGCAGGACGCAGGATCAGTTCCATGCCTGCGGCACCCCAGCCAAAATCCCCCACCGCATAGCCCCGTTCCAGCATCCGGGGCAGGGCCGGGTCGGCCAGATGGAGGCGGCGGTAGGCTTCCCGCCAGTGGGGCAGCCCCCGGGCCGAAAAGATCAGCATGGTGGCCTCCGCCATGGGGCGCACCGCCCGCAGCGTCAGCCCGGCGGAAAGATACTGGGCGCACAGGTCCTCACACCCGGGCAGATCCCCGGGGTCCAGGGGCTGGACGGCCCAGACATGGTAGCTGGCATACCGGGCGGTGGCCACCCCCAGGGCGGTGCGCAGGAACCGCCGCAGCTGGGTATAGTGTTCGGCCAGCAGCGGCTGGGTGAGGACGGCCCCCTGACCGTCGGCGCCATATCCCGCCGCCCGCAGGCTGGTGGGCAGCGGGATATCGGCATAGAGGGGCAGCAGGGCGGCCGCCGCCTGCAAGGCGGGCTGACCGGCATAATCCCCGAAAATCTGCCCGCTGTGCAGGGCCGGGCCCAGGGCGTCGGGGGGCAGCTGAGGCAGCCCCTCCCCGCCGCAGAAAGCCCGTAAGGCTCCCTCGTCCTCGGGGGTCAGTGTCCGGGCGTCAAAGGTGGTGGTTCGTTCCAAAGTTTGCAGCATACAATAGGTCCCTTCTGTAAGTAAAAAGTGAATACGGGATCATTGTATGAAAAAACGCCCGCCAAAACTGCCGAAACAGGGCGGGCGAAAGGCAAACTATGATTTGCCGGGCACGGGGGGCGGGTCTTTGGCCGGGGCAGGCCGGACCAGCTCCTCAAAGCTGCGGTTTTGGGTAAAGCAGCGGTGGTAGGGATTGTCGGGCAGCGGGGTTTTGGGCGCCGGGGAAGGGGCCGGTTTGCGGTGTTTCCGCATCCAGGCCCGCAGCCGCGGCCCCGCCCGCAGCGTCCTCACGAGGCAGCCGCCGGGGAGGTAGCCCCCAGCGTCAGCGTATCCCACAGGGCCAGACTCTCGGTGTAGGATTCCGATACCTCCTGGTTCCAGTTGCCCCGGCAGCCGATGTACAGCGATGCCATCAGGTCCTGGTTGGAACCGGCGGTCTCGGCACTGGCATAGTTCTGGGTGTATTCCCCCAGGTCCATGGCGGCCAGCACCGGGCAGTCCGACCAGCGGTAAACCATCCGCTGCCAGTCATTGGCCGTGCCGTCGTCGGGGGGCAGGGTGCCGTCCACATATTGCAGCACCTGGGTCTGGGTCTGGAATCCCTCCGGGTCCTGCAGCAGGAACAGATAGGTGTCGCTGCCGGCGGCCAATTCGGCGGTCAGCTGGGTGGTACCGGCAATCTGGGTGTAAGGGTCCTCACCCATATCGCTGGTGGCAAAATCCACGTTGTACTGGCTGACTTCCACCACCACCTGACCATCTCCGTTGCGGTCGGTGCAGTAGGGAAGCAGCGCATTCTGCAGGGCTTCCACCGTTTCGTCGGGCAGGCTGGTGGTGCCCACGTACCCTACCTGCAGGTCGGGCTGGACCTGATCCAGGGTGTCGTGCAGAACCCAGGCGATCAGCGCGATCACGATCAGCACCACAAAGATGGTCACTTTATGGTAATGCCACCAGTTGGCGGCTTTCTCCTGTTTGGTGTATTCGCGAGGTGCCGGTTCGGGGGTATATTGCTCGTCACTGCTTTTGGTGACCCATGCCATAGGAAAGACCACTCCTTTTTACTTGCGTTCTTCTTATAATACCACAAATCGACCCGGTATTTGTAAACTTATTTTAACACAGCCTTGAAAACCGTGTGCAAAATCGGTATCATGTAAGAAAAGATTCACCGAACAGGGGAGAGGACGGTACCCGTATGGATAAAAATACCCTGCTGCTGCGCGACACCGAAGCCTTCATGCGCGGTGAGCTGGACAATGTGACCGTGGCCGGGGGCTGCATCGTGCTGGACCTGGTCCAGGGCAGCTATGTGCCCTACGGCTGCTATACCAGCGCGGCCATCCCCATGCCGCTGTTTGATGCCCTGTGGGTGAGCTGGAATGCCGTTTCGCCCCCGGGCACTGCGGTGGAGGCCCAGGCCCGGGTGCTGGTGGACGGCAACTGGACCGCCTGGATCAGTTTCGGCAAATGGAGCCCCTACCTCCGGCGGGAGGGTATGCCGCCCCAGGAACGGGGTCCGCTGCATATGGGGGCGGACATGTTCCGGCTGGAAAGCAAGCGGGCCACCCAGGCTCAGCTGCGGATCTACCTGTATACCAAGCAGGAAAAGGCCACCCCGGCGGTGCGGCTGCTGGGGGTCAGTGTGCGGGCTACGGGGGTCATTCCCCAGCGGGGCCGGCCGGTGAACCGAAGCCTTCACCTGATGCCCTATGTGGTGAGCCGCCGGGCCGAGGCGCTGCGCCCCTGGATGGATCTGGCCATCAGCCTGGTGAGCCTGACCAACCGGTGGGGGGCCGACCTGCTGCCGGAGGAATTTGCCCAGGCACTGCGGGACTGGCGCGCCCCCGACGGCGCCGACCCCCGCAATCTGGGGTTTGCTGCTGCTGCGGCGGGCTGTTGGGGATTCCCCACCTGGGCCTGCTGGTGCGGCCTGGGCACCCTGCGGGCGGAAGTACGCCAGGGATTCGGTGCCGTGGTGGCGCTGGAATCCACCCCGGCCCAGGTGGCGGCCGGTCTGCCGGAACGGCGTTTTGTGTCGGTACGGGGATTCAGCACCACAGGGGGCGTCCCCAAGGTGCTGCTTTGTGACCCCTGGGCCGGTGACAAGGATTTTGACGCCGAGACTGAGATGCCCCTGGACGATTTCCTGGTGGCCTGGGACAATGTGGCCCTGTTGATGCGGCAGCGCACCCCGGAGGACGGTCATACCGGCCCCGGCCGGGGCAGTGTATGGGTGCGCCCGGCGGGGGAGACTGCCCCCGGCGTCTACCGGTTGTACAGCAACGGGGAGCTCCACCTGCTGGGGGATGATTTCTGTTCCAACGGCGGCATTCTGGCCTGGAGCACCCCGGACGACCATCCCCATGCCACCACGGCCCACCGGACCTTCCATTTTGTGGAGCCGGACCAGGGCGGGCTGCGGCTGACCCCCCAGGGGGAAAACCGCAAATACACGGTCTATGCCATCGACACCGCAGGCGGTATGCTTGTGGGGGATATGACGCTGTGACCGTCCCCTGAAAAAGGAGAAACCATCTATGCTGGAAGAGCTGCGCCGCCGCGTCTGGGCGGCCAATCGGGAACTGCCCCGCCGGGGGCTGGTGACCCTGACCTGGGGCAATGTGTCGGCCATCGACCGGGCGTCGGGTCTGGTGGTCATCAAGCCCTCCGGGGTGGAATATGACGACCTTACGCCGGAAAACCTGGTGGTGGTGGACCTGGAGGGCCATGTGGCCGAGGGAACGCTGCGCCCCTCCAGCGACACGGCCACCCACCTGGAATTGTACAAGGCCTTCCCGGGGGTGGGGGGCATCGTCCACACCCACAGCACCCATGCCACGGCCTGGGCCCAGACCGGGCGGGACCTGCCCTGCTACGGCACCACCCACGCGGATACCTTCTACGGTGCGGTGCCCTGCACCCGGCTGCTCACTGCCGGGGAGGTGGAGCAGGACTACGAAAAACACACTGGTACCGTCATCGTGGAAACCTTCCGGGAGGGGGGCTGGGACCCCATGGCGGTACCCGGGGTACTGTGTGCCTGCCACGGGCCCTTCACCTGGGGGCAGGACGCCGCCGAAGCGGTGGAAAACGCCGTCATCCTGGAGGAGGTGGCCCGGATGGCCATCCTGACCCGGCAGATCGACCCCGACGCCGCCCCGGCACCCCGGTATCTCCAGGACAAGCACTACCATCGCAAGCATGGCCCCGGTGCCTACTACGGCCAGCTGTAACGGACTGTTCCGGTCCCCGTCCCCGTTGCCGGGTGCGGGGACCTTGCTATATCCCATAAGGAGGGACCCTATGAAAAAAATCCCCGTGGTGACCCTGCTGGTCCTGTCCTACCTGTTCGCCGGGCTGGCGGTGGTCCACGGCATCACCGACACGGTGCTGGATATCTGGCTGGTGTTCTTTCTGCTGGTGGAACTGCCCAACATGATCTATGCCTTTCTGCTGCCCCGGTGGGGCGGCCGGGAGGCGGACCTTCTCTTCTGGAACATGGTGCTCAAACTATGCCAGCTGCCCATCTTCCTGGCCGTTTTGCTGCTGGTGGTGGTCCTGAACCTGCTGGTACTGCCCCTGCTGCCCATGCTTTTTGTCTTTGCCTATACGCTGCTGCTTTCCACCTCGGCCTACGGCATCAGCGCCCTGCAGTGGGCCTACCGCCGGGGCACCCTCAGCTGGGAAAAACGCAGCTTCCTGATCCTGCTGCACTGCATGTTTTTCTCCGATGTGGTGTGCGCGGTCAGCTGCTGGCGGCAGTTCCGGCGGGAAGCGTCCGCCCCCGACGAACAGACGCCGTAAAAGGGCGCCGGAACGGGTCGAAAAGTGGAAAAGTCACAATTTTTTTAAAGTTTTTATTATTGCTTTTGACGGGGAATCATGTATAATAAAAATAACATGGGGGACAAGGGTCGGTAGTCTCTCATCGCGTTCGGTCGGCGGCCCAGCCGGCCGCCGGATCGTCCCGGCCAAATGTATAGAGAAAGAGGTATATGTAACATGGCAAAGCTGGATCTTACCAAGTATGGCATCAGCGGCACGACCGAAATCGTGTACAACCCCTCTTACGACGAGCTCTTCGCCGAGGAGACCAAGCCCGGCCTGGAAGGCTACGAAAAGGGCCAGGTCAGCGAGCTGGGTGCCGTCAACGTTATGACCGGCATCTACACCGGTCGTTCCCCCAAGGACAAGTTCATCGTCATGGACGAGAACTCCAAGGACACCGTGTGGTGGACCTCTGAGGGATACAAGAATGACAACAAGCCCGCTTCCAAGGAAGCCTGGGATGCCTGCAAGGCGCTGGCCATCAAGGAACTGTCCAACAAGAAGCTGTACGTGATGGACGTTTTCTGCGGCGCCAACAAGGACACCCGCATGGCCATCCGTTTCATCATGGAAGTGGCCTGGCAGGCACACTTCGTCAAGAACATGTTCATCCAGCCCACCGCCGAGGAACTGGAGAACTTCGAGCCGGACTTCATCTCCTACAACGCCTCCAAGGCCAAGGTGGAGAACTACAAGGAGCTGGGTCTCAACTCCGAGACTGCGGTCGTCTTCAACATCACCAGCCGTGAGCAGGTCATCCTGAACACCTGGTACGGCGGCGAGATGAAGAAGGGTATGTTCTCCATGATGAACTACTACCTGCCGCTGAAGGGCATTGCCTCCATGCACTGCTCCGCCAACACCGATATGAACGGCCAGAACACCGCTTTGTTCTTCGGCCTGTCCGGCACCGGCAAGACCACCCTGTCCACCGACCCGAAGCGCCTGCTCATCGGCGATGACGAGCACGGCTGGGACGACAACGGCGTCTTCAACTTCGAGGGCGGCTGCTACGCCAAGGTCATCAACCTGGACAAGGAGTCCGAGCCCGACATCTACAACGCCATCAAGCGCAACGCCCTGCTGGAGAACGTCACCCTGGACGAGAACGGCAAGATCGACTTCAACGACAAGAGCGTGACCGAGAACACCCGTGTGTCCTACCCCATCAACCACATCGAGAAGATCGTCCGTCCTGTCTCTGCCGGCCCCGACGCCAAGAACGTCATCTTCCTGTCTGCCGACGCTTTCGGCGTGCTGCCCCCGGTCTCCATCCTGACCCCGGAGCAGACCGAGTACTACTTCCTGTCCGGCTTCACCTCCAAGCTGGCCGGCACCGAGCGCGGCATCACCGAGCCCACCCCCACCTTCTCCGCCTGCTTCGGCCAGGCCTTCCTGGAACTGCATCCCACCAAGTATGCTGAGGAACTGGTCAAGAAGATGAAGAAGTCCGGCGCCAAGGCCTACCTGGTCAACACCGGCTGGAACGGCACCGGCAAGCGCATCTCCATCAAGGATACCCGCGGCATCATCGACGCCATCCTGGACGGCTCCATCAAGACTGCGCCCACCAAGACCATCCCCTACTTCAACTTCGAAGTGCCCACCGAGCTGCCCGGCGTTGATCCGAAGATCCTCGATCCTCGCGACACCTACGCCGATGCTTCCCAGTGGGATGAGAAGGCCAAGGATCTGGCTTCCCGCTTCCAGAAGAACTTCGTCAAGTACGAGAGCAACGAAGCCGGCAAGGCTCTGGTTGCCGCTGGTCCCCAGCTGTAATCCCAAGGCCGTTGCCTGAATCCATAGCATGATAACGCCCCCGCGGCCGCAAGGCTGCGGGGGCGTTTTTTACAACTGTGTCGGGGGCATACCGCTTTATTTTATGGTATACTGAAAGAAAGAGCCAAAAAAAGGTGGTGCGGATCATGAAGAGCTTTCCCGAGAAGCTGCCCCGATGGCAGGGCAGGCAGACGTTCCGGCGGTCTTTGCAGCGGGGCAGCGGTGCGGTGCTGCTGGTGGGCTCGGTGGCCGGCGCCTACTTCTGGTGGCAGCGGCTGCAGCCCCTGCCCCAGGCGGGGCCGATGGCGGGAATTCTGCTGCTGGGGGTGCTGCCCGCCCTCTGGATGCTGCTGGACAGTCCCGCCCGGCGGGAACAGCGGCCGGAGGAACTGGCGGTTTTCAACAAGAAGGCCCTGTCGCCGTTCATGACCGTGGAGCTGCTGGTGTTGCTTTTTTTCTGGCTGCTGGCGCCCCGGGCGCTTTTGGAAGAGCCCGACCCGGCAGCCGCCCTGGCAGAGCGCCTGCCCACGCTGGGGATTTTTCTTCTGGTCATGGTGATGCTGGCCTACTACCTGGTGGCTTCCGGCAATGAACTGCTGCTGCTGTCACCGGACGGCAGCGCCGAATGGTGGGATGTGCTGGGCCGTCACCACAAGACGGAGGCTTTTCCGGCGGCGGTGCGTATCCGTCCGGCTCTGGCGCGGTATTATGTCTGCGATGGAGCGGGCAATACCCTCTACCATTTTGGCCATGGAATGGTCAACGAGGTGGCTCTGCTGGACTGGCTGGAGGCACAGAAGGTGGCCGGCACCGGCGAGGAGACCCGCCGCCGGATGGGGCTGCCCACCCCCCGGACCTGCCGGGTGCTGGACTGGACGGAAGAGGACCGGACCCCGGCCCACCGCTGGCTGCCGCTGCTGCGCCTCTTTGCCTGGCTGACCCCGCCGGTGGCGCTGCTGGCCCAGTGGTGGCTGCTGGTGTATGGCCTGGGCCTGCTGGGGCTGCGCCCGGCTTCGCTGCTGGCCTGCTGGTTGCCCCTGGTCTTTTTCGGGGCGTACCTGGTCTGGCCCCGGATCTTTGTATGGAGACATTATCCCCGCAGACCCCGCCTGAGCTCCCGCCGGCAGGTTGTGGCCACCCCAGCCTGGCGGCAGATGCATGTGGGGCTGGGCGGCGCCTTCCTGCCTGTAGTGGGGGCGCTGCTGTGGGCCGTGGCGGAATCCATGGCCTTTCTGGTAGGCCGTCCCGAGCGGATGGCGCTGCTCTGTGTGGCGCTGGCGGTCCTGCTGGTCCTGCTCTGCGAAATTCGCCGTCCCCGCCCGCTGACCCGGGGCCGGGGAACGGTCCTGGTGCTGGCGGCCCTGATGGCCTTCCCCATGGGCTTCGGCCTCAATCTGGCGCTGACCAGAAAGGCCTACCCCGACCAGGGCACCGTGGTGGAGGTCCAGGCGCCGGAACCGGAACAGGACTACGCCAGCCTGACCTTCCAGTGGGAGGGGCGGCGCTACACCGCTACCTGGTACGGGGCGGTTTCCGATCTGCCCCAGCCGGAGGAAGCGGTGGACCTCTGTATCCGGGAAAGCCCTCTGGGTATCCACATGGTATCGGTGAATTGCTGACTATATGCCCCGCGGCCGGAAGGCTGCGGGGACGTTTTGTATGGGCTGCCGTTGCGGCCCGGCGGCGGGCGTGGTATACTGGAACCAAAAGGAATGGAAAGAAACCGGAAGGGCTGCGGCGCCCTTCCGGTTCCGGATGTGGGGCGCAGGGCAAAAGGCGCCCCTGAGGAGGAACAGGATGAACTGGTGGAAACTGGAGGCCCCCGAACGGCGCCGATTCGGCTTGCTGGCGGTGGGAAGTCTTATCTATGTGCTGCCCATTCTGCTGGCAGACCGCTACTATCAGGACGATCTGGCCCGGTCGCTCTACGGTGCTACCGGCTGGGCGGGGGACGGCCGCCCCCTGACCGAATGGATCATGGAACTGCTGGCCGGGGGCGGCACCACCATTGTGGATTTGTCCCCGCTGCCTATGCTGCTGGGTCTGGCGGCCCTTGCCTACGCCATGACCCTGTACGCCCGGCAGGCCTTCCCCGGGCTGTGGCAAAGCCGCCTGGCCACCCTGGCCCTGGGCCTGGTGCTGGCCCAGCCCTTTGCCATGGCCAATCTTTCCTATAAATTCGACTGCCTGACCATGCTGCTGGCTCTGGCCTTCTGCTTCCTGCTTTACGCCCTGCCGTCTACGCTGAGCGGGCCGTGGCTGGCCCTGGCCGGGGCGGTGGCTGCCCTGCTGGTCATGGACCTGTACCAGCCGGCGGCGGGGATGTTCCTGGTGCTGGCGGGCATCTGGCTGGTGTTCCGGCTGCTCCAATGGCTGGGCGGCCGGGAACTGCCGGGCGGTTGGTGGAAGGAACTGGGGCCGGAACTCTGGCGGCTGGGCGGCGTGGCCCTGGGGGCAGTGGTCTATCTGCTGGCGGTGGCTCCCCGCTTTGTGGACGCCGAAGGCTGGCGGCAGGAGGCTTCCCGCACGGTGGGCGGCTCCGGTACGGTGGCCACCGTGGTGACCAATACCCTCAGTGCAGCCTATTACATCCGGGAACGGCTGCGGATGGCCCCGGCGCTCTACCGGGCTGTGCTGGTGATCACGGTGGTGGGGGCGGTGGCCGCCGCCCTGTGGCGGTTCTGGCGGCAGAGCCAGGCCGGGCCGGTGCGCAAGGTGCTGGGCTGCGCGGTGCTGGTACTCTCCCCCCTGGGGGTGCTGTTTGCCAGCTACCTGCCCCTGATCGTTTTGCAGAATATGGAATGCTCCGCCCGGATGTTCCTGGCCTGCGGCGGTGCCATGCTGTTCATCGGGCTGCTGTGGCTGTGGGCGGTGCCCCGCCGCCGGGCGGTGGCCGGGGTGCTGCTGGGGGCCTGCCTGCTCTGCCAGACCTGCTATCTGTACGCCTACGGCAATGCCCTGAAAAGCCAGAAGGAGTATGAGATCTACCTGGTGACCCAGATCGCCCACGACTGTGAGACCATCAACGGGGCGGGCAACTACACCCAGCTGAGCTTTGTGGGCACGGCACCCCGCCCCCGGGAAGTGCAGATGATCTGCAGCCATTACCCCTTCCTGGAGGAGCTGATCCAGCCCTGCTTTACCAACAGCACCTGGCTGGGCGGTGCCTGGGTCTACCACTATCTGCAATATGATCTGGAGATCGTGGGCCTGACCGAGGAGGACACCGCTGCCTGCACCGATGAACATCTTCTGCTGCAGAATTCCCGGTATGCCTGCTATGAATCGGGCCAGAAGATCGTGGTCCTTTTCCTGTAAAAGTGCAAACGCCCCGCCGCCATACAGCGGTGAGGCGTTTTTAAGTTCAGGAAGTTTCCACCGGCCAGAGCAGGTGATGTTCCGCCACCGTGGGACCGTCCAGGCGGCGGGGGCGGCCGTCCCCGAACTGAATGGTGAGGAACCGGCCGTTCACCTCGGTGACGGTGCCCCGACCAAAGACGGCGTGTTCCACCGCCGCCCCCACCCGGGCCAGGGCACCCAGCTCCACCGGGGCGGCCTGGGCGGGCTGCCGGTCCGGCAGCAGGGTGGAAGAAAAAGGAGAAACGGGCTTTCCCTGTATTCGGGCGGTCTCGGTAGCCTGGCGCTCCCGCCGGGCCCGGGCTTCGGGCAGAGAGAAGAGCACCTCCTGGGTGAACACCGAGGGCATCGAAGCACAGTCAAAGAGGACCAGCCGGTTTTTGGCCCGGGTCATGGCCACATAGTAGAGGCGGCGGTCCTCCTCGTAGTGGCGGGTCTCCTCCGGTGTGCGGCAGCAGACCTCCAGCTGGGCGGGCAGAATGCCGTCAAAGACATCCAGCAACACCACACTGTCGTATTCCAGCCCCTTGCTGGAATGGATGGTGGAAAGGGTCAGCAGGGCTTCCGGCAGGTCCTGGTGGTCGGCCAGCAGGGCCTGGAGCTCCTCCAGCCGGGCCAGCAGCCGGTCGGGGGTGGGTTCCTGTTCCGCCAGCAGCCCCAGGATGGACAGTTTGCCGCTGTCCATCTTTTTTTGCTCCAGATAGGCCCCGTAGCCCACGCCGTCCCGCAGGGTGTCCAGGGCCTGCACCGCCGTGGCCCCGGGCAGCTGCCGCAAAGCCGCCCATACATCCGCCAGGCCGCCCCGCACCCGGTGGCTCACATCGGGGCAGCGCAGCAGTTCCTCCGGAATGGGGCGTCCGCTGCGGGCGCTCTGGGCACAGGCGTAGAGGGCCTGCCGCCGGGCTACCGGCAGCCCCATCTTATAGTAGAGCCGCATGAACCGTTCCCCGTCCCGGGGCTGGCGGGCAAAGGTCAGAAAATCCTCCACGTCCAGTACGATCTTGTCGGTGAAGAAGGTCAGGTCGTTCTTGGAAAAACGGTAGGCCAGGCTGTGCCGCTCACAGAGGTCGATGAGGGGCAGGGCGCTTTCGTTGTTGCGGAAGAGCACCGCCAGCTTCTCCCCCCGCTGGACCCGGTCGAAGAGCCAGGTGACCTGGTCCTCCCGCCGCCGGATGGGAACGATCTCCAAAGGACCCCGGCTGCCGCAGGTAGCTTCCATCACCTTGGGGCGGCGGTACCGGTTGCGGGCCACAAAGTGGTTGGCTGCCTCTACGATCTCGCTGCCCGAGCGGTAGTTTCGCTCCATGAGCAGTACCCGGGCCCCCGGCCAGACCTTCTCAAAGTCCATCAGGGCCTGGGGATAGGCCGCCCGGAAGCCGTAGATGCTCTGGTCCTCGTCCCCCACCATAAAGAGGTTGCGGGACCGCCCGGCCAGCAGGGCGATGATCTCGTGCTGGATCTTGGAGGTGTCCTGGGATTCATCCACGCAGAAGTACCGGTACCGGTCCTGGAAATAGCCCAGCACCGCCGGCACCGCCCGCAGGATCTGAAGGGCAAAGACCATCTGGTCGTCGTAGTCCATCCAGCCCCGGCGCTTCAGCTCCCCCTGGTACCGGCGGTAGAGCTGGGGCAGATTGGGCAGGTCGGTTTCCAGGGCGGCGATGCCCTCCTCGTCCAGGGCCATATTCTTGATGTAGGTGATGGCGGTGCGCAACTCTTTCAGGGTGCTCTCGGTGGGGAAATCATCGCTGACTTGCTGGTAGATCTGGGTCAGCAGCCGGGTCAGGTCCCCCTCCCGGGTGACGAGCTGGGGCTGCTGGCGGCCGTAGCGGCGGCTGTAGTATTGCAGCACCACCGCCGATACCCCGTTGATGGTGCGGAACTGCATCCGTCCCGCCAGGTCCGCCCCGAACCGGGCGGCAAACCGGCTGCGCATCTCCCGGGTGGCGGCCACCGTGTAGGTCATGGTAAGGATCTCCCCGGGGGCGATGCCCCGGCAGAGGACCATATACCCCAGCCGGGTCACCAGCACGGTGGTCTTGCCGCTGCCCGGCACGGCCAGCAGCAGCACCGGCCCCTCCACGGCGGTCACCGCCGCCTGCTGCTGGGGATGGAACGTCGCCAGATACCGGGCGGCAAAGGTGGATTCCTCCACGGGGCGGGACCTCCTTTCAGGTCAGCGTTTCAGGATAAAACAGGGCAGGGGGGCGGTGTGGGCCCAGTTGGCAAACTCACAGACCAGCACGGTGTACCGGGTCAGGGGCAGGGAACGGAAAAAGGCCAGGGCGGCCTGTTTTTCCCCGTCGCCGATGACCTGCCCGCTGTAGAGCACCGCCGCCAGGATTCCCCGGGGTTTGAGCAGCTCCAGGGCCGCCTGCAGGGCGGGCAGGCTGCCCGCCGCCGTGGAGTGGACCTGGTGGTCGGCCCCCGGCAGCCAGCCGAAGTTGAAGAGGACGCAGTCGGCACTGCCGGGGGCGGCCAGCTCCCCCAGCCGGGCATGGTCGGCCACCACCGCCCGGCCGACGGCTCCCAGCCCGGCGGCGGCCAGCCGGGCATTGGTGGTTTCCACCGCCCGGAGCTGGATGTCCAGGGCCAGGACCCGGCCCGAGGGCCCTGCCAGACGGCAGAGAAATTCCGTATCGTGACCGTTGCCGCAGGTGGCGTCGATGTAAAAACCGCCCGGGGCCAGGTGGGCGGTGAGAAATTCATGGCAAAGCCCCACCGCCGAAAGATCGGGCACCCGGCGGCGCACCAGTTTGTCCCCGTCGGGCCGGAAGTCGAACTTGGCGGCCAGGGCCCGGGCGGCTTCGTCGGCGGGCAGGGGGGCGGTGAACCGGGTCTCCGCCTTGGGGTCCAGGCCGCCGTGGGCCCGCAGCAGTTCCTTGACGAGATAACTGCCGTACCCCCGGCGCCGCCAGGCGGGGTCGATCTCCACCCACAGGGCGCCCTCTTCCAGACGGGCACTGCCGATGGGCGTTTTTTCCTTGTACAAGGTCCAGACCGGACCTTCGCGGCGGATCTGCATACCGTAACACCTCTCTCTTTGAAAAGGATACAGGCCCCGCCAGGCATTGTCAAGTGGTGCCAAAAATGATAAAATATGTGAAAATGGGGGCAAAAAGGGCCAAAATAGCCCGGCTTTTCACATTCTTTTCACCCACAAACGAAACCTATTTCACAATTCGCGGGTATACTCTTTACCAGAGACGGTGAAAGACCCCTCCAAAAGAAATCGGAAAGGAAGGACCCGTATGAGCAACGAATTTGATTACTCCGGCCTTTACAATCATACAACGGGTGAGGGTTCCCCTCAGGGCACCCCCCCGGCAGACCACACCAACCCTGAGACCAGCCAGCAGGCACAAAGCAGCTATCCCAATGTGGGCAGCAGCGGCATGAACACCGCCAACACCGCCCAGACCGACTACTCCACCCCCAATTCCGGTGCCGCCTCCAACCCGGCCCCCCAGCCGAATGGTTATACCGGCGGGACCAGCCAGGGCTACACCGGCAGCAACGGCTACACCAGCAGCTTTGGCGGCAACGGCGGCAATGGCGGCAGCTACAACGGGTACAGCTATGCCAGCGCACCCCAGCAGCCCCCCAAGAAACCCAAGAAGCGCCATCCGGTGCTGCTGCGGGTCCTGGCAGGTGTCGGCGTGGTAGTGCTGGGCTTTGGCAGCGGTTTCGGCGGCGCCATTGTGGCCAGCCGTTCCGGCCTGGCCGGCACCCCCGTGGTGGTCCAGCAGGTCCAGCGTGACACCACCTCCGACGCCACCAATGCCAACAGCACCGACGGCACCACCATGAGCGTCCAGCAGATCGCGTCGCTGGTCTCCCCCAGCGTGGTGGCCATCACCACCGAGCAGATGAGCGGTTCCCAGACCTGGTTCGGCGGCTACTATGTGCAGAGCGGCGCCGGTTCCGGCGTCATCATCAGCCAGGATGGCTACATCTTGACCTGCGCCCATGTGGTCAGCGGCGCCACCAGCATCAAGGTCCAGCTGGACAGCGGCGACACCTATGACGCCACGGTGGTGGGCTCCGACTCCACCTCCGACATTGCCGTCATCAAGATCGAAGCCACCGGCCTGACCCCGGCGGTCATCGGCGACAGCGACGCCCTGGCCGTAGGCGAGACGGTGGTGGCTGTGGGCAACCCCCTGGGCACCCTCTCCAACAGTGTGACCGACGGCATCATCAGCGCCCTGAACCGTGAAGTCACGGTGGAGGACAACGATATGACGCTGCTCCAGACCAGCGCCTCCATCAGCCCGGGCAACTCGGGCGGCGGCCTCTTCAACGGCAACGGTGAACTCATCGGCGTGGTCAACGCCAAGAGCAGCTACTCCGAGGCCGAGGGCATCGGCTTCGCCATCCCCATCAACTCCGCCATGGATATTGCCCAGCAGCTGATCCAGAACGGCTCGGTGGCCCGTCCGGCCCTGGGCGTCAAGATCTATGACGTGCAGGATGCCGCCACCGCCCAGCAGCTGGGCGTCAGCGCCACCGGCGTCTATGTGGTGGAGGTCACCGCGGGCAGCGGTGCCGAGGCCGCAGGCGTTCAGGCGGGCGACCGCATCATTGCCGTGGATGACACGGCGGTTACCTCTTCCAACAATGTGAAGAGCTACCTGAAAGACAAGAATGTGGGCGACACCGTCAACCTGCAGGTGGAGCGGGAAGGCAAGGTCCTGACCCTCACCGTCACCCTGGGCAGCAGCACCCAGTAATCCCTATATACGCAGAATCCCCTGCCGGGAGTCTCCCGGCAGGGGATTTTTGTTTGGACGTTACGGCATCAGAAGCCGTGTTTTTCCATCAGTTTGCGGCCCATCAGCACGCCCATCACCGAAGCCATCATCAGGCCGCGGGTCCAGCCGGAGGAATCCCCCAGGCAGTGCAGACCTTCGATGTTGGTCTCCAGGTCGGTATCCATCTTCACCTTGTTGGAGTAGAACTTCAGCTCGGGGCTGTAAAGCAGCGTTTCGGGGCTGGCAAAACCCGGCACCACCTGGTCCACCATCTTGATGAATTCGATGATGTTCACCATGGCCCGGTAGGGCATGGCGGCGGTGATGTCACCGGCCACGGCGTCCTTCAGGGTGGGGCGGACGTTGGCCCGGGCCAGTTCCTTGCTCCAGGTGCGCTTGCCGTCCAGGATGTCGCCGTACCGCTGCACCAGAATGTGCCCGGCGCCCAGCATGTTGGTCAGCTCGCCCACCTTCTGGGCGTAGGCGATGGGCTGGTTGAAGGGCTCGGTAAAGTTGTGGCTCACCAGAATGGCCAGGTTGGTGTTGTCGCTCTTTTTCTCCTTGAAGCTGTGGCCGTTGACCACCGCCAGGTCGTTGTCGTAGTTTTCCTGGGCCACAAAGCCGCCCGGATTCTGGCAGAAGGTGCGCACCTTGTTGCGCCAGGGGGCCGGGTAGCCGATGAGCTTGCCCTCATAGAGCACCTTGTTGATGGTCTCCATCACTTCGTTGCGGCATTCCACCCGGACGCCGATGTCCACCGTGCCGGGTTTGTGGGCAATGTTGTGCTCGGCACAGATCTTTTCCAGCCAGTCGGCGCCCCGGCGGCCGGTGGCAATGACCACCTGGCGGCCGTAGACTTCCCGGGTGCCGGTCTTTTCCCGCAGGATGACGCCCTTGCAGGAGGGACCATCCAGAATGATGTTTTCACACTCTGTCTCAAAAAGCATCTCCACCCCGGCGGCCAGCAGGTGATTCTGGATGTTCAGGTAGAGCTGCTGGGCTTTCTCGGTACCCAGGTGGCGGATGGGGCAGTCCACCAGCTGCAACCCGGCCTGGATGGCCCGCTTGCGGATGTCCTTGATCTCCTGGCCCTGGTAGATGCCCTCCACCTTGGGGTCGGCACCGAATTCCAGGTAGATCTTGTCGGTGTAGTCGATGAGTTCCTGGGCAAAATCCTCGCCGATCAGGTCGGGCAGTTCACCGCCCACCTGGTAGGAGAGGGAGAGCTTGCCGTCCGAGAAGGCCCCCGCCCCGGAAAATCCGGTGGTGATGGCGCAGGTGGGCTTGCAGTTGACGCAGACGCCGGTCTTGTCCTTGGGGCAATGGCGTTTTTCCACCGGTTTGCCCTTTTCCACCAACAGGATCTTGTGGGGACGGTCGCTTTTGCGCAGCAGCTCCAGAGCCGTGAAAATACCGGCCGGGCCGGCGCCTACGATGACCAGATCATACATGGGGTAAAAGTCTCCTTGCAAAAAAATGATGGGGTAGTTATTGGGGTTGATGTTCGTCGTCCGGGACCTCGGTGCTTTCGGCGTTGTAGACGATGCCCTCGTGGTCCCGGTTCAGGGCCTCCGCCTCGGCGGCGTCCTCCTCGTCCAGCAGTTCCCCCAGGGCACCCAGGGCGGCTGCCTGGGCGGCATCGGCCATCCGGTCCAGAGCCCGCAGCTCCATGGCGGTGTAGACCACACAGCTCAGGTTGACCACCCCTTCCACGATGAGCAGCACACCGCAGAGCATCACCACACTGACGGCCGCCCCAAAGGGGTTCACCAGCAGCAGGATGCCCAACGCGATGGACAGCAGACTGAACAGCATCATCAGCCACCACTTGTCCCCCTGGCGGCGGGCCAGGTCCACGGCGGTGCCGATGCGGCTGAAGCCGTCCACCAGAATGAAGATGCCGAACACCACCGGCAGAAAGCTGGCCACCACCTCCGGCCGGGCCAGGGTGAAAAGGCCCAGGGCCGCGGTGATGACGCCGGCTACCAGGAAGAAGGGGGCGGCAAACCCGCTGCCCCGGATGCGGACATACTGTACCAGGCAGACCACGCCGGTGATGAGCACCACGGCGCCGAAGGCGTAGCAGATCCACAACAGGCTGGTCTGGGGCATGACCAGCAGCAACAGCCCCAGGGCGATAAAGACGATGCTGAGGATCAGCATGCCGTTTTTGACGTAACGCAGCATAGATGTGCGCTCCTTCCGGTTGAAATCAGAGGGTGGCGGGGGCCAGCAGGGGCCGCACCACCTTGCGGTAGCAGTAGGTCAGGAACAGACTGCATAGGATCAGGGAGGACACTTCCGCGATGGGGAAAGCCCACCAGATCAGGTTGACATCGCCGCTCAGGCTCAGCAGCCAGGCAGCGGGCACCAGCACAAAGAGCTGGCGCACCAGGGACACCAGCAGGGCCATGACCCCCCGGCCCAGGGCCTGGAACACCGCCGAGGCGACGATGTTGAACCCGGCAATGACAAAGTGGATCGAGATGATCCGCAGGGCCGCCTCGCCCAGGGCCAGCATATTGGAATCGGCGTTGAAGATGCTGAGCATGGCGCCGGGCCAGAGCTGGGCGGCGGCAAAGCCCAGCAGCATGATGACCACCGCGGCCACCACCGACATCTTCACCACTTTGGTGATGCGCTCCGGCTTGCGGGCGCCGTAGTTGTAGGCGATGATGGGCACCATGCCGTTGTTCAGCCCGATCAGGGGCATGACGATGAAACTCTGCATCTTGAAGTAGACGCCGAACACCGCCACGGCGGTGCTGGAAAAGGCGATGAGAATGCGGTTCATGCAGAAGGTCATGACGCTGCCCACCGAGGTCATGGCGATGGAGGGGATGCCCACCTGGTAGATCCGCCTGACGGTGCGCCCCTGGGGACGGAAATCCGCCAGCCGGAACCGCAGGTCGTGGTTGTGGCGCAGGTTCAGGTAAAGCCCCGTGAAGGCCCCCAGGAACTGCCCGGCCACGGTGGCCGCGGCGGCGCCGGCGGCCTCCATCCGGGGGAAACCGAAGAGCCCGAAGATCAGGATGGGGTCCATGACGATGTTGGTCAGTGCCCCCACCAGCTGGGTGATCATGGCGTAGTTGGAACGGCCGGTGGCACTGAGCAGTTTTTCCACCATGCACTGGATCATACATCCCAGGCTGAAAATACAGCAGACAGCCAGATAGTCGTTGCCGTACTGGCGGATCAGCGGGTCCTCGGTCTGGGAGTTCATGAAGGCCGACACCCCCAGCAGCCCGAAGAGGAAGAACACCACAAAGGTGCACAGGGCCAGGAACAGCCCGTTGGCGGCGGCCCGGTCGGCTTCGGTGCGGTTGCCCTCCCCCAGGGACTTGGAGACATAGGCGTTGACCCCCACGCCGGTGCCCACGGCGAAAGCGATCATCAGGTTCTGGATGGGGAAGGCCAGCGAGACCGCCGAGAGGGCCGCCTCGTTGATATAGGACACAAAGATGCTGTCCACCACATTGTACAATGCCTGGAACAGCATGGATACCATCATGGGAATGGCCAGGGAGAAGAGCAGCGGCCCCATGGGGGCCGTGCCCATCCGGCTGGCGGAATGGGCGTCGGTACTCATGCCTTGCTCGCAGCCTCCATGGCCCGGGCGGCATCCACGATCAGATCGGCGCAGGTGTCCAGCCCCAGGGCAGCGTTCAGGCAGAGGTCGTAGTTCTTGGCCTCGCCCCAGCGGTTTTCGGTATAGTAGTTGTAGTAGCTGGCCCGGGCGCGGTCATGCTTGGCTAGCTGGACCTCCCACTGGCGGTCCATCAGCTCCTTGGCGCCGGGACGGGCCTTGGCCCGGGCAATGCGATCCTCCAGGGGGGCATAGATAAAGACGCTGAGCACATTGGGCCGTTCCCGCAGCACGTAGTCGCCGCAGCGGCCCAGGATCACGCAGGAACCTTCGGAGGCCAGCTCCTTGATGACGTTGCTCTGCAGGATGTAGACCTGGTCCGCCAAAGGCATGGTGTTGCCCATCATGTACAGGCTGTAGATCAGGCTGCCGCTGCGCTGGTTCTCGCTGGCGGCGATGGCCTCCTCGGTCAGGCCGCTCTTCTTGGCGGCCCGGGTGATCAGCTCCTTGTTGTAGAGGGGGATGCCCATCTTGTCTGCCACTGCCTGGGCGATCTCGCTGCCGCCTGATGCATATTCACGGGCAATCGTAATGACCATAGGTTCCATACTGTTTACACCTCGCATTCCAGAATGGTGCATATTGCACAAAAGTAACTGTATACCTGCCTTTAGTATAGCGGAAATTCACCCGAAAGGCAAGGAAAAAGGACCCGCAGAACCCCAAAAAAAGCGCCCGCCCCGGCGGGGCGGACGCGATTGTGTGATTTGGTAAAATTGCGGATTACTCGTACAGGGGGAACCGGGCGGAAAGCTCCTCCACCCGGGCGGTGATGTCGGCCTTCTTGGCGTCGAAGTCAAAGATGCAGTCGGCAATGCAGTCGGCGATGATCTTCATCTCGGCGGGGCCCATGCCGCGGGTGGTCACGGCGGGGGTGCCTACCCGGACGCCGCTGGTCACGAAGGGGCTGCGCTTCTCACCGGGGACGGTGTTCTTGTTGGCGGTGATGTGCACCTCGTCCAGGTTGTGCTCCAGCTCCTTGCCGGTGCAGTCCTCGTCGGTGAGGTCGATGAGGAGCAGATGGTTGTCGGTGCCGCCGGACACCAGCTTGACGCCCCGGGCGGTGAGTTCGTCGGCCATGGCGGCGGCGTTCTCCACGATCTTGCGGGCGTACTCCTTGAAGGCGGGTTGCAGCGCTTCCCCGAAGCAGACCGCCTTGGCGGCGATGACGTGCTCCAGCGGGCCGCCCTGGGTGCCGGGGAAGATGGCGGAGTTGATCCGCTTGATGAGATACTCGTTGTTGGTCAGGATCAGGCCGCCCCGGGGTCCCCGCAGGGTCTTGTGGGTGGTGGTGGTGACCACGTCGGCGTAGGGCACGGGGTTCTGGTGCATACCGCCCGCCACCAGGCCGGCGATGTGGGCCATATCCACCATGAGCATGGCGCCGTAGCCGTGGGCGATCTCGGCCAGCTTCTCAAAGTCGATGGCACGGGGATAGGCCGAGGCACCGGCCACCAGCAGCTTGGGCCGGACTTTGGCCACCTGCTTGGCCAGGGCAGCGTAATCGATGCGGCCGTCCTCTCCCACGCCGTAGGAGACAAAGTTGTAGTTCTTGCCGCTCATGTTCACGGGGGAACCGTGGGTCAGGTGGCCGCCCTGGGACAGGTCCATGCCCATGACGGTGTCGCCCACATTGAGCAGGGCAAAGTAGACGGCCAGGTTGGCCTGGGCGCCGGAATGGGGCTGCACGTTGGCGTACTTGGCGCCGAAGAGCTTGCAGGCCCGGTCAATGGCGATCTGCTCCACCTCGTCCACATACTGGCAGCCGCCGTAGTAGCGGTGGCCGGGATAGCCCTCGGCGTACTTGTTGGTGAGCACGCTGCCCATGGCGGCCATCACGGCGGGGGAGACGATGTTCTCGCTGGCGATGAGTTCGATGTTGGCGCGCTGACGGCCCAGTTCCCGCTGCATGGCAGCGCCCACTTCGGGGTCAGCGCTCTGTACAA
Organism: uncultured Gemmiger sp.; assembly: GCA_944388135.1. GTDB lineage: Bacteria > Bacillota > Clostridia > Oscillospirales > Ruminococcaceae > Gemmiger. The sequence goes on along the minus strand of CALXHP010000005.1, from coordinate 10,794 downwards.
AGCCAATGGTGTCGATCATGTCCTGATACATTTCCCTTTACCTCCCTAATCTCTCTCTCTACGATTTATGCAAAGGATCACAGGGTGCCTTTTGTGGAAAGCACCCCTTCGATCCGTGCATCGGTGCGGGTGGCGGCGTCCAGCGCCTTGGCAAAGGCCTTGAACATCGCCTCCAGTTTGTGGTGGTCATTCTCCCCGTAAAGCACCTTCAGGTGCAGGTTCATGGCCGCAGCGTAAGAGATGGCGTAAAAAAACTCCCGGGCCATCTGGGTATCCATGCCGCCGCAGGCGGGGGTATCGAACCGGGCGTCGTAGACAAAATAGGGGCGCCCGCCCAGATCCACCGCGCAAAGGGCCAGGGTCTCGTCCATGGGCAGCAGGCAGCTGCCGTACCGCACCAGACCCGCCTTGTCCCCCAGGGCTTCCCGCAAGGCGGTGCCCAGGGCAATACCGATATCCTCAATGGTGTGGTGGCAGTCCACCTCCAGATCCCCGTGGCAGTCCACCGCCAGGTCAAACAGGCCGTGGCGGGCAAACCCGTCCAGCATATGGTCAAAAAAGCCGATGCCGGTGTTCAGTTCGGTCTTGCCGGTGCCGTCCAGATTCAGCGTCAGGGTGATCCGGGTCTCCCGTGTGGTGCGTGTTACCGTTGCCGTGCGTGCCATGGCGTGTGGCTCCTTTCCCGCCCTTTGGGGCTGCAATATACCTAAAACTATAGCACGCCCGGGGCGCAGCGTCAACGTTTGGGCACTTTCGATTCTTCGATTCTCTGCAATATTTGTAAAATTTATTTACGAAATCGCAACACATTCTGTCCGCCGGCGCGCTACAATAAAAGCAAAACAGGGATTTTCTGTGCAGTCCGGCAGGAATCGCGGCACGGCTCGGCCTCGGTTTACCCCCTGCGGGACTGCGGTGCTCCCGTCTGGTCTTTTTTTGAAAGGACAACCGCACTATGGCAAAGATCATCGGAATCGATTTGGGAACCACCAACAGCTGCGCTGCCGTCATCGAGGGGGGCAAGCCGGTGGTCATTCCCAATGCCGAGGGCCAGCGCACCACACCGTCGGTGGTGGCGTTCACCAAATCGGGGGAACGGCTGGTGGGGGATGCTGCCAAACGCCAGGCCGTCACCAACGCCCCCCGCACCATCAGCAGCGTCAAGCGGCAGATGGGCAGTGAGACGCGCATTCCCATCGACGGCAAATGCTATACCCCCCAGGAGATCAGTGCCCTGATCCTGCAAAAGATCAGGGCCGATGCCGAAAGTTACCTGGGGGAACCGGTCACCGAGGCGGTGATCACGGTGCCTGCCTACTTCAACGATGCCCAGCGCCAGGCCACCAAGGACGCCGGGCGCATCGCCGGGCTGAACGTCCGGCGGATCATCAACGAACCCACCGCCGCGGCTCTGGCCTACGGGCTGGACAACGGCCGGGCCCAGACCGTCATGGTCTACGACCTGGGGGGCGGCACCTTTGATGTGTCGCTGATCCAGATCGGGGACGGCATCGTCCAGGTGCTGGCCACCTGCGGCGACAACTACCTGGGGGGCGACGACTTCGACGCCCGCATCGTGGAATGGCTGGTGGAAAACTTCCGGGCCGAACACGGGGTGGACCTGAACGGGGACCGGGTGGCCATGCAGCGTCTGCGGGAGGAAGCGGAAAAGGCCAAGAAGGAACTTTCCGCCGCCACCCAGACCGAGATCAACCTCCCCTTCCTGACAGTGGGGCCCCAGGGACCGGTGCATCTGCAAACCACCCTGACCCGGGCCAAATTTGAAGAACTCTGTGCCGACCTCATCGAGCGGACGGCCCTGCCGGTGCGCAACGCCCTCAGCGACGCCCGTCTGACGGCCAGCGACCTGGACCAGGTACTGCTGGTGGGCGGCTCCACCCGCATCCCGGCGGTGCAGGCCAAAGTCCGGCGGATGGTGGGGCTGGAACCCTCCCGGGCGCTGAACCCCGACGAATGTGTGGCCCTGGGCGCCGCCGTGCAGGCGGGCCGTCTGGGGGGCGAGGTCCTGGCCGGGGCCGGGGAGGGGCTGCTCCTCATGGATGTGACGCCGCTGACCCTCTCCATCGAGACGCTGGGCGGGGTGGCCACCCATCTCATCGAGCGCAACGCCACCATCCCCACCCGGTTCAGCAAGGTGTTCACCACGGCGGCCCCCTTCCAGTCCACCGTGGAGATCAAGGTGCTCCAGGGGGAGCGGGAGTTCGCCAAGGATAACAAGCTGCTGGGCACCTTCACCCTGCGGGGGATCAAGCGGGCCTGGGCCGGTGTGCCCAAGATCGAGGTGACCTTTGACATCGACGCCAACGGCATCGTGAAGGTGAGCGCCAAGGACCTGGATACCGGCAAACAGCAGGGCATCACCATCACCGGCTCCTCCAACCTCAGCGAGGAGGAGATCCAGCGGGCCATGCGGGACGCAGCGGTCTTTGCGGGGCAGGACAAGGAGAAAAAAGCCGCCCTGGAAGCGCTGAACGCCGCCGAAGCCGCCCTCTACCGGGTGAACACCGCCCTGGGCAGCAAGACCGGCAAGGCCCTGGACAAGGAAACGAAAAACAAGATCCGGGACGCCGAGCGCGCCCTGGAAAAAGCCACCCGCCACAAGAAGGCGGAAAAGCTCACCCCGGCGGATGTGCAGGCCATCAACGCGGCGCTGGAAGCGCTGTTTGCGGTGGCCACGCCGCTGGTCAACCAGTGGGAGAGCGAGCAGGCACAACAACAGAAGTAGAGGGGGAGGCCCGGCAGAACGGCCAGGTGGCCTCCCTGTGGTGAACGGCCCGGAACGCTTGTGGAGTTCCGGGCCGTTGTGCTATAATAAAAGCCGCATTTTAGCAAAAAGAGGCGTAAGAAATGGTGAAAACAGCGAAATATGCCCTGGTGCAGTCGCTGCCGGTGATGGCCGGGTATCTGGTGCTGGGGCTGGGGTTCGGGGTGCTGCTGGCCTCCAAGGGCTACGGCGTGGGCTGGGCCTTTGCCATGAGCACCCTGATCTATGCGGGCAGCATGCAGTATGTGGCGGTGGACCTGGTGGCGGGGGGCGCGTCGCTGATCGCGGCGGCCCTCATGACCCTGACCGTCAACGCCCGGCATCTGTTCTACGGTATCTCCATGGTGGAACGCTACCGGCATACAGGCCCCGCCAAACCCTATCTGATCTTCGCCCTTACCGACGAGACCTACTCCCTGGTTTGCAGCGGCGGGGTGCCCGAAGGGGTGGACCAGAAGGGGTACTTTTTCCTGGTATCCCTCTTTGACCACCTCTACTGGATCGCCGGCAGCGTGGCGGGGGCCCTGGTGGGCACCCTGCTGCCCTTTGACAGCACCGGCATTGATTTTTCCATGACCGCCCTCTTCCTGGTGGTCATGACCGAGCAGTGGCGCACCGCCCGGGACCATCGCCCCGCCCTGACGGGGCTGGGGGTGTCGGTGGTCTGCCTGCTGATCTTTGGACCGGAGGAATTTCTTATCCCCGCCATGATCGGTATAACGGTGGTGCTGACGGTGCTGCGGCCTGCCCTGCAGTCCAAGGAAGAGGAGGAGGCCGCCCATGTTCGGGATTGATCTTCACGCTGCCGCCCTGGTGGCGGTCATCGCTGCCGTGACCATTCTGCTGCGGTTTTTGCCCTTTGCGGTGTTCGGCGGCGGACGGCCCACGCCCCGGTATGTGGTCTACCTGGGCCGGGTACTGCCCTGCGCCATCATGGCCATGCTGGTGGTCTACTGCCTGCGGAATGCCGACCCCCTGGGCCCCACCCACGCCCTGCCGGAACTGCTGGCGGGGGCCGCCGTGGTGGGGCTGCAGCTCTGGCGGAAAAACACCCTGCTGAGCATTGCCGCCGGTACGGTGCTGTATATGGTGCTGGTGCAGCGGGTCTTTGTATAAAGGAAAAAGCCGCCCCCATCGGGGCGGCTTTTTGGCTTGTCAGGTTCTGTTTTCCAGCGTAACGTAGGGCTGGGGTTTGCCCACATACTTGTAGGCGGGGCGGATGATCCGGTTGGCAAACTCCACTTCCTCTACCCGGTGGGCACACCAGCCCGGTACACGGGCGATGGCAAACAGCGGGGTGTACAGATCCTCGCTGATGCCCAGCATCCGGTAGATCAGCCCGCTGAACAGGTCCACGTTGGCGCAGACCTTTTTGGGGCCGTGCTTCTCCTCCGAAAAGACCTGGGGAGCCAGCCGCTCGATGCTGCACAGCATCTCAAATTCCTCGTCGTAGCCCTTCTCGTAGGCCATCCGGCGGGCATGGCTCTTCAGGATCTGGGCGCGGGGGTCGCTGACGGTGTACACCGCGTGGCCCATGCCGTAGATCAGGCCGCTGCCGTCCCCGGCTTCCTTGCGGATGATCTTGCGCAGGAATTCCCGCACTTCATCATCGCTGGAGGGATTCTCCACATTTTCCAGAATGTAGTCCAGCTGGTGCATGACCTTCAGGTTGGCGCCGCCGTGCTTGGGGCCTTTCAGGGCGCCGATGGCCGCCGAGATGGCCGCATAAGTATCGGTGCCCGAGCTGGAGAGCACACGGCAGGTGAAGGTGGAGCAGTTGCCGCCGCCGTGGTCGGCGTGGACCATCAGGCAGAGGTCCAGCAGCCGGGCTTCCTCGTGGGTGAACTTCTGGTCGGCCCGGTAGGTGCTCAGGATATGTTCTGCTGTGCTCTGGCCCTCGGTGGGCAGGTGGAAGTACATGCTGGACCGGTCATAGACCCGGCGCTTGATCTGGTAGGCGTTCACCATCATGGTGGGCAGCTCGGCGATGAGGTTGATGCTCTGGCGCAGGATGTTGGGCAGGCTGGAATCCTCGGCGTGTTCGTCGTAGCTGTACATGGCCAGCACGCTGCGGGCCATCTTGTTCATCAGGTTGGGGGAGGGGGAATTGAGGATCATGTCGTCCGCAAAGCCCCGGGGCAGCTCCCGGTGGTGTTCCAGCAGTTTGCAGAACTTGGCGTGCTGCTCCCGGTTGGGCAGCGACCCGAAGAGCAGCAGCCACACCACTTCCTCAAAAAGGAACCGGTCGTGGTTGTCGGCCTCGGCGGCCAGGGTATCAATGTCGATACCCCGGTAGACCAGCCGCCCGGGAATGGGCACAACGGCGCCCTCGGCGGTGCGGTCGTAGCCGATTACGCTGGACACATTGGTGATGCCGGCCAGCACACCGGTACCGTCCAGGTTGCGCAGGCCGCGCTTGACCCCCATCTGGTCCGCCAGCTTGGGGTCCAGGTGGGCGTTGTGCTCCAGATACTCATGGCAAAGCAGTTCCAGTTCATCCGGCTCCAGGGCCGGTACATCCGGGTAATACATCGGCGTGCCCTCTCTTTCTTCCCTGCATATTTATTCGCGCTGCATGCACCCTCTATGCAAAACACTTTAGCGCGGTGAATACTGTAATTTTAGTATGTTTTCCACGGTTCGTCAAGGAGAACTTAAAATTCTGTCAGAATAACCAAGGGAACACTTTATTTTATTAAGCTGGTGGGCGTTTTACACGGCATTGTATAAAAAACCGCGTTGACAACCCCGACTAAAGCGGGTATAGTGTAGTAAGAGTTTATAAAATCGGGCAGCGTGTGGATACGCTGCTTTTCGGAATCGGAAACGGAGGGAATCTTCACGATGAAACTGCACCCCCAAGGCATGTATCTTGTCAACGGCACCCTGCAGGCCGACGCCCCGGCGGGCGTCACCCAGGCCGAGGCGCGCCGCGGCACCATTGCGTACTCCATCCTGGAAGCCCACAACACCAGCGGCGAGATGGACAACCTGCGCATGAAGTTTGATTCCATGACCAGCCACGACATCACCTACGTGGGCATCATCCAGACGGCCCGCGCCTCCGGCATGGAGAAATTCCCCCTGCCCTACGTGATGACCAACTGCCACAACAGCCTCTGCGCCGTGGGCGGCACCATCAATGAGGACGACCACCAGTTTGCCCTCTCTGCCGCCCACAAATACGGCGGCATCTATGTTCCGCCGAACATGGCGGTCATCCACAGCTACAACCGGGAGATGATGTCGGGCTGCGGCCGGATGATCCTGGGCTCCGACTCCCACACCCGGTACGGTGCCCTGGGCACCATGGCGGTGGGCGAAGGCGGCGGCGAGCTGGCCAAACAGCTGGTGGGCCGCACCTATGATATGGCCTACCCCGGGGTGGTGGCCATCTACCTCACCGGCAAGCCCAACCCCGGCGTGGGCCCTCACGACGTGGCCTTGGCCCTGGTGGGCGCCACCTACGCCAACGGCTATGTGAAGAACAAGGTCATGGAGTTCATCGGCCCCGGCGTGGCAAACCTGTCGGCGGACTACCGCAACGGCATCGACGTCATGACCACCGAGACCACCTGCTGGTCCTCCATCTGGCAGACCGATGAGATCACCGAACAGTACTTTGTCCAGCACGGCCGCCCCGAAGCCTACAAGGAACTGAAACCCGCCGCCGTGGCCTACTACGACGGCGTCATTGAGCTGGACCTCTCCACCGTGGAGTGCATGATCGCCCTGCCCATGCATCCCAGCTATGCCTATCCCATTCGGGAACTGAAGGCCAACGCCAGGGACATCCTCTTTGCGGCCCAGGAACAGGCCAACAAGCAGCTGGGCGGCAAGGTGCAGATGGACCTGGTGAGCAAGATCCGGCCCGACGGCCGCATCTATGTGGAGCAGGGCGTGGTGGCCGGCTGCTCCGGCGGCACCTATGAGAACATCTGCGCCGTGGCCGAGATCCTGCGGGGCAAGAACTGCGGCAACGGGGAGTTCAAGTTCAGCGTCTACCCCGACAGCATGCCCACCTACCTGGAACTGGTGAAGAACGGTGCCGTGGCCGACATTGTCAGTGCGGGGGGCATCTTCCGGGAGTGCTTCTGCGGCCCCTGCTTCGGCGCCGGCGACACCCCCGCCAACGGGGAGTTCTCCATCCGGCACACCACCCGCAACTTCCCCAACCGGGAAGGCTCCAAGCCCGGCGAGGGCCAGATCAGCGCGGTGGCCCTGATGGACGCCCGGTCCATCGCCGCCACGGCGGCCAACGGCGGCTACCTCACCGCCGCCAGCGAGGTCTGTGACACCGACTACACCGCCCCCGAGTACCACTTCGACCAGGGCGTCTACGACAAGCGGGTCTACAACGGCTGGGGCCATCCCGAGCCGGACTACGCCCTGAAATTCGGCCCCAACATCAAGGACTGGCCCGAACAGCCCGCCCTCACCGAGGACCTGCTGGTGAAGATCGTCAGCTACATCACCGACCCCGTCACCACCACCGACGAGCTGATCCCCTCCGGCGAGACTTCTTCCTTCCGGTCCAACCCCCTGCGTCTGGCGGAGTTCACCCTCTCCCGCAAGGACCCGGCCTATGTGCCGAACGCCAAGGCCGTCCATGCCCTGGATGAGGCCCGCCGCGCCGGTACGCTGCCCGAGGAGGTGGCCAAGGTCTATGGCGAACTGGCCAAGCTGGGGTATCATCCCGACGCCGTCGGCACCAACATCGGTTCGGCCATCTTCGCCAACAAGCCCGGCGACGGCTCCGCCCGGGAGCAGGCCGCCAGCTGCCAGCGTGTGCTGGGCGGCGCGGCCAACTTCGCCTGCGAGTACGCCACCAAGCGGTATCGCTCCAACTGCATCAACTGGGGCATGCTGCCATTCCTGCTGGATACTCCCAACGTGCTGGACAACGGCGACTATGTTTACCTGCCCGGCGTGCGCAAAGCCCTGCTGGAGGCCGCCGACGAACTGGAGGCCGTGGCCGTCAAACCGGACGGCGGTGTGGTGAAATTCACCGTGCGGCTGGGCGCCATGACCGACGCCGAGCGCCAGATCCTGGCGGACGGCTGCCTGATCAACTACTACAAGAATCATTGATCCTCTTTGCGGCCTGTGCCTGCCCGGCGCAGGCCGTTTCCTTTGTAAAATTCTGGTTTAGGACGGCCCTTTGGTGGCATATTGGTAGGGTATATGCTATAATGACGGCACACCCGTAACCCAAACCGGCAGGAGGTGCCTTGTATGAATACACGCAAAAAAATCTGGCTGGCGGTGGCAATTTTTGCCGCCCTGGCGCTGCTCACCGGGCTGCCCGTGGCGGTCCGGGGCATCGCCGCCCGGGGCCTGTGGGGCGTGAACTACGGCAGAGTGGGATTTCCGCTGCTGCTGTTGCTGTGGGCCGGGATACGGTATCGCCGTTCATAACGGGACTTTGACCCGCTTTTGATAAGAGGAGGAAAGTGTTTTGAAACATTGGTTGGAACGGGTGCCCCGCACCAGCGGCGATTTTTTGCGGCTGGCCTTGGGCATTGCGGTGATTTTCGGTGTGGTGTGGCAGCTGCCTGCCATCGCCGGGGGCGTACAGAAATTCCTGAACATCCTCAGTCCCTTTGCCTGGGGCATTGTGCTGGCCTATGTGCTGGACATCCCCGCCCGGTTTTTTGCCGGAAAACTCTTTGGGGGCAAGCGGGGCTTTGCGGTGCTGCTCAGCTATCTGCTGCTGTTCAGCGTGGTAGGGCTGCTGCTCTCTCTGGTAGTGCCCCAGCTGGTGGACAGCGTCAGTTCCTTTGTGGGCCGGTTGAGCACCTATGAACAGGACATCCAGAATGCCCTGACCTGGGTGCAGCAGACCTTCGGAATCGACACCGCCACCCTGGAAACCTATGTGGGCGAACTGACCGCCGAACTGCAGAACTGGTTCAAGTCGGTGTCGGGCCAGGCGGCCCAGGCAGCGGCCGATGCGGCGGCCGGGGTGGCCGGGGCGGCTATGGACGGCTTTGTGACCCTGGCGGTGAGCATCTACCTGCTGGGCAGCAAGGAACTGCTGCTGCGGGCAGTACGCACCTGCCTGCGGGCTACCCTGCCGCCCCAACAGGTGGGCAGCCTTTTCTCGGTATGCACCATGGCCAACCGGACCTTCAGCGGCTACATCGGCGGGCAGCTGGTGGACGCCCTGCTGGTGGGGGTGGAGACCTTTGTGCTCATGTCCCTTTTCCGGTTGGACTATGCCCCCCTCATCGCCGTGATGGTGGGGGTCACCAACATCATCCCGGTGCTGGGCCCCTTCATCGGGGCAGTGCCGGGGGCCATCCTGCTGTTGCTGGAATCGCCCCTTCAGGCCATTGAGTTCGTCCTGATCATACTGGTGGTCCAGCAGATCGACGGCAACTTCATTGCCCCTCACATCATCGGCGGCGCCACAGGCCTGCCGGGCCTGGGGGTGCTGCTGGCCATCATTGTGGGCGGCAGCCTTTTCGGCATCCCGGGCATGGTCATCGGGGTGCCCACCCTGGCGGTCATCGTCACCCTGCTGCGTCAGGCGGTGGGGGCCGGACTGATGGCCCGGGGCATCGACGAGGACGGCCATCCGCTGCCTTCGCCCGACACAAAAAATTAACAAGTGGGCCCTTGCCTGCCTGCGCCCCGGACGGTACAATAGAAGGGTAGACGTGAAAAAAAGGGGAAAGGCAAACTTTGAGCATCAAACACTTCTGGGATAAAAAGCCCGATACCATGCTGGAATGGGCCAGCCTGATCTTTGCCAGCATTGCTTTCTATCTGTTTTTGGGCAACCTGGGCTATTTTGTGGGGGGCCTGCGGGAACTGCTGCGCATCCTGTCCCCCTTTGCGGGGGGCGTGGTCATCGCCTTTGTGCTCAACCCCATGGCCAAGTGGTTCCACCGTGTGCTCTGCCATGATGCCCCCAACCTGCGGTGGGTGTCGCTGCTGCTGTCCTACATTGTGGCGGCCCTGCTGCTGGCTTTGCTGGCCTGGCTGGTCATTCCCCAGATCCTTTCCAGCATCGCCGTCCTCTTCAACAGCCTGCCCGACTACTTCGAGGGACTGCAAAAGACGCTGATCTACCTGCGGGACAGCTACGGCCTGCCGGTAGACAACTTCCGCCGCATCCTGGAAGATTCCGAGACGATGATGGCGGAACTGTACAGTGTGGCTTCCAGTGCCATGCCCCAGATCGTCTCCACCATCGGCAGTGTAGCCTCCAACTTTGTGGCCGTTTTCACGGCGGTGGCCTCCAGCATCTATATGCTGGCCAGCAAGGAAAAACTCCTCCACCAGCTGCGCACCCTGGTCCACGCCTTCCTGCCGGAATCCATCGCCAGAAACACCCTGCGCATCTGCCATTTTGCCAACGAAAACTTTACCGGCTTCTTTGTGGGCAAGATCATCGACTCCGCCATCATCGGGGTGCTGACCTTCGTGCTCATGTCCATCCTCCGGCTGGATTTCGCCTTGCTGGTCAGCGTCTTTGTGGGCATCACCAACATCATCCCGGTGTTCGGTCCCTTCATCGGCGCCATTCCCAGCATCTTCATCCTGCTGCTGGTGGACCCTGTCCAGGCGCTGGTTTTTGCCATCCTCATCCTCGTTATCCAGCAGCTGGACGGCAACTTCATCGGCCCCAAGATCCTGGGCCAGTCCATCGGCATCTCCTCCCTGTGGGTGCTCTTCTCCATCGTGGTGGGGGGCGATCTCTTCGGCCTGGTGGGCATGGTCATTGGCGTGCCCCTCTTTGCCACGCTGTACGGCCTGCTCCATGAGATCGTGGTGTACATGCTGGACCGCCGGGGCATCGACGCCGAGGGCAACCGCCGGGACGCCCCGCCGCCGGAACAGGAGACGGAAGAACCGCTGGAAGAGCGGGAGACCGCTTCGGTTTCCTGACATCTGGTACAAACAGAAAACCCCGCCGCAGCGGCGCTGAAGTGACCCCAAAAAGTTAGACAATAATTTCAAATAAAAATTGTTCAAGCAACCGAAAGGGCTTGTTGTCTGTG
>CALXHP010000004.1 GCA_944388135.1 uncultured Gemmiger sp. | reverse complement strand
TCCTTTTGGCATAGCAAAGCACCCCACTTGTTATTCAGTATACCATACTGTCTAACAAATGGGGTGCAGTTCAACCCTCTGTCTGCGGGGAACTTTTTTGTATAATTGTATAATTTGAAAAAACAAACAGATGGCAAAACCGGCCGCCCTCTGCCAAAAAAAGAAAGCCCCCGGAAGGGGGCGGTCTGCCGGAAAAAAGGCCGAAAAGATGCCGCCCGGCAGCGGCAAATACCGGACGGCCACGGAAAAGTAGACGGCCGTGAAGCGTTGCCGGCAGCAGCCGGGTAATGCTTTAGGGCCTATACTCAGCATACCACATTTTCCCCGGCAGTAACAGTGGCAATACAAAACTGGACATTTTTTGTGCAAAATTGGTCATTTTCTGTTTGGTTCCGGGGGTTCCCGCCGCAGAAGTTCCTCCAGATAGGCCCGGGCCTGGTCGGTTTCTCCCCGGTCCAGAAAACCCTGCAAAACCAGCAGTTCGTTTTTGGCGTCATGCTGTACCATCCGCAGCTGCTCCAAAGACTGCATTTCCTGCTGCATGGCCCGGTAGAGGTGCCGCTCCTGGGCGGCGATGGCGGCCATCTCCCGCCGGGCGTGGCGCTGCTGCATGGCAAAGGCGCATCCCACCCCCATCAGGGCCAGGACAAGAAAAAGCATCAGCATCAGGATGGTCTGCCCCGAAAAGGAAAGGGTAAAGTCAAACATGGGTGCCTCCTTGGGGGTGCGGGCCGGTCACCCCAGGGGGGCTTTTTCCTCCCCGGGTTGCAGGGTGGCCATATAGGTCAGGAAACTCTGCCGCACCGCGGCGGAATAGGCCCGGCTGATGGGCAGTACCGTGCCGTCCTGCACCCGGATGGAATCTTTTTCATATCGCCTGGCAAAGGGCCAGTGGATGGCAAAACTTTTATGGGTCTGGCAGAAGCCGGTGGCATCCAACCGGGTGAGCAGAGGCTCCAGCTTTTCTGCGGTGGAAAGGGTACCCCCCAGGGTGTGGACCCAGGTGGTGCGCACCTTGCGTTCCAGGTAGAGGATGTCCGCCTCAGGCAGCTGGAAAGCCCGGCCCGGTTCCCCCAGTACCAGCAGCCGGCCGGAGGTCCGGGCGGGCAGGGTGCGGTCCCGGCGGGCGCAGGCCCGGGCCAGGGCAGGGGGCAGGCGGGAGTCCATCTCCTGCTTGAGGACGAAGGCAATGTGGTCCACATCGTAGACATCCTGGCAGTAGGCAATGTGTGCGGTGAGAAAGATGACCTGACAGGCGGGGCAGCGATCCAGCAGGTGCTGGGCCAGTTCGATGCCGCTGCTCTGGGACAGCTGGATGTCCAGCACCGCCAAATCAAAAGGCCGGGCGGCAGCGGCACGAAGGAGGGGATCGGCGTCGGTGAAGGTCCGGATCTGATGGGGCAGGGAAGCCAGCTGCTGTTCCAGCAGCCGTTGGGTGCGGGCCAGCAGAGCGGGTTCGTCGTCACAGACGGCAACAGCCAGAGCGGGCAGCATACGTTCGGGTCTCCTCTCCCGGAACAGGATAAAATGACGTTCAATATACTGGTTTATTATAACACAGGACCGGAGAGCGGAAAAGAGACAAAATAACAAAAGGCGTGCAACTTACCGGCCGGTGCCCAGCTTTTCTTGCAGCAGGGCGGTCAGCACCCGGGCCGCCTGGCGGTGGCAGGCGGTGCCCGGATGACGCCGGGCCCCCAGAGTCTCGGAGGTGGCGGGGGGCAGCGGAACAAAACAGGCCCGTTGGTCCCCCGTCCGGCGGCGATAGCGGTCCACCGCCTGTTCCAGAAGGGGATTCAGTTCCTCCCCCAGCATGCCGCAGCACCATACCAGCAGCGCCCCGGGATTGCGGCGGCGCAGCATGGCCAGCCCCTCCACCACCGCCTCCTCCAGCCGAGCATCCCGCTCCGGGCCGTAGCCCTGAGCCCAGCGGCGGCCGGTCTCGGGATCGGTCCAGGGGGGATTGTGGGCGGCATGTTCGTCATTGGTGCCCAGATTCACGATCACCCCATCGGCGGGCCAGGCGGCAAAATCATAGGGCTGCCCGGCGCCCAGGGCAGCGTTGCGGGCACCCCGGGCCGGGCCGCAGATCGTATCATAGCAATCCAGCACCCGGTGGCGGGGGTCGTTGTCCCACCCCGACAAAATCCCCCAGCCGCTCTGGCAGACCAGCCGGTAGTCGGCGTGAAGGGCATCGGCGGTCATCCGGGCGTAATGGTTCACCGCGCTGAAATAGGCGGGGACCCAGTCCTCCTCCCCCGGGGCGCCGATGGCTCCCTCGCCGCTGGTGATGCTGTCCCCCACAAATTCCAGCCGCCAGGACGGTTCGGGCAAAGGTAAAAACTCCCCCCCTTCCCACCGCAGCGCGGTGATCTGCACCCTATGGCGGGGGTCGTCGGGCATGGCCTGGACCTCCTTCAGCACCCGCAGATGTTTTGCCTTGCCGGGGGTCATGCCCCGGAACAGGCAGACTTCGCTGGTGCCCGGCGCCACCGGAAACCGGCTGAGCCAGGCGCCGTTGAGCTGGACGCTGAGCCAGGGCTCATACAGGGTGTAGTCGGCCTGCAGTTCCAGCCACAGCTCGCTGCCGGTACAAAGGCACTCGATGCCGGAAGCGGTGGTAAACAGGGTCAGCGGTCCGTCGGTACGCCAGTGGCGCCCCAGCACCCGGACCTGGGGAATAGCAAACACAGATTCTTTCATAGGATCCTCCTTCCCCCTCAACGGGGGCTTCTGGGTGGCCGCAAATCAGGGCAGCCAGTCCATCCAGCTGCGGGCAAAGAGGTTGTCTTTCAGGCAGACGAAATAGAACGCCCCGCCCATGGGCAGGCCCGCCAGATCGAACCGGGCCAGCGTCCCGGCGGCCAGTTCCCGGGCGGCGGCGGGGGCATAGAGAAAGGTCACTCCCAGCCCGTCGGCGGCCAGGGCCTTCAGGGTGGCAAAGTCACTGATGGAAACGGTGGATACCCCCCGCAGGGTGCGGTTGGCCCGGTGCAGCGTCTCCTCAAAGACGGCCCGGGTGCCGGACCCCGGTTCCCGCAGCAGCAGCCGTTCCCCGGCCAGCTCCTCCAGGGGGACGGTGCGGCCCGCCAGCCGGTGGCCGGGGGCGCAGACCCCGAAGAAATCCTCCTGCCGCCAGAGAGTGGCGTCGTAGAGACTGCGGTCGAAAAAGCCCTCCACCAGGGCAAAATCCAGCTGCCCGGCCTCCAGGGCGTGGAGCAGTATCTGGGTGTTGTCCACCTGAAGGGAGAAGGATGCTTCCGGGTGGGTGCGGAGAAACCGTTCCACCAAAGGGGCAATGACGAACTCCCCGATGGTGCGGGAGGCCCCGATGTGCAGTGAAAGGGGGGCCGGCACCGCCATGGCCTCCTCCACCTTGGCGCTGTTGTAGGCCATGGAGCGGGTGTAGTCCCGCAGTTTGCGGCCCGCCTCGGTCAGGCGCAGGACCTTGCCCTCGTAGAGGAAGAGCTTGCAGCCGTAGTGCGCCTCCAGGTACTGGATGTGGTGGGTCACGGCGGGTTGGGTCAGGCAGAGTTTTTCCGCCGCCCGGGTGTAGTTCATCGTCTCACACAGGGTCAGGAAGGTATGCCACCGTGGGTCCAGCATCAGAATCACCTATTCCGTAAATTTATAGTTGCATAACAATTCTTCATTTTATTTTATCGTCGAAGGGGAGTATAATCAAGGCGTTTCAGGAAAAAATTGGGAAAAGAGAGTGTGTGGAAAAATGAATTCTGTCAAACAAACCCTGCCGGGCCTGCTGCTCTGCCTGGTGCTGGCCATCCCCTGCTGGCTGCTGGGCCGCGCCTTCCCCGTGGTGGGCGGCCCCGTCTTTGCCATCCTGGCCGGTATGCTGGTGGCCCTGGTCCTTCACGATAAGACCCGCTTTCAGGCGGGCATCGCCTTTACCTCCAAAAAGGTGCTGCAATATGCGGTCATCCTGCTGGGCTTCGGGCTGAACCTTTCCCAGATCGCCCAGGTGGGCGGCAAGTCCCTGCCCATCATCTGCTCCACCATCACCACCTCCCTGGTGGTGGCCTTCCTCATCTGCCGCTGGCTGAAAATGCAGCGCAACATCTCGGTGCTGGTGGGGGTGGGCTCCTCCATCTGCGGCGGCTCGGCCATCGCCGCCACCGCCCCGGTCATCGGCGCCGATGACGACGAGATCGCCCAGTCCATCTCGGTCATCTTCCTCTTCAACATCCTGGCGGCGCTGTTTTTCCCCACTCTGGGTGGCGTGCTGGGGATGAGCAATGACGGCTTCGGTCTCTTTGCCGGTACCGCCATCAACGATACCTCCTCGGTGACGGCCGCCGCCGCCACCTGGGATACCCTCCACGGCACCGGCGGCGCGGTGCTGGAATACGCCACCATCGTCAAGCTCACCCGTACCCTGGCCATCATCCCCATCACCCTGGTGCTGGCCTTCTGGCGCACCTGGCAGGCCAAGCGGGGCGGCAGCGCCTCCACCGGCACCTTCGACATCAAGAAGATCTTCCCCTTCTTCATTCTCTTCTTCGTGCTGGCCTCGGTGATCACCACCCTCTGCACCATGGCCGGGGTGGACGCCGCCGTGTTCCAGCCCCTGAAGGAACTGTCCAAATTCTTCATCATTCTGGCTATGGCGGCCATCGGCCTGAACACCGACCTGGTGAAGCTGGTCAAGACCGGCGGCAAGCCCATCTTTATGGGTGTCTGCTGCTGGGCGGGCATCACCGCCGTCAGCCTGGGCATGCAGCATGTTATGGGATTGCTGTAAAAAGGCAAACAAAAAACCGGACCCTTGCGGGGGTCCGGTTTTTTTATTGTTGGGGAGCGGGGGCCAGCATCCGGCGCTGTTCCCGCAGCACCAGCACGATGGAGAGGAGGGTGGCCAGCAGGTCGCTGATGGGCTGGGCCACAAAGATGCCCTCCACCTCCAGCACCAGGGGCAGCAGATAGAGGAAGGGCACCAGGAACACCACCTGCCGCAGCAGCGAGATGACCACCGAGGGCACCGGCCGGTTGAGGGACTGGAAGAAGGTGGTGGCCAGCATGACGAAGCCCAGCACCGGGGTGATGCAGAAGTTCAGCCGCAGCCCCGGCACACCGATGGCAAACATCTCCTCGGTGCCGCCGAAGGCCGCCAGGATCTGCCGGGGAAAGACCAGCACCAGCAGCCAGATGACGCAGGTGACCCCCACCGAAAGGCCGGTGGCCAGCCAGAAGGTCTGCATGACCCGGCGGGGATGGCCGGAACCGTAGTTGTTGCCCAGGATGGGCTGGATGCCCTGGCTGATGCCGCTGGCGGGCATGATGACGAAGGTCATGATGCTGGACATCACCGCATACACACTGATGGCGATGTCCCCGCCGTAGCGGCCCAGCTGGCTGTTGTACACCAGGCTGATGAAGCCCATGGCCATCTGGGCCACCCAGAAGGCGAACCCGCAGGAGAGGATGTTGAGGGAGAGGTGTTTTTCCGGCCGGAAGATGGCGGGGGAGACCCGGACCAGAGTGCGCCCCGAAAAGACCAGGAAGGCGCCGAACCCGGCGGAGAGCATCTGCCCCAGCACGGTGGCGGTGGCGGCGCCCACCACGCCCCAGTCCAGCCCCACGATGAAGACCGCGTCCAGGATGATGTTGGTCACCGCGCCGATGCCGGTGACGCACATCCCCAGCACCGGCTTGCCGGAGACCCGGACAAAATCGCAGAAGAGCTGGGACAGCCCCTGGAAGAGGCAGCCCAGGGCCACGATGCGGTAGTAGGCGATGGCGTAGGGATAGGCGGTGTCGGTGACGCCGAAGAGGATCAGCAGCGGGTCGGCCAGCACCAACAGAAAGAGGGTGAGCAGGACCTCAAAGGCGCAGACCAGCACAAAAGCGTTGCCGAAGGCCTTGTTCATCCGCTTGGTCTCCCCCTGGCCGGAAAAGAGGCTGAAAAAGGTGGAGCCGCCGGCGCTGCACATCAGCCCGAAGGCCATCATCATGTAGGAAAGGGGAAAGCAGACCGAAAGGCCCGCCAAAGCCGAGGTACCGTTGACGTTGCCCACGAACATCCGGTCCACGATGTTGTAGATGGCGGTGATCAGCAGCGAGATGGCCGCCGGAATGGAAAACCGCAGAATCATGGGAAAGAACTTACCGTGGAGATAGTCCACCTGGTTGGATTTCATAAAAAAGACCTCCGCATGGTGATTTTTAGTTTCCTAAGTATTGGGGGCGGAAAAGACTGCCGGGGGTATCCCGGCAGTGGGTTTCAGCGCATATTGTCCAGCATCTGTTCCATGACCCGGAAAAACACGTCCATATCCTCGGGGGCGATTCCCCGGGTGAGTTCCCCTTCCAGGCCCAGGATGTCGGCCATCACGGCCTGCCGGTAGGCCAGGGCCTTGTCGGTGACGACGATCCGTTTCAGCCGGGCATCCCGGGAGACCGCCTCCCGGCGGATCAGGCCGTCCCGCTCCATCTTTTTCAGCAGTTCGGTGGCGGTGGAAGGGCGCAGGCTGAACTCATCTTCGATGTCTTTCTGGTAGACCTCGTCCCGCTGGGCCAGCAGAAAATGCAGCACCCGCCCCTGGGAGCCGCTCATCTGCCCCCGGGTGGAAAAGGCGTCGATCCGGCGGCGCAGCTTGTTGGATAATTTGCTCACATACCGTGCGGCGTGTTGGTCATGGTGCATGATGGGCCTCCTGTATTTAGGTTCCTAAGTAAGGACAGGCCAAAACCCTGCCTTTGTCAAGGGCAAAAAAGAAAAGGACCCGGACCGTGAAAGCGGTCCGGGCCCGGTATCAATCAGCCGAACACCTGTTTGCAGAGGCGGCAGGCGGTGGGGGTGGCGGCCAGGCCGCCCTCGGCGGTCTCCTTCAGGGCGGAGGGCATGGTGTTGCCCACCCGGCGCATGGCCAGGATGACCTCGTCGGCGGGAATGCGGCTGCCGATGCCCGCCAGGGCCAGCTCCGCCGCCATAAAGGCGATGGACGCCCCCGCGGCGTTGCGCTTGATGCAGGGGATCTCCACCAGCCCCGCCACCGGGTCGCACACCAGCCCCAGCTGGCATTTCAGGGCGATGGCCACCGCGTCGTCCAGCATTCTGGGGGTGCCGCCGCCCAGTTCCACCAGGGCCGCCGCGGCCATGGCGGCGGCGCTGCCGCATTCCGCCTGGCAGCCACCCTGGGCCCCGGCCAGGCAGGCGTTTTCCGCAATGACCAGCCCCACGGCACTGGCGGTGAACATGCTCATGACGCAGTCATGCTCGGTGGCGCCCCGCTCCTGCATGGTCAGCAGCACGGCGGGCAGGATGCCGCAGCTGCCGGCGGTGGGGGCGGCCACGATGCGGCCCATGGCGGCGTTCAGCTCGCTGACGGCCAGCGCCCGGTAGAGGGCCCCGCCCATCACCGGGCCGGTGAGATTTTTGCCTTCCTCCACCCGGCGGCGCATCTTGCAGGCGTCCCCGCCGGTAAGGCCGCTGGCGGAGCGCAGGTCGGGGTCGCACCCCGGTTCGATGCAGGCGGCCATGACCCGGAAGTTTTCCTCCATGTGGTGGAAAACTTCCTCCTCGGTCTGTTCCAGCTGGGCGGCCTGCTGGCGCAGCACCAGGGCCGACAGGGGTTGTCCGGCGGTTTCGGCGGCGGCCACCAGCCCCGCCAGGGAATGATAGTTCAGTTCTTCCGGCATGGCAAATCCCTCCTTGTTACGGCAGCAGCGTGACGCAGAGCATCACGTCGGGCAGGGCCCGCACCCGGGCGGCCAGTTCCTCGTCCAGGCCGCCGTCCATCTCGATGGTCATGACGGCCACCCCGCCTTTCTGCCGGCGGGAGAGGGTGAAGTTGCAGATGTTCACCCCATGGTCGGCCAGCTGGTCGGTGACCTCGGCAATGACGCCGGGGCGGTCCCGGTGCTGGACGATGAGGCTGGGGTGCTGGCCGCTGATATGCACCGGCATCCCGTTGATGGCGTCGATGACAATGTTGCCCCCGCCGATGCTGGACCCCCGCACCGTGATGGTGCCGCCGTGGCGGCCGGTGAGGGTGAGTACGGCGGTGTTAGGGTGGCCTTCGGCCAGCTCCCCGGTGGAGAGGGCCACATCCAGCCCCTGTTCCCGGGCAATTCTGGGGGAAAACCGCAGCCGGGGGTCGTCGGGTTCCATCCCCAGAATCCCGGCAATGAGGGCTTTGTCTGTGCCGTGGCCCTTGTAGGTCTTGGCAAAGCTGCCGTAGAGCACGATCTGGGCCGCCGCCGGTTCCTCCTGCAAAAGCTGCCGGGCAATGTGGCCGATGCGGGCCGCCCCCGCCGTGTGGCTGCTGGACGGGCCGATCATCACCGGCCCGATGATGTCGAATACATTCATCAAAAGCGCCTCCCCTCTGTGTATAGGGCAAATTGTAACACAACCGCCGCCCAAAAACAACCGCCGTCCCCGCTTAACGGTGTGTAAAAAGTATGCTATAATACCTTTTATAGAGTGTTTTGGTACAGGAAAGGAATCGGAGTATGGCAGTTTCAACTTCTCATACCGGCAGCGGCCAGGTGGATTTTTCCACCGGGGATGTGCGCCGGGGTATTCTCAACGTGGCGGCCCCCATGCTGGTGGCCCAGGTGCTCAACCTGTTGTACAACATCGTGGACCGTATCTACATCGGCAAGATCCCCGGTGAGGGCACCATCGCCCTGGCCGGGCTGGGGCTGTGCTTCCCCCTGGTCACCCTGGTCACCGCCTTCGCCAACCTGTTCGGGGTGGGCGGGGCACCGCTGTGCTCCATCGCCCGGGGGCAGAAGGATGAAAAGACCGCCGCCAGAATCATGGCCAACGCCTACTTCATGCTGGTGATCTGCGGGCTGGCCCTTACGGTGGTGGGGCTGGTGTTCCACAAACCGGTGCTCTACCTCTTCGGCGCCAGCGACGAAACCTACCGCTATGCCGCCGACTACCTCATTATCTATCTGCTGGGCACCGTTTTTGTCATGACCTCCCTGGGCCTCAATCCCTACATCAACAGCCAGGGCTTTGCCCGCATCGGCATGCTCACCGTATTGCTGGGGGCTGCCGCCAACATCGTGCTGGACCCCATCCTGATCTACGCCTGCGGCCTGGGGGTGCGGGGGGCGGCCATCGCCACCGTCATCTCCCAGGGGCTTTCGGCGGTGTGGGTGCTGCGGTTCCTCACCGGCCCCAAAACCGAACTGCGCCTGGTCATCCGGGGCTTCCGCCCCGACTGGGCCTGCATCCGGCGGATCACCGCCCTGGGCACCTCCAGCTTTGTCATGTCCTTCACCGACAGCCTGGTCCAGGTGGCCTGCAACGCCACCCTGCGCACCTTCGGCGGGGACCTCTACATCAGCGTCATGACGGTCATCAACTCGGTGCGGCAGATCGCCCAGACCCCCGTCATGGCCCTTACCGACGGCGCCTCCCCGGTGATCAGCTACAACTACGGCGCCCGCAGCGTGCCCCGGGTGCGGGGGGCCATCCGGTTCATGACCCAGCTGGGCTTCGGCTATACTTTGCTGATCTGGGGGCTGATCTCCCTGTTCCCCTCGGCTTTCATCATGATCTTCAACCACGACCCCGACCTGCTGGCCGCCGCCGTGCCCTCCCTGCATATCTACTTCTTCGGTTTCGTCATGATGGCCTTCCAGTTCAGCGGCCAGAGTGTCTTTAAATCTCTGAACAAGGCCAAGATGGCCATCTTCTTCTCGCTGCTGCGCAAGGCCATCATCGTGGTGCCCCTGACCCTGCTGCTGCCCCATGTGGCGGGCCTGGGGGTCAACGGCGTCTTTCTGGCGGAGCCCATCTCCAACTGCATCGGCGGCCTTGCCTGCTACATCACCATGCGTTGCACCGTCATGCCGGAACTGAAAGAGATGGAGGCCAAGCAGAAGGCGGCCGCCCTGTGACGGCGCTGTCCGTCCGCCCGGCTACCGCCGCCGACCTGCCCGCCCTGGCGGAGATCTACCGGAAGGCCCGGGCCTTCATGGCGGCCACCGGCAACCCCACCCAGTGGGGCACCACCGACCCGCGGCCCGAAATCCTGGAGCAGGACATCGCCCGGGGACAGCTGTTTGTCCTCTGTGACGGGGATGCCCCCCACGCCGCCTTTGCCCTGGTGCCGGGGGAGGACCCCACCTATGCGGTCATCGAGGGCGCCTGGATCAGCAACGCCCCCTATGCCACCATCCACCGGCTGGCCAGCGACGGGCGCTGCCGCGGGGTGTTCGGGGCGGCCCTGGCCTTTGCGGCGGCCCGGCAGCCCCATCTGCGCATCGATACCCACCCCGACAACCATATCATGCAGAAACTCATCGCCGGGGCGGGCTTTGCCTGCTGCGGCATCATCCACGTCGCCGACGGCAGCCCCCGTATTGCTTACGAACGGCTGCCCCGCTGACCGGCCCCGAAGGAGGGAACGCTCCATGCTGCAAACGCTGCTGACCCCGGGCGGGGAGCACCTGCCCGAAATCCCCTGGGATTGCTATCCCCGGCCCCAGTTCCGGCGGGAAGGCTGGCTGAACCTCAACGGCCGGTGGGATTTTGCGGCCACCGAGACCGGCACCCCGCCGGAGAGCTTTCCCCGGGAAATCCGGCTGCCCTTCTGCCCCGAGAGCGCTCTCTCCGGCATCGGCACCCACTTTGCCGAAGGGTCCAGCCTCTGGTACCGGCGGCGGTTCCCCCTGCCGGAAGGCTTTGCCCGGGAGAGGGTGGTGCTGCACATCGGGGCGGCGGACCAGCTGCTGGGCGCCTGGTGCAACGACCGCCCGGTGGGGCACCACCAGGGCGGCTACGAGGCCATGACCTTTGACCTCACCGAGGCTTTGCACCCCGGGGAGAATGAGCTCCTCTTCCAGGTGCGGGACGACCTGCGCAGCAAGGTACTGCCCTACGGCAAGCAGGTGGAGCAGCGGGGCGGCATGTGGTACACCCCGGTGTCGGGCATCTGGCAGACCGTCTGGCTGGAAAGCCTGCCGCCCCATGCCATTCCGGGGCTGACCATCCGGGCCGACGACACCCGGGCGGTGCTGGATACGGGGGACCCCACCCAGCAGGGCACCGTCACGGTGCAGACCCCCCAGGGCTCCCTGACGGTGCCGCTGGAAGGGGGAAAAGCGGTGGTGGAACCCGCCGCGCCCCGGTGCTGGACCCCCGACGACCCCTACTTATATGAGGTGGTCCTGGAGACCCCCACCGACCGGGTGGAGAGCTACTTTGCCCTGCGGCGGCTGTCGGTGGAGCGGGCGGGGGGCTACCCCCGGCTCTGCCTCAACGGAAAGCCCTTTTTCTTCCACGGGGTGCTGGACCAGGGCTACTACAGCGACGGCCTCTTCACCCCGGCGGGCCCCGAGGAATACGAGCGGGACATCCGCACCATGAAGGAGCTGGGTTTCAACACCCTGCGCAAACACATCAAGGTGGAGCCGGAGATCTACTACACCCTCTGCGACCGGCTGGGGATGGTGGTCTTTCAGGACATGGTGAACAACGGCGACTACGCCTACTGGCGGGACACCGTCTGGCCCACCCTGCGGTTCCAGCGCCGCCTCAGCGACACCCGGATGCACCGGGACGAAGCCACCCGCCGGGCCTTTCTGGCAGGGATGGAAGCCACGGTGCGCCAGCTCTACAACCACCCCTGCATCTGCTACTGGACGATCTTCAACGAGGGCTGGGGCCAGTTCTGTTCCTCCGCCGTCTATGCCCGCCTGAAAGCCCTGGACGATTCCCGCTTTGTGGATACCACCTCGGGCTGGTTCCGGGGCGGGGAGACCGACATCGACAGCCGCCATCTCTACTATGGGCCCTGGACCCTCCGGGCAAAGGACAAACCCCTGGTGCTGTCGGAGTTCGGCGGGTGCTGCCTGGCGGTGGAGGGCCACCGCTTCAACCCCGAAAAGAGCTACGGCTACAGCACCAGTCGCACCCCGGCGGAACTGCAGCAGGCCCTGAACCGGCTTTATACCCAAAAGGTGCTGCCCGCCGTGGCCAAAGGGCTCTGCGGGGCCATCTACACCCAGCTTTCCGACGTGGAGGACGAGATCAACGGTCTGGTGACCTACGACCGCCGCGTTGTAAAACCCGACCCCGCCGGGATGCGGGCGCTGGGCGGGCAGCTGCAAGCCGCTTTTGCCGCATCCTGTACCGGAAAGGAGCCCACCCATGCCTACCCACAGTGAACATCTGCGCTATCTGCGGCTGCTGGCCCAGCAGTTCCCCACGGTGGCGGCCGCTGCCAGCGAGATCATCCGGCTGGAGGCGGTGCTGCAGCTGCCCAAAGGTACCGAACATTTCATGAGCGACCTCCACGGCGAGCATGAAGCTTTTGTGCACATCCTGAACAGTGCCTCGGGGGTCATCCACGAGAAGATCGACTTTGTGCTGGGGGAGGCCGTCCCCGCCGCCGAGCGGGCGGAGCTGGCCACCCTGATCTACTACCCGGCCCAGAAGCTCCCCGAACTGAAGGCCAAACAGAAGGACCTGGCCGCCTGGTACCGCACCACCCTGCTGCGGCTCATCGATTTGTGCCGGTTTGTCTCCAGCAAACACACCCGGGCCCATGTACGAGCGGGCCTGCCGGAAAGCTGCGCCTACATCCTGGACGAGCTGCTCCACGCCCACTTCGAGGACCACGACAAGGACCTCTACTACGGCCAGATCATCGACAGCATCGTGCGGCACAACCGGGCGGATGCCTATGTCACACGGCTGTGCGAGGTCATCAAGTGGCTGGCGGTGGACCGGCTGCACATTGTGGGGGACCTCTTCGACCGGGGCCCCCGGCCCGACCGCATCCTGGACAGCCTGATGGCCCACCACCAGGTGGACATCCAGTGGGGCAACCACGATGTGGTCTGGATGGGCGCCGCCGCGGGCAGCCCCCTGTGCATCCTCACCGTGCTGAAAACCACCCTGGCCTACAACAACATCGACACTCTGGAAGGGGGCTACGGCATCAGCCTGCGCCAGCTGGAACGGTTTGCCGAGCGCACCTACGGCCACTCCGACGTGACCCGCTGGCTGCCCCACACCGACGCCCGCAACGCCACTGCCGGCGACCTGAACGCCACCGCCCGGATGCACAAGGCGGTGACCATCCTGATGCTGAAACTGGAATCCCAGGTCATCGCCCGCAACCCCGACTTTCACATGGAGGGGCGGGACTGGCTCCACCGCATCGACTGGGAGGCGGGTACCGTCCGGTGCGGCGCGGAGGTCTATCCGCTGCTGGACAAGGATTTCCCCACCGTATCCCCCCAGGACCCGTCGGCCCTGACCCCCTACGAGCAGCGGGTGGTGGACGGCCTGGTGCGCTCCTTTGCCGAAAGCGAGCGGCTGCAGCGCCATGTGCAGTTCCTCTACGCCCACGGGGCGCTCTACAAGATCTGCAACGGCAACCTGCTCTACCACGGGGCGGTGCCCATGACCGAGGACGGCGAGTTCGCCGTCCACACCTACGAAGGCCATCCCTGGGGCGGCAAGGCCCTCTTTGACTACTGCGACCGGCGGGCCCGGCAGGGCTATTTTGCCCCGGCGGGCAGCCCCGCCCGGCAGGCAGGCCAGGATTTTCTGTGGTATCTCTGGTGCGGGGCCCAGTCGCCTCTCTTCGGCCGCAGCGCCATGACCACCTTCGAGCGGCTCTACATCGCCGACCCCGCCACCCACACCGAGGTGAAGGACCCCTACTACCGCCACATCGACAAGCCCGAGACCGCCGACAAGATCCTGGCGGCCTTCGGCCTCCACGACAAAGGGTCCCACATCGTCAACGGCCATGTGCCGGTGCGGGCCATCGAGGGGGAAAGCCCCGTGAAGGGCGGCGGGCGGCTCATCATCATCGACGGCGGCTTCTGCCGGGCCTACCACCAGAAAACCGGCATCGCCGGGTACACCCTGGTGTACAATTCCCGGGGGCTGATCCTGCGCACCCACCAGCCCTTTGAAAGTGTGGAAAAGGCCATCCACGAGGATGAGGACATTGCCAGCAAGAGCGAATATATCTACACGGCCCCCCGGCGCATCCAGGTGCGGGACACCGACGAGGGCGTGCGGAAGATGGAGCGGGTGCGGGACCTGGAAGCCCTGGTCCGCGCCTATGAAAACGGCCTGATCCCCCAGGGATTGCCGGTCTGAACCGAAACGAGGAGGCTGCCATGAATCGTACCACCCAGGAACTGATGAACGCCCTGCTCTCCAAAGGCAGGGTGGAGGATTACCTCCGGGAAAATGAGGGGGAGATGCTGTCCGACACCCTGGCCTCCTGCCTGGACGCCCTGCTGTCCCGCCACGGGCTGAAAAAGGGTGCCGTCATCGAGGCCGCCCAGATCGAGCGCAGCTACGGCTACCAGCTCTTTTCGGGGCGGCGGGGCACTCCCTCCCGGGATGTGCTGCTCAGCCTGGCCCTGGCCATGCACCTCTCGGTGGAGGAGACCCAGACCCTGCTGCGCACCGCCGGGCTGGCCATGCTCTACCCCCGGGTGCGGCGGGACAGCGTCATATTGCGGGCACTGGCGGACGGTGCCTCGGTGATGGACTGCAACGACCGGCTGGATGACTGCGGCGAGCCCGCCCTGGGGGACTGAGAATGGAAGAACTGCAATTTCTGGATGCCCTGAACGAGCGGGGCACCGTCTACCTGATCCGCCAGCCTGCCACCGGGCGGATGCTCACCGGCCGGCGGATCACCCCGGCCCAGCGGAAGGTCTACCAGGCCCTGCAGGGGGCGGCCATCCCCCATGTGGCGCCGGTGCGGGAGATCCGTCCCGAGGGGGACGGCCAGTTCCTGGTGCTCCAGGACTATCTGCCCGGCCGCACCCTGGAACAGCGGCTGGAGCAGGGCACCCTTCCGGCGGGGGAAGCCGCCGACCTGGGGGTACAGCTCTGCGAAGCGCTGGACAGCCTGCACCACCGGGGGATCATCCACCGGGACATCAAACCCGCCAACGTGCTGGTGGGGGAGGACGGCACCGCCTGGCTCATCGACTTTGACATCGCCCGCACCGCCAAGCCCACCGGCGGCCAGGACACCGCCCTGCTGGGCACACCGGGGTATGCGGCGCCGGAACAGTTCGGCTTTCAGCAGACCGACGCCCGGGCCGACCTGTTTGCCCTGGGGGTGCTGCTGAACCAGCTGGTCACCGGGGAATTGCCCCAGCAGCGGCTGGCCCCGCCCCCTTTGGGGAAAATCGTCCGCCGCTGCACCCGGATGGACCCGGGGCAGCGCTACCGCGATGCCGCCGAACTCCAGCGGGATCTGCTGGGGCTGCTGCCCCCCCGACCGGCGGAAACACGCCCTGGGCGCCCCGCCCCGGCTGCTGGCCCGGGTGCCGGGGTTCCGCAGCGGCGACCCCCTGCGGATGCTGCTGGCCGCCCTGGGATACCTGGCGGCGGCCCTGGTGGTGGCAGCGCTTCTCTCCACCGCCGGGTCCCCGGCAGGGGTGGCCCTCTGGGTCTGCCTGGCGCTGGTGCCGGTGGGCTGGTGCCTGCTGGCCCTGGATGCCGGGGGGCTGCGCAGCCGGCTTGCCCCCGCCCGGCGGTTCCGTACTTCCGGCGGCCGGGTGGCCTACTGCCTGGGCCTGGGGCTGGTGTGGGCGATCCTCTGCCTGGTGGCGGCCTTCTGCGCCATCGTGCTGCTCTCTTAAAAAACACGAAACACCGTCGCTTACAAAAAACGGCGGTGTTTTTTTGGTTTGTGGGCTGGCAGCCCACCAAAGGACGCGCTCTTTCCGGTATACTGTAGCCATAACAAGAAAGGAGCGCTGCACAATGAAAAACACGATGCATACGATGAATAAGAAATGGATGGCCGTTACCGTGGCCGCCTGCATGATCCTGGGACTGACGGGGTGCGGCAACACCCAGACCCCCGCCTCCTCCGCTGCTTCCTCCGCCGCCACCGCCCAGAGCATGGCGGTCACCGAGGAAAGCCCCGAGACCGCCCAGACCCCGGCGGTGACCCTGGAACCCACCGTGCTGCTGGACCAGGAGGGGGTGCGCATCACCGCCCTGGGCTATGACCCCGACGCCATGCTGGGGGCCTGGGTGCCGCTGCGCATCGAGAACACCTCCGACCGGAAGGTGGAGGTCCAGACCCAGTGGGGCGCCCTGAACGGCTGGATGATGGATGCCCTGGGCTACTTTACGGTGGAAGCGGGCCAGACGGTGGAGGACCGCATCCTCTTCATCAGCACCGAGGTACACCGGGCCGATGCGGCGGCCGCCGCCCAGATCACCCTCCAGCTGGGGGTGAGCGATTCGGAAACCTACCAGGAGGTGGCCAACACCGGTCTGGTGACGCTGGAAACCTCGGCGGCGGCAGACTACACCCCCGCCGCCCTGCCCGAAGGCACCCTGGTCTATGAGGGGGACGGCGTGCGCATCCTGGCCAGCGCGGCGGATGACGAGATGCTGGGCAGCGAGCTGCGCTTCTGGGCCGAGAACACCTCCGACCGCACGGTGACCATCCGGTACGACGATCTGCAGCTGAGCGGCCTGGACAGTCAGAACACCATCGCCGAACTGCTCCCCGGCACCCGGGAGGTGGACGGGCTGAAACTGTCCGGCAGCGCGGCGGATTGCGCCGGCAAGACCCTGAAGCTGAAACTGAACGTCATGGACAGCAATACCTACGAGACCCTGGCCGACCAGCAGGTGGATGTCACCCTGTAACGGCCGCACAAAAAAGGGGCCGCCCCCATAAGGGCGGTCCCTTTTTCTTCTGTTCAGGATTCTTCCCGGCCGAACCGGAGATAGTGCTGGGGGTCCCAGCCGCAGGCTTTCGCCATCCGGGTGAGCAGCGTCTCCCCGGCGTCGTGGAGGTCATCCAGCAGCACATCCTCGGCGATGCGCCCTTCGTGGAGGATGATCGCCCGGTCCAGAAAGTGCTCCACGTCCTCCAGGTAGTGGGTGGTGAGGAGGATGGTCTCCTCCCCGTGGAGGGTGCCGCTCATCAGTTTGATGAAGTCCTTCCGGGTGAAGGGGTCCTTGCCCAGAAAAGGCTCGTCCATCAGGTAGTAGGCGGCCTTTTTGGCAAACCCGGCGGCCAGCTCCACCCGGGCCTTCTGGCCGGTGGAAAGACGGCTGATGCCGTCCCTGCCGTTCAGGCTGAAAAAGTCCAGGAATTCCCGGTACCGGTCCTCGTCAAAGGAGGGGTTCAGGTCGGCCAGCAGGGCGCCGTACTCCGCCACCGTCAGGGTGGGGTAGTAGCTGCCCTCCCCGGTGATGTAGCTGATCCGGGCATACTGGGCAGCGGCGGGTTTGCCGTCAAAGAGGGCGTCCCCTTGGGCGGGCAGCAGCCCCGCCATCGACCGCAGCAGGGTGGTCTTGCCGGCGCCGTTCTCCCCCAGGATGCCCACGATCTGGCCGTCCGGCACGGTGAAATCCGCCCCCAGCAGCCCCACGGTGGTCCCGTGTTTGCGGTAGGTCTTTCGCAGATTCTTTACTTCGATCATGGCAGCAATCCTCCGTCCTTTTGCAGCGTGTCATAGATGATGATCCGGCTCTGGGGGGCGCTTTGCAGGCCGGACATCCCCGTCCGGTCCCGGTCGGCGCCGGTGTTAATGTGCCCCATATAGGTCATCCGCCCGGTGTCCAAATCATAGACCCGCAGCTGGATGTACCGCCGCCGGTCGCTCAGATACTGGGTGTTGCTGCCGTAGGGGGTGCGCACCGAGCCCCCGTAGGCCAGCAGGATCTTGTCCCCGGCGGGGTTCACCACCACCGCGTGGGGGTCAAGGTGGTCCTTGTCCTCCACACAGCGGGCCAGGGTGAAGGTGCCGCCTTCCGCCCGCAGCAGGGCCAGATAGCGGCCGCCGCCCCCCTGGGTGTGGGCATACCAGGAAAGGGTGGCCTGCCCGTCGTCGGTGCGGGGCATCAGCTCCAGGGAGGAGGAACTCTCCCAGTCCTCCAGGGTCAGCAGTTCCCGGTGGTCGGTGGCACTGCCCGCCGCGTTCACCAGGTCGGCGCAGAGGGTGCCCTCCCCCGTGCGGTAGAGCAGCAGGGTGGAACCGTCGGCCATGGATACCCCTGCCAGCGCCTCGGCGGCATCCTCAGGGCAGTAGAAGGGCTCCAGGCTGCCGAACTCGGTGGAGCCGCAGAGCACCTCTTTGTCGTAGACCAGGCCGTCCCGGGGCAGGGCGGTGATCTCTTCGGTGGTCAGGCCGTGGGCCCGGTAGAGCCCCGGCGCCCGGCCCAGATAGTCCTGGGCCCAGCAGAGGCCGTACCCCGCCCCCAGGGCGAAGCCGTCCCCGCTCAGAGGGGACCAGGGCCAGGAGGTCTCCATCTCGACGGTGCCGGAATTCCAGGTGTAGTCATAGGCGTAGTCCAGCTCCCCCTGGGGCGTTTTTCCCAGGGTGGCCCAGGCGGTGTCCGGCGACGGCAGGGTCATCTTCCCGGCCCGCAGCCGCAGGGCGGTGCCGTCGGGCAGGCTGATGGTGTACATCCCGCAGACGGTGTCTACCGGTACACTGATATAGAGTTCGCCGTCGGAATCGGAGCCGGAGATGGTGGCTTTTTCGTTGGCGGCCTCCCGCTGTTCGGGGGGCACCACATAGGTGCGGTTGGTGAAAAACCGCAGATAGGTGGCCTCCATGGCGGCGGCGTCGGGGTCGTCCAGGGTAAGCTGCGACCGGAGGACGCCGTCCTCCAGGGTGAAATGCATCCGGTCATAGATACGATTCCAGGCGATCTGCCCCGAAAGGGTGAACCCCTCCAGCTGGGAGGCTTCGCCGATCTCATCGGTAAGGGTGGGCGCGATGGTCTGCCACCCGGCCCCGAGAAAGACGCTCACCCCCAGCCAGAAAAGCAGACCCAGGGCGGCCAGTACCCCCAGCCCGGCCAGCGGGCGGCGGGAACGGCGGGTTCCCGGAATACGCAAGGCTTTGCTCATAATCCAACCCCTCCATCCTTGGGCAGCGGGTCAAAGGTGAGATAACAGGAATCTTTCATAAAGGAAGCGCCCGGGGTGTAGATGTTGGCCCAGTCCCGCTCTTCGCCGGTGTACAGCATCCCCCGGTAGAGGGCGTCGCCCCCCTCCAGGGACCGGACTTCCAGCAGCAGACCGTCCTGGGCCGGCTGTCCCATCGTGGGGGCGGGCAGCTGGGCGTAGTGGGCATGGGCCAGCAGCAGGGCGTTGCCCTCGGCGTTGAGCACGGCGGCTCGCAGATCGGCCAGGCCGTTCTCGGCGGCAAACTGGCTGGCGGGCAGCAGGGCGCCCAGCACAAACCGGCCGCCCTTTACCCGCAGCACCGCCAGATACCGCCCGCTGATGCCGTCGGGGGAAGCGTCGGAATCCTGGCAGAGCAGGCTTACCACCGCGTCCCGGTCATTGGTGCGGGGCTCCAGGCCGGCATCTGCATCCCCCTCCGCCAGGGCACCCAGTTCCCGGTGGTCGGTGCGCTGCCCGTTCCGGTCCACCAGGTCGGCACAGAGAATCCCCGCGGTGTTCCGGTAGAGCAGCAGGGAAAAGCCGTCCTCCATGGAAGCGCCACAGATGGCTTCCGCGGCGTCGTCGGGGCAGTAGAAGGGTTCCAGGCTGCCGAAAGCGGTGGACCCGCAGAGAACCTCCCGGTCCTCCACCCGGCCGTCCCGGGGCAGGGCGTCGATCTCCTCGTCGGTCAGGGCGTTCATCCGGTAGAGCCCCGGGGCCATGCCCAGCAGGTTTTCTTCCCAGCAGATGCCGATGGACCCGTCCAGCAGGAAGGGACGGCCCGCTGTCGGTTTGTAGGGCCAGCCTTCTTCCGCCTCGGGGGTGGGGGTGGTCCAGGCGTAGTCGTAGTAGGAATCCAGCTCATCGGCGGTGCGGCCGGCGGCGGTGTCCATGGCCTGCACGGCAACGGATTCCGGCAGGATGATCTCCCCGGCGATCAGCCGCAGGGTGCGGTTCTCTCCGTCCGGCAGGGACAGCTTCAGGGTGTAGGTGCGGAGCAGCGTGTCGGTGCGGCTTTCCAACAGGTACCCGTCATTGGACATCGTCTGGGTGGTATCGGCATCCAGGTTCACGGCAATCCGCTGTTCGGGGGCTACCACATAGGACCGGTCGGCGTAGAGATGGGCCCGGTTCACAAAGGGGGCTCCCTCATCGTCCAGGATAAAGGAGGTATCCAGGTAGCCGTCGTGGAGATCGAAATGGATGCTGTCCCGGTTGTGGTCCCAGTTGAGGCGCCCCACCAGCTGGAAGCCCCGCAGGGCTGCGGGGTCCCCGGCGCGGTCCTCCAGGGTCAGGTCGAGAGCCCGCCAGCCCCGGTGGAGAAAGAGGGTGGCGGCCAGCACAACGGCCAGGGACAGCACCCCCAGCAGGGCCAGGCCCCGGCGCAATCCTTTGGTTTTGGACATAGAGATGCCTCCTTTCAGGCCGGTTCCGCCCGGCGGATGGCCCGCAGTGCCCACCAGAGGCTGAACACCACCAGCACAATGCCCAGGGGATAGAACCAGAAGGGGAAACTGCGGTTCAGCTCGCCGTACCGGGCAAACATCTGTTCGTTTTGCAGTGCAACCATACAGCAGACGCCGCACACCGCCCCGATGACCACCGCCGCGCCCCGGCGCCAGCCCCGGTGGAGCCGCACGCAGCTCAGCAGCAGGGCGGAGGCCAGCCAGGTCACCACCAGCAATGCCAGCTGGAGGGGACGGCGGGGCAGCAGGAAATAGAAGGAGGTGTTCAGCAAGAGCTGTTCATAGAGGCTCTGGGCGGGCATGGCGGCACCCAGGGTGTTCTGGCTCAGGGCGCTTTCCAGCACCTGCACCGGGAAGAAATACACCAGGTAGAGGGCCAGCTGCAAGGCTACCACCCCCAGTTCCAGCACCGCGGCGGTGAGCACCTGCCCCGCCAGCCGCAGGCCGGGGGAGAGGGGCAGCGTCAGCCAGGTATAGCTACATTTGGCCCGCTTCCAGTCGTTGACCGCCGGCCCGGCCAGCAGCCCCGCCGCCAGATAGACCGCCAGAAAGACGGGGAACTGCATCCCCCGTTCATAGTAGACGGCCAACCCCATGCCCAGCAGGGTGGGGCGGGAGGTCTGGTAGAGCAGCACCGCCAGCTGCTGCACCGCAAAAACGGCGCAGAGAATGGCGTAATACCGGCGGGCCAGCCGCCAGTTCCACCCGGCCAGGGAAAACATCGCTTTCATACACATTCGCTCCTTTTCCGGTTCTCCGGCATGCGTATTATGCTGCTAATACACATACCCCATAAAAAAATCACTCGTCGCCCCACAGCTCGCTCACCAGGGCAATCACCCTTTTGTAGCTGAGCTGGTTCTGTTTGGCTTCTTCCACAAACCGTTCCACCAGCCCCCGGGTCAACTCCTCGTCGATGGCCGCCCGCAGTTCCGGTGTCAGCCGTACCACACTGCCGTTGTTGCCGTCGGTGTAGATGTACCCTTCCTCGGTCATCAGCCGGTAGGCTTTCTGGGCGGTGTTGGGGTTGATGCCGGTCTGGGCCGCCAGCTCCCGGCGGCTGGGCATGGGGTCGCCGTCCTGCACGGTGCCCAGCAGGATCTGCCGTTTCAGATATTCGGCGATCTGCTGGTAGACGGGCGCACGGTCGTGGAACTGCAGCCCGCTGAAACTTACCATTCAATCCCCTGCCTTTCCTGGGTTTTGACTGTATTATACCCGTAATACACACGCCCGTCAACCCCACCGGTGCAACTTTGTGCATCCTGCTGGTAAATCCCGGCGGTTTCTGGTATACTGTACACAAACCACCCCAAGGGGATGTGACGGGATGAAAAAATACAAGACACTGGCCCTGCCCCTGGCAGCCGCCCTGCTCTGCGGCTGCATGGGGGCGGACGGGAAGATCTACGGCAAGGCCAAGGTGCTGGACTATGTGGATTCCCTCTGCGGGGAACCCTACGAGCTGGTGAGCAGTGAACTGGTGGCGGAAGAACCGGACGATATGCAGTACGATTTCGTCACCAAGGAGCGGGGGCTGGAATTTACCGCCCACAGCTACCTGCAGCCCATCGTGATCGACGCTACCGTGACCTCCTGGTATGACCGGGCTCTCTCCTGCGACTATGTGAACCGGGTCCACGACCTTTACCGGGCGGACATCGACGCCGCCCTGGCCAAGGGGGAAACCTGGCTGCCCGACCGGCAGTGGATGTACCTGGTGGAGTTCGACGACCTGGACAACGTGGTGGATACCCTGGTGGCCGCCGATGCCATTTATACCGCCGAGCTGGACTACAACACGCCGGTCTTTCTGGCGGAGTATCCGGCGGCTACCGTGCACCTGGTGTGGAACCGCAGCCGGGAGGAAGCCCTGGAAAACAAGACCTGGGTGAATCTGGCCGATGTCTCCCTGAACGGCCAGCAGGACCGGCAGGCTCTCTATGACCGGCTGGCGAAGATCTACGCCCAGCTCTGTGTGGACGGAAAGATCGAAAACGACGCCGGGGTGCCCGCCCGCTACCGGGAAGGGCTGCACCGCTCCACCCTGGAGGAGATCGAACTCAACGGCAGCTCGCTGCTTTATGACAGCGAGGACAACCCCTACAACCCCTACGGCCTTACCACCGAGGATTACCGGGGGGCCTGGTACAGCTACGAGGCGGGCAGCTATCTGCTGGCCATGGATGTGGGGTATATGAACGACGGCAGCAGCTTCCCCCTCATCGCCCGGGAGTATGTCCGGGCCCTGGGGGGCAGCTACAGCCGCTCCACCGACGAGAAGAAACGCAGCGAGAGCAGCTGGACCATCGGCAGCGACCAGTGGCAGATGGATTCCACCCTGGGGGAGGAGGGGGTGACCGCCCTGCGGGTGAAGAAGAACGGCCAGCCCCTGGACCTGACCTGGTATACGGTGGAGGACGACTACCGGGTGGGGGCCACCTTCTGTGTGGGCTTGCCGGTGGAGGATTTCTGCCGGCTGTTTGACCTGACCTGCACGGTGGACGAGGCCGCCGGCTGCCTGCGGTTCTATTCTGCCTGAAAAGGAAAAATGTATGGAAAAAAGCGCTTCTGCTGTCGGCAGAGGCGCTTTTTCCATGGGGGATAGGGGCAATTTCCACAAAGTTGACACAATATTTTCAGTACTTTGTTACGATTGCGTCCTACAATAGTCACAAAACCGTTCAAAGGGGGAGAAATTTTCATTATGATAACGGTTGAACACCTGACCAAGCGGTATGGCGACTTCACCGCGGTGGACGACATCTCGTTCACCATCGAGGACGGCCATATCTACGGCTTCCTCGGGCCCAACGGCGCAGGCAAGTCCACCACCATGAACATCATGACGGGCTGCCTGGCTGCCACCTCCGGCGAGGTCAAGATCGACGGATACGATATCTTTGAGCAGGCCCGCCAGGCCAAACAGTGCATCGGCTACCTGCCCGAGATCCCGCCGCTCTATGTGGACGAAACGCCGGA
Organism: uncultured Gemmiger sp.; assembly: GCA_944388135.1. Taxonomy (GTDB): domain Bacteria; phylum Bacillota; class Clostridia; order Oscillospirales; family Ruminococcaceae; genus Gemmiger. The sequence continues at coordinate 45,050 of CALXHP010000004.1, read as the reverse complement.
AGAGTACCTGCGCTTTGTGGCCGAAGCCAAGGGGCTGCCCAAGCGGGCCATTACCGCCGAGGTTGCCCGCGTCATCACCGAGACCCGCCTTACCGAGATGGCCCACCGGCTGATCCGCAACCTGTCCAAGGGCTACCGCCAGCGTGTGGGCATCGCCCAGGCGCTGCTGGGCAATCCCCGGTACATCATCCTGGACGAACCCACCGTGGGCCTGGACCCCTTGCAGATCATCGAAATCCGGGACCTTATCCGGGAACTGGGGCAGAAACATACGGTCATCCTCAGCTCCCACATCCTCAGCGAGGTGCAGGCCATCTGCGAAAGCGTGCTGATCATCGCCCACGGCAAGCTGGTGGCCTTCGATACGCCCCAGAACCTGGAACGCACCCTGGCCGCCAACAACCGGCTGGTCCTTACCGCCGAATGTGACGAGGCCACCCTGCGCACCATCCTGGACGGCCAGACGGTGGTGAGCAGCTACACGGTGGAAAAGGACGACCAGCCTGCCCCGGCGCCCGCGAAAGCGACGGACACCGCCCCCGCCGAAAGGGCCGAGGAAGCGGCGCCCGCCGCAGAAATCCCCGCCGAAACGGCACCCGCGGAAACGGAGACTGCCGAAGAGCCCCTCTCCGCTCCGGAGGAGGCCGCTGAAGCGGTGCTGCCCGCCGACCCGGCGGCAGCTGCCCCGGCGCCTGCCGTCACCAAGGCCACGGTGACCCTGGCCGGTGACCCGGAAGCCGCCTGCCGCACCATCTTCTTTGCCTTTGCCGAGGCAAAATGCGCCCTGCTCCAGATGACCCCCATCAAGGCGGACCTTGAGAATATCTTCATTGAACTGACTGAGGACGAACCGTCCGGAAAGGAGGCGTCAGACCATGAAAGCGGTATTCAAGCATGAGATGAGCCTCTACTACCACGGGCTGCTGGCCTATGTGTTCGGGGCGTTCCTGCTGGAGTTCATCGGCATCGGCGCCATGATGTACAACATCAACAGCGCCGTGGCCAACTTTGAGTACGCCCTGGGCACCTTCTGCATCGGCTTTGTGGCGCTGGTACCCATCCTGACCATGCGGGTCATGGCCGAAGAAAAACGCCAGAAAACCGACCAGCTGCTTTCCCTTTTGCCCATCACCGGCACCGACATCGTGCTGGGCAAATACTTTGCCATGGCCGTCGTCTTTGTGGCGCCGATGATCGTGGCCTGTGTCTATCCCTTCATCTTCTCTTTCTACGGGGATGTCTACCTGCCCACCTCCTACGGTGCGCTGTTCGCCTTCATCTGCCTGGGTCTGGCCCTTACCGCCATCGGCATGTTCATCTCCTCCCTCACCGAGTCCCAGGGCATGGCCGCGGGCCTCTGCGTGGTGGTCATGCTCTTCTGCTACTACAGCGCCGACCTGGCGGACTATATCTCCTCCACGGCCTTCAATGTGGCGGCCCTGCTGGTGCTGTCCGCCCTGCTGGCCCTCATCGTCCGGCGGCTCACCCGCTCCGATGTGGCGGGCCTCATCATCCTGGTGCTCTGTGTGGCGGCGGTGGCCATCACCTGGCTGGTCAGCCCCACCTCACTGGAGACCCTGCTGCCCGACCTGATGAACCAGCTCTCTCTCTTTGAGCGGTTCTACACCTTCGTGAACGGCGTGTTCGATGTGACCGCCATCATCTACTACATCAGTGTGGCAGCGTTCTTTCTGTTCCTCTGCGTGCAATCCTGGGAGAAAAAGAGGTATAACGGATGAAAAACAGCTTACAAAACAAATGGCAGGCGGCCATGGCCCGCAACCGGCAGGCCCTGTCCACCCGCACCGCCAAGGTGGGCGGCTACAGCTTTGTGCTGAGCCTGGTGGTGCTGGCCATCCTCATTGCCGTCAACGTGCTGGCTTCCAAGCTGCCCAGCAGCTGGACCCAGTTTGATATTTCCGCCGCCCAGCTCTATTCCCTCACCTCCGACACCAAGGTGGTGGTCACCAACCTGCAGCAGGATGTGACCATCTACTGGATCAGCCAGGCAGGCAAGGAAGATACCGTCATCCAGAAGCTGCTGGACCGGTACGAGGATCTTTCCGACCACATCACGGTGGTGAAGAGGGACCCCGATGTGTACCCCACCTTTGCCCAGCAGTACACCGATGAAACGGTGCAGAACAACTCCCTGGTGGTGGAATCCGGCGACAAGAACCGGTACATCTCCTACGACAACATCTACCAGGTGGATACCAGCAGCTACTATGCCGGCGGCTCGGTGTCCCAGTCCTTTGACGGCGAGGGCCAGATCACCTCGGCCATCGACTACGTCATCAGCACCGACCTGCCCCAGGTTTACCTGCTCAGCGGTCACGGCGAGGCGGCGCTGTCGGATACCTTCTCCGACGAGCTGCAGCGCAGCAACTACGAGACGGTTTCGGACTTCTCGCTGCTGAATGTGGATGCCATCCCCGAGGACTGCGACCTGCTGCTCATCAACGCCCCCACCAGTGATATCTCCGAGGAGGAGCTCACCATGCTGCGGGACTACGTCCAGGGCGGCGGCAAACTGATGGTCCTCTCGGGCCCCCAGGAGAGCGCCGACCTGCCCAACCTGCAGGCGCTGCTCTCGGACTACGGCGTCACCGTGGCCGACGGCGTGGTGGTGGACAACAACCGTGACTACTACGCCTTCACCGCCCCCTATGTGCTGATGCCCGAGATCCAGGATTCCGACATCACCGGACCCCTTCAGGAAGGGGACTACCATGTGATCGTTCCCATCGCCGAGGGCCTGACGGTAGGGGAGAACACCAACGGCGCCGTGGTGACTTCGCTGCTGAAGACTTCCTCCGACTCCTTCTCCAAGGCGGCGGGCTACGCCATGACCACCTATGACAAGGAGGACGGGGACGTGGACGGTCCCTTCACCCTGGCGGTCTCCATCCAGGATGCCAACGCCGACGGCCGCCTGATCTGGGTGGCCAGCGACTACCTGCTGGATGACCTGTACAACTCCTACTCTTCCGGCGCCAACCTGGACCTGGTCATGAACGGCATGTCCTGGATGATCGGCGACACCGACTCGGTGTCCATCCGCAGCAAGTCCCTGGACTACAACTATCTGACCATCAGCTCCTCGTCGGCAGCCTGGCTCAAGGTCTGCATGATCGGCATCATCCCCGTGGGCTTCCTGCTGCTGGGCGTGGATGAAGTATTGCGCAGGAGGAAAAAGGTATGAATCGACAGAAAAAACTGGCCGTCCTGATCGGGGTGCTGGTGGCCCTCTGCGCCATCATCGCCATCGTTTCCGGCGTGCAGAAACATATGGATACCATCTCCACCGTGGATGAGGAAATCTATGCCACCAGCGAAAGCGCCCTGACCGCTGTCTCCTGGACCAAGGACGGCAGCTCCCTCAGCTTTACCAAGGCGGACGACACCTGGCAGGATGCCTCCGACGCCGAGTTCCCCATCGACCAGGACAAGATGAGCGACTTCCTGGAACATTTCGAGAGCGTCCATGCCAGCTTCATCATTGAGGATGTGGAGGACTTCGGCCAGTACGGGCTGGATAATCCCTCCTGCACCATCACCTTCACCAGTGCCGACGGAGAGACTACCATCCAGATGGGGGATTACTCCACCATGGACGAAAAGCGCTACCTCACCCTGGGGGACGGCACCGTCTACCTGGTGGACGATGACCCGGAGCAGTATGTGGCCAGCGACCGGGACGACCTGATGCGCCAGGACAATGTGCCGGACTACGACACCCTGGATTCCATCGTGGCCACCGGCGAGACGGCCTTCACGGTGGAATACCACCCCGATGAGGACCTGACCTACACCGACGCCTACGACTACTATCTCAACGACAACGGCAGCTACCGGGCCCTTTCCACCACCAAGGTGGAGGACTTCATGACCACCCTGAAGAATCTGGACCGCACCGACTACAAGACCTACACCGCCGATGATTCGGTGCTGGCGGATTACGGCCTGGATGCCCCCGCCGTCACCTTTACCGTCACCTGCACCGCCGACGAGGAACAGAGCAGCTTTACCCTGGCCTTCGGCAAGAAGGGGGACAACTGCTATATGCGGATGGACGATTCCCCCATCATCTACGCGGTGGACAGCGACACCTACACCGATTCCATCGCCGCTGCCGGGTACGACACCCTGCGCCCCGACGAGGTCCTCTCGCTGAACTGGGACGATGTGGAGAGCATCGACTTTACCGTGGATGATACCACCTACACGGTGGAGAAAAACGGCGACACCTACAAGATCGGCGACGACGTGGTGGAGTTTGACGACGTGAAGGACGCCGTGGACGGCCTGAAGGTGAACACCTTCAACAGTGAGTCCCCGTCCAAGAAGGAGGAGACCACCTTCACGGTCCACCTGAAGAACGATGACTTCCCCACCCTGACGGTGACGGCCTACCAGTATGACGGCGACAATTGCCTGGTCCAGCTGGACGGCACCACCCTGGGCCTTGTGTCCCGTTCGCTGGTGGTGGATCTCACCGAGGCGGTGAACGCCATCACCCTGGGCCTGGACGCCTGACCCATGGCGGCCCGTAAGTAAGATCCTTCCCACAGAAGAGCCCCGTACCGGTTTCCCGGTACGGGGCTCTTACAGTTTTGGAAAACTGTCAGGACAAAAACCGAAAAGTGTAAAGACAGAGTGGAAAAACTATCAGTGGTTTCGACAGCCTTCGCGGTGGTATTCTATACATAATACGCCGGTATGTGCATATTCAAGCCCTCATACCGCGTACAAAAGGACAAACAAACAGTTGGAGGTGCACCGTTATGGCACAAAATGCGTCCCTGAAAGACGCCGCAATCTCCGCCGGCATCGAACAGGTTTTGCACTATCTGGAAAAGAACCCCGAGACCAATATCCCCAAGATCATGAAACTCATCGACACCGTGACCCCCAAGGACTGGTACACCAAACAGCGTGCCGCCTTCCGGAACGCCATCGAGGAGAAGAACAACTGGTACCAGCTCATCATGAAGGTGTACGAGCTGGACCCCGGTGTGCGGCAGGCGTTCTTCCGCAATTTTATCCTCAACGCCAGCCTGCAGGGCAGCGCCCGGCAGGACGAAGTGAGCAAAAAGGAAAACTGCAACGTGCCCTGGGCCATCCTGCTGGACCCCACCTCGGCCTGCAATATGCACTGCACCGGCTGCTGGGCGGCGGAGTACGGCAACCGGCTGAACCTGACCTTTGAGGAGCTGGACTCCATCGTCACCCAGGGCAAGGAACTGGGCACCTACATGTACATTTTCACCGGCGGCGAACCCCTGGTGCGCAAGAAGGATGTCATCGCCCTGTGCGAGAAGCACAGCGACTGTGAGTTCCTCAGCTTCACCAACGGCACCCTCATCGACGAGGACTTCTGCCGGGAGATGCTGCGGGTGAAGAACTTTGTGCCCGCCTTCAGCCTGGAAGGCTTTGAGGAAGCCAACGACTCCCGCCGGGGCGAAGGCGCCTACGAAAAGGTCCGGAAGGCCATGAAACTCCTCAAGGACCACAAGCTGCCCTTCGGTATTTCGGCCTGCTACACCAGCGCCAACTACGCTGATATCAGCAGCGAGGCCTTCTTTGATTCCATCATCGAGGCCGGCGCCCTCTTCGTCTGGTTCTTCCACTACATGCCGGTGGGCAGCGGAGCCGCGCCCCAGCTGCTGCCTACCCCGGAACAGCGCACCGAGGTGTACAACCGCATCCGCGCCTTCCGCAAGACCAAGGCCATCTTCTCGATGGACTTCCAGAACGACGCCGAGTATGTGGGCGGCTGCATCGCCGGCGGCCGGCGGTATCTCCATATCAACGCCCGGGGCGATGTGGAACCCTGCGTGTTCATCCACTATTCCAACGTGAACATCCGCAACTGCACCCTGCTGGAAGCCCTGAAGAGCCCGCTGTTCATGGCCTACCACGACGGGCAGCCCTTCAACGGCAATATGCTGCGGCCCTGCCCCATGCTGGAAAACCCCGAAAAGCTGCGGAAGATGGTCCACGATACCGGCGCTGTCTCCACCGACTACGAGTCCCCCGAGGCCGTGGATACCCTCTGCGACCGCACCACCCCCTACGCCGAAGCCTGGCAGCCCCAGGCCGACAGGCTCTGGCAGGAAAGCCACCCCGACCAGGCAGAATAAAGCCGGTCAGGAATGTAAAATGTGTCCCCAGGGATTCTGGAAAAGCAGCCAGTACAGCTGGTTGACCAGGGTCTCCTTCTCGGCGTCGGTGTGCACGGCCTGCTGGATCAGCAGCCCCGAGATGCCGCAGGCGTAGAAGGTCAGGAAAGCCTCCTCGTCGGCGGGGGACATGGCCAGATTGGGATGGGCCCGGTGCAGCATATCCTGCAGATAGGTGGTAAACACCTGGGCCAGCCGCCGTTCCAGCTGTTCCCGCCACCGGCTGGCCAGGATATGCTGCAGGGTCTGGCGGTTGTCGGTGGTATAGTCCACAAAGAGCCGCAGGGCTGTATGGGGATCCTCGATGCGCAGGCTCTCCTCCATCAGATGCTGGGCCCCCTGGCGGGTCCACCAGTCCACCACGTCCAGTACGTCCTCAAAATGGTAATAGAAAGTCTGGCGGCTGATGCCGCACAGGGTCACCAGCTCCTTGACGGTGATCTTCTCCAGACTTTTCTTCTCCAGCAATTGGAGCAGGGTTGCGGTGATCTGCTGTTTTACATCCGCCGACATTTTCTATCCCTCCGTTTCTTTCCTGCTATTGTAGCACAAACTCTTCTGTTACGTCAAAACGAAAACACCCTGCTGTTGCGCACAGCAGGGTGTTTTTATATGGGGTTATGAGAGAATGTCTTAGTGGTGCAGCAGGTACCAGACAGCGCCCACCAGCCCGGCGTCGTTCTGCAGCGCCGCGGCGGTGACGGTCAGCCCTTCCGCAAAGGCGGGCATGACGGCGGCCTTCACTTTGCGCTCCAGGGGCTGGATCAGCAGTTCCTTCTGGGCGCTGACGCCGCCCCCCACCAGGATGCGCTGGGGGTTGAAGATATGCACCATCCCCGCCAGACCCTGGGCGATCTCGTCGGTCCACCGGTCCAGCAGGGCCAGCACATCGCAGCGCCCCGCCTGAGCCGCCCCAAAGATGGCCCGGCCGTCGGTAAGTTCCGGGTCCATGGCCTTGGCCGCCCGCACCAGGGCGGTGGTGGAAGCGTACCGCTCCCAGCAGCCTTTGGCGCCGCAGGTGCAGTCCACCCCGTCGATGGCGTGGGTGCGGTAGTGGCCCATCTCGCCGCCCAGACCCCGGGCACCTTCCAGCAGCCGCCCGCCGGTGAGGATGCCCCCGCCGATGCCGGTGCCGATGGTGATGCCGATGACGTCGGTGCAGCCTTTGGCCGCACCCACCCAGGCTTCGCCCAGGCACATGCAGTTGGCGTCGTTGGCCACCGTGACGGGCAGGCGGAAGTCCTCTTCCAGCCGGTCCCGGATGGGGGCCCCCACCCAGCCCGGCAGGCTGCCGCAGGTGCCCGCCACAATGCCTTTGCGGCTGTCGATCTGGCCGGTGGCGGATACGCCGATGCCGGCGATCTGCTCCCGCCGCCCGGCGGTAAAGTCGGCGGCGGCCGCCCGGACGGTGTCCAGGATGGGGGTACGGTAGCCGTCAAAGCTGACGCTGCGCTCCGCCCGGTCCAGCACGGTGCCGGTCTCGTCCACCAGGCCCAGTTTGACCGCGGTGCCGCCGATGTCGATGCCCAGATAGAGTTTGCTCATGACAGCTCCTTTTTACTTGTAGTCCTTGATGGCAGCGGTAAAGCGGGCGGTGATCTCCGCCGGGCGGGTGATGGCGCCGCCCACCACCAGGGCGTAGGCCCCGGCCTCCAGGGCTTTGCGGGCCTGCTCGGGGTAGTGGATGTGCCCTTCGGCAATGACCTTGGCGGGGCATTCCCTGGCCAGCTTGGCCACAAAGTCAAAGTCGATGTCGTTGATGCCGGTGGTCTCGGGGGTGTAGCCCCGCATGGTGGTGCCCACAAAGTCGGCCCCCGCCTCGGCGCAGGCCATGGCCTCCTCAAAGGTGGCAATGTCGGCCATCAGCAGCTGGTCGGGGTATTTGGCCTTCACTTCCCGGATGAACTCCGGGGCGGTCTTGCCGTCGGGGCGCAGGGCGCTGGTGCCCTGGACCGCCAGGATATCCACACCGCACCCTACCAGGGCGTCCACTTCCGCCATGGTCACCGTGATGTACATGGGGGTGCCGGGATAGTCCTTCTTGATGATGCCGATGACCGGCAGGTCCACCACCGCCTTGATCTGGGTGATGTCCCGCACGGTGTTGGCCCGGATGCCCACCGCACCGCTCATGGCGGCGGCCTTGGCCATCAGCGGCATGACGCCGCCCTCGGGGGTGTAAAGGGGCTCGTTCTCCAGCGCCTGGCAGGAGACGATCAGCCCGTGATGGATCTGCTCAAAAATCTGTTCCTTGTTCATTCCGAATACGCTCCTTTGTTGTGCGGCATTTCGATCTTGACCACGGCTTTGCGCACCTTGTGGCAGCCGGGGGTGCGGCAGCTGGGCTTGTGGGGCTCCCCGGGCAGAAAGAGGGCGAACCGTCCCTCCCCCAGGATGCCGGAAGCCTGCTCGGGCCCGGTGACAAAGCCCACATCGGCGCCTTCGTCAAAGGGCTTGTCCTCGGTGCCGGAAGCAGCCCAGCCCCAGTGCTCCGACCCGGTGATGTCGATCTGCAGGTCGGCGTAGCGGCGGTGATACTCAAAGGCAGCCCCTTCGGCGTCCCGCAGGTCGGCGTCCATCACGTTGATGAACACCGCGTCGCCGTCCACCTCGTTGCGGCCGTCGGGCAGGGCCGCCACATCGTGGGCCATCAGCCAGCGGATGGCAATATCCAGGTTCTTGTGCAGGCCCCGGTAGCGGGGCAGATTCTGCAAAGTGTCGGTGATCATGGTGGTTCCTTTCCGGGGCAGGGCCCCAAACAGGGACAGGCTCCCCCTTTACAGGGAAGCCTGCCGCCGGATTATAACGCCTTGATCTCTTCCAAAGCGCTTTCGATCATCGTCTGGGCTGCCGCCACCACGGCGTCGTCGGACTCCGCCAGGTTGGGCAGGGGCGGGCGTACGCCGCCCAGTTCCAGGCCGTACATACGGCGCAGGATCTCTTTCTGCACGGCATACAGGTTGCCGTGGGCTTCGCACATCTTGTAGATGATGCGGTCGGCCAGGTACTGCACATGGCGGGCTTTTTCGATCTCGCCCTTGCCCAGCAGCTCGTTCATCTTCAGGAAGAGTTCCGGCATGACGGCATAGGTGCCGCCGATGCCGCCGTCGGCGCCCATCACCCGGCCCGAGACAAACTGCTCATCGGGACCGTTGAACACCGCAAAACCGTCCTTGCCGCGGGCGGCGATGCCGGCATCCTTGAACATCTGGATGTCCTGCACCGGCATGGAGGAGTTCTTCACGGCGACGACGTTGGGGTTCTTCAGCATCTCGGCCAGCAGGGGCATGGTCAGGCCGGTGCCCGCCAGCTGGGGAATGTTGTAGATGACAAACTCGGTGTGGGGGGCCGCGGCACTCATGGCGTTCCAGTACTCCGCAATGGCGTAGTTGGGCAGGTGGAAGTAGATGGGCGGGATGGCTGCAATGGCATCCACGCCGCAGCTTTCGGCATGGGCGGCCAGCTCCGCGCTGTCGGCGGTGTTGTTGCAGGCCACATGGGCAATGACAGTGATCTTGCCCTTGGCTTCGCTCATGACGGCTTCCAGCACGGCCTTGCGCTCTGCCACGCTCTGATAGATGCACTCGCCGGAGGAACCGCCCACATAGACGCCCTTGACGTCCTTGCCGATGAGGTGGCGGGTAAGGGCCTTGACGCCCTCGATGGAGATGGCACCGTCCTTGTCGTAGCAGGCATAGAACGCCGGGATCACGCCGCGGTATTTATTGATATCTTTCATAGTAGAGGATGCTCCTTCCGAAATATCCTACAGAGTGCGGCGGCCGGGGGCCGCCGCCCGATACAAACAACGGGGAATCATCAGCCCTTGACGGCACCCATGGCAATGCCCTGGGTGAAGTACTTCTGGAACGCCAGGAAGACGGCGATGATGGGGATGGCAGCCAGGGCGGCGCCGGCCATGATCAGGCCGTAGTCGTTGGACATTTCCGCCTGGATCTTGGCAATGCCCAGGGAGATGGTCAGGCTCTTGGTGGAGTTCAGCATGATCAACTGCAGGAAGTAGTCGTTCCAGCTGTTGATGAAGGTGAAGATGGCCAGGGCGCCGATGCCGGGGGTGACCATGGGCAGCACCACGCTGACGAAGGTGCGGACCTCGCCGGCACCGTCAATACGGGCGGCTTCGATCATCTCGCCGGGGATGGTCTCGCTGAACTGCTTCATCAGGAAGATGCCGAAGGGCCAGCCTACGGTGGGCAGGATGACCGCCCACAGGGTGTCGTGCAGACCCAGGAAGCTCATCTCTTTCAGCAGGGGGATCAGGATGACCTGCTTGGGCAGGGCCATGGCGCAGATCATGATGCTGAAGATCAGGGCCCGGCCGGGGAACCGCTTTTTGGCCAGCACGTAGCCCGCCATGGCGGCGGTGATGCAGGTCAGGGCCATGGCTGCCACGGCCATGAGGACGGTGTTGCCCAGCCAGAGCAGGGCGGGGTTGTCAAACAGGCGCTGGTAGTTGTCCAGCGTGGGCTGGGTGGGGAACCACACCGGCGGGTTGGCGTTGACGGCCACCCGATCCTTGAAAGAACCGGTGACGATCCAGTACAGCGGGAAGATGAAGAAGATGGCCAGCAGGAACAAAATAATGTCCACGATCACCTTGCCGGGGGTGAGCTTTTTGCTTTGTACGGTAGTTTCCATTCTGCGCACCTCCTCAATCGCCGGAGCCGGAACCGGCTACCTTGAACTGGATGGCCGACAGCACCGCGATGATGATGGCCAGGATGACGCCCATGGCGTCGCCGTAGCCGTAGTCATTGAGCTTGAAGGCCTGGTAGTAAATGTAGTACATGATGGTATCGGTGGCATGGTTGGGACCGCCGCTGGTCAACAGCTGGATCAGCGCGTAGCACTGGAAGGTGTTGATGGTGGTGATGACCAGGATGTACAGGGTGGTAGGCATGATCTGGGGCCACTTGATGTGCCAGAATACCTGGAAGTTGTTGGCGCCGTCCACCTCGGCGGCGTCAATGAGGGAGGGGTCCACGTTGCCCAGGGCAGCGATGTACAGCACGATGGGCTGACCGATGGAGGTGGTGAAGAGGATCAGGATGATACATCCCAGGGCGAACCGTGCGTCGCCCAGCCAGCTGATGTTCTGGTCGATGACGCCGGTGGCGCTGAGAACGTAGTTGATCAGGCCGGTGTACTTGTTGAACATCCACTTCCAGACCACGGCCACGGCCACGGTGCCGGTGACCACCGGCAGGTAGAAGATGCAGCGGAAGAAGCTGCGCTTGAAGGCGCTGAACTTATACACCACCGAGCTGACCCACAGAGAGAAAGCGGTGACGGTGGGCACCGCCACGATAACCAGGATGAAGGTGTTTACCAGAGCCTTGAGGAAGGTGGGGTCCTGGAACATCTTGATGTACTGGTTCAGACCCACGAAGGTGAGGGGTTTGCCCATGCGGTAGTCGAAGAAGCTGGTGACCAGGCACATGACCATGGGCACCACGACGAAGAGAACGAAGAAGAACAGGGCGGGCAGCAGGAAGAGATAGGCGGCCAGGGTCTGCTGGCGGACCAGTGCCGAATTGCGGAAGGTGCCCTTGTTGTAGGTCAGCACCTCGCCGCCGGCGGCGGGCGTCGCCTTGGTTTTTGAGGCCATAGAAGGCCCTCCTTTCCGATCAAAGGGGGTGGGGCCGGGACGCAGTGGACCCCCGGACTCCGCGGGAAAAAGGGTGTTTTTGCAAAAATGAGGCCCCCGCTCCATCGTTTTGAGGGAACGGGGGCGCTCACTCCTTTCTAAAACCGTTCAGCCGTTTTCCGTGCGGCCGCGTGCCGCGCCGGAAGGATCACAGATTGGCTGAAACTCAGGCAGCGGCAGCTGCCAGGGCATCGTTGCTGGTGGTGGTGTAGGTGGCTACCGCGTCATCCACACTGGTGCCGGTGAAGATCTGCTGCAGCATGTTCCACCAGGCGGTGCGCTGCTCGGCCCAGCCGGCGGTAACGGGGTAGTAGTCGCCCAGGTACTGCATGAAGCTGGAGAACTGCGCCATGCGGTCCTCATCCTCGGTGCCGGTGTAGACATCGCCGAAGGAGGAACGAACGGGGAAGAAGCCGGTCAGACGGACGCTCTCGGGACCCTGCTCGGGATCGTCGCAGAGGAACTTGATGAACTCTTTGGCGGCAGCGGCCTTGGTGTCGTCGCCGTTGTCAAAGATGCCGAAGCCCCAGATGCCGCCGCACAGCTCGGGCACGCCGTCGTCAGAGGGGAAGGCAACCGCCATCGGGGTGAAGGTGACGGAGGAAGCGTACTGGGCCTGGTTGGAGGCGTTCCAGCACAGGGTCATGGCCACGGTGCCGTTGGCGAAGAGCTGCAGCTCGTCGGAAGCCTGGGCGGCTGCGTCGTAGCTGATCAGGCCCTCGTTGGACCAGTCAAGCAGCTGCTGCAGAGCCTTCTTGTTGGCGTCGCTGTCGGTGGTGTAGGCGGTGTGGTCGGCGTTGGTGAACTGGCCGCTGTAGAGGTTGTTCACCAGAGCGCGGGTGCCCTGGTCGCCGCCCTGGCCGCCGCAGTAGACGATCATGGTGGTGTCCACGCCGCTGTCCTTCAGGGCCTGCAGGGCCTTCTCGAAGTTCTCGGTGGTCCAGGTGCCGTCCTCGTTGATGTACTGCAGGGCATCGGCAGCCTCAAACATCTCCTTGTTGATGGCCATGGTGTGGGTGGTCATGCAGAGGGGATATTCATAGTAGTTGCCGTCGGCGCCCTTGCAGGCGTTCACAACGGCCTGACTGGTGGCGGAGATGTCGGCCACGGCATCCTCGGTCCACAGGTCGCTCAGGTCCAGCATCTTGCCCTTGGCACCCCAGTTGGAGACCAGGCGCTCGGGACCTTCCATGACGATGTCGGGGGTGGTGCCGGCCTCAATGGCGGCGGTGACCTGGTCGTCGCCGTTGGTGTAGTCCAGGTATTCCACCGTGACGTTGATGCCGGGGTGGCTTTCCTGGAATTTGGTGATGATGCTGTTGACGGTGTCAGCATCGCTGAACTGACCGATGGGGTAAGTCCACATGGTGATATCGGCGGAGAGGTTGTCGCCGGAGGTCTCACCGGTGGCCGCGGACGAGGTGGAACTCGCCGTAGACTCGGTAGCGGTGGAACTGGTGGAACCGCCGCAACCTGCCAGCAGGCCGGCGGTCATGCCCGCGGCCAGAAGCAAAGACAACTGCTTTTTCATGGTAATCTCCTTTTGTGTGGGTTTCTGCGGATGGTGGGGGCGGAGGCCCTCCGTCCCCTTGGCAATTTTCATTTGAAAAAATTTTCCATTTGTCCAGATGCGTTTTCACCAATGTTTTGGCTAATTTCTGTTAATATTGTATAAAAAGTTTTCAACTCATTCGGTTCTGTTGCCGATTTGTAATGATTTGAAGGAAAAGAAACCTTCAAAAATCCACGAAAAAAGTTTTTTCGTGGCTAAAAAAGTGAAAAGGATTTACATTTTTATGGCGGCCCAGGGGAAACGCTTCCCGTCTGCCGGCGCCGGGCGGGAAAAGAGGCGCCCGGCAAGGCGGATGGAACGGGTGGGAATTTCATCCCGGAAAAAAACGTTTTTCGGAGATTTTTTTCTGTTTACTGTACATTATGTACAAAAACGAAGGCCCATTTGTGGGCGGTTCCTATACTTGTCAAGCGGGCAATTTTCATTTATACTATTGTTAGAAAAAAAGTTTCATTCCGGGTTCCCTGGGTACCCACAACTCAGGAAAAGGAGAAACCGACTCATGACTGCGTGTAACTTTTGGGATCTGCTGCGCTCCAAATACAGTGAGCTCACACGTTCCGGTCGCCGTGTGGCCGACTATCTGACCCAGCATGCCGAAGAAGCACAGTATCTTTCCATCTCGTCCCTGGCTGCCGAATGCGGCGTGGCCGAAGCCACCATCTTCCGCTTTTGCCGCTCCCTGGGATTTGACGGCTATAATGAAATGAAGATCGCCCTGGCCCAGGCCAACGCCATCCCTTCGGCGGCAGGCACCAACAAGCTGGAACCGGGCACCGATACCGCCACCCTCTGCACCCATGCCGGTGCTGTGGCCCTGGAGGCCATCAACGGCACCCGTACCGTGCTGGACCCCGATGCCATCGACGCGGCGGCCACCCTGCTGCAGCGGGCGCGGCAGGTGTTCTGCTTCGGTCAGGGCGGCAGCCAGATCCTGGCCAACGATATCTGGGCCCGGTTTGCCACCGTCTCCACCAAATTCCGCACCGCCGGCGACAGCCATATGCAGACCATCGCCGCCAGCCTGATGGTGCCGGAGGATGTGGTCCTTTTCATCTCCTACTCCGGTTCCACCCGGGATATGATGGAGACGCTGCGCATCGTCAAGGGCAACGGGGCCAAGGTCATTCTGCTGACCCACTACGCCGACGCCCCCGGCACCGCCCTGGCCGACGTGGTGCTCCTCTGCGGCGCCCGGGAAAGTCCCCTGGACGGGGGCAGCATCGCCGCCAAGATCGCGGTGCTCTTTGTGGCCGAGGTGCTGGTGCTCCGGTTCACCCTGGACAACCAGGAACTGACCACCATCGCCCGGGAGCGCACCAGCAAGGCGCTGGCGCCCAAGCTGCTGTAAAACGAAGAAAGGCGGGAGGACCCTGAAGGGGCCTTCCGCCGTTTTGTGTCTTTCGCCCCCTGGAATCCCCGGGGACCGCGTGCTATAATAGAATCGGCAGCCTGCGGGCTGTACTTTCTTCAAGGGAAGCGTTTTCCCATGTGGTTCCTCTTTGCAGTGGGGTCGTCGGTGTTCGCGGCCCTTACTTCCATTCTGGCCAAGATCGGCATCGAGGGGGTCAACTCCAACCTGGCCACGGCGGTGCGCACCACCGTGGTGCTGGCCATGGCCTGGGGCATGGTGTTCCTCACCGGCACCCAGGGGGGCATCTCCCAGATCGGCCGCCGCAGCTGGCTCTTCCTGATCCTGTCGGGGCTGGCCACCGGTGCTTCCTGGCTGTGCTACTACAAGGCGCTCCAGCTGGGCCCCGCCAGCAAGGTGGTCCCCATCGACAAGCTCAGCGTGGTCATCACCCTGGTGCTGGCGGCGGTGCTGCTCCATGAACAGGTCACCCCCAAGTCGGCCCTGGGCTGCCTGCTCATCGGTGCCGGTACCCTGCTGATGGTCCTGTAAAGAAAAATCTCCCTGCCCACCGGGCGGGGAGCTTTTTGGTTTCAGCAGCGGATGGCCACCTTGATGACACCGTCCCGGCGGTGCTCAAAGAGGTCATAGGCGGCCTCGATGTCCTTCAGGTCGTAGGTGTGGGTGATGAGGGGCGTGGTGTCCAGCCTGCCCCGGGCAATGAGCTCCAGCGTCTCCCGGCAGTGGCAGCCGTCCACCCCGCCGGTCTTGAAGGTCAGGTTCTTGCCGTACATGTCGGGCAGGGGCAGCGTCTGGGGCCCGTCGTAAAGGGCCACCACCGTCACGATGGCATTGGGCCGGGCACACTGCCAGGCCAGCCGGAAGGTCTCGTCGCTGCCCGCCACCTCCAGCACCGCGTCGGCCCCGCCGTGGTCGCTGTGGGCGGCCACAAAGGCGGGCAGGTCCTCCGGCCCGGCGGTGAGGACAGCGGGATCATGGGCCCGGACAAAGGCCAGCCGGGCGGGGTCCTTGTCGCAGACGATGATCCGTCTGGGGCGGCAGAGCCGGACGCACTGCAGGGTGCACAGCCCCGTGGGCCCTGCCCCCAGGATCAGCACGGTGTCCTCCGGGGTGATCTCGCTGATCCGGGCGGCCCAGTAGCCGGTGGCCAGGATGTCCCCCACAAAAAGGGCCTGCTCGTCGGTGACGGTGTCGGGAATCCGGGTCAGCCCCTGGTCGGCGTAGGGCACCCGCACATACTCCGCCTGGCCGCCGTCGATGCGGCAGCCCAGGGCCCAGCCCCCCTCGGGGTCGGTGCAGTTGTTCACCCAGCCGTGGCGGCAGAAAAAGCAGTCCCCGCAGAAAGTCTCCACATTCACCGCCACCCGGTCCCCGGGGCGGACGTTGGTCACCGCGGCCCCCGCCTGCTCCACGATGCCCACCATCTCGTGGCCCACCGTGATGCCCGGCACCGCCCGGGGCACCGAGCCGTGCTTGATGTGCAGGTCGCTGGTGCAGATGCTGCTCAGGGTCACCTTGACGATGGCGTCCCGGTCGTTCTGCAAAAGGGGTCTGGGTTTGTCCAGCAGGGCAAAGGTGCCCTGTTTTACGTAGGTATATGCCAGCATTCCGCATGCCTCCTTTTATAAGTATGGTACCACAGCCCGGCGGCAAAAAGAATCCCCCGGCAGAAATTTCTGCCGGGGGAACCGTATCCGGAATCAGATGCACTTTTTGACCGCAGAGGTCAGGCAGACCGGGCCTTGCCGGGGCGGAGCGCCGCCCGCAGGCAGAGCACGACCGTGAGCACCAGGCCCGCCGCCAGGCAGGCCAGGCTGATCCACTGGGCGCCGGACAAGGGCCCCGCCAGGCCGCGGGCCGCATCCCCCCGGAAACACTCGGTGGTAAAGCGCAGCGCACCGTACCCCAGCAGGTACAGGGCCAGCCGCCGTCCCGGTGTGCGGTAGACCGGCAGCAACAGCAGCCCGAAGAGGACCAGGTCCCCGGCGGATTCCATCAGCTGTACCGGTACCAGGGGAATCCCCGCAGGGGCCAGGCCGCCCTCGGGGTAGCAGACGCCGAACCAGCTGTCGGTGGGGCAGCCGTAGCAGCAACCCGCACAAAAGCAGCCTACCCGGCCGATGGCATGGACCAGCGGCACCGCCGGCAAAAAGACGGTCTCCAGCTGGGCAAAGCGGGCGCGCCGTGCGGCCAGCACCCATACCAGGCAGAGCAGACCGCCGATGAGCCCGCCGTAAAAGACCAGCCCGCCGTAGAGGTAGTGCTGCAAAAAGAGCTGGGGGTCCTCCCAGAAATGGGGAAGGTCCTGCACCAGCCAGGGCCATACCAGGGCCAGAGAATACAATTTGGCGCCGATCAAAGCACCGGCGCCAAACAGCAGGTAGATGCGGGTGACATGCTCCGGCTCCATGGCAGGCTTTGCCAGCCGGGCCCGGCTGCGGCAAAGCAGCCAGCCCAGTACGGCGCCCACGGCCATCAGTAACCCGTAAACCGGGTAATCACGAAAACCGATGTGAATGTAGGGGAGCATAGGTCTCCTTTAAATCAATAAGAGAGTGCGCTCAGACCGCCGGCAGCACCCAGGCAGCCCACGCAGGCCACGCAGCTGACAAAGAAGATGGCGCTGAGAATAACACCGATCAGGGAGGCCACGAAGCCGCCGGTGCGCAGGCCTTCGTTGTAGCCGGCCTTCTTGGAGCTGCTGGCCAGGATCAGGCCGACGATGCCCAGGATCAGGCCGACAATAGAAGATACAGAGAAAAAGGACAGGATGATGGAAATGATGCCGCAAACCAAGCTGCCGATGGCAGCGCCCTTGCCGGGAACATTCTGTTGATTCATACTAAATAACCTCCTCAAAATTTCAAACCTGTTATCAATCACACAATGTCGATAACAGTCTAATTTTAGCACTGTTGAGGAGGATAGTCAATTGATAGTCCATTCTTTTGAGAAGAATGTGAATAAAAATGCAGCATTTCCCCGGGAAAACTGGAAAAAATTCCGGTTGTCAGCGGCTGCAGCGGAGAGGATCCTCCTGCCGGCGGCGGACATCGGCCCGCACCAGGCGGTAGACGGTGGCAGTCACCGGAACGGCCAGCAGCATGCCCGCAATACCCCCGATGCCGCCGCCCAGGGTGACGGCGGTGAGCACCCAGATGCCCGGCAGCCCGATGGAGGTGCCCACCACCCGGGGGTAGATGAGGTTGCCTTCCAGCTGCTGCAGAATAGCAATGAAGATCAGGAAGCCCAGGGCCTGCAGGGGGTTGACGGTGAGGATCATGAAGGCGCCGATGCCCGCGCCCAGATAGGCCCCCACTACCGGCAGCAGGGCGGTAGCCCCCACCAGGGTGCCCACCATGGGGGCGTAGGGCAGCCGGAAGAGCAGCATCCCCAGGGTGCAGAGCACCCCGATGATGATGGCCTCGGTGAACTGGCCCACAAAGAATTTGGTAAAGGTATCGTGGGCGGTGCCCAGCACATACCACAGCCGGTCACAGGCTTTGGCGGGCAGGTAGGTACTGGCCAGGGCGTGGAACTGGCGGCCCAGCCGCTCTTTGCCTGCCAGGATGTAGAGGGCAAAGATCACCGCAATGACCACCTGCATCACAACGCCGCCCAGGCTGCTGAGCAGCCCTACCGCCGAGGAAAATACATTGCTCACGCCGGAGGTCAGGTAGGTGGTGGCCTTTTGCAGCAGGTCGGGCCAGTTCAGGTTGAGGGACCGCAGCCACTCCTCCAGCTGGGGCATCGAGATGTCCAGGGTGTCCAGCCATTTCAGGAACTGGTTCACGGCGGGGGGCACATTCACCAGCATGACCCGGAAGGCGTCGATGAGCTGGGGAATAATGAGGACGATGAGCAGTGCCACCACCACGGCGATGATGACCAGCGACCCGGTGATGCTGATGCCCCGGCGGAAGGGGTAAAGCCGGGAGCGGGAATCCCCCAGGGGCGGCAGGGTCTCCAGCCGGGAGACCAGGATGTTCAGCACATAGGCCACGCCACAGCCGATGAAGAGGGGCATCAGCAGCGAGAAAAACAGCCGGATGCCGCCCAGCAGGTCGTCGCTGTATTTCAGGGCCAGCAGGACCAGGGCACAGGCGGCCAGGAAAAGCCAGGGCTTTTTGTTTTGCATAAGGAAAATCCTTTCTTGTGAGACATATAACTTTACTATACCCTATGCCGCATCCCCGCGCAAGGGACAAACCGTCCAAAATGACAAAAAGGGCCCCGCCGCAGAGGGCGGAGCTCCAGAGGGGACCGGTTCAGGACAGGGAATGGACCTCGGTGCAGGTCCAGTCGGTGTTGGTAAGGGTGGCGGTCTCAAAGACGATTTTCCGGTTGCCGGTGGGGGCCTGGGTGAAGGTGATCTGCCAGTCGAACCCGTCGAAGTACAGCTCGGAAAGGCCGGTGGCGCCGGTCTGGCCGCTTTCGGCAAAGGGAACGTCGATCTGCTTCCAGGTGTCGCCGCAGTCCATCGTCACAAAGACGTAGGGCCAGGGGTCGCCCTCGTCGCCGGGGGCGGTGGCCACCGCAGAGGCGCCGTCATAGAAGATCAGCCCGTTGAGGGGCCGCAGCAGGCCGTCGGCGGCCCGGGGTACCTGGATGGCTTCCCAGCCCAGGCCGTGGTGCAGGCCGGTGTACAGTTCCACCCGCCGGGTGCCGTCCGCCCCGGTGCCGCTCAGGGCGGCATAGCCGATCCCCTGGCCGGTAAAGCCCAGGCAGCGGTAGTCCGGGGTGGCGCCGCCAAAGTCCGCCAGAAGGTCGGTCTGCCAGCTCTGCCCCTGGTCCCGGCTGGTGTGGGACCAGATCTGGCCGTCCTCCTGGGTGAGGAAAGAGGCCACATCCCACCGCAGCACCAGGGGCTCCAGGTCGGCCTCGCCGGTGATGCCGCAGCGGGCACAGTCCCGGGCATCCAGCGCCGCCTGGGCGGTGAGACCCCCGTCCCAGGTGAAAAAGACGCCGTCCGAGTTGACGCAGACGTCGATGGTATCGCTGAAGACGGGCGGGGTAGTCTCCCCGGAGTTGTCCCCGGCGGGGGCCTCGGTGCTGAGCAGCGCCACCGGTTCGGTCTGCTCCATGGAAACGGGGCAGAGGGAGAGGGCCGGGCAGCTGGTCACCGTCCCCTGGCTGTCGAACCAGGGCATCACCGTGGGGGCCAGGACCCATTGGGGCAGGCCGCTGTCATCGCAGAGCACCAGTCCCAGCCCCTCGGAGTCCTGCCATTGGCCGTAGAAAAACTCCCCTTCGCTGGTTTGCAGCCGGTAGCCGGACTGCTCTTCGTCCCAGTACAGCGTCACCGGGGTGTCCCCGAAGGTAAGTTCCCTCCAGCCCCCGGCGGGCGGGTCGGGGTCGAAACGGCGGGCCTTGTCGGGGTGGGGGAAAAGCAGCTCCACCTGAAGGGTGCCGTCGGTGGAAGGGTAGGTCACGGCGCAGCAGTCGTCGGTCAGCCACCGGGGGTTCACGGGACCGGCGGCGGGCCGGGCAAAGGGCTGCCCGGTGGCCCGTTCGATGATCTGCCCGGTGTCGGCGTCGTACCGCAGATAGAGGGTGGCGTTCCGGCCGTTGGAATAGGCCGTCCAGCCCTGCAGCGCTTCCACCGGCCAGACCCAGCTCAGCCCCAGCAATGCCGCCAGGACCACCCCGGGCAGCAGACGGCGGGGCATCCGGGGACGCCGGGTGTCCGACCGGAAGACCGCCCCGGGGGCGGCCTCCCGCAGCCGGTCCAGCAGGGCACCGCCGCCCCCCGCGCAGCTTTCGTCGGGCAGGGGCAGCACCGTCAGGGCGTCGCCGGTGCGCCACAGCAGCACGATCCAGCCCTCCATCCGCTCCACCCGCCGCAGGTCCTCCACCATCAGGTCCCAGGGGTCGTCCGGGTCGGCAAAGTGGGCAAATTCCGGGTAGAGGGTCACCTGGGGGCAGCGGGTCAGCTGACGGCGCAGCCGCCTTTGCAGCCCCAGGGACAGCAGCCCCCCGCCTATGAGCAAGACCCCCAGCAGGGGCAGCCCCAGGGCGGCCAGGGGGTAGTCCGCCCCCTGGAAGAGCATCAGATACCCGGCACTGCTGCCCGCCAGCAGCAACAGGAGACCCGCCAGGATCACCGCTGCCTGCCTGATCCGCCGCCCCGGGCCCTTGCGGCAGACCTGCAGGGCGGCGGTCAGTTCGGCCCGGGTGGGCGCCCCCTGGGGCCGGTGGGCCCATACAGGGCCCGGGTCCAGGGGTTGGGTGCGGTTGGTTTCCTCCATGACAGTGCCTCCTTTCAGACTTTGTTTCCAGCATACACCCCGGGACGGACCGGTGCAAGGTTTGGAGTTGTAAAATTTGAACCGGGCAAAAAAACTCGTATCATGGCGAAAAAACCGGGACTTGTCCCGGAACTTTTGCCAAACTGCCCAAACGGAAGCACCAAAATTGAGCACTCTGCCGAAAAGATTCGCCCACGGCCCCAGACAGTTGACTTTGAACAGGTGGGTATGTTATTATTTTCACAGATAAGCAAGCGGCCCGGAAGGGGCCCTGTTGGATTGTTACCGGTAAAGCGGGCTAGACCAACTCCGTTAGAATCTGTTTCTTGTACCAGGAAGGGGATTTTAGGGGGCTGGTTATTTTTTTGCCTGCCCCGGACGGAGAGGGGGCGATGGGATTGCGCATCAAAAAGGTCATCAACAACAACATCCTTTGTGTGATCGACGAAAAAGGCAACGAGATGATCGTCACCGGCAAAGGGTTGGGATTCGGCCGCAAGGTGGCGCAGTTCGTGGACCCCGCCGGGGTGGAAAAGGTCTACCGCATGGAGGACAAGTCCGGCCAGCGCCGTCTGCGGGAGCTGGTGGAGCAGATCCCCATCGAGCATCTGGATCTGACCGAGGAGATGATCGACCAGATCAAGGCGGCCATCCCCCAGCCCCTCAACGAGAGCTTGCTCATCACCCTGGCGGACCATATCAGCTTTGCCATCCAGCGCAAAACCCAGGGCATCGAGTTCAAGAACCCACTGGCGGGCAGCATCCTCTGCTACTATCCCACCGAGTACCGGCTGGGCCAGCGCTGTGTCGCCCTGGTGAAGGAACGGCTGGGGGTGGAGCTCAACCCCGACGAGGCGGCCTTCATTGCGCTGCACATCGTCAACGCCGAGCTCAACACCCATATGAGCGAGATGTACGACATCACCCGCCTCATCGAGGGGGTCATCCAGGTGGTGGAGTACTACTACCGGGACCTGGGCGCCTTTGACCGGGAAAGCCTGACCTTCCACCGGTTCGTGGTCCATCTGCGGTACTTTGCCCAGCGGCTGTTCCAGGGCAAGATGATGACCGATTCCCACGACGAAAGCGACGAGACCTTCCGGGCGCTGATCGTCCGCAACTGCAAGGAACACTACAAATGTGCCCGGTGCGTGGCCGATTACATTGAAAAGACCTGGCACTATACCCTCTCCCAGGAAGAACTGATCTACCTGACGATCCACCTGAAACGGGTGGCGGGGGATCTGCATGAGGTACCCACCTGAACAACTGAATCCATGGATAGTGACTGCACCATTGGTTGTGTAGGCTAGACCTGTATAGCTTCGCCGCCGCAAGCGGGGAGGTTGTATGGGTCTGTTTTTATATAGATCCCTGAATCCCTGTTCGGCACAGATCAACTGAGAAATAGGAGGAACCTGTATGAAAGACAAGATCTTCGGCGTGCTGCAGCGTGTGGGCCGTTCCTTTATGCTGCCCATCGCCCTGCTGCCGGTGGCCGGCCTGCTGCTGGGTATCGGCAGCTCCTTCACCAACGAGACCATGCTGGAGGCCTACGGCCTTACCGGTCTCATCCACCAGGGCACGCCCATCTATACCGTGCTGGATATCATGAACCAGTGCGGCAGCGCGGTGTTCAACAACCTGGCCCTGCTCTTCGCCATGGGCGTGGCCATCGGCATGGCCAAAAAGGAAAAGGAAGTGGCCGCCCTCTCCGGCGCCATCGCCTACCTGGTCATGAACACCGCCATCGCCGCCATGATCAACGCCGCCGGCGGCGTGGAAGCCATGCCCGCCAACACCACCACCTCCATGCTGGGCATCACCACCCTGCAGATGGGCGTTTTCGGCGGTATCATCGTAGGCCTGGGCGTGGCGGCGCTCCACAACCGCTTCTATAAGACCCAGCTGCCCCAGGTGCTTTCCTTCTTCGGCGGCACCCGCTTCGTGCCCATCGTCTGCACCGCCGTCTACCTGGTGGTGGGCATCGCCATGTTCTACATCTGGCCGGTGGTCCAGACCGGTATCTCCATGCTGGGCAACCTGGTCCTGGTCTCCGGCTACGCCGGTACCTGGCTCTACGGCCTCATCGAACGCGCCCTCATTCCCTTCGGCCTGCACCATGTGTTCTACATTCCCTTCTGGCAGACCAGCGTGGGCGGCACCGCCGTCATCGACGGCGTCACCGTCCAGGGCGCCCAGAATATCTTCTTCGCGGAACTGGCCTCCAAGAGCACTGTGGAATTCTCCGTCTCCGCCACCCGGTTCATGTCCGGTAAATTCCCGCTGATGATTTTCGGCCTGCCCGGCGCTGCTTTCGCCATGTACCGCGCCGCCCGCCCCGAAAAACGCAAGGTGGTGGCCGGTCTGTTCCTCTCGGCAGCCCTGACCTCCATGCTCACCGGTATCACCGAGCCCCTGGAATTTACCTTCCTCTTTGTGGCCCCCGCCATGTACGCTGTCCACTGCGTCTACGCTGGTCTGGCCTATATGCTCATGCATATCTTCAACGTGGGCGTGGGCATGACCTTCTCCGGCGGTCTCATCGACCTGACCCTCTTCGGCATTCTCCAGGGCAATGAAAAGACCCACTGGATCTGGGTGGTCATCGTGGGTGTTGTCTACTTCGTGCTCTACTACTTCACCTTCTACTTCATGATCACCAAGATGAACCTCATGACCCCCGGCCGCGAGGCGGGCGATGGGGAAGCCAAGCTCTACACCCGCGCCGACTTCAAGGAAAAAACCGGCGTCGGCCCCGATGCCGCGGGCGGCAAGTCCGGCGGCGATACCGTTTCTGCCCTGATCCTCCAGGGCCTGGGCGGCAAGGCCAACCTCTCCGACGTGGACTGCTGCGCCACCCGTCTGCGGGTCACCGTCCTGGATTCCGACAAGGTCAGCGACGCCCTGCTGCGCCAGAGCGGTGCTTCCGGCGTCATCCATAAGGGCAACGGCATCCAGGTCATCTACGGACCCCAGGTAGCCGTCATCAAGTCCAACCTGGAGGATTATATGGAAAGCCCTGCCTCCGACGCCCCTGCCGCCGTGGAAGCCCCGGCGGCCCAGCCTGCCAAGAAGGAGGAAGCGCCCAAGGAGGCTGTCCCTGCCGAGACCTTCGGCGCCCACCTCACCGGCACAGTGGTGGCCATGGCCGACGTGGAAGATGAAGCCTTTGCCTCCGGCGTGCTGGGGGACGGCATCGCCGTGGAGCCCACCGAGGGCAAACTCTGCGCCCCGGCGGATGCCACCGTGGACAATCTCTTTGACACCCACCATGCCATCGGCCTGGTGACCGAGGGCGGCGCCGAGCTGCTGCTCCACATCGGCATCGACACCGTCAAGCTGAACGGCGAGCACTTCACCGCCCATGTGGCCAACGGCCAGAAGGTGAAGAAGGGCGACCTGCTCATCAGCTTTGACATCGACGCCATCAAGGCGGCGGGGTATAAGGTGACCACCCCGATGATCGTCTGCAACACCGACCGCTATGCGGCAGTCAAACCCCTGGCCACCGGCGAGATCAAGGCCGGTCAGGACCTGCTGCGGGTAGAATAAGCCAGCACCTTTCTATGGGGGAAAAACGGCCCCCTGCGGCGGTGCCCGGGACAGGGACGAAGAGTGCTCCTTCCCGGGCGGGGGTTGAAGGATACTTCCTGCCGCCGGATACACAAACGAGGGAGCGCCTGCTCAAAGCAGGCGCTCCCTCGTTTATTTTATGGATCGCGGCAAAGGATCAGCCGTATTCGGTGGTGTGGAATTCGTCGATCCGCCAGCCGTTGTCGGTGTTGACCATCCGGATGGGGTATTCCGCCGTGTAAATGTCCATCCCGTCCTCGCCGGTGTAGTTCTGCCAGTTCCGGTCATAGTGGGAGATCAGGGTGAATTCGATGGTTTCCTCGTCCTGGTATTCCAGCCGGAAAAGATCGGGATAATTTTCCAGAACCGGCCGCCGGGCGCCAGGCAGGGAGTCGCGGGTCAGTCCCCTATCGGTGGAGGTGGCCAGCCGTCCGTCCCGGTCCACAAATTTTTCGGTGTAAAGGGGCCCCAGAGAGTCCAGATAGTCCTGGGTGAAACCGCTGTGGGCCAGATCGGAAAATTCTTCGTAGGAATTCTGGTACAGCGAATATCCGTCCTGAATGACCACCCAGTTGTTTTCCGCCAGGGGCTGAAACTGCGGGAACTGCTGGATGTTATCCGGCAGGGAGAAAAAGGCAAACTGGAATTTCGCCGCCTTCTGGAAGAGATCCTGCTGTTCCTCGGTCAAAAAGAGGGGGGCGTAGGTCTCCTGTCCAAAGGCGGGGAGGGTTAGGGTGGTCTGGGTGGTGGAAACCTCCCCGGAGATGGAGACATAGTAAGACGTGCTCTGACCATCGCCCTGCCGGTCCAGGATCTCGTATTCCAGATAGGGCCGGGTCAGGGCTTCCTCCCCGGGAAAATCGGGGTCGTCCAGCTGCGCGGCCCAGCCGGCGAGATTGGTGTTGGCCCGGAAGGCCGCTTCCCGGTCCAGTTGGTAGTAGGAATTGTACCACAACCGCTGGAAGGAAAGGGTGTGGCTGCCGTCGGTGTATTGGGTCACCCCGGGGGAGGGGCTTTGGGCCTGCACCTGCAGCCCCAGCTGCGCCGCCACCCGGCGCATGGCTTCGTCGGGGGTAAAGACGGCCTTGTTCTGGATGGCGTCAAAGTTTTTGCGCAGTACGCCCAGCTCATACTCGGTGGTGAAAAGCTGTTCTTCCAGCCCCGCAGCATCTCTCGGGAAAAAGAGGAAGATGTCCTTGGGCCGGGTGATGGTGGTCTGCCCGTCGGTCAGTGTGTCCTCATAATAGACCAGCACCTGCCAGCCGGGCTGGCATTCGTCGGATTCCTTGCCCGAATAAGAATAGACGGAATGGAAGGGTGGCAGCCCCTCGTGCTCTTTACCCAGGGCGCCCTCCACCCGGTAGGTCTGCCCGTCGTCGGCGGTAAAGATGATCCGGGATTCCCCGGGATAGTCGGCAAACTGGCAGTCGGTGATCACCCCCGTCAGGTACCGGTCGTGGGCGGCCAGCTCCCAGAACCGCTCCGGGGTGTTGTCGGGGTTGGCCGTCGGGGCAGGGCTGGCCGTGGCGGCGGGCGCAGCGGTCACGGCCGGAGCGGCGGTGGGGGCCGGGGAGGCCGGTACGGTGCAGCCTGCCAGCAGGACAGCGCAGAGCAGCGCGGCAGGGAAAAGTCTTTTCATAGGATCACCTCCAGGGGAAAACATCTGGGATCAGGAAGCCTCTTCCAGCGAGACCAGGCGGTAGCGGCAGTATTCATTGTCGGGCTGGACGGCGAAGGTGTAGGTCAGGGTGGCGGTGCTCATGGGCTCCTCGCCGGGAAACTGCAGGGTCTGGGCGGCCTGCAGGGTGATTTGGTCCCCCTGCAGGACAAAGCTGTCGGGGTCCGGCTCGGCGTACTGCGCGCCCGGACCGTACCCCCAGATGGCCCGGGAAACATCGGGCTGGGGGCCGGGGTCGTTGGGAATATAGGCGGTGTAGTCGATGCCGTCCCCAAAGATGGCCTGGGCCGCGCCCAGAAAATCTTCATAGGGGAAGCAGGGGGCACCGTCGGTGTCGTACACAATGGGTTCCCCCAGCCGCTCGGCGTGATGCTCCAGATAGTTGGAAACCACGATATAATAGTTGTAGTGGGCGTCCTCCTCCGGCGAATCCGGAAGGCCGCTCACCCAATAGGAAAGCTGGGCGTCCTGCCAGAACGCGAGAAACTCTGTTTTCTCTTCCTCCTCGGAGAGGGCCGCGGGTGTGGGCACCGGCGTGGCCGTGGGGGTCGGTGCAGCCGTGGGGGCGGGCGTGGCTGTCACAGTCGGGGCGGCAGTGGGTGCCGGAGCTGCTGGGGCTGCAGGGGCGGTACACCCTGCCAGCGATCCGGCCAGCAGCAGACCGGTGCAGAAAAGGGAAAGCTTTTTCACCTTTCTTTGAAGGGATTTCCGGGGCGCGGCAAAGCTACAGAAAAATGCGCGCCTATCATTTTCTTTTAGTGTACCATCCCCCGGCGTCGCTGAAAAGCACCCGCCGAAAGATTTACAAAGGTGACGGAAATATAACAAATATAACAAAAGGACCGCCCCCACGGGGGCGGCTTTTCGCTTTCCGGTGCCTTACAGGAAGAGCTCGTTCTCCTTGCGGCCGGCGCAAAGGGGCGCCAGCCGGGCTTCCAGTCCCGCCAGGGCGTTGGGGTCGATGGTGCGGGCCTCCACGGGGCAGAGCTTTACGCACCGCATGCAGCCGATGCAAAGGTCGGCGTCGGTGCGGCGGGGGTCGGCAGCATCAATGGCCCCCACCGGGCAGCCGGCGGCACAGCGGCCGCATTCGATGCACCGTTTGGCCGTGCGGGGCACCATGCTGCGCACCCCCAGGGGCTTGTAGGGCCGGTGACCGGGCAGGGCGGGGGCGATGGTGTCCCCGGCGTCCAGCTTGGCCCGGATGCGGGCGCCGAACTCCGCCAGCACCGCCTTGTCGGCGTCGTCGGGCCGCCCGGCGGCAAACTGCCGGGCAATGGAGTGCTCCGCAAGGGCCGCCACAGCCGCCACCACCCGGAACCCGGCGGCTTCGGCCAGGTCGGCCAGCTCCACCAGGGTGTCCTCATAGGCGCGGTTGCCGTAGACGCAGAGCAGCACCGCCCGGGCGCCGCCGCCCTCTATCCGGGCCAGACGTTGGGCGGCCACGGCGGGGACCCGGCCGCCGTAGGAGGGCACGGCGATCACTGCCACGTCGTCGGCGGTCAGGGTCACGGCGGAAAAATCCCGGTTCCGGTCGGCCAGGTCCAGCACGGTGCCCGCCAGCAGGGCGTCGGCCGCGGACGCGGTGCCGCCGGTGGGGCTGAAAAGCAGTTGATATACCATGGTTTTCTACCTTCTTTATCAGGATTAGGGTGCCTTTATCATAGCGGAAAACCGCCCGTTTGTACAGCCCCGGGGAAAAATCGCATATTTTGTGAACAAACATTGCATGAAATGTAAACATTAGCACTCTACGCTTGACAGTGCTAATTTGCGGTGCTATACTAAAGGCGTTCCAAGGGAACAAGGGGCGATGCGAAAGCAGGACCCCCAGAACCCCGAGAAGGCTAAATCAAAAGTCCGACGCCGGAAAAACAACCGGCAGCCGATGAGAATTGGAGGAATGACTTATGATGATGGTGCCTTATATGTTTCATGATGCTTTGCTGGACGATTGGTTCCAGAATGATTGGGATCGCGACTTTGACCGCATGATGCAGGCGGCTGATCCCCGCCGTGCTTTTGGCAAACGGAGTGCCAATGTGATGAAGACCGATGTGCGGGAGACCGAAAACGGCTATGACGTTTTCGTGGACCTGCCCGGCTTCAAGAAGGAGGACGTGAAGCTGGATCTGCAGAACGGCTACCTGACCATCACGGCCAACCGCAGCGCTGACCATGATGAGAAGGATAACGACGGCCACTATATCCGTCAGGAGCGGTACACCGGTTCCTGCGCCCGCAGCTTCTATGTGGGCGAAGAGCTCAAGCCCGAGGATGTGAAGGCCAGCTTTGAGGACGGTATCCTGAAGCTGAACCTGCCCAAGGCGGAAGCCAAGAAACTGCCGGAGAAGCAGCCCACTCAGATCGAGATTCTGTAATCTTTACCTCCAAAAGGGGGCCATCCCGCAAGGGGTGGCCCCCTTTTTTGTTGTACGGGAATTTTACCAAAAATTTCATTGACATTTTCCCGACGATATGGTACGATAACCACGATTTTGAAAGACGAATCGTGCAGGAGTTTTTCAAAGCAATTTACCTGGGACCGCCCATCAGGGGCTAAGGCCATACGGACAGCCGGGTCCACTGCCGATCGGCAACATTGGTTGCCTTATTGATTGAGTTAAAAGCTCAAATTTTATAAGTTGGTTCCTTTGATAACCAGAAATTGCGTGGCCTCCACGCAGACTTGTGAAACGGTCAATAAGAGTAGTAAAGCGTAGAATTGCTATAGAGACTCTGAACACGATACGCCCGAAACATGCCCTCACCTTGCCCTCATACTGCCCGGGGACAGGGCGCTTTGCGGCGAAAATGGACGAAACCGAACGCAAGTCTGCACCTTTTGGATGCGGCTTGCGTTTTTTGTTTGCCAGGGGAACCACGGGACGGAGGAAAACATGAACGGGAATGGGAACCGCACCCGTCTGGACCAGCGCCGCGCGCCGATCCACGAGGCGCTGGAAAACTTCCGCCGTATGCGGGTGGTGCCTTTCGACGTGCCCGGCCACAAACGGGGCCGGGGCAACCCCGAACTGACGGCCTTTCTGGGCCAGCAGTGCGTGGGGGTGGACGTGAACAGTATGAAACCCCTGGACAATCTCTGCCATCCGGTGTCGGTCATCCGGGAGGCCGAGGAACTGGCCGCCGATGCCTTCGGCGCCGCCCACGCCTTCCTTATGGTGGGGGGCACCACCAGCTCGGTGCAGAGCATGGTCCTCACCGCCTGCAAGCGGGGGGATGAGATCATCCTGCCCCGCAACGTCCACCGCAGCGTCCTCAACGCCCTGGTGCTCTGCGGCGCCGTGCCGGTCTATGTCAACCCCGAGGTGGACCAGCGGCTGGGCATCTCCCTGGGGATGCGCCGGGAACAGGTGGCCAAGGCCATCGCCGAGCATCCCAACGCCGTGGCGGTGCTGGTGAACAACCCCACCTACTACGGCATCTGCAGCGATCTGCGGGCCATCGTGCGGATGGCCCACGACGCCGGCATGCTCTGCCTGGCTGATGAAGCCCACGGCACCCACTTCTATTTCGGCGGCGGACTGCCGGTTTCCGCCATGGCCGCCGGGGCCGATATGGCTGCCGTGTCCATGCACAAGAGCGGCGGCAGCCTGACCCAGTCCAGCCTGCTCCTCTGCGGACCCAAGGTCCACGCGGGCTATGTGCGGCAGATCATCAACCTGACCCAGACCACCTCGGGCAGCTACCTGCTCATGTCCAGCCTGGATATTTCCCGGCGAAACCTGGCCCTGCGGGGCCGCCAGGTCTTCCACCAGGTGGCCGACATGGCGGAGTACGCCCGGGAGGAGATCAACGCCATCGGCGGGTATTACGCCTTCGGCAAGGAACTCTGCAACGGGGATTCCATCTTTGACTTCGACACCACCAAGCTGAGCATCCATACCCGGGACATCGGTCTGGCGGGCATCGAGGTCTACGACATCCTGCGGGATGAGTACGACATCCAGATCGAGTTCGGCGACATCGGCAACATCCTGGCCTACCTTTCCATGGGGGACCGCCCCCAGGAACTGGAGCGGCTGGTCAGCGCCCTGGCGGAGATCAAGCGGCGCTACCACACCGACGGCACCGGCCTTTTGAACCAGGAATACATCGACCCCGAGGTGGTGGCCAGCCCCCAGCAGGCCTTCTACGCCGACAAGATCAGTCTGCCTTTGCGGGAGACCGAGGGGAGAGTCTGCAGCGAGTTCGTCATGTGCTATCCCCCGGGCATTCCCATCCTGGCCCCCGGCGAGCGGATCACCGGGGAAATCCTCGATTACATCGAATATGCCAAGGCCAAGGGCTGCAGCATGACGGGACCGGAAGACCCCGACATCCTGCGCCTGAACGTGCTGGCTTAACAAGGAGGGCTCTTTCATGGAAATGTGGTTTTCGGAATTTCACACCCCCGATGTGAAGCACAGCATCCGGGTGAACCGGCAGCTTTACTCCAAGCAGAGCGACTACCAGCGCATCGACATCTTCGAGACGCCGGAATTCGGCCGGGTGCTCACCCTGGACGGCAACGTGATGCTTACCGAGCGGGACGAGTTCATCTATGACGAGATGATCACCCATGTGCCCATGTCGGTACACCGCCAGGCCAAGGATATTCTGGTCATCGGCGCCGGGGACGGCGGCGTGGTGCGGGAGCTGACCCGGTATGACCGGGTGGAGCGGATCGACCTGGTGGAGATGGACCCCATGGTGGTGGAAGCCTGCCGGGCCTATCTGCCGGGCAACGCCTGCCGGATGGACGACCGCCGGGTACACATCTACTTTGAGAACGCCCTCAAGTTCATCCGCCGGTGCGAGGAGGAGTACGACCTGATCATCGTGGATTCCTCCGACCCCTTCGGCCCGTCGGAGGGGCTCTTCACCCGGGAGTTTTACGGCAACTGCTTCAACGCCCTGAAAGAGGACGGCATCATGGTCAACCAGCAGGGCAGCCCCTTCTATGCCGAGGACGCCAACGCCATGCAGCGCAGCCATAAGCGGATCGCCAGCACCTTCCCCATCAGCAAGGTGTACCAGGCCCACATCCCCACCTTTGCGGCGGGCTACTGGCTCTTCGGCTTTGCCAGTAAAAAATATCATCCCATCGACGATCTGGACGCCGCGGCCTGGAACGCGCTGAACATGCGCACCCGCTACTATACCACCCGGCTCCACGTCGGTGCATTCTATCTGCCGGCATTTCTGGAGGAAATGCTGCGGGAAGTGGAGGACCGTTGATGCTGCCACGCAATGTTGAAAACTTTATCGGGTGTGACAGCGCCTACCGCACGGCCCAGATCGTGCTGTACGGCGCACCCTATGATTCCACCACCAGCTACCGGCCCGGTGCCCGGTTCGGCCCGGCGGCCATCCGCCACGAAAGCTACGGCATCGAGACCTACAGCCCCTACCAGAACACCGACCTCACCGACTGCGAGATCTTCGACAGCGGCGATCTGGAACTCTGCTTCGGCAGCAGCGAGAGCGCCCTGGTGGACATCGAGTCCCGGGCGGCGGAGATCCTCCGGGATGGCAAATTTCCCCTGCTGCTGGGGGGCGAACACCTGGTGACCCTGGGGGCGGTACGGGCGGTGGTAGCCCGCTACCCCGAACTGCATATCGTCCACTTTGACGCCCACGCCGATCTGCGGGACGACTACCTGGGGGCCCAGCTCAGCCACGCCTGTGTGCTGCGCCGCTGCCACGACATCCTGGGGGACGGCCGGATCCACCAGTTCTGCATCCGCAGCGGGGACCGGGAAGAATTTGAGTTTGCCGCCCGCCACACCGATATGCACCGCTTTGATTTCACCGGCCTGGGAGAGCTGACCCAGTGGCTCTGCGATACCAAAGTCCCGGTCTATCTCACCATCGACCTGGACTGCCTGGACCCCTCGGCCTTCCCCGGCACCGGCACGCCGGAAGCGGGGGGCGTCAGCTTTTTGCAATTGCTGGACGCCATCCGCACCGTGACCCGGGCCCGCATCGTGGGGGCAGACCTGAACGAGCTGGCCCCCACCCTGGACACCACCGGGGTCTCCACCGCCACCGCCTGCAAGACCCTGCGGGAACTGCTGCTGGCGCTGGTGCATAACCGGCCCCGCGTCTGAGGGCGGCCTGACCCGGGAGGGGCGCGCGGCCTGGGGGTGTTCCTTTTTGAGCGACCTGCAATAGCAGCAAGTTGAGCAGCCCTCCCAATGGCCCCGGTTCCGGGGCCGTGCATGTCGGAACCAACGCGCTGCGTTGGTTTTTGCACCGCGCTGCGTTCCTGGGGCGCGGTTGCGGGGCATGGCCCCGCAGGCAAAAAGCGCCGCGTTCCGAGGCGCGGGGCACGGCTTAAGGGGTTTGAGAACCCCTTAAGAAACCCCGGGGCTTCAAAGTGGTCGCCCGAGACTCCAACATCGTGGACCCTGAGCGGCCCTACGTGACCCCGTTTCCCGCCCGTACCTATCGTGTGAGCTCATCCGGGCTCCCGTTCTGAGATCCCGCCCGCCTTCGCGGGCGGGCCCTGACCGGGAAAGAGTTACATTCCCGAAAGTGTTCGTTTTATTTTGTTTGGAATTTCTTCGGTTCCTTCTTTGTAAAGAAGGAACAAAACATTTTCGTACAAAAAGGAGTCATCACCATGAGCAAAGTTCTTGTCATCGGCTGCGGCGGCGTTGCCAGTGTCGCCATCCAGAAGTGCTGCCAGGTCAGCGACGTCTTCACCGAGCTGTGCATCGCCAGCCGCACCAAGTCCAAGTGCGACGCCCTGGCCGAAAAACTGGCCCCCATCACCAAAACCAAGATCACCACCGCCCAGGTAAACGCCGACAACGTGGAGGAGCTCATCGCCCTCATCAAATCTTACCAGCCCGACCTGGTCATGAACATCGCCCTGCCCTACCAGGACCTGACCATCATGGACGCCTGCCTGGCCTGCGGCGTCAACTATATGGACACCGCCAACTACGAGCCGGAAAACACCGACGACCCCGCATGGCGCGCCATCTACGAGAAGCGCTGCAAGGAAGAGGGCTTCTCCGCCTACTTCGACTACTCCTGGCAGTGGGCCTACAAGAAAAAGTTCGAGGATGCCGGACTCACCGCCCTGCTGGGCTGCGGTTTTGACCCGGGCGTGACCCAGGCCTACTGCGCCTACGCCGCCAAGCACGAGTTCGACACCATCGACACCATCGACATCCTGGACTGCAACGGCGGTGACCACGGCTATGCCTTCGCCACCAACTTCAACCCCGAGATCAACCTGCGGGAGGTCAGCGCCCCCGGCAGCTATATGGAGAACGGCCACTGGGTGGAAGTGCCCGCCATGAGCATCAAGCGGGAATACAACTTCGACCAGGTGGGGGAGAAGGACATGTACCTGCTCCACCACGAGGAGATCGAGTCCCTGGGCAAGAACTTCCCCGGCGTCAAGCGCATCCGGTTCTTCATGACCTTTGGCCAGAGCTACCTGGACCATATGCGCTGTCTGGAGGATGTGGGCATGCTCTCCACCACCCCCATCAACTACAACGGCCAGGAGATCGTCCCCATCCAGTTCCTGAAAGCCCTGCTGCCCGACCCGGCCAGCCTGGGCCCCCGCACCAAGGGCAAGACCAACATCGGCTGCATCTTCACCGGCACCAAGGACGGCAAGCCCAAGACCTACTACATTTATAACGTCTGCGACCACCAGGAATGCTATAAGGAAGTGGGCAGCCAGGCCATCAGCTACACCACCGGCGTGCCCGCCATGTGCGGCGCCCTGATGATGCTCACCGGCCAGTGGACCAAGCCCGGCGTCTACACCGTGGAGGAGTTCAATCCCGACCCGTTCCTGGACGCCCTGGACAAGTACGGCCTGCCCCGCAGCGAGAACCGCGCCCCGGCGCTGGTGGACTGATGCCCGCCGCGGATACCCGCCCGCCCTTTGCCGCCCTGGGCGGCACGGTGCCAGCGGACTTCGCCGCCCTGCCCACCCCCTGCTACCTGCTGGATGAAGGGGCCCTGGCCCGCAACGGCAAAATCCTGGGGGAGCTGGCCGCCCGCACCGGCTGCAAAGTGCTGCTGGCGCAGAAGGCGTTCAGCAACTATGATCTGTACCCGGTGCTGGCGCCTTGCCTGGCGGGCACCGAGGCCAGCGGCCTGTATGAGGCCCGTCTCGGCGCCGAGGAGATGCCCGGTAAGGAAGTCCACGTTTTCTGTGCCGCCTACCGCGACGACGAGATGGCGGAACTGCTGCGGTGGGCCGACCATATCGTCTTTAATTCCCCGGCCCAGCTGGCCAGGTTCGGCCCTATGGCCAAGGCGGCGGGCAAGAGTGTGGGCCTGCGGGTGAACCCCGAATGTTCCACCCAGGAGGGCCACGCCATCTATGACCCCTGTGCCCCCGGCAGCCGTCTGGGCACCACCCGGGCCCAGTGGGACGCCGCGGTGGCGGAAAATCCCGCCCTGCCGGACCTGCTGGACGGGCTGCACTTCCACACGCTGTGTGAACAGGACGCCGACGCCCTGGCGGTGACGCTGGACGCGATGGCAGAGAAATTCGGCGACCTGCTGCCCAATATGAAGTGGCTCAACTTCGGCGGCGGCCACCATATCACCCGGCCGGGCTACGACCTGGCCACCCTGGAACGGTGCATCGCCCGGGCCCAGGCCGACTGGGGGGTGACGGTCTACCTGGAACCGGGGGAGGCCTGCGCCCTCAACGCCGGGTATCTTCTCAGCCGGGTGCTGGACGTGGTGCAAAACGGTGATACCACGGTGGCCATCCTGGACGCCAGCGCCGCCTGCCATATGCCCGATGTCATCGAAATGCCTTACCGCCCGCCGCTCCTCTTTGCCGCCGACCCGGGGGAAAAGCCCTGTACGGTGCGGCTGGCGGGCCCCACCTGCCTGGCGGGGGACGTGATCGGGGACTACGGCTTCGACGCAGTGCCCCGGCCCGGGGACCTGCTGGTGTTCGGCGACATGGCGATTTATACCACCTGCAAGAACAATACCTTCAACGGCATGCCCCTGCCTGCCATCTGGACCCGAGGTGCCGACGGCGCCTGCCGGGAGCTGGTACAGTTCGGCTACCGGGATTTCAAATATCGTCTGGGGCGCTGAAAAGGTATAATCTCTTTCCCGGCGGGGCATCCTAGCCAAAACGGGAGGGAGAGATACCAATGAT
The DNA here is from genome assembly GCA_944388135.1 of uncultured Gemmiger sp. Classification (GTDB taxonomy): domain Bacteria; phylum Bacillota; class Clostridia; order Oscillospirales; family Ruminococcaceae; genus Gemmiger. Next base: position 9,590 of record CALXHP010000004.1, on the reverse strand, counting down.
CCAGGAAGATACCATCAAGCTGCTGCGGGAGTGCGACGCCGGGGTGGCCATGGGCATTTCGTCCATCGACCAGGTGCTGGACGTGGCCAAAAGCCAGTCTTTGCGGGACGCCCTGGCCCGCTGCCGCAACGAACATGAGCAGCTCCAGAACCAGATCGTCACGGCGCTCCATGATTTCCACGACGAAGGCAAGGAGCCCAACCCCATCGCCCAGGGCATGTCCTGGATCAAGACGGGGGCCATGCTGACGATGAACGAGAGCGACGCCACCATTGCGGACCTTATCACCGACGGCTGCAACATGGGGGTCAAGTCGCTGAACCGCTACCTCAACCAGTACGAGGCCGCCAGCGAGGACGCCAAGGACATCACCAAACGGCTCATCGCCTTGGAGGAAAAGCTGGCCGAGGACATCCGCCGGTTTCTGTAAAAAGGGGCGGAAAGCCTGGCTGCTGATTTCCGCGGCGGGGATGAATCCCCGCCCTACAGTCTGCGGTCTTTGGGCCGGAAATCCGTAGGGCGGGGTCTTGACCCTGCCGCCTGCACAACAAAGAACCCCGACGCCTGCCAGGGCGCCGGGGTTTTGCTGTATCAAAGAAAGGTTATGCCGCCGGATAGAGGATGTCTGCCACCTTCTGGTAGGCCTCACCCCAGCGGGTGTTGGGCTTCAGGTGGTAGAGCTCCTTCTCCATCGGGTAGAACCGGCCGTTCTGCACCGCGGTCAGGGTATCCCAGGCCGGGTTGGAGGTCAGCGCCGCGTCCAGGGTCGTCTGGGCGGCGGCCTGGTCGCTGCCCTGGAACACTACAAAGATGTAGTCGGGGTCGTCGGCGATGATCCGCTCCAGGCTCAGATCCTCCAGCAGGCTGGTGTCGCTGTCGGCAATGTTTACCGCGCCCAGGTCGGCCAGGATCTCCCCTAGCACGGTGCCCTTGCTGTTCTTCACCTTGCAGCTGGTGCTGGCGGACCGCAGCAGCAGCACCGTGGGAGCACTGCCGTCGTTCTGTTCCTTGGCCTTCTCCACCTGGGCCTGCACATCCAGGCCGTAGGTCTGGTAGTTCTGGGTCTGGCCGGTGATCTGGGTGCAGACATCCAGCATTTCGAGATAATCGTTGAAGCTGTTCACCCCGAAGTAGACCACCGGCACCCCCAGCTCTTCCAGGCTGGGCAGCAGCTCCACGTTGGAGGTGGTGTTGCTGCTGGCGATGACCAGGTCGGGGGCGGCGGCGATGAGTTCTTCCATATTGGGCTCCATCAGGCTGCCCAGGTCGGCCACGGTATCGTCCAGACCCAGGTCAAAGTCGGTCCAGGCGTCGGAGGCGGCGGCCACCAGGGTGTCCTGACCGCCCGCCAGACACCAGACGTCGGCATAGCTGCCCAGCAGCACGGCCACCCGCTGGGGGTTCACCGGAACCGTGACCTCCCGGTCCAGGTCGTCGGTAAAGGTCAGGGTGTCGGCAGCGGCCTCCGGGGTGGCGGGGGCGGCTTCCGCCGTGGCGGTCGTCACGGTGGAGGTGCTGTTTGCAGCCGACTGGGCACCGCAGCCCGCCAGCAGCAGGACGGCACAGGCCAGGGGAAAAATACGATTCAACATAGATTTGTTTCCTTTCGGTGGTGTTGTCTGCCCAGTATACCCCGCCGGGACACCGGTGTCAAGCAAAGCGAAGCCCCCCAGGGCAAAAGGGGAAAACCTTTCACACTGAGGGGCTTGTTGTGCAATGGATCAGAGATATTTCGCCAGGATGGCCTTCATATCGTCGGCGTGGGCAGTGTGCCAGGTCTCCCAGTTTTCCCCGGCAGCGGCAGCTGCCTGGCCCAGCTCCACCAGCAGGGCGGGCAGCTGGTCCTCATAGACGAAGCCTTCCACTTCACCGAACTTCTCGGCGCCCAGGGCATCGCTGCCGCCCAGGAACATCCGGAAGGCAGGAGCGGGTTTGCCCCCCGGCACCGGCTTCACGGCACCCTGGAAGCCGATGGCACCGGTCTGATGGCCGGAGCAGCTGGAGGGGCAGCCGGAAATGCAGATCCTGGGCAGGGCCCCGTCGGGGATACCGGCTTCCCGCACGGCCTGGACGCAGGCCTGGAGGGCTGCCTGGCTGTCCCGCACGCCCTGCTGGCAGATGGCGGCGCCGATGCAGGCCACGCTGGTCTCAAACACCGTCTTGGCGCCGTCCTCGGTGGCGTCCAGAATCTGCCGGGCCTCGTCGCCGGTCAGGTTGATGATATAGATCGTTTCGTTGGGGGCTACCCGGCACTCGGCGGCGGGCATATCCCGCAGCAGGGTGGCCAGCTGGGTGGGCTTGCCGGTGGGCAGGATGCCGCCGATGGGATGGTAGGCCACGGCGTAGAGGCCTGCCTGCTTCTGAGCAATGACCCGGCCATCGGTCAGAGTGCCCTCGCCGGTCTTGGTGACGGCCTTGGGGGTCAGGTTCAGGTCCAGACCGCCCTCCGCCTTGCGGGCGGCCAGGGCTTCCCGATAGACCCGGCGCAGTTCCTCGGCACCCAGGGTCTCCTGCAGATAGCGGGTGCGGGCCTTGGCGCGGTTCTCATAGTTGCCGTGGGCGCAGAAAACGTCGATCATCGCCCGGATGGCGTAGAGCACATCGGAGGCGGGCAGGTGTTCCTCCACCAGCACGCCCATGCGGTGGCAGTTGCCCAGACCGCCGGCGATGAAGAGGCGGAAGGTGCCGTCCGGCTGGGCGACGAAGCCCATATCCCGGAAGGTGGCGTGGACGCAGTCATCCACCCCGTTGCAGAAGGCCACTTTCAGCTTGCGGGGCATGTGAATGTCCCGGCAGATGGAGAGCAGATAGTCGCTGGCGGCTTCGGCCCAGGGCATGACGTCGAAGGCTTCGCCGGGCTGTACGCCGGTGAGGGGGCTGGCCATGACATTGCGGGGGTTGTCACCGCCGCCGCCCCGGGTGATGATGTCGCAGTAGGCGGCCTGTTCCATCAGGACGGGCAGCAGTTCGGGGGCCAGGTTGTGGAGCTGGATGGTCTCACAGGTGGTCAGCTTCAGGGGGGCAATGTTGTATTTGCCGGTGATGCGGGCCAGGAACTGCAGCCGGGGCTCGGTCAGGCGGCCGCCGGGCAGGCGCAGACGGAGCATGTGCTTGGTACCGTCCCGCTGGGCATAGCTGCCGAAGCCGCCGGATGCGCCCTTGTAGTCCTTGCGGGAGAGGTCCCCGGCCGCGAAAGCCTGGGTCTTTTTATAAAATTCTTCGATCTCGGTGCGATAGAGATTGAGCCACTGTTCGTTCATAAGAGACTGCTCCTTTTATCTGTATTGTTTCAACAATTACACGGTGGATAGTATACCACGAACGACAGGCATAAAACAACGGAGGAACCGACAAAGTTCCTCCGTACTCTCAGGAATTTTTGGGAAAAGTGACCTTGATGGTAGTGCCGGTGCCCACCTGGCTCTGCAGGTCGATGCGGGCATCGTGGAGAAGGGCAATATGCTTGACGATGGCAAGGCCCAGCCCGGTGCCGCCGGTGGCCTTGGACCGGCTTTTGTCCACCCGGTAGAACCGCTCGAACACCCGGGACTGGCTGTCCTGGGGGATGCCGATGCCGTTATCCTCCACTTCCAGATAGGGGCAGCCGTCCGGCCCGGTGCCGCAGCGCAGGTCCACATGGCCCCCGGGGCGGTTGTACCGGATGGCGTTGTCGCAGAGATTGGTGGCCAGTTCCACCAGCTGGTCCCGGCAGCCTTTCACGGTGGATGGCCGGGCGTCGTACTGCAAGGTGACATAGGCCTTGCGGGCGTTCACCGTCATGGTCTGGGAAATTTCCTTCACCAGGGATGCCAGGTCCACCGGCACCATGTCGGGCGGGACCCCCTGGCCCCGGGCCGCCTGGGTGCTGTCCAGCTCGCTGAGCTGGAGGATGTCGCTTACCAGGGCGATCATCCGCTGGGCTTCCTTGTGGATGCGGGACGCAAAGGCGGGCACATCGGCGCTCTTGGCCATGCCGGTCTCGATGAGTTCGGCGTAGCCCGAAATGCTGGTCAGCGGGGTTTTCAGTTCGTGGCTCACGTTGGCGGTGAACTCCCGGCGCATCGTCTCGTTGTCCTCCCGCAGCTTGCGGTCAGTCTGGACGGTGCGGGCCAGAGGAATCAACTCTTCATAGGGGACGTCAGCCTCGATGGTGTCCAGGTTTTCCGCCAGCCGGTTGATGGGCTGCACCAGCAGCCGGGTCAGAACGGCGGAAAGCAGCCCGGCCCCCAGCAGGATCACCACCAGCGCCACTGCGAAGAGGGGCAGGGTGTCGGCACTGAGACCCCAGAGGTTGTCTACCTCTTCCCCCACCCGCAGCACCTGTACCCCGGCAGGGGTGTCGATGCCCAGGGCGTAGTAGTGGGTCTCCTGGCCCATGGTCTCGCTCTGGCGGGTGCAGCTGCCGGACCCCTGGGCCAGGGCGGCCTGGACTTCGGGGCGATCTGCATGGTTGGGCAGTCCCCCGGGATGTTCGCTGTCATACAGCACGGTGCCGTCCTGAGCGATCAGGCTGCAGCGCACCCCGGTGTCGGCGGCCAGGTCGGCCAGCGTCTGGGAATCGTAGGTACCGGAACGGGTGTAGCTGTCCGCCAGGGTGGTGCAAAGGACCTGGAGATACCGGTCCACCCGCTCGGTGTAGCTGCGCTGGAACAGCAGGGTGGCGGCGATGAGGGTGGCCACCACACAGAGCACCCCCACCAGGATCAGGCCCCGGCGGTAGCGCCGGGTCATGCTCCGGGGGCGGATCTGACGGCGCTCCTCGTCACTCATCGGCGCCCTCCGTGCTCAGCTTGTAGCCTACTTTGCGCACCGTGCGGATGGCTTCCCCGGCGGTGCCCAGTTTCTGGCGCAGGGTGCGCACATGCATATCGATGGTGCGGGATTCCAGCAGGTCGTCGGTGTCCCACACCTCCTTCATGATCCGTTCCCGGGCCAGCACCTGCTCGGGATGTTCCAGGAACAGATGGAGCAGGGCGTACTCTTTGAAGGTAAGTTCCACGGGGGTGCCGTCCACCCGGACGGTGCGGGCGATGTCGTCCAGCACGATGGACCCGAAGGTCAGCGTCTTGGGGGCGGGGGCCGGGGCCGCCGCCTGGGCCCGGCGGAGCACCGCCTTCACCCGGGAAATAAACTCCATGATGCCGAAGGGTTTGCAGAGATAATCGTCGGCGCCGTGGTCCAGCCCCTTCACCACATCGATCTCGCTGGTCTTGGCGGTGACCATGATCACCGGGATGTTCCGGGTGGCGGGGTCGGCACGCAGCTTGTTCAGGATCTGGTAGCCGTCCTCGTCGGGCAGCATCACGTCCAGAATGACCAGGTCGGGGGTGCCGCCCCGCAGGGCTGCCCAGAAACTGGCACCGTCCTCACAGCCGCTGGCCTCAAAGCCGTTGGTCTGCAGGGCATACTGCTCCAGTTCCCGGATGCTGGCGTCATCTTCGACGATATAGATCATGAAAAATCAAGTCTCCTTTATGCCTGTCCGGCTTTGATGGCCGCCGGGGCAGGTTCAGTTTCGGGGGCGCCTTCCCCGGGGAAGGTGTAGCGCCCGCGGTACTTCTCGTACCGCTGTTCAAATTTCAGGCTGCCGCCGCTCTTCAGGTGGTTCAGGTACTCGTGGGTGTCGAACTTGTCGTCCGCCACCTCGATCATAGCCACCGCAATGTTGGAGCAGTGGTCGGCAATCCGCTCGTAGGCGGTGAGCAGGTCATCCAGCACAAAGCCGTACTCGATGGTGCAGGTGCCGGCCTGCAGACGGGCGATGTGGCGGGTCTTGACCTCCCGCACCAGACCGTCCACCACTTCCTCCAGGGGTTCGATCTTGCCGGCGGCATAGCAGTCGTGCTTCTGGAAGGCGTCCACCGTGCGGTTGACAATGTCCTGGAGGGCGGCTTCCAGCACGCTCAGATCGTCCAGTGCCTCATCGCTGAACCGGATGTTTTTGTCCCGGATCTCCTCGGCGGCTTCCAGCAGATTCACCGAGTGGTCGGAGATCCGTTCAAAATCGCCGATGGTGTGCAGCAGGGTGTTGATGGTACGGTTGTCCGCCTTGCTCAGCGTCCGGCCGGACAGCTGAACCAGATAGGTGCCCAGGGCATCCTCGTAGTGGTCCACGGCATCCTCCTTGCGGCGGACTTCGTCGGCGATGGCGTCATCCCACTTGCGGGTGGTGGACATGGCCTGCAGCAGGGAAGTGCGGCAGATCTCGGCCATATCGCCGCCCACCAGCATGGCCCGGTTGATGGCCACCGCCGGAGTGGAGAGCAGACGCTCGTCCAGCAGGGTGTTCTGCTGGGGCTTTTTGTCGTCGGGCACCGTGAGGATGGCCAGCTTCACCAGCAGCTTGTTGAAGGGCAGCAAAATCGCCGTGGTGGTCAGGTTGAATACCGTGTGGATCACCGCGATATTGAAGGCGTTGGCCTGATCATAATAGAAGGGGAAGTGGAACACCGCGTTGAGAGCAAAGAAAACGCTCAGGAACACCGTGGTGCCGATGATGTTGAAATACAGGTGGATCATAGCGGTACGGCGGGCGTTCTTGTTGGCGCCGGCCGAAGAGATCAGCGCCGTGACGCAGGTGCCGATGTTCTGGCCCATGATGATGGGCATGGCCGCCGCGATGGACACCGCCCCCGTGGAGAGGGACAACGCCTGCAGAATACCCACCGAGGCAGAGGAGGACTGGATGATGGCGGTGAGCAGGGCACCTACCAGCACGCCCAGCACCGGGTTGGTGAAGGCCAGGAACAGATCGCCGAACCAGGGGGCGTCCGCCAGGGGGGCGGTGGCATCGCTCATCAAGCTCATGCCGGTCATCAGGATGGCAAAGCCCAGAAAGATCTGGCCGATGCCTTTCTGACGCTCTTTACCGAACATGAACATGACGATGCCCGCAAAGCCCAGCAGCGGGGCCCAGGCGTCGGGGCTGAGCATCTGGATCACAAAACTTTCGCCCTGCAGGCCGGTCAGGCTCAGCAGCCAGGCGGTGACGGTGGTGCCCACATTGGCACCCATGATCACGCCCACGGCCTGATACAGGTCCATCAGGCCGGAGTTGACGAAGCCCACCACCATGACGGTAGTGGCGGAGCTGGACTGGATGACGGCGGTGACCGCCAGACCCAGCAGCAGGCCCCGCAGGGGGGAGGAGGTCATCTTGCTCAGAATGACCTGCAGCTTGCCGCCGGCCGTCTGCTCAAGGTTTTTGCCCATGACGTCCATGCCATACAGGAACATGGCCAGGCCGCCCAGAAGTACAAAAATGTTGAAAATACTCATACAGGGACCATCCATTCTCTTATTCAGGTTTTGTAAAAACCGCGCGGCTCAATCCGCGCCCTATACCGTTCTCTATTATAATGAATTGCCTTGCCGCCAAACCAGCAGGGAACGGTAAAGGTTTTGTAAAATTTGTGTAAAATCATCCCTTTCACGTCGTTTTTAGGGATTTTGGGACGGGCATTTTGCGGATTTTTTACCAATTTTACAATTTCTTTGCATAAGGCTTGTGCACTTTGCGCATTCTTTACGCCGATTGTACGGTACCATGGTCGATTCAAAAAAATCTTCGCGGTACAATAAACCTGCTCCCGGACGAAAGGGAGCAGCAAAACCACCAAAAGAACACATAGAGATTTGGTAAAAAGGGAGAAGAAATAGTTATGAAACGTACTTCTGTCGTAGCTTCTGTTCTCGCCGCCGCCATGGCCCTGAGCCTGGCCGCCTGCGGCAACACTGCTTCCAGCAGCGAATCCACCGCTTCCGACAGCACCGCCGCCTCCACCACCGAGACGGCCGACTCCACCGAGGCGGCCGACTCCACCGAGGCGGAAGCCACCGGTGATTTCGACGCCGACCAGGATATCACGGTCATCTCTCGTGAAGATGGTTCCGGCACCCGCAGCGCCTTCATCGAGCTGACCGGTGTGGAAGAGAAGAACGACGCCGGCGAGAAGGTGGATATGACCACCGAGGCCGCCGCCATCCAGAGCTCCACCAACGGCGTCATGACCGCCGTGGCCAACGATGAGACCGCCATCGGCTACATCAGCCTGGGCTCTCTCAACGACACCGTCAAGGCCGTCACCGTGGGCGGCGTGGAAGCCAACGCCGAGAACGTGTCCAACGGTACTTACACCCTGGCCCGTCCCTTCAACATCGTCACCAACGGCGAAGCCACCGACCCTGTGGCCGTGGACTTCATCGCCTACTGCATGAGCGCCGACGGCCAGGCCCTGGCCACCGAGGAAGGCTACATCGGCACCGAGGGTGCCGAGTACACCTCCACCCAGCCCAGCGGCAGCATCACCGTGGGCGGTTCTTCCTCCGTCAGCCCGCTGATGGAAAAGCTCATTGAAGCCTATGCCGCCGTCAACCCCAACGCCACCATTGAGATGCTGACCACCGACTCCACCACCGGTGTCACCGGCGCCCTGGACGGCACCTACACCATCGGCATGGCCAGCCGTGAACTGAAAGAGGAAGAGACCGCTGAAGGCGCTGCGGCCACCGTGCTGGCCATGGACGGCATTGCGGTTGTGGTCAACCCCGCCAACACCGTGGCCGACCTGAGCGTGGACCAGATCAAGAGCATCTACACCGGGGAAGCTACCGTCTGGTCTGACCTGCAGTAAATCCCGCATCCCCAACGGCTGTTGCAGCTCCGGCAGTGACAGCCGCTTTTTATGGTAGAACCCCACAGGTTTTTCGCTGAACCCCCAAGGAGCGTGTATAGGAAAAATGAAAACGAAAACCGCCAAGACCCGGGAATGGGTCATGCAGGGCGTCTTTACCGCCTGTGCCTGCATCTCGATTCTGGCCGTCGCCCTGATCTGCATCTTCCTGTTCGCCAACGGCCTGCCCACCATCTTTGAGATCGGACCCCTGAAGTTCCTGCTGGGCACCACCTGGAAACCCGGCAACGACATCTACGGCATCCTGCCCATGATCCTGGGCTCCATCTACGTCACCGCCGGCGCCATCATCGTGGGCGTGCCCATCGGCCTGCTCACCGCAGTCTATATGTCCAAGTTCGCCTCCCCCGCCGTCAACAAGGTCATGCTGCCCGCCGTGCAGCTGCTGGCCGGCATCCCCTCGGTGGTCTACGGCTTCTTCGGCATGGTGGTCATGGTCCCCGCCGTCCAGGCCATGGTGAAGAGCGACTTCTTCAAGGAGGTGCTCCACGTCAAGAGCGGCAAGGGCATGAGCCTCTTCACCGCTGCGGTGCTGCTGGGCATCATGATCCTGCCCACCATCATTACGGTGAGCAAGGCCAGCCTGGACGCCGTGCCCAACAGCTACTACGAGGGCAGCCTGGCCCTGGGCGCCACCCATGAGCGCAGCGTCTTTTTCGCCGTGCTGCCCGCCGCCAAGAGCGGTGTGCTCTCCGCCGTGATCCTGGGCATCGGCCGCGCCATCGGCGAGACGATGGCGGTGGTCATGGTGGCCGGCAACCAGACCTGGATGCCCAAGGGGCTTTTCCAGGGCTTGCGGACGATGACCTCCAACATCGTCATCGAGATGGGCTATGCCGCCGACCTCCACCGGGAGGCCCTCATCGCCACCGGCGTGGTGCTCTTCGTTTTCATTCT
>CALXHP010000003.1 GCA_944388135.1 uncultured Gemmiger sp. | reverse complement strand
CATATCCGGCAACTTGAATACCTTAGCTGATCGGGAGAGCGTCAGACCGAGTGCGCGAAGACCACCTGTGCGGAGCATATCCGCATCAAAGGACGGCCAAATAAGGTGCAGAGCGATACCCACTCAGTCCAAGACAGCCTTGGCAAGCTGTCCCCGCCATGACCCCGTCAGCCTAACGAAAAACAGTCCGTATGCGTTTCGGAAAAAAATAGTATGTGGCGACTGCCAGTCACTATTTCGTCGCAAGGTTGTGCGCGGCATCACATACTGGGTATGTATAGGACACGATATCTTCGTGCTGCTGGTCGTTTCGGCTGGTCAAAGGCAGAACTCCAGAGAAAAATCGATTCTGACGCCCATCTGGAAATCCAACTCGACGAATCTGAGATTCCGTGCTATACTGAGTGCGATAGCAGCGAGTTGGAGTGTACGGAGCATGATCAGGATACTTTTTCTCTGCCACGGCAATATTTGCAGAAGCCCGATGGCCGAGTTTATCATGAAGGATCTGGTGAAGAAAGCCGGTCTGGAGCAGAGCATTCAAATCGAGTCGGCAGCTACCAGCACCGAGGAGATCGGCAATCCGGTGTATCCGCCGGCTCGCCGCAAGCTGTCCGAGCATGGCATCGATTGCTCCGGCAAGAGAGCCCGTCAGCTCCTGAACAGCGATTACGAGAAGTACGATCTTCTGATTGGCATGGATCGAGCCAACCTGCGGAGTATGTACCGGATCTGCGGCGGCGATTTTGCCGACAAGATGCACCTGCTGATGGACTTTACCGACCGCCCCGGCGAGGTAGCCGATCCGTGGTACACCGACGATTTCGACACGACCTGGCGGGATGTGGAGGAAGGCTGCCGGGGCTTGCTCCAAAAAATAATCAGCAAAGAGGTTCGGACGAGTGGACAAGCTGGTTGTCAAGGGAGCGGAAATTAGTGTACAATGGAATTCCGAGCGAGATGACTTTATCAGCTTGACTGACATCGCCAAGCTGAAGGACAGCGACAATCCTCGCTACATTATCCAAAACTGGCTGCGGAACCGGAATACGATTGAGTTCCTGGGTGTTTGGGAATCTCTATACAACCCGTCTTTTAACCGTGTCGAATTCGATGCGTTTAGGAGTCAGGCCGAGCGGCTGGCAAAGCTCAATGCCATCGCCATCAGCCAGATGGAAATCTTGATACAGGATCACCGCATCGAAGCTCTGGAGGCTCATAGCGGAAAACTATCTCCTATGGAGTAAAAATAATAGGCAGGACGCTTGCGAACGGGCGAAGGCCGTGGCATCTATAGTGTTGCGATGTTCCATTAAGAGCAAATCCGAACGTACTTCTTTTCGAAGGTGCGTTCGGATTTGCTTTTTATCTGCAGTCCATAAAAATGAAATAAAAAGAGCCTTGCGGCAGGAAAATTCCTCGCTGCAAGGCTCTTTCTGATCTTATAAAGAAATGTTTCATAACGCGGGAAAAGGAAGATGCCGCCTTTTTATGTGAGAGCCTTTTCCCGGTGACGATATTCGCTGGGGGCACATCCGTAGGTCTTCTTGAACAGTTTGGAGAAGGCCATGCCGTCGTCAAAGCCCATGGAACCGGCAATGACAGACACCGGCAGGTCGGTGGTGCGCAGCAGCTGACAGGCTTTTTGCAATTTCAGGTTCAGCAGATACTGTTTGGGGGTTACGCCGTATTTTTCATGAAAGACGCGGGTCAGGTAGTTGGGGTGAACGCCCAGGTTGTGGGCCACCTCCTTGAGCTTTAACTTCTCGGAGTAGTTCACATCCAGATAGAATTTGGCCTCGTCAGCCACCGAGTTTTTGCCCCAGTACCGCTCGTCGAAACCGGCGTCCTGGAACAGTTCTCCCAGTACCTGCAGCAGAATACCGTTGCCCTTGAAATACCGGGCGGTGGCGGCGCCTTCCAGGGCCAGCACCTGCCCGATGAGGGCACGGTATTTTTCGGTATCCAGCCCGTGCAGAACGTAGGGCTCCGGGGAGGAGGCAATGAGCTGGTAGGTGTACATCTGGGAGTTGATGCCCAGAAAATTGATCCAGGTATAGCTCCAGGGATCGGCCGTATCGGCGGCATAATAGGCAATCTTGCCGGAAGGGATCAGAAAGGCGTCCCCCGCCCCCAGCTGGAAGGTGTGTCCGTCGATTTCCAGTACCCCTTTCCCGGACAGGATAAAATGAACCAGCTGGTAGGAACGGTAGATCGGGCCGTAGTGATGCCCCGGTGCACAGGCTTCGTATCCCGCACTGTACAGCGACAGATCAGAAATCTGTTTCTGCTGCAGGGTGTGGCGGGTCTCTTTGTATTCGATCATAAAACTAGTATAGCACAAAAAGTTTGTTTTTTCCATATCTTGCTGGGCTATTTCCATGGCGGAAACCTTGCCGCTGTGGTTTAATAAAAGCACGGAAAAACCACACCAACAAGCAAAGAAAGGGGACTGACCCTTGCCTATCTCCAAAAAACAAAGCTGGCATATTGAACCGCCCTGGGGACTGCTTAACGATCCCAATGGTTTGATTTGGTATAAAGGAAACTACTATGCCTTTTTCCAGTGGAATCGTTTTGCCAAGGACCATTCCAACAAGGCCTGGGGCTTGGCCACCTCGCCGGATCTGGTGCACTGGCAGTTCCGGGGCAGCGCTCTGCTGCCCGACCAGCCCTACGACGCCCAGGGCGTCTACTCGGGCAGCGCCCTGGAAAGGGACGGAAAGCTCTGCCTCTACTATACCGGCAACGTCAAACAGCAGGGACACCGCATCAGCCGCCAGTGCCTGGCCGTCAGCGAGGATGGCCAACACTTCCGCAAGATGGGCCCGGTGCTGACCACCCCGGCAGGGTACACCGAGCATTTCCGGGACCCCAAAGTGGTGGATGACCCTCAGGGGGGTTATGCCATGGTACTGGGGGCCCAGCGGCAAAACGGCCTGGGTGCGGTGGTGCTGGCCACCTCACGGGATGGCATGCACTGGGCGCCCGGCGGGGCAATCGGGTTATCCGGGGAATACCAGATGATCGAGTGTCCAGATCTTTTCCAACTTGAGGGCGCGCCGGTCCTGCTCTACTGCCCCCAGCATCGGGACAACGCCGCCGATGCCTGTGGGGATTCCTTCTCGGTAGGGCGGGTTCTGGACAATTGGCCGGATGCCGCCCGCCCCATGGATCTGGACACCGGCTGGCAGCGGCTGGATGAAGGCTTTGACTTCTACGCGCCCCAGACCTTCCCCACACCGAATGGCCGCCGCGTTCTGTTTGGATGGATGTCCCGGCTGGAAGGGGAGGAAGAAACCGCCTTCGGAGCCGGTGAACCCCGCATCCATTGCCTGACCATGCCCCGGGAACTGTTCCGCCGCGGGCAGCGGATTTGTCAGCGGCCGGTGCGGGAGCTGCGGGAATTGCCAGGCACCCCTGTGGCGGGCGAAACCATCGGAACCGGACGCCTCTACCGCCCGGCCCGACGGGCCTTCCGCTTCACGGTGGAAAACCTGGCACCGGGCAGCGATCTGGAACTTACTCTGCACGGCGGGGAATGGTCCTTCCGCTATGATGCCGCCACCCACACCGCCACGGTGCAGCGCCGCCGCTGGACCGATACGGGCACCGATACCCGCACCGTATCCCTGTCGGCACTCACTTCGCTGGAACTCTGGTGCGATCAGTCCAGCGCTGAATTGTTCCTCAATGATGGCGCGCTGGTTTTCTCGGCCCGCATTTTCCCCGTCGCCGAACAACCATCCCTGCGGGCGGCGGGGCTGATCCAGGAAAGCCCGGCACAGCTTGCCCTGCTGCTGGAAGATTTATATCGCTTTATCCCCAAGGAGGAGGAAAAACAATGACAGAGAAAGAGATTGCCCAGGCCCTGATCCCGCTGGTGGGCGGCAGGGAAAACATCGTTTCGGTGATGCACTGTGCCACCCGGCTGCGCATCGTCGTCAGCGACAAGGACAAGATCCAGGTCAAGGAAGTAGAAAACCTGGACAAGGTGAAAGGGTCCTTTTTCAACGCCGGTCAATACCAGATCATCTTTGGCACCGGGCTGGTCAACCGCGTCTATGAGGCGGTCATGAACGAACTGGGCCTGCAGCCTGAGGCCGCTGTGGATGACAAACCCGCCAAGCCGGTCACCGGCAACCGTTTCCAGCGGGCCATCCGGATGTTCTCCGACGTGTTCGTGCCCATCATCCCGGTGCTGGTGGCTACCGGTCTCTTCATGGGCCTGCGGGGGCTGCTCACCCAGGAGGCGGTGCTGGGCGTCTTCGGCATGACCCCCGATGACATTCCCCAGCAGCTTCTGCTCTTCACCCAGATCCTCACCGATACCGCCTTTGCCTTCCTGCCGGCCCTGGTCTGCTGGTCTACCTTCAAGAACTTCGGCGGCAGCCCGGTCATCGGCATTGTGCTGGGACTGATGCTGGTCAGCAACAGCCTGCCCAGCGCCTATGACGTGGGCTCCGGCGCGGCGGAGCCGCTGATCTTCTTCGGCTTCATCCCGGTGGCCGGGTATCAGGGCTCGGTGCTGCCCGCCTTCGCCACCGGCGTGCTGGCGGCCAAGTTTGAAAAGTTCCTGCGCAAACATGTACCGGACGCCATCGACCTCATTGTCACCCCCTTCCTGACCCTGCTGGTGGGCATCCTCATGGCTATGTTCGTGCTGGGACCCATCCTGCACATGGTGGAAAACGGCGTCCTCTTCGTGGTGGAAGGTTTGCTCACCCTGCCCATGGGCATCGGCGGTCTGATCTACGGCAGCTTCGGCCAGCTGCTGGGCATCTTCGGCATCCATCATATCCTCAACTTCCTGGAGATCAGCATGCTGGCCAAGGATGGCTGGAACTACCTCAACCCCATCGGTACCTGCGGCAACGTGGCCCAGGCGGGCGCGGTGCTGGCGGTGGCCATCAAGGCTACTTCCGCCAAGACCAAACAGGTGGCCTATCCTTCCTGCCTGTCGGCCCTGCTGGGCATCACCGAACCGGCCGTCTTCGGCGTCAACCTGCGCTTTGTCAAACCCTTTGTCATGTCGATGATCGGCGGCGGTGTGGGTGGCTTCCTGGCCTCCCTCTTCGGCCTGCGCGCCACGGGTATGTCCATCACCGGCATCCCCGGCACCCTGCTCTACCTCAATGAGCAGCTGCCCCTCTACATCCTTGTCAATGTGGTGGCCTTTGCCGTGGCCTTTGTGCTCACCTGGCTGTTCGGCTTCAGCTACAAAATGGAGCAAGCATGAGTATCCTCTTTGATGAAACCCAGGGTACCGTCCACCTGACCAACGGCCGCATCAGCTATGTGATGCAGCTGCTGGACGGCCGATACCTGCTGCACCGCTACTTCGGCCCGGTCCTGCGCCGCTGGCGGGGCACCGGCGTGCCCCAGCCCGCCAAGCGCAGCTATACCACCGAGTACGGCGACACCCACCTCTATTTTGATGCCCTGCCCTGGGAATTCCCCGCGGCAGGCCGGGGCGACTACCGTCGCCCCGCTTTTGCGGTGACCGGGCAGACCGGTGCACCGGTCTCCGAGCTGGTCTTCCGCGGCTGGCGGATTCTGGACGAAAAGCCCGGGTCCGATACGCTGCCGACAACCTTTGCGGCGGCAGGGGAGAGCGAGACCCTGGCGGTGGACTGTTTCGACGAAGTATCGGGGGTCACCCTGACCCTTTATTACACGATCTTTGCCGATGCAGATGTCATCGCCCGGCAGCAACGGATTGTCAACACCGGCCCGGCGCCGGTGCGCATCACCAACCTGCAAAGTGTTTCCCTTTGCCTGCCCGCCGCATCCTATGATTTCCTGACCCTCTATGGGTGTCACGCCCAGGAGACTCAGCAAAGCCGGGTACCCCTCTACCAGGGCGTACAGGCGGTGGGCAGCCGGTATGGTTCCAGCAGCCCCCGGCATCAGCCCTTCTGGGCGGTGCTGGACCCCGCAACCACCGAGACCGCCGGTGCTGTCTACGGCTGTATGCTGGTGTACAGCGGCAACTTTAACGCCGTGGTGGAGCAGGACGCCTTCGGGGCGGTCCGCGCCCAGATGGGGCTGGGGGACGAGAGTTTCACCTGGACCCTGAAACCTGGGGAAAGTTTTGAGACCCCCGAAGCCCTGCTGACCTACAGCGGGCAGGGGCTTAACGGGATGAGCCAGAACTTCCACACCGCCCTGCGCCGTCACCTGCTGCCGCCCCGCTGGCGGGGTGTAACAAGGCCCATCCTGCTCAATTCCTGGGAAGGTATGTACTACGATGTGAGCCTGGAAAAGATCGAGGCCCAGGCCCGCCTGGCCAAAGAGCTGGGCATGGAACTGTTTGTGCTGGATGACGGCTGGTTCCGCAAGGGCAACGACAGCCGGTCCTCCATGGGGGACTGGACCTGCAACACCGCCAAGCTGCCCGGCGGCATCGAGGCTGCTGCCGACCTGGTCCACGGTCTGGGTCTGAAATTCGGTCTCTGGTTTGAGCCGGAGGCCATCAGCCGGGATAGTGACCTCTACCGGGCTCATCCCGACTGGATCTTGCAGGTGCCGGGCCTGGAACCCCGGGAAGGCCGTCACGAATATCTTCTGGACCTGGGCCGGGCAGAGGTGCGGCAGTATCTGCTGGAGGTGCTGCATCGCTATCTGGGAACCGGCAAGATCGACTATATCAAATGGGATATGAACCGACCCATGACCGATGGGGCTTCGGCAGCTCTGCCGGCTGACCGGCAGGGAGAAGCGTCCCACCGGTACATTCTGGGCCTGTATGAGATTCTGCGGCAGATCACCGAAAGCTACCCGGAGGTTCTCTTTGAGGGCTGCTCCAGCGGCGGGGCCCGGCTGGACGCCGGCATGCTGGCTTACTTTGCCCAGAACTGGACCAGCGACAACACCGACGCCCGGGACCGCACCGAGATTCAGGCCGGGTTCAGCCTGCTCTACCCGCCGGAGGTGCTGGGGGCTCACGTAAGCATTACCCCCAACCACCAGACCGGGCGCACCACCCCGCTGGAAACCCGGTTTGCGGTGGCGCGGCTCTTCAACCTGGGGTATGAGCTGGACCTGACCCACTGCCCGGCGGAGGAACGGGCTGCCATCGCTGCCCAGGTGGCGGCGGCCAAAGAGGAAAGAAGCTGGCTGCTGCAGGGCACCTTCTGGCGCCACCCGGCGACCCGCCCGGGCGACCGGATGATGTCGGTGGTCAGCGCCGATCAAAGCCGGTGCCTGGCGGTGATCTTCCGCACCCTCTACGACCCGCTGGGAGAGCAGGCTGTTTTCAAATTCTGCGGCCTCGACCCCGCCCGGGAGTACCGGGACGCCGGGACGGGGCAGGTCTACGGCGGGGACGAACTGATGGAGGCGGGCCTGACGCTGCCGCCCTGCAAGCAGGACTTTGTCACGCGCACTGTCTTTCTTTGTGCGGAAAGCTGAGGAGGAACCATGCCCATCCGAATGTTGATCAGCGATCTGGACGGCACCCTGCTGGGGCCGGAAGGACGCATCACACTCCCAACGGCCGAAGCCCTGCAGCGGGCCCGGCGGGCGGACATCCCCCTGCTGGTGGCCACTGGCCGCAGCTGGAAAACCGCTTCTCCCTTGCTGGCCGAGGCCGGTGTGGCGGCGGACTTCGTACTGCTCAACGGCGCGGAAGCCCGCACCGCCCGGGGTGAACTGCTGCGGGCAGTCTCGCTGCCGCCGGCTGCCGCCCGGCAGGCGGTGGCGGTGCTGGGGCGGTATGGTCTGGGATTTGAAGTCAACACCGACGGGGGAGATTTCACCACCGATACCGACCTGTGCCCCTCGGCGCAGCCCTTTCCGCAGATGGAGGATTTCTGGGCCCGGCAGCCGCAGGTGCGCAAGATTTTTGCCTTTTCCCATAATCCCGATGCCCTGGCCCGTGCCCGGCAGATGCTGCAAACCCGGCCCGATGTGACGGTGACCGCTTCGGCGCCCTGGAATCTGGAGGTCACCGCGCGGGACGCCCAAAAAGGGCCCATGGCCCGGTGGATGGCAGCGCGGTACGGCATCCCGCCGGACGAGGTGCTGGTCTTCGGGGATGGCTGCAATGACCGGAGCCTCTTCGGTGCTTTCCCGCATACTCGGGCCATGGGCAACGGGAACGAGGCCCTGCAAACTCTGGCGGAGCGGGTCATTGAATCCAATGCCCGGGATGGCGTCGCCCGGGAGATCGACCGGCTGCTTTCTGCCAGTCAGGCCGGGGCCTGAATCCGGCGTGAGAAAAAGCAGACTGAGAAAAAGCAGACTGAGAAAAAGCAGACTGAGAGAAAAAACAGCCACGGCATCTGCCGTGGCTATTCTTGTCAGGAGGTGGTGTCATTCTTTTGTACAAGGTCATGAAAATCATCCAGCATGGATTGCAACGTGATGCTTTCCATGGTGGTCCTGACGGCGTCCTCGATTTTATGGTAGGGTTTTTGCAGCACCTGGCGGATGTTCTGCGCCACCGGGCAGGGGCGTCCCTGACAGGGATGAATCCCGATGAGGGAGGTCACCCCTTCCGGCTCCAGGGCGGTATAGATCTGGTAGAGGGTGATCTCCGAGGAATCGGCGCAGAGCACGGCGCCGCCGGTGCCCCGGGGCACCGTGATGAGCCCTGCCTTTTTCAGGGCGCTGAGAATATTGCGGATCACCACGGGATTGCACCCCGTGCTTTCCGCCAGCAGCGTGCTGGTTACCTTGGCAACCCCTTTCGCTTCGTGGATAAAAATCAGGCAGTGCACCGCAACGGAACATTTCATGCTGATCTGCATAGTGCGTGTAAATCCTTTCCTGAAAAGATGATTTTTTCAGTGTAATTCTTGACATTACATCTAGCACGTGCTACACTGTGAAAGATGTAAATAAAGATGTTACATCTACCATTGTACTGATTCTCACAAAAAAAGCAAGAGAAATTCCCCCATAGAAAGAGGTCTTCCATGAAAGCAGTTCAGATCGATCGCTACGCCAAAACCATCCAGACAGTCCTGCGGGAGGTACCCGTGCCGGAAATTTCCGATACCGAGGTGCTGATCCGGGTCAAGGCAGCAGCGGTCAACCCGGTGGATCTTCTGATCCTGACGGGGAGTGTCAAACTGATCCAGGATTATCCCAAACCCCTGACCCTGGGGAATGAGTGTTCGGGGATCGTGGAGCAGGTGGGCCGCAAGGTGCGGAACTTCCAGAAAGGGGACAAGGTATACGCCCGCCTGCCCCTCGATAAAATCGGCGCCTTTGCGGAATACGTGACGGTGGATGAGAAAGAGATCGCCAAAATGCCCGCAGGCTACGATTTTGCCACGGCGGCGGCCATCCCGCTGACGGGTCTCACCGCCTGGCAGGCGCTCACCGAAGAACTGGAGGCAGAGCCGGGCCAGACCATCCTGATTCCCGGCGGGTCGGGCAGCTTCGGACAGATGGCGGTGCCCCTGGCCAAGTCCCTGGGGCTGCAGGTCCTGGTCACCGGCAACGCCCGGGCGAAGGACCAGTTTGTGGCCATGGGCGTGGAACGGTATCTTGACTACCAACAGGAAAATTACTGGGAGCAGCTGTCCGGCCTGGACGGGGTGATCGACACACTGGGCCCGGCGGAGTTCGACCATGAGCTGTCGGTGCTGAAACAGGGCGGGCGGCTGGTGAGTCTGCGCACCGGGCCCAACAAGGTCTTTGCCCAGCGCAGGCAGTTCCCCGGATGGAAAAAAACAACTCTTTGCCCTGGCGGGCCGGAAATACGACAAGGCTGCCCAAAAGCAGGGGAAGGAATACCGGTTTGTCTTTGTCCGTTCGGACGGCGCCCAGCTGCGCAAAATCACCGAAATCGTGGAACAGCAGCAGATACGCCCGGCTGTGGATGACCGGGTCTTTACCCTGGAGCAGGCGAACGAGGCCCTGCAGCTGGTGGCAAAGGGTCCGCTCCGCGGCAAAGTTATGATTGAGATGTGAAGGAGGCCGGACCTGTGAAACTATCCATTCCTGTTGTACAGACCATTTAGAAACGGCACAGTGTGCGCACCTATGAGGACAGGCCCCTTTCTGTGCAGGACCGGGACGCCCTGGTGGCCTGTATGGACAAGCTGGACAATCCCTTCGGTGTCCAGGTGCACGAATACATCCTGGACAAAAAGGTGGATGCCACCGGGGAAAAGCTGGGCACCTACGGTGTGATTAAGGGAGCCAGCACCTTTTTGGGTGTTTCCATCCCCAAAACCGACCTGGCACCGCTGGCCGCCGGTTATGAGTTTGAAACCCTGCTGCTCTATGCCACCCATCTGGGGCTGGGCACTGTGTGGCTGGCTGCCACCTTTCAGCGGGAGCATTTTGCGGCGGCCATGGGCATCTCTCAGGAGGAACTCTTCCCGGCGATTTCGCCGGTAGGGTATCCCGCCGCCAAACGCAGCCTGGCGGAAACCCTCATGCGCTCCACCATGAAATCCTCCGCTCGCAAACCCTGGAAGGAACTATTCTTCCAGAAAGACTTGTGCACGCCGCTCACCGCCGCAGAGGCCGGGGCCTACGCCCAGCCACTGGAGATGGTGCGGCTGGCACCGTCCGCCACCAACGCCCAGCCCTGGCGGGTGTGCAAGGACGGGAATCTGTATCATTTCTACGCGTCGTATAAGTCAGGGCTTTCCGAGCCGGAGCAGCTGATCAAGCAGGTGGATCTGGGCATTGCGCTGTGCCACTTCCACCAGACTGCCCTGGAACTGGGGCTGACTGGCACCTTTGTATCGGCACCCCAGGCAGACAGGAACCTTCCCGATACCATGCATTACGTCCTGTCTTGGCAGGCCGAAAAAGAAATCTGAAAAAGGGGGATCTTTATATGAAACTCTACAGTATCGTGTTCAGCCCCACGGGCGGCACGCAGAAAGCGGCAGACCTGCTGGTCCACGCCTTGGGCGGGGAAGCGGCGGACATTGACCTTACTGACAGCAAACAGGATTTTTCCGCCGTCCGGCTGACCGGGGAGGATGTGGCGGTCATTGCGGTGCCGTTCTACGGCGGCCGTGTCCCGGCGGTGGCGGTGGACCGGTTGTCCGCCATCCGGGCCAGTGGTGCCCGGGCCGTGCTGGTCTGCGTGTACGGCAACCGCGCCTATGAGGATACCCTGGTGGAACTGGAAGATGCCGCCAAAAAAGCCGGGTTCCGGGTCATTGCTGCCGTGGCGGCGGTAGCGGAACACTCCATCGTCCGGCAGTTTGCCGCCGGACGGCCGGATGGGCAGGATGCAGCGCGGCTTGCCGCCTTTGGCGAAAAGATTCAGGCCAAACTGTCTGCGGGCGACTTGTCCGAGCCGGACATCCCCGGCAACCGTCCCTACAAAAAGGCAGGCGGCGCCGGCATGGTGCCCAAGGCTACCAAGGCGTGCAACCACTGCGGTGCCTGTGCCGCAAAGTGTCCGGTACAGGCCATCCGTAAGGATGACCCCACCAAGGTGGACGAGAAAGCATGTATTTCCTGCATGCGTTGCGTTTCGGTATGCCCGCAGGGTGCCCGCAAGGTCAATCCGCTGTTGCTGTCTGCAGCAGGCTTGATGCTGAAAAAGGTCTGCTCCCAGCGAAAGGAATGCGAACTGTTTCTTTGATAAGAAAACAAATAGCAAAAGCAGCTCAATCCGCCGAAGCAAACTAGTAAAACGTAAAACAGAAAATAGACAAAATGTTCTCTATGGGGAGGAAATACTATAATATCTTATGGCGTTTCCATAATGATCTTTTGAAACACCTTCCAGCTCATTTTCCCCAACTGGTACTTACTCAATGCCATCTGCGCCTGCTTTCGCCAGGCGTTGTAGTCATCCCGCATTTTTTGGTTGCCTGGGGCGCGGGAGCAGCGCATCTGGTAGCGGTTGCGCATCTTGTTATAGAGTTCCTTGGCTTTGTTGGCCTTCAGCTCCTCGGCGTAGGCCAGCTTGGCAGCAATATCCTTGCAGGTGGCGCCGGTTTCCGGGTCCAGCACCCGCTCGCAATACTTGGCGCGGCTGGAGAAAGGGACAAACAGCCGGTGGCAGCTTTCACAGACGGCAACCGGCAGATCCTGGGCGCACATCTGTACAAATTCCAAAAAGAGTAACGCGGGCAGCGTATCGCTCGCGTAGAACGTGGCGGCAGAAATGCCGCCTTTTTTGTTGTCTGTGGGCCGTTTGTAACGGGTCTGGATATGGATCTCGTCCTCCAGCTTGTGATATTTTTGGTAGGTTGAATCGCCATTTTCGGCCAGTTCTACCAGCAGCTCCGAAGGCCGCTGGCCATGCTCCGTTTTGGGGCGGCCGTCCTCGTCCACCAGTGTTGCCTCGATCAGCTGGTGCAGATCCGTTTTGCCGTCCACCAACTGTTGCAGCAGCGTCACGAAGGATTCCAATACCGACAGCGCCGTCCGGCACAGGGAGGCGTCCCCGGTATCACGCTGGATAAATACCTTCATCGGGTCGGTGTACTCCGGAAAGTTCCGGCAGAACCCTTCCATGATGTCACTGGTTATGGTCAACTCGCCGAGGTGATACATTCTGGCGCGCAATTCATCAAATGTATACGAACTGTCATTTTTTCCAGTATGT
Source organism: uncultured Gemmiger sp. (assembly GCA_944388135.1). Lineage (GTDB taxonomy): Bacteria > Bacillota > Clostridia > Oscillospirales > Ruminococcaceae > Gemmiger. The sequence goes on along the minus strand of CALXHP010000003.1, from coordinate 84,942 downwards.
ATAAATTGCAACACGCTATGTTGGGTAGCTTTCAGCTCCCGCTCATTGAGACGGAAGGTAGCCAGCGTGTAACCTTCCACAAGATCAAACAGAGCAGGGGAAACCTGCCGCACAGCGGCGGCAAAGTCATGGTAGAAGGAAGCCACCTGGTAATATACGCAGGTGTCGGGGGCTGCCAAACTCTGCTGCATGGTCTGATCTTCCGGGAAACTTACGCCCCGGAATTTTTCCAGCAATGTGCGGCCCCGCTCCAGATAGGGGGCGGCATCCAGGTCCAGGACACCGAACACCAGGGACCCCAGCGGATACGTGTGCTGGGGCGTGTCGTAGCCCTGGATATATTCGGTGCGGCCTTCAAAGAAAAGGTACGTCTGGTAGTTCAAAATTCGTCACCATCCTGTGTTGGAGCATAGTGGGCGTAAAATGGCTCTGTGTTTTTCTGTGTTTCAGGAACAGCCAAGAAAAGCGTGTGAATCATCCAACATGAAAACAGTCTAACACATCTTGAAACTGACCGCAAGACGCTGTACGCTGTATGTGTCGGAAGAATACATGGCGAAATTATCGAACATTTTTCGAGGACAAAACCAACCGGAAAAGAGGGATGCCAGAAGCCAAAGTCCGCCACCAACCCAGAACACAAGGAGGTGCCATCTGAACCATGAACTCGTTCCCGCAGAAGAAAACCTGAACCGCATCGACAGCTTTCTGATGATCCCAGCCAGCCTTCTCTCGGAAGAACCTTACCGGGAACTTCCCGGCGAAAACAAGCTGCTGTACGGCCATTTGCTGGGATTACTACGGCTGTCGGCCCAGGAGATACCACCGGGCGCTGGAAAGCCGACGGCAGGCCCTGTGTGAGCCTCTCGCGGGCCAGTGCGGGGCGATTGCTGGGGAGAAAGCTGCCGGATTGTTTGCCGCTCTGGAGCGCTGTGGTTTGCTGGAGCCGGTGCCGGGACAGTCAAACGGAAAGGCCCGGCGGTATTACCTCAATCTGCCCCGGCCCAAGGAACCTAACGAACTGTAACCACCCGTCGGGATTTCCGCCCCGACCTGTCGGAAAAATGGACAGGCAGTTGACGGATTTACCGACACCGACCCGTCGGAAAAACCGACACGATAAAGATAGAATGAACTATCTAACTAAAAGAGAAATAGAGAAAGAATTCCACACCCCGCGTTTTGCAAAAGGTGGACAAGGACTGTGGTGCCCGGTTTCCAGAGGCAACCACAGACATGACAACCGTTACGACGGCGGCCCAACCGGGAAGCTGGCACAACGGTTTTGGCTGGCAGCCGTATCCCAATCCCTCCCGCCGCAGCGGGCCCCCTGGCACTTTACCGGCAGCGCCGGAAAGTGTCATAGTGGGTCAGATGCTTTCCAAAGCATCTGCGTTCCCCATCCGCTGCAGAACCGTACCCAAGAAAGGAGTCGCCTATCAGTAAAATCCATCGGACCGTGGTGCGCAATGAGCGCTACCGTAAAATTCCATCTCGGTGCGGGAGCGGCACAATGAACGCAAGAACGAAGCGTACTCCAACTCGGATGTGCTGCTGGAATACAACCACAACAATGTAATCTTCAAAGCCTGCGAGGCATCTACTTACGCCCAGCAATTTGACCGAATGGTGGAAGATGGTGTCGTTTCCACCCGTGGACTGAAACCGGACGCCTACGTCTTTGACGAGCTGGTGTTTGATGTGAACACTGACTATTTTGAGACCCACGGCGGCTATGAGTACGCCAAGCAGTTCTACGCCGAGGTGTACGAGCTGGCCAAGGAGATCGCAGGTGGGGAACAGTACATTATCTCGGCGGTCATGCACGCCGATGAGCGCAACCGGGAAGCCAGTGACCGGCCGGGAAGGGATGTTTTCCACTATCACCTTCATGTTGTCTATCTGCCGGTGGTGGAAAAGCAGATCCTCTGGTCCAAACGGTGCAAGGACCCGGCGCTGCGGGGCACCGTGCGGGAAACGATCATGCAGGTGAGTCACAGCAAAAAGTGGCCGATGGTCCCCATGACCGACGAGCAGGGGCAGCCTGTGCTGAAAAAGAACGGCAAGCCCCGGTTGGTGAGTTCCTACAGCCTGTTGCAGACCCAGTTCTTTGAGCACATGCGGCAGGCGGGATTCACTGACTTCGAGCGCGGTATAGAGGGCAGTGATGCCGAACACCTGAACGTACTGGAGTATAAGGTCCAGAGGGACCGACAGACAGTGGCAGAACTGTCTGACCAGACCAAACAGCTGCAGGGCCAACGGAAGGAACTTATCTCCCAGGTGAAGAACATTTCCGGGTCGATCCGTGATGTGGCGGACATCGAGCAGCGGGCCAAAACCAAAGGTGTGTTGGATAAGCGGGTGGAACTGATGACGCAGGACTTCCAGACCCTGTGTGAGATGGCAAAAGCCGGCGGCAAGTTGCAGGCGGAAAACCGCAGTCTGCGGATGCAGTTGCAGCAAAGTACGATGAGGGAACATGAATCGAGCCAGCGCCTCCACCGCTGTGAGGAACAGCTGGATGCGGTTCTCAACGAGACCCGGCCCTACCGGGAAGCCATGCGGGTGGCACCAGAGCAGGTGCAGGCGTTTGTGCTGGGCATCTGCCGCCGCCAGCAGGAAGAAAAGCGGCTGAACCGTCAGCAGCGCCGCCAGCGGGCCAAGGGGCAGGAGCGATGACAGAACACACCATGAGGCAGCAGGGGGCAGCCCTGCAGAAAGGAGCCGCTACGGAAGATCGGCAGGAGAAGAAAACCACACAGGCAGCGGCGTCCGCCAAGCACCGGGAGGAAGGCGTACCCCAGCAGGAACTGGAGCGTTTCGCCCGGTTCCTGCTGCCCAAGATCCAGGCGTTTTACCAGTCGGAAGAGGGACAACGGCTGTTCGAGGAGTGGAAAAAAAATCGACGGTAAATAAGGATAATCCAAAAGCCGGAGGAGTGCTTTTTATAAAACTCAACCGGTAGTTTGGTGCATTTTCGGGGGTGTATGGTATAATTTTAGACAAAGGAGGTGGGAAAACAGATGGATAACCTGAAAACCGGGGCTTTTATCAAAAGCTGCAGAAAAGAGAAGAAGATGACCCAAAAAGAGCTTGCGGACCGGCTTCATGTTACAGATCGGGCAGTCTCCAAGTGGGAGCGAGGTTTGTCGGCTCCGGATATCGCGCTGTTGGAACCGTTGGCTTCTGCGCTGGGGGTTACCATTGTGGAACTGCTCTCGGGGGAGAGAATGGCTCCGAAAGTGCAGACGACGGAATTGAATGCGGCAGCCAGGACGGTTCTGGATTATTCGGAGCGCCAGCTGGAAAAGACGGAAAAGGCATTGGCGAAGAAAGCTGTTCTGTGGATTCTCTGCGCCTGTTTTTTGCTGGTGCTTGCCGTTCCCACCTTGAATGGGTGGATACGGGGAGACGGATTCACATGGCAGTGTATTCCGGCCTATCTGTGTGCACAGAAGGCAGCCCGGGCCATTGAAACAGGGGAAGCGGAAGCAATCCGTACCTACATAGGAAATTCGGAGGGAATGGCTTCGGCGTTGGCAGCATTGGGCGACGATGGTATGGAGATTCGCAATGCAAAAGCAAATTTCTGGCAGACCCGGCTGGATGACGGCTTCCTCTGGCTGGAGGTGGACCTTCTGGTCCGGTATGACGGCCTTCAGTATCAGTTCGTTTGCAAGGGAACGTACCGGGAGGGAAAAGTGGAACTGATGAGCATCATCAGTCCCAGTGTGGGGCAGACCTATCCCGACTGGATTCTGGAGCTCAGCGATGCATTAGGCACCTACAATCCGGGATAAAAACAGGACATGAACCCTTGGAGGATAGAAAAACAGGCCCGCTGATCAGCGGGCCTGTTGATGTATTTACAACAGGCTGTCATCCTTGAGCAGCCCGGTCAGGTCGGCGGAAAGGACCCGGCGGGCACCCAGGGCGTAGGCAAGCGCCACAAAGAAAAGGATACCCAGCGCGAAAAGAGCAACGGGCAATACCGGCGCTTCGGCCAGAAACAGGGCCGGGTCCAGGTAACTGGCCCGGAGCATCAGGGCAACCATACCTGCGGTGAGGGGCAGGGTAATGACCAGTGGGCGCAAGGCCAGCACCGCCCCTTCCATCCAGAAGAGACTGCGCAGCTCCCGGGGTGTCATCCCCAAGGAGAGATACCGGGCAAAGGCCCGGCGGCGTTGTTCCACAAAGCCCAGGGTGTGGAGAAAGACATTAGCCAGCCCAATGGCCGCCACCAGCAGGCAGAAGGCCCCCAGAATGGCCTCGGCTCCCTGGATCATCCGGTCGTTGTCGGCGCGTTCGGTCAGCCGGTTTTCCACGGTGCAGGCATAGCCTGCTCCTTCCAGCAGGGTGGTGACTTCCTCCTGCAGCGTTTCGCATTCTACCTGGGAGATGCCCTCCCGCCCCAGCAGGCGTACCATTACCTCCGGCTCCCGGGCCGGCGTGGGCAGGGAATGTTCCTGCGTCCAGCGCTCCCACAGGCTCTGGGGCCAGAACAGGACGAGGGTATACTGGTCATATTCTTCCCGCAGGTTGGGCGGGGTATCGGTCAGGCCCAGCAGAGGCAATTCCCCCAGCGCAGTGCCGTCCCCGTCCGCCAGGGTGAGGGCGGCGGTGCCGGGCTGCACAAAGGGCAGGTACTGTCGGTTGCGGAAATTGCTGTGCTGGCTGTCCCACACCCGGTTGAGCAGCACCGCACCGTCCAGCGAAGGGGCAATGCCCACTTCCTCGCAGAAGCGGAGAAAACCGGTATCGTCCAGAATCACCAGGGGCGCCTCCACCAGCCAGCCGTCCTGGATGACGGTGGCCTCCTCCCCGGCCAGTGCGCCCAGCCCGCCCAGCGCCTGCAAGGCATCACTCTGGGCTTCGGCGGGCAGCAGGACGGCGGCCTGCTGCTTTTCGTAGACCAGGCAGTCCTCCACGCCGGAAATGTCGGCCAGCTCCCCGGTGAGGGAAAAGTTAGAAAGCCGGGTATCCGGCAGGGTGGCCATCACGTCCCAGGCGTCCTGGTACCGCGCAAAATAGGTCATGTCGGTGCTGATGCCCGACAGGGTGAAAAAGCAGAGGATGGCGGTGAAGCCGAGAAACGAGAGCAGCAGGGAGAGGTTGGCAATGCGCAGGGATTTTTTCTGGGCTTGCAGGGCGCTGCCTGCCAGTTCCCCCCGGATGCCAAAGCACCGTGCCAGCAGGCGGGTGGTGAGGGAGCGTTTGCCCTTTCCCCTCGCCTGGGGTGGAAGGGTGCCCCGCATCGCTTCCAGCGGCGGGATCCGGCAGAGCCGGCGGGCGGGCAGCCAGGCCGAAAGCAGGACGGTGACCAGCGCTGCCAGCAGCGCCGCAGCCGCCACCGCCGGATGCAGGGTAAAGACCGCCGGTTGCCGGTCGGGCAGACCGGCGGCCACCTGATTGACCGCCGCCAATACTCCCCGGCAGGCGGCAAAGCCCAGCAAAGTGCCTACCGCCAGCGGCAGCAGCGAGACGGCAGCGGCCTCCTGCAACAGGCAAAGGCGCAGCTGACGGGGCGTGGCCCCCACGCTGGCCAGAATGCCCAGCCGGTGGAGCCGGGCCTGCATGGTGATCTCAAAGGCGTTGCGCAGCAAAAGCACCAGCGCCGCCACCAGCAGCGCCAGCACCCCGGCCAGGAAGGGAAGCAACAGGGCCGGGTGGTCGGGATCGGTGACTCCATAGAGAGACAAAAGGGTATCGTGGGTCTGGATCTGGTCGTCGTTCAGCCCCAGCCGGTCCCGGATGCGGTCCAGCGTGTCATACACAGCGGTTTTGTCCCGGAAGGTCAGCTCCACCACCAGGGCGTCCGGCCCGGACAGCCCCTCGTTGGGAGTGACGGTATCCACCTGGGCAAACTGTTCCAGCGTTTCCGCCTGCCCCGCATCGGTCAGGGTCAGCCGGGCCTGCCAGCTGCCTTCCTCCCGCAGGACACGGTCCACCTCGTAGGTCCAGGCGTTGTAAAACAGGCCGCAGAGCAGCGCCAGAAAAAAGGAAGCCGCCAACGCCGACAAGGCCATCGTCCGGACGGCGGCGGGGGTGTGGGCCAGATCGTCCCGGGAAAAACTCTTCCACATAGTCCTCACCCCCGTAAGCGGTCGCTGATGATCCGCCCGTCGCTGAGGGTGATGACCCGGTCCGCCTGGGCAGCCAGGGCTTCGTCGTGGGTCACCAGCAGAATGGTCTGGCCGAGATTTTTGTGAAAGAGCTGGAGCAGGTCCAGGATCTCAGCGCTGTTTTTTCGGTCCAAATTGCCGGTGGGCTCGTCGGCCAGCAGCAGGGCCGGGCGGCAGCAGAGCGCCCGGGCGATGGCCACCCGCTGCTGCTGCCCGCCGGATAGCTGCCCCGGCAGGGCGCGGCGCTTTTCCTTCAGCCCCAGCGTGCCGAGGAGCTGGTCAAAAAAGGCGGGGTCGGGGGTCCGCTTGTCCAGCAGCAGGGGCAGGGCGATGTTTTTCTCCACCGACAGGGTGGGGATCAGGTTGAAGAACTGGTAGATCAGCCCCACCTTGCGGCGGCGGAACAAAGCGGCCCGGGTGGGGTCCAGCGCGCCCACGTCCACCCCGTCGATGCGTACCTGCCCGGCGGTGGGTCTGTCCACCCCGGCCAGCAGGTGCAGCAGGGTGGATTTGCCCGAACCGGACGCCCCCACCACAGCCACAAATTCCCCCCGGGTCACCGTCAGGTCGATGCCGTTCAGGGCACAGACGGCGGTGTCCCCCTTGCCGTACACTTTTTTCAGATCGGTACAACGCAGCAGTTCCATGAAATGTCCTCCTTTGGCGTCCATTCTACCACCGCAAGGTGACATTCCGGTGACAGTCACCGGTAAAACCGCACCACAAACCGTCCGCCGCCGTCGGGGGCGTTTTCGGCATGGACCAGGGCGTTCTGCCGTTCCAGCAATTCTTTGGCAATGGCCAGCCCCAGCCCGGTGCTGTGGGGGCTGGGGTGCTCTCCTCGGTAAAACCGCTCAAACAGATGGTCCAGATCGGCCGGGGAGAAACCGGCCCCTGCATCCTGCAGCACCACCTCGGTATAAAGGGCGTTGCGGCGGCAGGAACAGCGGACCGCGCTGCCTGCGGGGGCGTGCTCCACGCAGTTTTTCATCAGGTTCAAAAGGGCTTCCATCGTCCAGTCGGGGTCACAGGTGACCGGGATGGGCTCCAGTTCCGGGATGTCCAGCGTCACCCCGGCGGATTCGGCCAGGGATTCCAGGTTGTCCGCCGCCATCATCAGCAGGGTGTAGAGATCGCAGGGTTCAGGGTGCAAGGGCAGAGCCCCGGTGTCCAGCCGGGCCAGCAACAGCAGGGATTCCTCCAGCCCGGTGAGGCGTTCCAGCGGGGCGGCCAGGGCACCACCGGCATCCCCGGCGTTCTGGGCTGCCAGCGACAGGGCCGTGAGGGGTGTTTTCAGCTGGTGGGCGATGTTGGCAAGGTTCTGGGCAAACCGGTCCCGGGCCCTAACCGCCGCCTGCCGGGTGAGGGCCAGCTCGGTGACGGTTTTCTGGATCTCATCGGCCAGGCGGGCGTAGCTGCCCTCGGCCATGCCGTCCCCGGTGAGCAGCGGCAGAGACTGGCCGGTGCGGGCGGCTTCCAGCAGGCGGATCAGCTGCTGACGCTGCCGGTGGGCGGCCCGGCGGGAAAGGAAAAATCCCCCGCCCAGCAGGGCGAGCCCCAAAGCCAGCGCCGCCCCGGCCACGGCGAACAGCCACCCGGTCCCGGCGGCAAAATCCCGGGGGCGGTACCCCAGTTCCGACAGTACGCCCGGGGCTGCCTGCCCGGCAAAGGTCCCCTCCTTCACCAGGGCGTAGACGGCATCGGCGGTTTCGGGGGCACGGGCCACCAGGGCCGTGCAGAAGCCGTCCAGCAAAGCCAGCTGCCGCGCAGCGGACCAGCAGGCCAGCAGGCCCGTCACTACCGCCACCGCCAGCAGACAAACTGCGGGAACCGCCATCCGGCGCACAAAAGAAGGTTTCATGGTTGGGGTTCCTCCAATCGGTAGCCGAAGCTGCGCACCGTTTTCAGGCAGGCGGGACGGCCCAGTTTTTCCCGCAGCCGTTTCATCGTCACGGTGAGGGTGTTGTCATTGACAAAGTGACCGTTTTTGTCCCACAGGGCGTCCAGCAGCTGCTGCCGGGTCACGGTGCGGCCCTTGTTTTGCATCAGCAGATGGAGAAGCTGGTATTCCAGCGGTGCCAGCGCCACCGGTTCCCCCTGGCAGGTGACGGTCTGCCGGGCCGGGTCCAGCCGGATGCCGCCGCAGCAAAGCCCCGTTTCCTCGTCGGGACGGCTGCGCCGCCCCAGGGCCAGCAGCCGGGCGTAAAGCACCTCCCGGTCAAAGGGTTTGGTCACATAATCGTCGGCGCCGCAGGCGAATCCCGCAAGGATATCCCGGGTATCGTCCCGCACCGTCAGCATCAGAAGGGGCAGCCGGGGCCAGCGCTGCCGCAGCTCCCGGCAAAGGTCCGCGCCTTGCCCGTCGGGCAGGTTCCAGTCCAGCACGGCCACATCGGGCAAGTCGGTTGCCAGCCGGTTCCGGGCCACCGAAAGGGTGGGGCAGACGTTGACCCGGCAGCCTTTTTGGGTCAGAAAGGCTTCCAGCGCCCCGGCAATAGCGGTGTCATCTTCCACAAGCAGAATCTTCACGAGAACCCCTCCTGGGATGGATTTTGGTTCCAGTATAGCGGGTTTTGCCATGGGGAGCAAACAAAATTTTGTTCAGTACACATCACTAGGATATGTGAAAAAGGAAAATAACAGGGATGCAGGGGTGATCCGGGCCCGGCTGGGGAGGTTTGCCCGGCCTCTGCTGACCGGGATTCAGGCGTTTTACCAGTTGGAAGAAAGAAAAGGAATGTCCGGAGAGTGAAAAAACGAAAAAGTGAAGTGTTGACAGTACCCCGTATTTAGCATATACTCTAATTAGAAAATTTGCTAAATATGGGGCCTTTGCATAAAGAATAGAGGTGTTATAAGAGTGATGACTTCCCTGTTTTATGCACTGGACAATCCTGTCCGGCGCGAAATCATAGAAATGTTGAAATGGAATTCGATGAGCGCGGGAGAAATAGCATCCCATTTTGATATTTCTGCCCCTTCAGTTTCCAGACACTTGGATGTATTGAAAAAGGCGGATATCATCGTAGCCGAGCGAAGGGGAACGACCTTGTTGTATTCGTTGAATCTTTCGGTATTACAGGAATCATTAATTGAAATCATCAAGTTGCTTCGCGTTGAGGATAAAGAAGAAAAAACACGGCCTCAAGGATCTGGAGGTGAGTCTTGTGTCTTATAACATGATTCGTGGCCTGATCATTACGCTGGGAATATTTACGGTTATTGCTGCTCTGGCCGTACAAAATCAGATCCTGGCATTTGGCTTGGTGATCCTTTTGTCTCTTGCAGCAATGATCACACTCTATTTAAACATGGAAACGATTATTGACGTGGATCATACCAGTCCGAGATTTGCCCTGCTGAAAAAATTGTCTGTTGCAGGATTCATTTACTTTATTCTTTGTGTTGTTGCTGCGCTTCTTGCAATAGGTGGTGTATTATCTCCGCAGGGGAGTGAATGGATAGCGCCCATTCTGATTTGCATTTTTATGGTTGGGTTTGGCAATCTGTCGCCCAAAGTTCCTTATAACAAGTTTTTGGGGTTACGCTTGCCCTGGACACTTCTTGATGAACAGACATGGATCGTTGCCCATCGAATGCTGGGCTATTTGTCGCTGCCGCTGTCTTTTATTTACATTGCATTGGTTCCCTATGTGAATGACGTAAAATTGTTGACATTCTGCATTTTCGTGGTTTTATGGATAGGGCTTTCTGCTCTTATTTCCGGGGTGTTTTACATTCGGAAATTTTTCCCACATAGAAAATAAAATGCGGCACCCGCAAACGCAGCGACAAGGAGGCTTGCGGCCTGAAGCCGGTGTGCAAGGAACCGCTGGAGCAGTTTGTGGTGCAGGCGGCGCTGGAAAAGGTGCTGAGTGATCGGGTCATCGACCTGCTGGCGGCCATCGAGCGGGGCATCCTGACGTCCGCCACCAAAGCACGCATGGAGGAACTGGAACAGCAGCGTGAAGCGCTGGAACCCAGCATCCTGCAGGAGCAGATCGGAAAACCGCCCATCACCCGGGAACAGATTCTGTTCTGGTTCGATCAGTTCCGCCACGGCGACCCGGCGGATATCGCCTTTCAGGACAAAGCTGTAAAGCACCGGAGTGGTTGACCCATTGGCAGACCACTCCGGTGCGTCGGCTTTATCAGGATTTGAACGCGCTGGTGGAGGGCAAGGACTTCTTTGTACTGACCACCAACCAGGATACCCAGTTTGTCAAGCGCTACCCGGAGGACAAGGTGGCGGAAATCCAGGAAGATCACCGGTTCTTTCAGTGTGCCGCCTGTGTATAATCCGGCTCCGGCTGCCTTATACTACGAAAGGAGAAACTGCAAGGAGGAACAGGGTATGAATCCTTTTGAAGAGAAACCTTCCCGGAAGGCCGGAGCGTTCCAGAGCTGGAAAAGTCTGTATCCCAAAGCCTACTGCAAGGACGAGACGGACGCCTATACCAAGGTGCGCATCATCCTGATGACGGGGGCCGAGTACGAGGCGGTGTGGTTCGGCCACCAGTTCCATCGCCACTGCACCGACAACGACCTGCGCCGGGAACTGGCGGTGGCCCGGCGGCAGGAGCAGCAGCAACAGCATCAGCTGGCCTACCTGAAGCCCGCCGACGAGACCCAGCTGGAGACCACCATCACCTACGAGCAGCTGGCGGTAGACCTGACCGCCATTTTGGCCCAGCGGGACCCGGACCCTTATGTGGTGAAGGCGCTGAACTTTGCCCTGCTGGAGGACTTTGACCACCTGTACCGGTATGCGGACCTGCTGGAAATGGAGCAGGGCATCCGGGCGGAGCAGCTGGTGGGGGGCTACACCGAGATCATGCCCGGACGGCCCACCATCGCCCACCACCGCCATCCTGTGGACAGCGTCCGCCGGGCCTGCGATTTCAGGAAGGCCGATCTGCTTACCATGCTGGATACCTGCACCATCACCGCCGCAGAACAGCAGACCATGAACTACTATATGAACCTGGGGGCCTTCTATCCCAACGACCTGGGCCGGCGGCTCTACCAGGAGATCGGCATGGTGGAGGAACAGCACGTCACCCAGTACGGAGCGCTCATGGACCCCGGCTGTACCTGGCTGGAGAATCTTTTGCTCCACGAGTATAACGAATGCTACCTCTACTGGTCCTGCTTTGAGACCGAGACCGACGACGAGGTGAAGAAGATCTGGGAGCGGTATTTCGATATGGAGGTGGGACACCTGCACAAGGCAGCCCAGCTGCTGGAAAAGTACGAGGGCAAAGAGTGGCAGCAGGTACTGCCCCAAGGGGAGTTCCCGGAACTGCTCCGCTTTGCGCCCCAGATCGACTATGTACGCAAGGTGCTGAAGAATACGGTGGAGCTTACCGCCGCCGGGGAGGACTACCTGCCCATTGATCAGGTTGACCCCGATTCCCCCTTCTTCCGCTACCAGGAGGCGGTGAACAAGGGCGGCCCTGAGGCGGTGCCCAGCCACTGCATCATCCGGACCTACCAGGAGAAAAACGGGGAGGACTACCGGTACCAGACCAAAAAGCATCCCGTTCCCGCTCTGGCGGACCGCACCACCGACAACACCCGGCTGGGCCGTCTGCCCGATGCCGCCAAGAACTGATCCGCAAAAACGATTCCGATTTTCCAAAGCCCAGGCTCCGGCCCGGGCTTTTTTTAAACCTTTGTTCAGTTTTTTGACAAACTTCTCCTTTCTGTAGGATTTTTCCGGCCTGAAATTTTTGTGGAACCTGCGGAATTATTTCCATTTTTTTAGGTAAATTTTTTGCGTTTCTCTGAAAATTGATCATATTTTGATAATTTGTACATTTGTCAAGGTGCATTTTCCCTTTTATGTGGTATACTCAACTATAGCGCCCCTGCAAAAAAGGGCGCAGGAAAGAGAAAAAATTGACAGACGATCAAATGTGCGATTGGATACATGGTGTGATACTTTCAGGAGGGAGAATATGATTACCTACGAAAACACCAAAACAGTGTATGATCTGGTGGAAAATGCAGGCAAGGAATACGGCGACAAAGTTTTTCTGCGATATGAAGACAACGACGTGGTCTACGATGTGACCTATGCGGAATTTGTGGCGCAGTGCCATGCCATTGCGGCCTGGGTCAAGGAACAGGATGCCAAGACAGGCCGCAAAGTCCAGGTGGGTCTGCTGGGCAGCAGCAGCCATCACTACCTGGCGGTGATGCTGGGCGTCATGGCCAACGGCAACACGGTGGTGCCCCTGGACGTGCAGCTGGATGTGGCGGGTCTGGAGGACTGTCTGACCCGTTCCGATGTGGACATCCTGTTCTATGACTGGGAGCATGCGCCCCTGGTGGAGGGGGTCAAGGCTTCCTGCCCTCGGATCAAAACCTACATATCCCTGCAGCACGGCAAGCATGTGCCCTGCTCGGACAACATTTTGAAAGAGTTCGCCGGCCGCCGGGTCACCCCCGATGTCTCGGAGAACGACTGTGCCATGATCCTCTTTACCTCCGGCACCACCGGCCGGGGCAAGGGCGTCATGCTGTCCAACCGGAACCTCATCGACAACGCCTTCTCCTCCACCTACAAAGATGAGAACGAGGTGTACCTGAACATCCTGCCCATCCATCATGTATTCTGCATCAACAGTGATGTGCTGGCAGGCATGCGGTACGGGGTGCTGCTCTGCCTCAACCGGGACCTGAGCAAGCTGGCGGACCATCTGAAACTGTTCCAGCCCACCTCCTTCCGGGCGGTGCCTATGGTGGCCAAGGCCCTGTTCAACCGGTATATGATGGTCAAGACCCAGCATCCCGAGATGACCCCCCAGCAGCTGAAGGAGGAAGTTTTCGGCAGCCGCCTGCGGAAAATCATCTGCGGCGGCGGTTACCTGACCCCCGAACTGGCCAAGAACTACCAGGATATGGGCATCCTCATCGGCCAGGGCTACGGCATGTCGGAATGCTCGCCCGTCATCTCCGCCCCCGACTGGGACCGCCCCGACAAGGTGGCGTCGGTGGGCAAGGTGGTAGCCCGCTGCCAGGTGCGCATTGTGGACGGAGAGATCCAGGTCAAGAGCCCCTCCGTGATGATGGGCTACTACAAAGACCCGGAAAACACCGCGGAAGCCATGACCGAGGACGGCTGGCTGCGCACCGGCGACCTGGGCTATCTGGATGAGGAGGGTTTCCTCTACCTCACCGGCCGGAAAAAGAATCTGATCGTTCTCAGCAACGGCGAGAATGTGGCCCCGGAGCAGATCGAGAACATGTTCGACGATGAGCCCATTGTGGAGGACATTCTGGTGTTTGAGGAGAACGACACCATCACCGCCGAGATCTACCCCAACTTCCGGTACGCCGAGGACATGGACATCCCCGACATCCAGGCCGCGGTAGGGGAGAGCATTGCCAAGATCAACCAGAAGCTGCCCACCTTCAAGCGGATCCTCAACTTCCGGGTGCGCAAGAACCCCTTTGAAAAGACCAGCTCCCGGAAGATCAAGCGTACCCACTACTTCAGCCAGAAGCAGGCCGAGGAGGAGGAACGGAAAAACCGCATCCTGCCTAAAAACGAACTGCAGCAGAAGATCTATGACTGCGTGGCCGGGGTGCTGGGCCACCAGGATTTCGGCATCGACACCGACTTCTACCGGGCGGGCATGGATTCCATGGGCAGCGTGATGCTCCTCACCGACCTGTCCGACAAGATGGATTTTTCCATCACCCTGGACGACCTGATGGCCCATGCCAGCGTGGAAAAGCTGGAGGCCTACTACCAGGAAAAACAGCAGGAGGAAAAGGTGGACTACTCCGTCCGTGCGGTGTACCCCCTCACCAACCTGCAGATCTACTTTGCCTACGTCATGCGTGGCAACACCACCGCCAACCTGCCCTCCCTCATCCATCTGGACCCCAGCGTGGACCTGCAGCGGCTCCAGACCGCCGTGGAGGACCTGTTTGACGTCCATCCCGGTCTGAAATCCATCATCCAGATGGACGAGGGCGCCTACAAGAGCTTCCGCCACGACGAACTGCGGGTGCATGTGCCCATCTGCCGCCAGAGCGATGAGGAATTTGCCCAGACCCGGGAGCATCTGCTGGTACCTTTCCTCTACGGCAAGGGCGAGCCCCTTTACCATGCGGGCATCTACCAGACCGACAGCGCCAACTATCTGTTCCTTGACATTGCCCACATTGTGGGTGACGGCATGACCCTGAAGATCCTTTTTGAGGACCTGAACCGTCTGTACGCCGGGGAGCCGGTGGAGAAGGAGAGCTACACCCTCTTTGAGTACGTGCTGGACGAGAAGGCCCGGGAGAAGAAGGGCAAGCGGGAGCAGGATATTCAGTACTATCGGGAACTGCTGAAGGACGCCCGCATCAAAAAGAGCATCCTGAACCGCAAAGACTTCCATGATCTGGACAAAGGGGAAAACGCTTCTCTGAAGGGGCGGTTCACCGTCAGCCCCAACCAGCTCAACGCCTTCTGCGCCAAGCACAAGGTGTCCGAGAATGTCATGTTCCTCACCGCCTTCAACTACTGCATCTCCATCTTCAGCAATGAGAAGGATGTGGTCAGCAGCAGCATCCACAGCGGCCGTACCGACAGCCGCTGGACCCGGCTGGCAGGCCCGCTCTTCCTGAGCTACCTGTTCCGGTACACCAACCTGGCCCACGAGACGGTGCCCCAGCTGCTCTCCCGGTCCGCCCGGCAGATCATGGAGACCATGCGGTGCCATATCTCCTGCCTGCACTCCGACGAGATGTTCTTCCAGTATCAGGGCGACATCCTGAATCTGGACGAGATCGGCGGCGCCCCCGCCCACCGGGAACACATTCAGCTGGACTCCCTGCCTTTCCATCTCCAGGTCATGTCCAACGCCAAGGGCTTCTATTTCTACGAGCTGCGGTACTGGGACAACCGGTTTGACCGCCAGCAGCTGGAGATCTTCATGGAATGCATGGATGTCATTGTCAAGGCCATGCTCACCGAGCCCTCGGTGCGGCGGCTGAAAAAGCACCTGCCCCAGCATCTGTTCCCCCATCACTACTTTGTGAAGGCGGCGGACGTGAACGCCGTTGCCGGCAGTGCCCTCCTCCCGGATGTGGACGGGGAAGAGCAGGTGAAAGCCTACGTCTTTGACGAGACCTGCCGCAAGCAGCCCCTGGGCGCCTGGGGTGCCTTGTACATCATGGACCATCCCACCGCCAACTGGACCGACAAGATCACCAACCCCTACGGCCCCGGTGTGCTGTACCAGACCGGTCTGCATGCCCGCATTCTGCCGGACGGCAGCCTGGACATTCTGGAACAGTGCGGCCGTACCATCATGATGGAGACCCTCACCGGACGGGACTTCCTGGATCTGGGCAAGCTGGAGCGGGTTCTCTGCGCCTATGAGGGGGTGGAGTCCGCCCAGGCCTACATCACCTGGGGGCTCGAGCACCGCATGGAGCTGTGTGCCGACATTACCGGCCGGGAGCAGCCCGATCTGGACAAGCTCAACGCCTATCTCCAGGAAAAGGTGGAACCGGTGCTGATGCCCAAACAGATCCACTTCACTCAGGTCGTGTCCTGAGCCCTGCCCCCCATATCCGATTAAAAAGCCCGGCAAACGCCCTGCAGCGGCGCAGACCGGGAACCACAGACAGAGAAAAGCGGCTACCTGCCCGACAAGCAGATAGCCGCTTTTTCTGTTTTCCCTTGCGCTTCGGTTTTGCATCTGTGTTTACAGAAGGACCGCAAGACCCTTGAAATAATACAGCTTAGAAACCCGACATCTGAGGGGTGGAAGGAAGCGCCGGCTCACAGATTCTTGACAAAGAGGGCCCGGATGGCGTTGAGCACCGCCAGGATCATCACGCCCACATCGGCAAAGACCGCCAGCCACATGTTGGCAAATCCCAGCGCAATGAGCACCAGGCAGAGGAGCTTGACGCCGATGGCCACCACGATATTCTGGTAGACGATGCCCAGGCATTTGCGGGAGATCTTGATGGCCTTGGCGATCTGCATCGGGTCGTCGTCCATCAGCACCACGTCGGCGGCCTCGATGGCGGCGTCGGAACCCATGGCGCCCATGGCGATACCGATATCCGCCCTGCCCAGCACCGGCGCGTCGTTGATGCCGTCCCCCACAAAGGCCAGCTTCTCTTTGTTGTGTTTGCCGGCCAGCAATTTCTCCACCTGCTCCACCTTATCTGCCGGGAGCAGCTGGCTGTATACTTCATCCACACCCAATTGGGAAGCCACCTGTTCGGCCACCCGCTTGGCGTCGCCGGTGAGCATGACGGTCCGGCGCACACCGGAGGCCTTCAGCGCCTCAATGGCCGCTTTGGAAGTGGGTTTGACCACATCGGAGATGACGATATGCCCGGCGTACTGGCCGTCGATGGCCATATGAATGATGGTGCCCACACAATGGCAGTTGATGTAGGCAATGCCCAGCCGATTCATCAGCTTGTCGTTGCCGGCGGCTACGTTGTGGCCGTCCACCCTGGCCACAACGCCGTTGCCGCTGATTTCCTGAATGTGGGACACCCGGCTGCGGTCGATCTCCTTGCCGTAGGCTTTCTGCAGACTCTTACTGATGGGATGGCTGGAAGCCGACTCCGCCAGAGCCGCATACTCCACCAGTTTGGCGTTTTCCATAGCGCTGTGGTGGATGCCGTTGACCTCAAAGACGCCCTGGGTCAGGGTGCCGGTCTTGTCAAAGACCACGATGCGGGTCTGGGACAAAGTCTCCAGATAGTTGGAGCCTTTGACCAGCACACCGGCCTTGCTGGCGCCGCCGATACCGGCAAAGAAGCTCAGGGGAATGCTGATGACCAGCGCGCAGGGGCAGCTGGCCACCAGGAAGGTCAGGGCCCGGTAGATCCAGGTTTCCCAGGCAGGGGACTGGCCCAGACCAAACCCAAGAACCAGCGGCGGCAGAATGGCCAGCGCCAGCGCCGCATAGCAGACGGCCGGGGTGTAGATCCGGGCAAAGCGGGAGATGAAATCCTCCGACTTGGACTTGCGGGAGGAAGCGTTTTCCACCAGGTCCAGGATCTTGGAAACGGTGGACTCGCCGAATTCTTTGGTGGTGCGGACCTTCAGCACACCGGTCATGTTGATGCAGCCGCTGATGATGGCGTCGCCGGTGCCTACCTCCCGGGGCAGGGATTCGCCGGTGAGGGCTGCCGTATTCAAGGTGGAGCTGCCCTCCACCACATTGCCGTCGATGGGCACCTTCTCGCCGGGCTGGACCACGATGACCGAACCGATGGCCACCTCATCCGGGTCCACCTTCTCCAGCTTGCCGTCCCGCTCCACGTTGGCATAATCGGGGCGGATGTCCATCAGGTCGCTGATGTTGCGGCGGCTCTTGCCCACGGCGTAGCTCTGGAACCATTCGCCCACCTGGTAGAACAGCATAACGGCAATGGATTCCAGATAGTCGCCGTTTTCATAGATCGCCAGGGCCAGGGCACCCAGCGTTGCCACGGCCATCAGGAAGTTCTCGTCAAAAACCTGGCCGTTGCGGATGCCTTTGTAGGCTTTGCGCAGAATGTCATAGCCGATGATCCAGTAGTCCACCAGATAGCAGGCCAGCCGCACCCAGCGGCCTGCGGCACCCAGCGCATCAAAGGCGGATGCCCCCAACGACTGGAGCGCCAGCAACAATACCGTGGCAGCCAGGATCCGCCAGAGCATGACCTTCTGCTTTTTGGTCATGCCGCTTTCCGGCTTGCGGCCGATCCACTGCAGCACCGCCGCCAGCAGCGCCACAACCACCAGCAGAATATTCACAATCAGTTCCTGCATGGTTCCTCTTCCTTTCCTCTAGGGTTTGTGGGCTGATGTCTTTACAGGTAAATTTCGCAGTCGGGCTCTACCTTCTTGCAGGCTTTGACCACATTCGCCATGACACCGGCGGGCTCCTGGCCCTCCCGGAATTCCACGATCATCTTCTGGGTCATGAAGTTGACGGTGGCCGCCTGGACACCGGCGGTTTTGCGTGCGGCCTCCTCCATCAGGTTGGCACAGTTGGCGCAGTCCACTTCGATCTTATAGCTCTTTTTCATCGTGAAAACTCCTTTTTATGATTTTTATTTATGAACAGTTAAGCAACTGTTTAACTGTAAATCCATCATAGCCACTCCGGATTCAGCCGTCAAGGGCTGGCGGAAACTTCCTTCCGTTTGGGCCAAGGATCTTTCTTTTTGGGCAAAGAAAAGGGCCACACAGAAAAAGCCCTGCGCGGAGCGTGTCCGCACAAGGCTTGGGAAGGCAGAGGGGGCCGCCCGCTGAAAGCGAGCCGGATCCAAAGGGAAAAGGGCGGAAAACCGTTTTCCATCATTTCTGCCATTTTTGCTGTTTTTCCAGAACGCTGCGGAATTCGGGGGGCAATTCCTGGATCATCTGTGCTTCCCCCATAATGGGGAGCAAATCTTCTTTCATAAAGACCGGTATGCCCAGGGCGTGGGCCTGTTCGGTCAGGCTTCGTACCCATTCGGGCCTGGATACGGATTTCCCCTTGCGGTGGCCGGTCTCGGTTCCGATGACGATCCACTCGATCCCTGACAGGTCCACCGGACCGATGTCGTCAAACATCGGCTCAAAGGTCACATGGTAATGTCCGCCGCGGATATGCTGCCGCAGATCGTCGATCCGGTGTTTCTCTTTCCGGGAAGTGACGGTG
This sequence comes from uncultured Gemmiger sp., assembly GCA_944388135.1. GTDB lineage: Bacteria > Bacillota > Clostridia > Oscillospirales > Ruminococcaceae > Gemmiger. The sequence continues at coordinate 66,149 of CALXHP010000003.1, read as the reverse complement.
ACCCCGAACCAGGCATTGTCCAGCGGGGTGGAAAAACGGATCTCCTCCGGCCGTTTGGTCAGGAACAGATACTGGTGCTGGGGATTTTGTTCCATTTTGGCAAATACCTGTTCCCGCCATTCCGGTTTCCATCCGGAAAAATCGCTCATCCCGGTGAGCAGGAAAATCTGCGGGCGGGCTTTGTCCATGAGACGCAGTTTGCCGGGAAAAAACTCCGGCTTTTCAAAATCCTCGGTCATATGGAACCGCCGTACGTTGTTTCTGGCATAGCAATAGCTGCATCCGATGGTACAGCCGATGACCAGATTCATATTCTGGATTTGGGATTTGATGCACACAGCCATGGGAATTTCCCCTTCTTTCCTGGAATGGGCCGGTTCTCCCCCGGAAGAGGAGGGCCACAGGCCCGGGCAAAGCCGATAGAATCATTATACGAAGGAAAAAGTCGGTTTCAAGTACGCAGAATATCCGTACCTGGTACGAAACACCGTACCTGTGGGGGAAGAAGGCCGATCCGGTCGCATCAGTTGGAGAGAAAGGCCGCCAGCGCTTCTTTTTGCGCAGCAAAATCCCGCTGACCAAGTTCATACAGTTCCCGCTCGGCTTTTTCCTTCATAGAGTAAGTACCCACATGGAGCGGTTCACTGGGGGCAAAGACAAAGGCCACCCCTTTTTGCTCCAGGGCCAATACCTGGCCCATGATCCGGTTGTACACCGTGTGTCTTTGGTCAATGGCGTCCACGATGCGTGGATAGCGGCGGCATACCTGCCGGTATAACCCGCGCATCCCCTGGGGTTTCAGCACGAAGCCCCGATTTTTGGATAGGATGACCACCAGTTTTTCGCATCCCTGGGCCAGCGCGCGGCGAACGGGAATGGCATCGGTCAGGCCTCCGTCAAAACAGGGAACGCCATTCAGTTCCACCGGGTGGCAGGCCACCGGTATGGCGCTGGAAGCCATGATCAACCGATAATCGTCCTGTTTCATCAGTTCCATGCCATGGTATTCCGGTTCGCCTGTCAGGGCATTGGTGACAACGATCTCATATTGGGTCGGATTGTTTTTGAGGGCAGGAAAATCCAGGGGGTCCTTTCCTTCGGCACGGGTCAGTTCGCCGTAGATGTATTTCAGCCCGAACAGATCTCCGGTCTTGAACAGGCTTTTCAGGCCGAAATAGTCGGGGGAATGGATGTGGTCGGTGAAGAAGCGCAGGTTCCGCCCTTTTTGCCCGGCCAGATAGGAGGCCAGATTGCCGGAACCGCCGGACACGCCGATGCAATAGTCAAATTGGATCTGTGCGTCCAGAAAAGCGTCCAGAATACCGGCGTTGTAGGCGCATTTCATACCGCCGCCTTCTACGACCAGGCCGGTTTTTTTGTGGGGGTTCATATGGGTCATCTCCTTATGGAATCACTTCCGTCTCCCGTTCCGGGGCGGCAGACTCCAGTTTCCGGTGGTAGAGGTCGAGGATATCCTGCAGGGTGATGGCCTGCATCTTCTGCTCGGCTGCCTGCTGGATTTCCTGATACATGTGGGCGATGCTCAGCTGCACATAAATGCCCACCCCGCAGTCCGGGTTGGTATCGATATCCCAATGCAGCAGCGGCTTGGTGCCTTCAATGGCCCGGTAGACATCAAGCACGGTGATTTCACGGGGAGGTCTGGTCAGCTCCGCGTTGGCCTGCCCCTGGGTGTTGGTAAGGAGGCCGGCCTTTTTTAAGGCGGCCATCAGCTGCCGGATATAGGCCGGATTGGTTTTTACGCTTTCGGCAATTTTGGCGCTCGTGATCCGTTGGCTGGCACCCATACTCAGAAAGGCCAGAATATGGAGTGTGTCACTCAGCTTGGTGGAATATTTCATGGTATCACCTCAAAAAAATCGGTCGCCAACTTGTAATTTATAAAATAACATGATAGAATTGCAACATGTAAATTTTATAATAACAACTATGGAGGGCTTTGTCAACTATGCTGCTGAATCGGAAAAGTTCTGCGGAATCTTCTGCCCATCGTCAGAATGTGCAGGTCCTGCTGGACAAAATCGACGGGGCGCAGGCAATTCTGGTAGGGGCTGCGGCCGGCATGTCCGCATCCTGCGGATTTGACTTCTTTTATCACAACGACGCCATGTTTGAGCGCTATCTGGGGGACTTTCACCGAAAGTATGGATTCGTAGGGGCGTTCAACGGATTTTATTACCGTTACCCATCACCGGAAGCCCGCTGGGCTTTTCTGGCCCGTATGACCTATATGGAATATGAGTGCCCCACGGGAAAGCCCTATTATGATCTGATGCGTCTGCTCCGCGGGAAAAATTTTCATATCATGACAACGAACCAGGATTTCCAGTTCACCCGGTTGGTCCCGGAAGAAAAGCTCAGCGCGATTCAGGGGGATTCCCGGTATTATCAGTGCAGCCGCCGGTGCCACGACGAAATCTACTGGAATCAAGAGATGGTGTATGAAATGAACCGGGCGATCGATGAAAACCTCTGCATCCCGCCGGAGCTGATCCCCCGTTGCCCCCGGTGCGGGGCAGAAATGGAACCCTGGGTGCGGGGGTATACGTTCCTGGAGGGGAAAAAGTACCGGGACGAATACCGGAAAATCCGGGAATTTCTGACAGCCAACCGGGAACGGAAGCTCCTTTTTCTGGAACTGGGGGTGGGGTGTATGACCCCCATGTTTATCCAGGAACCCTTCTGGAACCTGACCTATTCCCTGCCGCAGGCCTATTACATTACCATCAACCCCAAAGACGCCCTGCTGCCCCGGGAACTGTCTCAGAAAGGATGGGCGATTCGGGAGGACATTGCCGCAGTGCTGCGGGATGCCGTGGCGGTCATGGAACAGAAAGAAGGCAAGAATGAATCTACAGCAGCGGAATAAAATGGAAGCGCTGGTCCGGCAGATCCACCGGGCGGACGCCATCCTCATCGGCGGCGGCTCGGGCCTGTCCAGCGCGGCGGGGTACGACCATTATCATTGGTCACCGGCACTGTCCCGCCCGTTGAAAAGATTCCGGGCATATTACGGATTTACCTCTCCCTTTGCCGGGTTTTATCATTGCTTTTCCAGCTACGGAGAGCAATGGGGCTACTACAGCCAGTACATTCGCGCCATGTGGGAGGCCCCCACGGGACAGCCGTATCTTGACCTGAAGGAAATCGTGGATGGTAAACCGGTCTTTGTTTTGACCACCAATGTGGACGGGCAGTTCTCCCGGGTGTTCCCCAAAGAGAAGATCTGTACCTTTCAGGGGGATTTTGGGTATTGTCAGTGCAGCCAGCCCTGCCAGGACAAGCTGTGGGAGAACCGGGAACTGGTGGAAAGGCTGACCCGCAGGCTGCAGGGGGTGCGGCTGCCGGAACGTGAGGTGCCCCGGTGCCCCGATTGCGGCCGGATCCTTGTGCCCTGGGTGCGGGACGATACCTTTCTGGAAGGCAGTGCCTGGCAGCAAAACCTGACCCGCTACCATGATTTTCTGCGGCACTGGCTGTTGGAGCAGCCGGGAAAGCGGCTCCTCCTTCTGGAACTGGGGGTGGGGGAGATGACGCCCGGCATCATCAAACTGCCCTTCTGGGAACTGACGGCCAGAAATGAAGGGGTGTTTTATGCCTGTCTGAACCAGGCGGCTTCCGGTGCGCCGGAATACCTGAGAGAACGGAGTCTGTCCATTCAGGGGGATCTGGCGGAAACGCTGGCAGCCCTGCGGCAGATACAGAAAGGAGAATACAGTGGTGTGTGACCTCAAACCCATCGCGGAGAAGATCCGTGAAGCGGATGCCATTCTGATCGGCGCCAGCAACGGACTGTCCATCACCGAAGGCCTGCATCTTTTTGCGGATGATCCGGCTTTTGAAAGGTGGTTCGGTGACTTCAAGAAAAAATACGGCCTGTGGTGCCTGCTGCAGGGGATGGCGGCCCGCTGGCCGTCGGAAGAAGAAAAGTGGGCATTCTGGGCTCGGCTGATCCATCAATATTGCAGTGGGTATCAGCCCACGCAGGTGATGCTGGATCTGAAAGCCCTCGTGGGTGACAAGGACTATTTTATCGTTACCTCCAACGGGGAATGCCACTTTGAGATGAGCGGATTTGCTCCGGAAAAGATCGAGGAGATCGAGGGCAACTGGCTGACCATGCAGTGTGCCCGCCCCTGCCATCCGGGGCTGTATCCTGCCTTGGACCTGGTGGAGCGGATGGCTGCTTCCGAACGGAACGGCAGGGTGCCCTCCGGTCTGATCCCCCGTTGCCCCCACTGCGGCGGCCCCATGGAGATCCAGATGGCGGCCGGTCCCTCCATGATCCCCCGGGAGGGGGCCGCGCGGCGATACCGGGCCTTTCTGGAACGATACCACGGGAAACGGCTGGTGGTACTGGAACTGGGGGTGGGCTGGCGGAACCGGCTTATCAAAGCGCCGCTGATGCAGCTGGTGGAACAGGAACCCCGCGCTGTCTATATCACCGTGAACCTGGGGGAGGTTTTTATCCCCGACAAGATACGGGACAAATCCTTCGGATTGGATGGCTCTTTGAGCCAGGTCCTGTCCGCACTCCGGGCGGCGTCGGGAAGGGCATGAGTTCCCATCCGTCCCTGTTTGTGGTATGATAAGCCCAACAGGAAGGTGATCGGATGGAAAAGATGGATTTGCCGCAGGACCCTGGCCGGAGCGGGAAAGAAACTTGGCAGAATCCCCCCGGCGGGGAAAATTTCCAGACCCTGGCGGAGATCTTCAAGCAGCTGGGCGACGGAAGCAGGCTGCGGATCTTTTGGGTATTGTGCCACTGTGAGGCGTGCGTGGTGGATCTGTCGGCGACGGTTGCAATGAGCAGCCCGGCCGTATCCCATCATCTGAAGCTGCTTCGGTCGGCCGGCCTGATCGTCAACCGCAGAGAGGGCAAAGAGGTGTATTATACGGCCGCGGATACGGAACAGGCCAGGCTGCTCCATGAAATGATCGAGGAGCTGATGAAAATCGCCTGCCCATCCGGGGAAAAGCACGGATGAAACAAGGCGATGGAAGGAGGCAGACAAACAATGACGCTGGAAAATGCCATTCGGTTGGCCGAGCATATCACACCCACGGAGAGTGAACTGGGCAGCTATCTCTTGCGCCATCTGGATGCGATCCCCGGGCTGTCCATTCTGGAATTGTCGGCGCAGACCCATATTTCCAAGTCGGCCATTCATCGCTTCTGCAAAAAGCTGGGGTACGGCGGCTTCAACGAAGTAAAAGTGGCGGTGGCCAAAGAATTGGCGGAGCCCCGTGCCAACAGTGCATGGATCGATGTGAATTATCCCTTTGGGGAAAATGACGGCCCCCAGCCGGTGGCCCAGAAGCTGGCCAGGCTGTATGAGACCGCCATTCAGGATACCTACCGGTGCATGGACTTCGTGCAGGTCCAGCAGGTGGCGCGGCTGTTGAACCGGGCCCGGGGGATCGACGTTTACACCCATGCCCACAACATGAATGTGGCGGAAAATTTCCAGGATAAGATGCTGACCATAGGGCGGTTGGTGAACTGTCCCAAAGGGGCGTACAACCAGCGGGCCACCGTGCTGGCCGCAACGGCGGACCGGGTGGCTCTGATCCTTTCCTATTCCGGGCGGGCCAGCTTCATCCGGCCGATCCTGCCGGTGCTGCATGAGAAAAAGGTCCCCGTCATCCTCATCGGCAAAGCGGGCAGCAACCGCTTCCCGGAACATGTTACCCACGCCCTGAGCATCAGCGGGCAGGAGAATCTGCGGGACCGCATCTCCCGGTTTTCTTCCCACATCGCCATGCAGTATATGCTGGATGTACTGTTCGGGTGTATCTACAACATAGAACGGCAAAAAAATATCGATTACCTGACCCGGTCCATGGATTTTATGGATGACCGGGAACCGGAATCCTGAAAAAGTTTCAAAAAGTGCCAGAGGCAACGCTGCCTCTGGCACTTTTTTGGGGAAAAAATCTCCGGTTTGCAGAGAACCATTGATGGCAAAACGGCACAGCCCTATACTGAAACCAACGCAAGGGCAGACATCGCAGCCCGGGCTGCGATGCGGCAGCCTTTCTCCGGATTTGTGGAGAACAAACCGTAAACAGGAGGTTTAGTTATGAAAGGACCGGTCAAAATCGTGACCATCGGCGGCGGCAGCAGCTATACGCCGGAACTGATGGAAGGTTTCATCAAACGCTACCAGGATCTTCCCATCCGGGAGATCTGGCTGGTGGATATCGAGGATGGCAAGGAAAAGCTGGAGATCGTGGGAGCATTGGCCCAGCGGATGTGGGATGCGTCTCCCTACGATGTGAAAGTTCACCTGACCCTGGACCGGCGGGAGGCGCTGAAAGATGCGGACTTTGTCACTACCCAGTTCCGGGTGGGGCTGCTGGATGCCCGCATCAAGGACGAGCGCATCCCGCTGCTCCACGGTATGCTGGGGCAGGAGACCAACGGTGCGGGAGGCATCTTCAAGGCTTTCCGCACCATCCCCGTCATCGGCCGGATCATCGAGGATATGAAGGAGCTCTGCCCCGACGCCTGGCTCATCAACTTCACCAACCCCAGCGGCATGGTCACCGAGGCCGCCATCAAACATTTCGGGTGGGAAAGATGCATCGGCCTGTGCAACGTGCCCACCATCGCCATGATGGCGGAACCCAGGATCCTGGGCAAGGACCTTTCGGATCTGAACTACCGGTTTGCGGGACTCAACCATTTCCACTGGCACAAGGTATATGACCGGGAGGGCAAGGACCTGACCCCCGAACTCATCGACCACATCAACGAACCGGGGGGCGGTACCCCGGCCAACATCTATCAGGCACCCTTCCCGCTGGAACTTTTGCACAGCATGAATCTGCTACCCTGCGGCTATCATCGGTATTACTACCAGAAGCAGGCCATGCTGGACCACGCCCTGGAAGAGTTCCGGCAGGGCGGCACCCGGGCGGAGCAGATGAAGCAGACAGAAAAAGAACTGTTTGAAATCTATAAAAATTCCGAACTGCATGAGAAGCCGGTCCAGCTGAACAAGCGGGGCGGCGCCTATTACAGCGACGCGGCCTGTGAGTGTATCCGGGCCATTTACGGCAACCGCAAGACCCATATGGTGGTGAGCACCCGAAACAACGGTGCCATTTCCTGCCTGGACGACGACGCCATCGTGGAGGTGTCCAGCCTCATTTCCGCCACGGGGGCCCAGCCCCTGGCCTGGGGGCCCATGCCCGCTGCCGAAAAGGGTTGGCTGCAGATGATGAAGGCCATGGAGGAATGCACCATCCAGGCGGCCCTGACCGGCGACTACGGTCTGGCGCTGGAAGCCTTTGTGCTGAATCCCCTGGTAGAAAATAATGCCGAGACCCAGCGGGTGTTGGATGAACTTCTGGTGGCCCATGAAAAATACCTGCCCCAGTTCCATGGCAAGATTCAGCAACTCAAGGCCAAAGGCGTACATTGTCAGGACCCTGTTGTGGAGGACTTGATGGAACACGGTCATTGAGCCGGCACCCGGCAGGGTTACGGGGCAGGGGCATCGGCGGGCAGAATGCCGTCATACCCGGCGGTGATGAACCGCAGCAGCAAGGCCTGGATCCGGTACCAGGTGTCGTCCTTCTGCCAGTGGAGGGCCTTGTTCACGCTGAAGCTGCCATTGATGATGAACAAGGCCAGAAGCTGGGCTTCCTTCTCGCTGAGGTGAAACTGCTGGGAAAAGCTGTGGATAAAGCGCTGCTTTTGAGATTGGTAAATACGATTGACCACATACCCGGAAATCGTTTCATCCAGAAACAGCACCTTGTATTTGGGCAGGGAAGCGGCCCGCTGGCACACAGGCATCAGGCTGTCACTTTCCTGCAGATGATCGGCAGGAATGCTGGCCAGACGGTGGCTCAATTCCAAAAGACTTTCTGTCTCGTCTGCGGTTTCGCTTTCTGCAATGTGCAGTGCGTCATCCAGAGCATCATCCAGTACATCGGTCAGAGATTGATAGTGAAGATAGTAGGTGGCACGGGTGATCTCTGCCAGGCGGCAGATCTCCGTGACGGTGATGCGTTCAAAGGGCTTTTTATGCATGGCTTCCAGCAGGGCATCCTTGATTACCTGGCGGGTATACAGGGTGCGGCGATCGGTTTTGCGAAGGGTTTTGTTTTGCTCATCCATAGTGGAGACCTCCCCGGAAAAATTCTTGACGAAAACGGAAATCTGTCAAGAAACGACGACATTCCGTAAAACTGTAGATTGAATTTTTCTTAACGACATCTCATATTAATTATAGACAATATGTCAAGAACTTTTGTGCATGTCAACAAACGGCCGGCGTGTCTGGGATGACGGAAGTTCTGCAAAAAAGGAGGAAAAAACGTGATTGCCATTCAATGGGAAGACGTGATCGGTGTTTTACAGACCTGTGCCCCCTACCTGATCGCCCTGGGGGTCCTGTGGATCGCAGCGGTCATCGTCCTGGTTGCTGTACGTACCCTGCAGGTGCCCAAACGAAAGATGGTTCGCGGATACGCGGCCCTGAGCATGGTTTTGTCCCTGGCGGTAGTGGCCAATCTGATCTGCCTGGGTCCCATGGCCGCACTGCTGGACCTTTCCTCCGGGGAGGGAACCGTCAGTGACGAAACCACCCAGGAGGCCATTGCCGTAGCCAACCAGATCGCCGAGGAAGGCACTGTCCTTTTGAAAAACGACGGTCTGCTGCCTCTGCAAAACACCAATAATCTCAACCTCTTCGGCTGGACCAGCGTCAATCCGGTGTATGGCGGTACCGGGTCCGGCGGCCTGAACGAATTGTATGAAAAGACCAGCCTCATCGACAGCCTGACCCAGGCCGGCTTTACGGTGAATCAGGAGCTGGTGGACTTCTATACCGCCTACACCTCCGACCAGCCCGAAATGTCCCTGGCCAAGCAGAGCTGGACCTTGCCGGAACCCCCTGCGGCCAGCTACTCTCAGGAACTGATGGACAATGCCAAGGCCTTTTCCGATACGGCGGTGATCGTGCTGGGCCGTATTGCCGGTGAAGGGCACAACGACATGCCCGCCGATGTGAGCAAAGCGGCCTATGACAACAACTCCACCGAGTACGCCGACTTTGAACCGGGGGAACACTACCTTCAGCTTTCCCGGACGGAAGAGGATATGATCCGGCTGGTTTGCGAGAATTTCTCCAACGTCATTGTGCTGTACAACGCGGCCAACCCCATGGAGTTGGGCTTCGTGGAGGAATATCCGCAGATCCGTGCAGCCCTCTGGTGCCAGGGACCCGGTCATACCGGGTTTGAAGCCATCGGCAAGATTCTGAACGGTGAGGTGAACCCCTCCGGCAAAACCACCGATACCTTTGTCTATGACCTGACCGCCGCCCCCTGGTGGAACAACTGGCAAAGCACCAACTATTCCAATATGGAGGACATGGCGGTAGAGGGCATGAACTCCGGTATGGCCCAGACCTACTATCCCTCCTTTGTGAACTACGTGGAAGGCATCTACGTGGGGTACAAATGAAGTAACGGTGACCAACACCGGCAGTGTGGCCGGCAAGGACGTGGTGGAAGTCTACTACAATCCGCCCTACCAGAACGGCGGCATCGAGAAAGCCACCGCCAACCTGATCCGGTTTGACAAAACCGATCTGCTGGAACCCGGTGCATCCCAGACCCTTTCCGTTTCCTTCGATCGGGAGGAGATGGCTTCCTACGACACCACCGGCAACGGCTGCTATGTGCTGGACGCGGGAGACTATCAGATCTCCATCAACAGCGATTCCCATACGGTGCTGGATCAAAAGATCTACCATCTGGACCAGACGGTGCGCTATGAAGGGGAAAACAAGCGTGCCGGCGACCAGGTGGCGGCCACCAACCAGTTCGGGGACGCGGCGGGGGATGTGACCTACCTGTCCCGGGCGGACGGCTTCGCCAATTATGACCAGGCCACGGCGGCGCCCGCTTCCGATGTGATGAGCGATGAGCTGATCTCCCAATATCACCTCAACAGCAATTTTGACTATACGACCTACATTGACCCCGACGCGGAAATGCCGGTCACCGGTGCCGACAACGGTATGAAGCTGGCCGATCTGCGGGGGGCTGCTTACGACGATCCCCGCTGGGACACCCTGCTGGACCAGCTGACGGTGGATGAGATGAGCAACATGATCGCCCTTTCCGGCTACCAGACCCCCGCCATGGAATCGGTGGGCAAGGTGGCCACGGTGGACGCCGACGGCCCGGCGGCCATCAACAACAACTTTACCGGCGGCGGGTCCATCGGCTTCCCGGTGGAGGTCATGCTGGCCTGCACCTGGAACCAGGACCTGGCGGAACAGTACGGTGCCATGATGGGCAAGATGTGCCGGGAGATGAACATTGCCGGCTGGTATGCCCCCGGCATGAACACCCACCGCACGGCCTTTGGCGCCCGCAACTACGAGTATTTCTCAGAGGACGGCACCCTGGCCGGTTATCTTTCGGTCGCTACGGTACAGGGGGCGGCCAGCCAGGGCGTCTATGCCTACATCAAGCATCTGGCCCTCTATGAGATGAATGCCAAGATGGTCTGCGCCTGGGCCAATGAACAGTCCATCCGCGAAATCTACCTCAAGCCTTTTGAAATTTCCGTAAAGGTGGGCGATACCCATGCGGTGATGGTCTCCTGGAGCTTTATCGGCATCAAGTGGGCCGGAGAAAACAGCAACCTGCTGAACAACGTCCTGCGGGGAGAATGGGGCTTTGAAGGCTTTGCCCTCACCGACTTCTTCCGCAACAACGGACACGGCTTCATGAATGCGGATATGGCCCTGGCCAACGGCGTGGATGCCATGCTGTCCACCTACGCAGGCGGCCCCAATGTGGTGCAGGACCCCGAAGCGGCCTCCTCGGTACAGTACATGCGCCGCGCCTGCAAAAACGTGATGTATACGGTGGTCAACAGCTGGATGTATGAGGACGGTGCCCAGGATACCGGTCTGGCCGGGTGGAAGCTGGCTTTGTTCGGAGCGGACGCAGTGGTCTGTGTGTTGCTCGTGGGAGCGGGTGTTGTCATTGCCCGCCGCTACAAAAAGCGCAGTGCAGCCGCCGGACAATAAAGGCTGTATCCCCAAAACGGCTGCCGGGAACGGCGCCATGCAACAGAAAAGAGCCTCCCGGCCGGGAGGCTCTTTTTTCGTGCAGATTTCTGAGCGGGGCCTTTCAGTAATGATAAACCTTCTGCCGGTTTTGCAGGAATACCGCCGTGACGGCAACCGCCATCGCTTCCGCCGCCACCAGGGAGACCCAGATCCCCTCCACCTGCCAGAACAGAGGGAAGATCAGCACGCAGAGGATCTGGAACACCAGGGTGCGCAGAAAGGAGATAGCTGCCGAAACCAGCCCGTTGTTCAGGGCAGTGAAGAAGGAGGACCCGAAGATGGCGTAGCCGGAAAAAAGAAAACTGAAGGAAAAAATAGAAAAGGCATGGCGGGTCAGGGCCAGAAGCACCTCGTCATAGCCCACAAAAAGAAGGGAGAGCGGCCCGGCCAGGAGCCGGGCGGCAGCGAACATCAGCAGGGCAAGGCCGGTAATAACGGCCAGGCTTTTCCGCAGCAGGCTGTGAAGTTCGGCGTGCCCCCCGGCACCATAGTGGAAGCTTACCACCGGGGCGGTGCCCACCGAATATCCGATGAACATTGCCTGAAAGATCATGCTCACATACATCAGGACGCCGTAGGCGGCAATGCCGTCCTCCCCCGCATAGCGCAGCAGCTGGACATTGTAGAGCATGCTTACCAGCGACATGGAGATGTTGCTCATCAGTTCGGAGGAGCCGTTGGTGCAGGTCTTGACCAGGGCCCGCAGGTCAAAGGCGGCAGGGCCCAGGCGCAGGCGGCTGGTGTTGGGCCGGGCAAAATAGACCAGCGGCAGAATGCCGCCTACACATTGGCTCAGAGCGGTGGCGGCGGCAGCGCCCTGCAGCCCGAAGGGCAATACCGCCACCAGCAGGGCGTCCAGCACCATATTGGTCAGCCCGGCGGCTACCGTGACGCCCAGCCCCAGGCCGGGCTTTTCCGCCGTGACCAGCAGGCACTGAAATTCATACTGCAATACATAGGCGGGAATGGCCGGCAGCAGGATGGTACCGTAGGTGATGCAGTCCTGCAGCATGGCCCCTTCGGCCCCCAGGGCAACGGCCAAGGGACGCAGCAGCAGGGTACCGGCCAGGGCCAGTACCACGCCGCACCCCAGGGAGGCATAAACAATAAGGGAAAAGAGCTCCCGGGCCCGGCGGTCATCCCCTTCCCCCATGGTTTTGGCAATGAGGGCGCCCCCGCCGGTGCCGAACATGAACCCCGCTGCCCCCAGCATCATCAGCACCGGCAAGATGAAGTTCACCGCCGTGAAAGCGGTTTTGCCCACAAAGTTGGAGACGAAAAAGCCGTCCACCACACCGTAGATGGAGGAGAAAACCAGCATGATGATGGACGGCAGGGTGAAGTGCAGCAGTTTGGAGTAGGTGAAATGCTCCGAAAGTTGGATCTTCATATACAAGGTCCTCCCGGTTCAGGGCAGCAGGCCCATGTCCGCTCCGCGGGCACGCAGGTCGGTGAGAAAGCGCTCGGTCAGGGTCAGGTAGGTCTGCACGTCCTGTTCGGGCCAGCCGGCAAAGACGGCGTTTTCCATCCGGATGATCTCCCTGGCCGTATGGTCGGCCAGGGCCCGGCCTGCGGGGGTCAGGCGCACCTGCTTGCTGCGGGGGCCTGCGCTCTCCAGGAACAGGGTGCCTTCCTCTTCCAGCTTGCGCAGGGCGGAATTGAGGGTCTGTTTGCTCAGCCCGCTGCGGCGGCAGATCTCCCGGAGCAGGCAGGGCTCCCCGGTATCACAGATGACGTAGAGGATCTTCATGGCGCTGTCGCTCAGACCCAGCTTCAGTGCCAGTTCATGGTAGAGGGCGTCGGTCTCCCCGAAAAGATAATTGAAACGCTGAAGCGAGTCCTGTGTGGTGGAATGCATGGGAACCTCCTGCCGGTACGATTTCGTACCAAAGAGTATAGTATGATTTCGTACCTGTGTCAAGGGCTTGGCCGGGGAAAAAGAACATGCCGGAACAAAAATCTCCCGCACCGTAAAACGGTGGGGAGATCTTTGCCGGAAGTACTGCGCGCCGGAACATCCGGGTCTATATCATGGCACGGGGCCTTGTAGGTTGTCTGGCCTTGACCGGGCGGTTGCCCTCGCATGGTCCAAGGCACAGTGTGGATTGTGCGGGCGTTGCCCGCGTTTGTTTGGTTGACGCTTATCAGTATACGCGCCGGTTGTGTGCAAGGCATAAAAGCATTTTGAACAAACCCCAAACAACTTTTAAAGAATTTGTGACGGCCCAGGCTGTAAAATTTCAGGCCGTGCCTGAAAAGGATACAGAAAATGTATGGAAAAATTTGTCGCAAACGGGTATACTGAAAACAAAAAAATCCCGTGCCGGTGCACGGGCTACGGAGGCAAACGATATGGAACGCATGGCATGGAAAGGCCGCATCAAACCCGGTAAAAAGGCAGAGTATGTCCGCCGCCACAACGAGATCTGGCCCGAAATGGTGGAGGTGCTCAAAGCGGCAGGTATCTGCAACTATTCCATCTTCTGCTGTGGGGAGGAACTTTTTGGCTACTATGAGTGTGAAAAAGGCGTGGCCTTTGCCGAAAAGACCCAGGCCGAAAGTCCGGTGGTCCAGCGCTGGAACGACTACATGCAGGATGTGCTGGAACTGGAAATGGACCCTGTCACCGGGGCCCAGCCCAAACTGGAACCGGTGTTCCGGCTGGATTGAAGAATAAAAAAATGCCTCCGTATCGTCCGATACGGGGGCTTTTTGCGGCGTTATTCTTCTTTCCGGGCAGGGGCGGGCATTCCGCTGCGGCCCAGGGCCTTGTACAGCAGGGTCAGCAGTTGTTCCTGCTCGGCGGGGTCCAGGTTGGCCAGCGCCTGTTTGTCCCAGTCAAAAAAGACCTGGTGGCTGGCGGCAAAGGCTTGCTGCCCCTTTTCGCTCAGGGTCAGGCGGTAGACCCGCCCCTCCTTTTGCCGTACCAGAAATCCGCTTTCCACCAGTTTCACCACGGTGCGCTGGCTGTGGCCCCAGTCCAGATGCAGCCCGGCGGTGAGTTCGCTCTGGGTACAGCCGGGATGTTTGCCCACATAGATCACAAAAAACAGGGTGCCGAAACTCAGCCCCCACTGGCCCAGCCGGGCGGAGGTATAATGGGTGAAACGGCGGTACAGCACAGTACAGGCATAGGAAAAGGTACGGAACATAAAGGCAGGCTCCTTTCTTGACGGATTCCAGTATAGCATTGCTTACTTGCTCAGGTCAAGTAATGCCGGTACAAAAAAAGTTGCCGGTTCGCATTTTGTAGGGCGCTTTTTGTGCTATCATAGAAGGAAAGGAGCCGGAAAGGAGACCGAACCATGAGGATTCTGGTGGTGGAAGATCAGCCCGAGATGAATGCCCTGCTGGTCAAACAGCTGAAAGCAGCCCAATACAGTGTGGACAGCTGTCTGACCGGTACCGATGCCCTGGACTATCTGGCCGGGGGCGAATACGATGCCGTGGTGCTGGATATCATGCTGCCGGGGGTGGACGGGCTGGAGGTACTGCGCCGCCGCCGGGCTGCCGGGGACAAGACCCCCGTGCTGCTGCTGACTGCCCGGGACGGGATCGAGGACCGGGTCCGGGGGCTGGACAGCGGCGCCGACGATTACCTGGTCAAGCCCTTTGCCCTGCAGGAATTGCTGGCGCGGCTGCGGGTGCTCATCCGCCGCCGGGCCGATCAGGTCAGCGATGTGATCACGGTGGGGGACCTGCAGGTAGACTGCATGGCCCGCACAGCCTCCCGGGGCGGGCAGAGTATTGCCCTTTCCGCCAAAGAGTTTGCCGTGCTGGAATATCTGGCCCGCAACGCGGGGGTGGTCCTCTCCCGGGAGAGGATCAGCCAGGGCGTCTGGAACTATGACTACGAGGGCGGTTCCAACGTGGTGGATGTTTACATCCGGTATCTGCGCAAAAAAATCGACGATGGCCGGGAACCCAAACTCATTCACACCGTGCGGGGCGTGGGCTATGTTCTGCGGGAGGAAGTATGAAACACCTTTCCATTACCTTGCGGGTCACCCTGCTGTATACCCTGTTCATGGTGCTGCTGGCGGGGCTTTCCCTGGGATTTCTTTTCCACGCGGGGGCCCAGTCGGCGCGGCAGACCCGGCTGGACCGGATGCAGCAGATGGTGGAGGACAGCCGCCGGAATCTGGAAGCCAAGGACGGGGAACTGGAGATCGACCGGGACCTGGAAGCCTTCGACGATGGCGTCTACCTCTCGCTCTACGACACGGCGGGGGTGCCCCTCTACGGCTTTGTGCCCCGGGACTTTGACAATTCGGTGGTTTTTGACGCCGGGACCCTGCGCACGGTGGAAAGCGGCGGCCGCAGCTGGTACCTCTACGACGAGCAGATCACGGTGGAAGAGTATGGGGCTGTCTGGGTGCGCAGCGTGGCGGCAGCCGATGCGGTGGACGCTACCATCGGCACCCTGTGGCATTGGGCCCTGCTGGTGCTGCCGGTGTTTGTGGTACTGGCGGCGGTGTGCGGGTACCTGCTCACCCGGCGGGCCTTTGCCCCGGTGCGGCAGATCACCCAGACCGCCAAGGAGATCGGTGCCGGGGGCGATCTTTCTCGCCGCATCGGGCTTGCCGGCAGCGGGGACGAGATCCACACCCTGGCTGCCGAATTTGATGCCATGTTCGCCCGACTGGAGGATGCCTTCCGGCGGGAAAAACAGTTTACCGACGATGCCTCCCACGAGCTGCGCACCCCCACGGCGGTGATTCTGTCCCAGAGTGAGTATGCCCTGGAACAGACCCACCCGGCGGGGGAGACCCGGGCCGCCCTGGAAAGCATCCACGCCCAGGCCGCCCGGATGGCGGCGATGCTCTCCCAGCTGCTGATGCTGGCCAGAGCCGACAAGGGCCGCCAGCCCTTGCACCGGGAGCGGGTGGACCTGAGCGAACTGGTCCAGATGGTGGCGGAGACCGAAGCCGAGCAGGCCGAAAAACAGAAGATCACCGTCCGGACCCGGCTGGAGCCCGGGGTGATGGTGCAGGGGGATGAAACGCTGCTGATGCGGCTGGTGATCAACCTGACCGAAAACGCCATCCACTACGGACGCCCCGGCGGGTGGGTCCTGCTGACCCTGGGGCGGCAGGGCGGATACGCCGTGGGCACCGTGCAGGACAACGGCATCGGCATAGCGCCGGAAAACCTGGACAAGATCTGGCAGCGTTTCTGGCAGGCGGATGCCGCCCGCAGCGGCGGCGGTGCCGGGCTGGGGCTTTCCATGGTCCAGTGGATCGCCCGGGCCCACGGGGGCCGCGTGACGGTGGAAAGCACCCTCGGTACCGGCAGCACCTTCACTTTTTTCCTTCCCTGTGAAAAAACGGAAAATCTTTAATGTGGCTTTAATCTGGCGGGGGTATACTGGAACCACAACAAGGAAACCAACCCCATAAAGGAGGAAATACAGATGAAAAAGAATACCCTGTCTCTCGTTATTGGTGCCGCCCTGGCAGCCCTGCTGCTGACCGGATGCGCCCAGGCAAACGAATTCAATGGCCGCAACGTTACCGCGGAAGCCCCTCTTACCGGGGAGATGAATACCGGGGAGACGGCTCCCCAGGCCACGGCCCAGGCGCCGGTGGCGGCCCCGGCCAGCGAACCCACGGCGGGGATCGCCGGCAGCGCCAACCCCAACAGCGGCTATATCACCGAGGAAGCCGCCAAATCTGCCGCCTTCACCCATGCGGGCGTGGCCGAGACCGACCTGCAGGGCGTGCGGGTGAAGCTGGACTATGACGACGGCCGGGCCGTCTACGATGTGGAGTTTATCCGCAATACCGAGGGCAGTGCCGCGGAATACGACTACGAGATCGATGCCACCACCGGGGAGATCCTCTCCTACGACTACGACGCCGAAAACTGGAACGGCACCACCGCAGCCTCCGGCACCGGCAGCCCCGTCACGGCGGACCAGGCCAAGCAGATCGCCCTGGCCCATGCCGGTGTGGCGGAAAGCGACACCCGCGCCATGGAGATGGAGACGGACCGGGATCATGGCCGCACGGTGTATGAGTTCTCCTGGAAGGTAGGCTTCACGGAATACGACTACGAGATCGACGCCGATACCGGCGAGATCCTCAGCCACTCCCAGGAACAGGACGACTGAACCGTACAAACCATACAGCAAAAGGCGCCCCCGCCGGGGGCGCCTTTTTCCTGCCCATTGACAGCATATCATCCCTGCGCTAAGATACAGAGAGAAAAATTTGCAAAGCGGTGAATGGATTCGGCCCGCCGGTTCGTATTCCAGGTGAAAGGCAAAACAACCTTGACCTGCAAAGGAGGAACCTGCTATGAAGAAAACCGCTATGATGATCGCCGCCGCGGCATTGGCCTGCACGGTAGGCGCCACCGGCGTCTGGGCAGCCGGAGCCGGACGCGCCCATGGAAACCGTACCTGCACCACGGCGCAGTGCCTGTTTACCGACACCGACGGGGATGGCGTCTGCGACTATGCCGCCGACGGCACCTGCCGGTATGACACCGACGGGGATGGCGTCTGCGACTATGGGTACTGTTTTACCGATGAGAACGGCGACGGGATCTGCGACAACAGAACGACCGGCGGCTGCCAGGGCGGCGGCCACGGTTGCCACGGCCGGGCCTGCCAGCCGTAAAAACGATGGGGGATTGCGATGCGCAGCGAAGAAGAGGTCAACCGGGCGGTGGAGCAGTATGCCGATACCGTGCGGCGCATCTGCCTGGTACATCTGAAGAACTATGCCGACACCGAGGATATTTTCCAGACGGTGTTCGTGAAATATCTGCTGCACAACGCACCCTTTGCCTCGTCGGAACATGAGCGTGCCTGGATCATCCGGGTGACCATCAACGCCTGCCGGGACCTGCTGCGCAGCGTGTTCCGCCGCCGCACGGTCTCTTTGGAGGAGGTGGCGGAACTGCCCGCTCCCGCCCAGGAACACCGGGAGGTACTGCGGGCGGTCCAGGGGCTGCCCACCGCCTACCGGGATGTGGTCTACCTCCATTATTATGAGGGGTACACCGCCCCCGAAATCGCGGGGATTCTGGGCAAAAACGTAAACACAATCTACACGCGGCTGACCCGTGCCCGGGGACTGCTGCGGGAGGCACTGGGAGGTGAGGTTGATGGATGAAAGATTCCGGGCCGCTTTTGATTCCGTCCACGCCGAGCCGGAACTGAAAGCGGCAGCCCGGGCGGCTGTTGCCCGGCGTGCCCGGCGGCGGCAAAGCCCGGCCAGGCCGCTGCGTCTGGCTCTGGCCACCGCGGCCTGCGCGGCGGTGGTGGTGCTGGGGGGCGGCTGGCTCTACCTGACCCCCACGGCCCATATCAGCATCGACGTCAACCCTTCCCTGGAACTGGGGGTCAACCGGTTTGACCGGGTCGCCTCGGTGGAAGGCTGGAACGATGACGGCACCGCCCTGGCCCAGACGGTGGATGTGAAGAATCTCACCTACACCGACGCGGTGGAGACCATCCTGCAAAGCGAACCCATCACGGCGCTGGTGGCTCAGGATGCGGTGGTGGAGATCGGGGTCATCGGGGACGACGATACCCGCTGTGCCCGCATCCTGGCGGGGGTGGAAAGCTGCACCGAAAGCCACCGGAACACCCATTGCTACCAGGCCGCCACCGGCGAGGTGGAAGCCGCCCACGACTGCGGGCTCTCCTACGGCAAATACCGGGCCTATCTGGAACTGGCGGCGCTGGACCCCACTGTCACCCCGGAAGAAGTCCAGGGGATGACCATGCGGGAGATCCGGGACCGCATCGCGGCGCTGTCGGGCGGCACCGCCACGGCGGAAAGCGCTGCAGGCGCACCGGCCGAAACACCGGCACCCACGCCTTCGGTACCCTATTACGGGTACGGCTACGGCTGTGAGGACGGTGAAGAAAATGGCTACGGCCACCACGGGGCCGGCCATCACGGGGACGATTGACGTCCCCGTTTTTTAGTTGTCCCACACAAACCGGGGCTTGTCCGCCAGTGGGAAGATTCCCAGACGGTCGCCGGTCATGGCCTCCTCGGTAAGCCGCACCCCATGAATACAGCCGCTGTCGTAGGTGTGGTAGTAGTAGACCCCCTCCCGCACATCGCAGCAGCAGGCGTAGGTGGTCTCGTCCCAGCGGTCTTCGGGGGTGGCCACGCTGCCCCGCACCATGGAAACGGCGTCCAGCAGATGGAAAAACTGGGTCACCTGGGCGGCGCGGTCCTCCGGGAACACCGCGTTCTGACGCAGGAAAGCCGCCTTCACGAACCGGGACGAAGGGGAGGCATCCCCCGGCAGTCCCAGTCCGCCCAGCCCCTGGCCGTATACCTTCAGGTCCAGGGCCGGGGCAAAGGTGTTTTCCGGCGTGCGGGGGGAAAGCCCCCGGTAGTTGTTCAGGTTCATCACCTGGTAGGGGTAGGGGGGATTGTTGGTCAGCACCCCGGCCACATCGTCGTAGAAGTGCAGCCCGTCTGCCAGGGGTTCCATGATGAAGCTGCCGTCCGGTCCGGCCACCTGCCAGTGCAGGTCCGCCAGGGGATACCCCGGCGCAAAGGGAAGGGCAACCAGCCGGACGGTTTCCAATAGTGCCCGGGCCTGGGCGGCGGTGGCGCAGCTGCCCAGCACCAGGGGGATCAGCTCATAGGGGGCCAGGTTCAGCGCTTCCGGGTCCGGCTCCGCAAAGTAATGGGCGTTGCCCGGAAAGTAGAGCCCCGCCATATACAGCCCCTTTTCGTTGGCGGCCTCGGCGTAAAGGGGTGTGTTCCGGGCCACGCTGGCCATGCCGATCAGGGCATGGTGGTGGGGCAGCGGCGCCCGGTGATGAAAAGTGAAAGGGTAATCCCGGGGGGTGATGACCACCTGCTCCCCAAAATGGTATTCCAGGTCCAGGTTGCGGCCATACAGCCCGCGGTCACAAAAGGAAATGCTGGTACACATGGCAGTGCCTCCTTGCCGGTTGGGTTTTCTTTCAGTATACCCGCCGGGAAAGGCCGGTACAATCCCTCCACAAAAAAGTTACAGAGCCCCCTTGACAAAAGGGACCGAGGTGCCTATACTATACATCAAGAAATTTTGATTTGAGGTGCAAACCATGGATTCCTACCAGCAGGACGCCAAGATCTTCAAAGCCCTGTGCGATCCCAAACGGCTGGCCATTCTGGAACAGCTGCGCAGCGGTGAGAAGTGCGCCTGCAAGCTGCAGGAACCCCTGGCCCTGACCCAGTCGGGGCTGTCCTACCACATGAAGATCTTGTGTGAGTCGGGGCTGGTGCTGGCCCGGCAGGAGGGTAAATGGACCCACTACCGGCTGAGCGCCGACGGCCAGGCCAAGGCGGTGGAACGGCTGCTGGCCCTGACCACCCCGGCTGCCCAGGCGCCTGCCTGCGGCTGCTGCCAGCGCTGAAAGATGCCGCCCGGTGCGGCGTTTTTTTTGCGGCATAAACATCAAAAAATCTTGATATGAAAAAGGGGGACTTCCCGATGAATCTCTGGCTGTTTTTCCAAAATCAGGTGCTGGGCATGCAATGGCTCAACACCCTGGTGGGCAATCTGCTCACCGTTCTCGGGCTGGATACCGCCGGCCGTCTGGGCGGCAGCGTCCAGTTCTTCCTCTATGATACCATCAAAATCACCGTGCTGCTGCTGGTGCTGATCTTCCTCATCTCCTGGGTGCAAAGCTACTTCCCGCCGGAGCGCAGCCGCCGCATCATGGGGCGATTCCACGGCCTGGGGGCCAACACGGTGGCGGCTTTGCTGGGCACCGTCACCCCCTTCTGCTCCTGCTCCTCCATCCCCATCTTCATCGGGTTCACCGGAGCGGGGCTGCCCCTGGGGGTCACCTTCTCCTTCCTGATCTCCTCCCCCATGGTGGACCTGGGCAGTCTGGTGCTGCTCACCGGCGTCTTCGGCATCAAGGTGGCCGCCGCCTATGTGGTACTGGGCCTGGTGGTGGCGGTGGCCGGCGGCACCCTCATTGAGGCTTTGCACATGGAGAAGCATCTGGAGCCCCTGGCCCATGCGGGCGGCGGCGTGGACCTGGATGCGCCCACCCTCACCACCGCCGACCGGCTGCAGTATGCCAAGGGCCAGGCTCTTTCCACCTACCGCAAGGTGCTGCCCTACCTGCTGGTGGGCGTAGGCGTGGGGGCCCTCATCCACAACTGGATTCCCCAGGCCTGGGTGGAAAGGGTGCTGGGGTCCGGCAATCCCTTCGGGGTGCTGGCGGCGGTCATCGTGGGTGTGCCCATGTACGCCGATATCTTCGGCACCATCCCGGTGGCCGAGGCGCTGCTGGGCAAAGGCGCCCAGCTGGGCACCGTGCTCTCCTTCATGATGGCGGTCACCACCCTGTCCCTGCCCTCGCTGATCCTGCTGCGCAAGGTGGTCAAACCCAAGCTGCTGGCCCTTTTTGTGGGCATCTGCGTGGTAGGCATTGTGATCGTGGGCTATCTTTTCAACGTCATGCAATTTGTATTGGTTTAATTTACAGGAGGTATGTACTATGAAACTCTTTGGCAAAAAAGAATCCGTGCAAAAAGAAACCGGCAACGAGGCCGTCAAGGTACTGGGCGGCGGCTGCGCCAACTGCCACGCCCTGGAGGCTTCGGCCAAGGCGGCCCTGGCCGAGCTGGGCCTGCCCCAGGAAGTGGGCCACATCACCGATTTCGGTGAGATCGCGGCCTGCGGCGTGATGCACACCCCGGCCCTGATGGTGGACGGCAAGGCAGTGGCCAGCGGCCGGGTGCTGACCAAGGAGGAAGCCAAGGCCCTCATCGAGAAAGCCCGGGCCCAGGCATGAGCACCAAACCGAAAGTGGCCTTTGTCTGCGTGCACAATTCCTGCCGCAGTCAGATCGCCGAGGCCCTGGGCCGCCTGCTGGCAAGCGATGTCTTTGAAAGCTACTCCGCCGGTACCGAGACAAAACCTGCCATCAACCCCGACGCCGTGCGGCTGGTGAAGGCCCGGTACGGGGTGGATATGGCCGCCACCCAGCACAGCAAGCTCCTCAGCGAACTGCCGCCGGTGGATGTGGTCATCACCATGGGATGCAACGTGCAATGCCCCGTGCTGCCCTGCACCCGGCGGGAGGACTGGGGTCTGCCCGACCCCACGGGGCAGGAGGATGCCGCCTTCCACGCCGTCATCGACGAGATCCAGCGGCGGGTACTGCAATTGCGGGCGGAACTGCGCGCCGACGATTGACGCCGACCCCGCTGCCGTGGTATACTGACTGTATCCTTTTATGAATAAGGCAGGAAAAACTGCAATGCATCGTCCTATCTAAAAGAGATTGAAAACGCACCTTCAGGCGCCGCATCCCGGCGCCTGTTTGCCGTGTGTGTTTCGCACTCTTTTGGAAAGGACGATTTTTTGTGAAACGCAATATCTATCTGCTCTATGCCATGACCTTTTTGCAGGGCATGGTGTTTTACGGTGCTATCTCCACCCTCTACCGCCAGGCCCAGGGGGTGACCATCTTTCAGATCACCCTCATCGAGAGTATTTCCTATGCCCTCTGCATCGCCCTGGAAGTGCCCTGGGGTGTGGTGGCCGACCGCATCGGCTACAAGCGCACCATGGTGGTCTGCTGCTGGCTGTATTTTTTGTCCAAGATCATCTTCTGGCAGGCGTCGGATTTCGGCAGCTTCCTGGCCGAGCGGGTGCTGCTCAGCGTGGTCATTGCCGGGCTGTCCGGCGTGGATACCAGCATTCTCTACCTTTGTGCCGGGCCGGAAAACAGCCAGCATGTCTTTGGCGTCTACGAAAGCCTGGGCATGGCGGGGCTGCTGACGGCTTCGGCGGTGTATACCCTCTTTGTGGGGGAAAACTACCGGCTGGCGGCCCTGCTCACCGTCTTCAGCTACGGGGCAGCGGCGCTGCTCAGCCTGGGCCTCACCGAAGTGCACCCCGCGCCGGCCCAGGCCAAAGAACGGGAATCCTTTGCCGCCACCCTGCGCTCCACCTTGACCACGCCGGGCCTGCTGGTCTTTCTTCTGGCGGTGGGGTTGCTCACCGAGGTCCACCAGACCGTCACGGTCTTTCTCAATCAATTGCAGTATGAGCGCTGCGGCATGGACAGCACCGCCATCGGTGCCGTCTATATTGCCGCCACCCTGCTGGGGCTTTGCGGGGTCTGGTCGGCGGCGTTCACCCGCCGCACCGGCGCCCGCCGTGCCGCGGTGCTCTTCTGCCTGGTGCCCGCCCTGGCCTGTGCGGTGCTGGTGGCCACCGACCGGGCGGTGCTCTCGGTGGGGGGTATCTGGCTGCTGCAGCTGTCCAACAGCCTGTTCCAGCCTTTCCAGACCCAGCTGCAAAACCGCCAGGTCCGTACCCGGAACCGGGCCACAGCCCTCAGCATCCATGCCATGATCATCGACGGGGTGGCCATTGTGGGCAACCTGGCCTTCGGCGCTCTGGCCCAGTGGGACCTGCGGCTGGCCTTCGGGTTCGGCGCGGCGGCGGGGCTGACGGCCTTGGGCCTGCTGGTCTGCTGGCGGCGGCGCACCCACCTTGTATAATCCACAAAACAGGGACCGGAACCGGCCCCTGCTTTTTCTTGACAGAGCGAGTCTATTGTGATAGACTAAAGATGCAAAAGTCTATACCCATCGACCGAAAGGAGGATTCCCTATGTCTGCACAGGAACCCCTGCGCCTGGCAGAAGGCGAATACCGCTTTGCCTGCCTGGTGTGGGATCATGAACCGCTGCCCAGCGGCGAGCTGGTAAAACTGTCTGCCGACGCCCTTGGCTGGAAGAAGAGCACCACCTACACGGTGCTGAAAAAGCTCTGCGAGCGGGGTGTGCTGCAAAACAATGGCGGCACCGTGACCAGCCGGGTGGCCAAGCAGGCCGTCCAGTGTGCCGAAAGCGCCGCCGTGGTGGACAAAACCTTTGGCGGCAGCCTGCCCCGGTTTGTGGCGGCCTTTTTGAGCGCCAAGCCCATCAGCGACGCCGAAGCCGCCGAGATCCGTGCCTTGCTGGACGCTGCCCACAATCAGGAGGTGTGAGTCATGCGTGACCTTGTGCTCCACTTTTTGCTGCTCAGCCTTTGGGGCGGGGTGGCCACCCTGGCGGCATGGGGCGTCAGTGCCCTGCTGCGCCGGGCCCATATTCCCAGTCGGCTGCTCTGCTGGCTCTGGCTGGCGGTGGGGCTGCGGTTTGTTTTGCCCTGGGGCATCCCCCTGATCTTGCCCCGGCCCCGGAACCAGGAACTGGCCCAGGCCGCCGACACGGTCCAGGCCCTGGCCGAAGGACCCGCCCCGGCGGCACTGCCCGCGGTGCAGGCGCCTGCCGACGCCGCCGCAGCTGCTGCGGCCCCTTGGTATACCTGGCTGACGGTCTGGCACCTGTTGGCTGCGGTCTGGGCCGTGGGGGTGGTGGTATTGGCGGTACGGGCCCTCTGGGGGTACCGTCATCTGGTCCGCACCGTAGCCACCGCCTGCAAGACCGAAGAGGGCTGCTACAGCGGGGACTGCGTGCCCGCCCCCTTCACCCTGGGCATCCTGCAGCCCCGCATCTACCTGCCGGCGGCGCTCACCGGCCAGACCCGGCGGGCGGTGCTGCTCCATGAGCAGACCCATCTGCGCCGCCATGATCCCCAGGTCAAGCCGCTGTTTTACGCGGTGGCCTGCCTCCACTGGTTCAACCCCCTGGCCTGGCTGGCCTTCCGTCAGCTGGAACGGGAGATGGAATCCGCCTGTGACGAGGCGGCTGTCCGGGGCTGCGATGCTGCCGCCCGCAACGCCTACTGTGAGAGTCTGCTCCGGTATGCCCTGGAGGGGCGGATGGCGCCGGGGTCCTTGGCCTTCGGGCAGGGCGGCGTCAAAACCCGCATCGTCCATCTCTTGCACTACCGCAGGATCGGCGCCGGGGCGCTGCTGGTCTGCGTGGCGGCGGTGGGGCTCAGCGTCACCGCCTGCATGATGAAACCGGAAGTGGCCGAAGCCACCCCCGAGACCGCCGAGACGGCCCCGACGCAAGCCGCCGCCGAAACCCCGTCCACCCCCGAAACGGCGGTGACCTTTACCGCCAACACGGCGGGGCTGCCCAATCTGGATGACCCCGAAAACAGCCCCCGGTTCCTCTGCCCCACAGACTATACCTACATCATCCGGTATGAGGGCAGCAGCCACCGGGGGGACGATCTGAAGGCCCAGCGGGGCACGCCGGTCTATGCAGCCCAGGACGGCGTGGTGACCTACGCAGATTTCCACTACAGCTACGGGTACTGCGTGGTTCTGGACCACGGCACCGGGCTGGACGGCGGCCACTGGTCCACCCTGTACGCCCATATGGAGGATTACACGGTGGCCAGCGGCCAGACGGTGAAGGCCGGGGATGTCATCGGCCATGTGGGCAGCACCGGCAATTCCACCGGCAACCATCTGCACTTTGAGATCCAGTACGATAATGTCCTGGCACAGCCCAGTCAGCTTACCGCCTATCGGGAAGGGGACACCAACCCCCTCACTGCCGAAGATGTTCAGGAACTGCGGGACCGGGCGGCTCAGTATACCGAAGAGGAGGATGAACCCCTGTCCTGGAAGATCCAGTCGGTGACCGCAACGCTGACCTCCCTGCAGGAGCAGCGGGACCGGCTGACCGCCCAGCGGGACCAGCTGCAGGCATCCCTGGAGGAGATCAGCTCCCAGTTCCCCGGCACCGAAGAAGAACGGCAGCAGCTGCGGGAGAATATGGAAACCGATATCCAGGTCACGGAGGAGCAGATCCGGCTGGTGGAGGAACAGATCCCGATCATGGAGCAGCAGCTCCAGGCATTCCAGCAGCAACAGGCGGAACAGCAGGTCCGGGACCAGATGGAAGAGCTGCAGCAGGACATCGCCGCCAGCCAGTCGGAGGGCACCGACCCGGCGTTGGAAGCCGGGGAGGAAGTTGCCCGCCAGCAGCTGGATGCGGCGGCCCAGCAGATGGAAGAAACCTTCCGGAACGGAAACTGAAACATAGCGCAGGAAAAGGAGGGAAAATGCCATGGAAGCCTGGGTGATGGGGTGGCTGCTGCTCAGCCTGTGGGGCGGCGCGGCCACCCTGGGGGTGCTGGCCATCAGCGCCCTGCTGCGCCGGGCCCATATCCCCAGCCGGCTGCTCTGCTGGCTCTGGCTGGCGGTGGGGCTACGGTTCGTCTGGCCCGGCGGCATTTCCCTGACCTTGCCCCGGCCGGAAAATTCCCGGCTGGCCCAGGCCGCCGACCGGGTCCAGGCCATCGGCCAAAGCCCGGCTGCCATGGCGCTGCCCGGGGCGGAATCCTCTGTCGTCACTGCTCCGGCCACGGCGGCTCCCTGGTATGCCCACCTGACGGTCTGGCATCTGCTGGCTGCCCTCTGGGCGGTGGGGGTGGTGGTGCTGGCGGTACGGGCCCTCTGGGGGTACCACCGTCTGGCCCGCACCGTGGCCACCGCCTGCAAAACCGACGACGGCTGCTACAGCGGGGACTGTGTGCCCGCGCCCTTTACCTTGGGCATTCTGCGGCCCCGCATCTATCTGCCCAAGGGGCTGGAAGAGACCACCCGGCAGGCGGTACTGCTCCATGAACGGACCCACCTGCGCCGCCACGACCCCCAGGTAAAACCGCTTTTTTACGGGGTGGTCTGCCTCCACTGGTTCAACCCCCTGGCCTGGCTGGCCTTCCGCCAGCTGGAAGAGGCGATGGAGGCTGCCTGTGACGAGGCGGCTGTCAGAAATTGCGATGCCGCCGCCCGCAGCGCCTACTGTGAGAGCATTCTCCGGTATGCCCTGCAAAACCGGATGGCGCCGGGGGCTTTGGCCTTCGGGCAGGGCAGCGTCAGGACCCGCATCGTCCATCTGCTGCGGTACCGCAAAATCGGCGTCGGGGCGCTGCTGGCCTGTGTGGCGGTGGTGGGGCTTTGTGTCACCGCCTGTATGGTGAAGCCCCGCGTGGCCGACGCCCCCGCCGTGACCGAAGTAGTCGTCGCCCCGGCCGTTCCGACGGACCCCGAACCCGCCGCCCCGGCCGTGGATACCCTGGGCCTGCCCGACCTGAACGACCCGGAAAACAGTCCCCGGCTCCTCTGCCCGGTGGAATATACCCGTATCAGTGTATTCTGCGGGTACGAAGGCCACCGGGGCGACGACCTGGTGGCCGAGGTGGGCACCCCGGTCTATGCGGCGGCGGACGGTACCGTGGCGGAGGCCACCTACCATTACTCCTGGGGAAACTTTGTGCAGCTGGACCACGGTACCGGACCGGACGGCTGCCATTGGGCCACCCTCTATGCCCATCTGGACAGTTACACGGTGGACCCGGGCCAGCAGGTCAAGGCCGGGGACCTCATCGGGTATGTGGGGCGTACGGGATACTGCACCGGCAGCCTTCTGCACTTTGAAGTCAAGGCGGACAGCACGCTGGTGGCGCCCCGTGCGGTGATGGCCTGCCGGGAGGAGGACCGCCTGCCCTTCACCGGGGAGATGGTGGAGAACATCCGGGCGGGGGAAAGCTTCACGGAAGTCGAAACGTCCTTGCCCGATACCTCAGTAAGTTGACATTTTTGCCGCCCGGGTATATCCTTAAATAGGATAAGGAGTGGCAAACAAATGCAACAAACAAAACAACATACGTTCGCCCGTTGGGGATTCTATCTGTTGGGCATGGTGCTGCTGGCACTGGGCCTGACGCTGAACACCAAGACGGGCCTGGGGGCATCGGCCATTGTGTCGGTGCCTTTTACAGTGAGCCAGGCAACGGGGCTCAATTTCGGCAACCTGACCCTGGTGGTCTACTGCCTCTTTGTGGTGGCCCAGTTTATCATCAAGGGCAAAAACCGCCAGTGGATCGATGTGCTGTAGGTGCCGCTGAGCATTGTATTCGCCCGGTTCATGAACCTCTTTGCGGGGGTCATCCCCTATAAAAACGGCAACCTGCCCGCCGATCTGGCGCTGCTGGTGGTGGCCATCATCTTCACCGGCGTGGGGGCCGCCATGACGGTGGCCATGCAGCTCATCCCCAACCCCGGCGACGGCATCGTGGGCACCATCTCCCGCATTTCCGGCAAGGAACTGGGCTTCTGCAAGAACTGCTTTGACCTGGGCTGTGTGACCATTTCTCTGCTCATCGGCTTCTGCTTCGGCAACCTGCTGCTGGGCGTGGGGCTGGGTACCCTCATCTCGATGGTGGGTGTTGGCCGGGCCATTGCCGCCTTCAACTACCTGTGCAAGAAACCGCTGCTGCGCATCACCGGCATGGACTGATACACAAACAAAAAAGAGGGACCACCCCCACGGGTGGTCCCTCTTTTTTGCCGTCATACGCCCCGCCGACGCCAGATGGATTCCACCGCATAGCGCACCGCGTCGATGTGGTGGTTGTTCACGTCGGGGTAGCCGGGCAGTACCTCGCCGGTGCGGGCGTCCCGCTCGTACTCGTACTCGCTGAATTCCGCCGCGGTAGCCGGGCAGCGTGCCGGGTCAATGACGATGGCCGCCAGCCCCTGGAGCCACTTCATGCTCTCCCGCAGGCTGCCGGGTCCCTTGATGGCCGCCCGGCAGGGCAGTCCCGCGGCCCGGTAGTCGGCACAGGATTTGGGCTCGGCAGCGTCGGCGGTAAGCGGGCCCCCCTCGTCGCCGCCCACCCCACGCTCGATGAGCAGCCGGGCGGTGTCCCGGTTGGGGGTACGGGTGCGGGTCAGCTCGTCGAAGATCACCAGGGTGCGCCGGGCCGCATCGTAGGACACGGCGTTGTAGGCCCAGGGGTCGGGGTACCAGCCCCAGTCCACCCCGTGGTAGAACCGGTCGAAGGCGGCGATCTCCTCGTCGGGCACCGGCCGCAGGGTGAGGTTGTCGAACACCGCCGAGCCACTGCCCACCACCTCGCCGCCGTACTCGTGGCGGTAGGCATCGGGATTGGTCTTTTGCAGGTGTTCGGCGTCCGCCCAGAACCGTTCCCCCAGAAA
The DNA here is from genome assembly GCA_944388135.1 of uncultured Gemmiger sp. Lineage (GTDB taxonomy): Bacteria > Bacillota > Clostridia > Oscillospirales > Ruminococcaceae > Gemmiger. The sequence goes on along the minus strand of CALXHP010000003.1, from coordinate 37,122 downwards.
ACTCCGGGGCAGGTCCCGGTAGGTGGAGTGGTGCACCAGCTTGCCGGGGCGGGACTCCAGGGCATAGCGGTTCACCCAGCTGCGGGCCATGGCCGGGGGATTGAAACTTTTCAGCGTCAGGGTCCAGTCGCCGCCCCGCAGGATGCTCTGCTCCACATTGCGCACCTCTTCCGGCCCGTCGAACTGGTCAAGCTCTTCAAACCAACAAAGTCCCACGGAGCCAAAGGGCACCTTCAAACTTTTGAGCTTGCCTGCATCGTCCAGGCCGAAGAAGAGGATTTTTTGCCCTGTGGGCAGGTAGGTACACTCCATGGGGCTGACGGTGCACCGGAAGTATCCCGAGCACCCCAGCACCCCGATGGCCCAGACAATCTGGGTATAGACGCTGTTGCGCAGGGTGCCGGCCACCTTGCGCAGTACCACCGCGTGGCAGCCGGGATGGCGCAGCAGCTGGTAGACCAGTTCCAGGGAAAGATAGCTGGACTTGCCCGAACCCCGGCCGCCTTTGGCCACCACCTCCTGCACGGTGCCGCTGTGGATGGCGGTATGCACCGGCCAGAACACCGGCGGTATGACTTGCTTCAACTGTATGCGCACGGCGCACCTCCTTCAGGATTCATCCACGATGACCACCCCCTCGGTGGTCTGCCCGTCGCCCAGGCCCAGGTGCTTGTACAGCAGCTCCAGGGCCCGCAGCTTGTCGGCCACCTTGATGGCCTGGCCGCCCCGCTCGGTGCCGGGTTCGGCAAAGGCAACGGCAGCCAGTTCCCCCAAAACATGTTCCGGCGTCAGTTCATTCACGCATGGCATCCCTCCCTTGGATAAAAAGAAAACCCGTGGCCGGGAACCGTTCCTGGCCACGAGTTTTACAGTATTATGTTACTACTTTTTGTTGTGAAATACAATGAAATTTCCGCAAGGCGGGGTCACTGTGCCTCGGTGCCCCAGGCCTCGATCTGGGTCAAAGCCGGGAAGGGGCTGGGATCGTCGGCCTTTTTCAGGTCACAGAGCACCAGATGGGTCACCGTGCGGGGGGCAATGGAAAAACGCTGGGGAGCAGCGGATTTTTGCAGGGAAAGTACCTCCTTGCTGCCGTCGCTGAAGAGAACGGTGGCCTCGGTCCACCAGCTGTCGTGGGGAAAATCCGCCCGCAGGGTGAGGCGCAGTTCGTCCAGAGTCACCGGACGGCCGAAGTCCAGGGTCAGGGCGACGTTGGGGTCACGGTTGATGCCCCAGCTCTGGTAGGGCCAGACGCCGTGGGCGTCGTTTTCATACAGGCCGTCCACCGCGTTGCGGGCGGCGAAGACAGCCTCGCCCCGGGTTTCGACGTTGGCGCTGGCGTGGGGATAGAAACCGGTATCGCCATGCTCGTCATAGGGGTTGAAAGCCAGGTTGCGCCGGGCGGCGATCTCCTCGGGGGTGGCAAAACGGGCCCGGATGATATGGCAGTCCCCGGTAAAGGATTTGGGGCTGTAGGTGATGGCCTGTTCGCCGAAGGGAATATGGAAGTTGATCTCCCGTTTTTCCACATAGAGCAGGGCCGGCGCCATGGTATCCTCAAACTGGGCCACCACGTATTGCCCGGGGGTGCCGATCTCCAGCGAGATACGGTCGCCGGGGCGGTAGGCGGCGCGGTATACCAGGCTCAGCTGTTCGGCGGCGGGGCAGGTCAGCAGCGTGGTGCCGCCCTCGTCCAGCACTTTCAATTTGATCAGTTCCATAACAAGTCTCCTTTATGTGGGGGTGCCGGCCATACAGCGCAGCACCCAGTGATGAACGGCCTCGCAAAGTTGTTCGGCGGTCAGGGTATCCGTTGGTAAAAATTCAGTGCCGGGCTGGGCCGCAAACCAGGCGCGTTTTGCCGGCAGCAAACAGGTGACGGTGTGGTCAAAAAAGCCCCGGTCACGGGTGGTGTCGGCTTCCTTGCGGGCGCGAAGCACCGCCGCGGAAGCATCCAGAAACAAGGTGTGCGCAGCCCTGCAGCGGCGCAGCGCGGCCAGCTCCCCGGCAAGGGCTTCGGCTACCGGCCAGTCCTGCCCGATGGAGGCCGGATAGTGCAGGGTGTAGAATTCTGTCTCCCCCGGACCCAGATCGGTCACCACCCAGGGGAAGGCCTGTGCTGCGTTCCAGCGGGCGATCTCGTGGCGGATAAACAGCCGTTGAATTTCAATATAATCCCGGAAACAGTGTTTGTCCAGCCCACGGCGGCGCACTTCGGCGGCGGGCAGGGTGATGTCCTCTTCCAGGACCCGGACCCGGGGTTCATGGGCGGCCAGCCAGCGGGCCGCCGTGGTTTTGCCCACGGCCATGCCTCCCTGCAAAGAGAGAAACACCGCCATGGCGGTTACCCGATCTCCATCTGCAACCGACCGGTAAACCGTACCACGGTACGGTACAGGGTGTCGGGCCAGGCCAGCCGCAGCCGGGCGTCGTGGATGGGAATCGCCTCTGTTTCAATGCCCAGCAGGTTCCCTTCCAGCCGGGCCTGTGCCAGGGTGCCGAAACGTACGGCATTGCCTTCCACCACCGGCGCCTCCCGGCTCATCAGGGTCAATCGGACTTCGCCGGGAAAATCGGTCTCATCGGTCAGGGTCAGGCCGGCATCGGTAAGGCGGGCAGTCCGGTGATACCGGTTCAGCCCCGGGACCTTGCCGTAGGCGGGGGCCAGGTCCATAGCCAGACCCCCGGGCAGGGGCTGAACATCCCGGGCCGCAAAGGCGGCACCGTCCTGCTGGTCGTAGACGCCCTCCGGTCCCACGAACCGGGGCAGATTATGCCAGCAGGACTGCATGGTCCAGATCTCATACCGCTGGGGGCTGAACGTCTTTTTGCTGTAGGTCTCCACCCCCACGTCGATCAGCAGCGGCTGCCCGTTTTTGTACAGCGTTACACTGCCGGTATCGTTGTGGTTGTGGCTGTCCGCATTGTTGCCGGCTTTCAGCCCGGCCACAAAGGCGCCGGCCCGGCAGACCCGCAGCCCTACGCTGGGGTACCATACATCCTCCGGTGCGCAGGTGATCCCCCCGGCGGCAAAGGCGCGGACCTCGGCCTCGGCAAAGGCAGTCTGGACCATGTAAAACAGATTGATCCCCTCTGAGTCATCGGCAGCGGCGATCCGGTCGGGGTCTTCGTCGGCCACAAAATCCGCGGCGGCCAGGGCCATCAGCGGTGTGCTGCCCACCCGTTTGCCAAAAAGATATTCCCGCACGCCCCGGGCACCGGCCAGCGGGCTGCAATCGGAAAAGTTCAGGTAGTACGGGCCGGCCACATGCATGTGGGCGATATATTCCGCCAGGTTGCGGATCTTGGGCTGCTGCCACACGGTGTCAAAGACGCCGGGAGCCAGGGCACAGAGCAGTTCCAGGGCGTTGTAAAGGGTCAGCCCGGCGTGGCGGTAATACTGGGCGCCTTCGCTGCAGCAGCCGTCCTCGCCGTAGTCTTTCAGGAAGCAGTCGATGCTGTAGGCGGCCTGACGCACCGCCTCCCGGATGCGCCGGGTGCTGCCCGGGTGAAGCAAGGCCACGGCGACCAGGCAATTCTGGGTGCACCAGGTGGTCCAGTTGCACATGGGCTCCTCCCCGTTGCCCATCCACCAGAAGTGGCTGGCGGACCAGGGGCGCAGGATGCGGCGTTCCACCTCCCGGGTCATCCGGGCATCCAGGCCGGGAGCATAGGCATCCAGGGCGTGCCCCAGCAGATAGTGGACCATGGCCAGCAGCGCACCGGTCTCGGCAGCAAAAAGATCTACGATGGGACGGGTGGTGTCGGGCAGAGGAAGCTGGGGGGTATCCCGGATGTAGCTGTTGTGGGCGGGCAGCTGCCAGGCGCTTTCTTCACACAGGGCCCACACCAGGTCGGCGATCTGGGGCAGATATTCGCCGGTATCGCCCATGCATTCGGCCATGACCAGGCGGCAGAGCGTGCGGCGGCGGCCAAAATAGGCGTGCTCGTAGTGGGCGCGGTTGCCGTGGGTGGTAAATCCCAGCCAGAGACTCAGGGGCAGCGCCGGAATATGCCGGGCACTGCGGGCTGCCTCCCCGCCGCCGTACAGCCAGCGGTCAAAGGCGGGCAGGGCGTCCCAGGCGGCCCGATCCCCCAACGGGGGGCAGGGGACCCAGCGCCCGGGGGTAAAATCCGGCCGGGCATCCAACAGTTCAGTCAACATCGGTGGCATCCTCCTTGGTGTCGGCGTCGCCCCGCAGTTTGCGCAGGTAGGTCCGCGGGCTGACACCCTCAATTTTTTTGAATACCTTGCTGAAATAGAAAGCGCTTTCAAAACCCAGCCGCTCGCTGATCTCGTAGATTTTCAGGTCGGTGGAAGCCATCAGTTCCTTGGCGGCGGAGATCCGTGTCTCGGTGACAAATTCCACAAAACTGGCTTCACCGTTCTGGCTGAAAAGCTGACTCAGGTAGCCGGGGCTGAAGTTGAATACCGCCGCCACATCGTTCAGCGACAGTTTTTTCTCCGGGTTTTTGCGGATGTAATCCTGGACTTCCGCCACGATCCGGGCCCGGTGGTCCAGGGGCGTGCGGCCCTCGGCCCGGTAAAAGACGATGGGCTCCTTTTCGCTCAGCAGCGGCAGGGCCGAGAAGGCACTTTTCTGGCTTTGGGGGATATGGTGCAGCACGCTGGTGGGGGCGCCTATGGCCCACCACAGCGTGGTGGAAAAATATTTGTAGAGGATTTCGTTGACCTTTTTCAGAATGGGGGTAAGCCGTTCTTCCAGCCCGTCCCGGCTGTCCAGCAACAGCAGCACTTCAAAATGGCGCAGATCCATGCCGGTGACCTGGCAGGGCAGGTACTTGGGCAGGATATCTGCCGCCATGCGGGTGACGCCGGCGCTCAGGGCCACCTGCTGTTCCGGGTCCAGTTCCCGGTTGCGGATGTCGGCAATAGCGGCGGTGTAGGCCGCCGCGTCCAGCGTCAGCCCCAACTCTTGACAATGCTCCCGGATGACCGTATCATTGGGAAATGCCCCGTTGTACAGCTGTATAAAAAAGCGTTCCCGATAGGATTCCAGGCTGCCGGTCACGGCAGGGGAGGGGGCACGCAAAGCCCGTTCCTTGTGGATGGCCTCTTTGGCTCGGGAAAGGGCGGCGGTGAGGTTTTCCGCGGTCAGGTCCATCTTGACCAGATAATCCACCGCGCCCAGCCCCATACTGCGGCGCACATAGTTGAATTCCTCGTAGCTGGTAAGCATGATAAAGACCGGAAGCGCGCCGAATTCCTCCCGGGATTTGGCGGCCAGCTGAAGGCCGTCCAGCACCGGCATCCGGATATCCGATACCACGATGTCGGGCTGCAGATCGCGGATCTTTTCCAACGCTTCACCGCCGTTGCGGGCGGTACCGGCCAATTCGTAGCCCAGGGAGGCCCAATCCAGCATGCTCTGCATGCCGATGAGCACCAACGGTTCATCATCCACCAAAAGAACGCGGATCATGACAATACTCCTTTCTGATTGGGATCGCCGGGCAGGCGCACCGTCACGGTGGTGCCCTGCCCCGGGGTAGAGTCAATGGACAGACCGTACGCATCCCCAAAGCTGTACTGCAGGCGGCGGTGGACATTCCACATGCCCACATGGCGGAATTTGGCGGCGGCCTCCTCGGGGCCCGGCTCCGTCAGGGCCTTGGCGGCCTGTTCGGCGGTCATGCCCACGCCGTCGTCCGTAAGGAGGATGAGCACATCCCCGTTGGTCTTGTCCCGGGAGATGGTCAGCTCGATGCTGCCGGCGCAGCCTTTGGGTTCGATGCCGTGGAAGATGGCGTTTTCCACCAGGGGCTGCAGGGTAAAGCGGGGGATCATGCAGTCCCGGCAGAGGCGTTCGTCCTCAATATAGGTCACGTCCAGGGTGATGGTCCCGCCGTAGCGGTACTGCTGGATGGTAAAATAGTCATTGAGCAGGGCAAATTCCTCCTGCAGGGGCACCAGGCGCTCGTTGCCTTTGGAAACGCTTTTCAGCAGGCGGGAGAGAGCCATCGTCATCTCGGCAATGCCGGGGGCGTGCTGGATGGTAGCCATCCATTTGATGCTGTTCAGGGTGTTGTACAGGAAATGGGGATTGATCTGATTCTGGAGCATCCGGTATTCCAGGTCTTTTTTCTGGCGTTCGTCGTCCAGACGCTTTTCCATCAGGGAGGAGATCGACCGCGCCAGGCCGTTGATGCCCCGGCCGATGTCGCCCATTTCGTTGTTCCATTCAATGGCGGGGTTGGCCACAAAATCCCCCTGGCCGATGCTGTGCAGCTGATCCTGAAGTGCCTGTACGGGGGCGGTGATCATATGGCGCAGCAGCAGGGCCAGGACCACGCCCAACAGCAGGATGGCCACCAGCGCGCCCAGCAGGGGCATCAGCATGGCGGGCAGCTGCCCCAGAATGACGGTGCGGGGCAGTGTCTGGGCAATGTACAGATCATGGCTGCCCACCGGATAGGCCAGCATGATGCGGTCCTGGTAGGTAAAGACCCGGGTGCGGCTGTCCAGCAGCTCAAATTTGTCGGTGCTTTCCTGCTCGGTAAAGTCGCCGGCGTCACCATCCACCGGCAGCAGGTGACCGTCCTGGATCTGCCAGGCCGTGCCGTTCATGAACCAGTACAGGTCGCAGCCGTCCATCAGGGCGTAATCCTGCATCATATCGGTGATCAGGTCGCTGGAAACGGCAAGGTACACCTTGGCGGTGGCCCCGGTGGTCTGGCTGAACATGGTGCGGATCACCGGGATGATCTGCTTTTGCCCGTACAGGATCAGCGGGTCGGTGGCCAGCATGGTCCAGGAGTCGCTTTTGGTCCCCTGGGAAAGACCGGGCAGCAGGGACAGGGTCTCGGCATCCAGAGCCTGGCTCTGGGCCAGGGCGGTGCCCTGCTGCAGGATGCGGTTCTCCCCGCTGAGGATCAGGAACCGGCGCAGATATCGGGCAGTATGCTGGGAGGAATACTTGTTCAGCACCAGATTGTAGACATCCAGCAGCTGCTTTTGGGGGGAGGTGGTAAACACAAAATTGCGCACCGTGCTGTCCACGGTGCACCAGTCAGCCAGGCTGTCGATTTCCTGAACGCTTTGGTACAGGTTGTTGGCCACGATCTGCAGATTATATTCTGTTGCCTGGGCGGTAGCCCGGGTGGTGCTGCGGTACAGGGTCAGCACACTGGCCACGCAAACGCTCAGGGCGATCAATGCGGTAAAAGCCAGCGAAAGAAAAATGACCCGGGCCTGGATCGATTGACGCAGCCTCGGCATAGGGGAAGCCCCTCCTCACAATGACAGATGATTTGTAAACGCCCTTATTATACAAAATGTAGGCCATTAACGCAAAGGAATTGTGCAAGAGGATACAAAAATTACAGGTTTTGAAAAAAATTACAGGTTTTTGCACCCCAAAAGGGAAAAAGACTGGTAATTTTGCAAAAGTTACCGCAAAAATTCCATCTGTTTTTTACTCGTTCGCCACTATAATAAAAACACCAACAGGGCCGTGCCCCACGGGCAGGCCCAAAAATAAGGAGGAGAAATACATATGAAGAAGCTCTTGGCACTGACTATGGCCGGCGCAATGGCGATGTCTCTGGCAGCTTGCGGCGGTGCAAGCAGCGAGTCTACCAGCGAAGCCGGCACCGATGCGGCCAGCACCACCACGGAGACCGCAGAAGGCGATCAGGTCACCCTGAACTGGGCTGTGTGGGATCTGGAATCCACCGCTTACTGGCAGGCAATGGCCGACGGCTACATGGCCAGCCACCCCAATGTGACCATTGAGATGACCGACCTGGGCTCCACCGACTACATGACCCAGCTGGCCACCCAGCTGGCCGGCGGCAACGGTGAGCTGGACATCCTGACCATCAAGGATATCCCCGGCTACTCCAACCTGATCAACCTGGAAATGCTCGTTCCCATGAACGACATCCTGACCCGTGACACCGCTGACTTCGGCGGCGTTATCGAGCAGCTGACCGCTTCGGACGGCAACTTCTACGCCGTGCCCTTCCGTTCCGACTTCTGGGTCCTGTTCTACAACAAGGACATGTTCGACGAAGCCGGCATCGACTACCCCACCAACGATATGACCATGGAGCAGTTCGATGCACTGATCCGTGAAGTCTCTGAAAAGACCGGCGCCTACGGCAACTTCTACCACACCTGGCGCTCCGACGTGACCCTGTTCGGCATCCTGGACGGCCAGAACACCATCATCGATGGCAGCTATGACTTCCTGAAGCCCTACTACGAGATGGTCCTGGCTGAGCAGGCCGACGGTGTCGTGCCTGACTACGGCGAGCTGAAGACCAGCGGCCTGCACTACTCCGCTGCCTTCGAGAATGGCCAGGCTGCCATGTGCAACATGGGTTCCTGGTTCATTGCCACCCTGCAGACCTACAACGCCGAGGCCGAGGCCAACGGTGTTGAGCCCGTCAACTTCGGCATGGTCAAGTATCCCCATCCGGAAGGCGTCGAGGCCGGCACCACTCTGGGCACTGTGACCAGCCTGGGCATCAACCCCTACTCCGAGAAGCAGGAGGCTGCCGCCGACTTCATCAACTGGTGTGTCTCTGACGAGGGCGCTGCCGCCATCGCCGCCACCGGCACCTTCCCCGCTGTCTCCAACGAGCAGATCAACGAGATCATCTCCGGCACCGAAGGCTTCCCCGCTGACGACGCTTCCAAGGAAGCTCTGAACACCGTGGCCGTCTACCTCGAGATGCCTCTGACCGACAAGGCCTCCGAGATCGAGACCGTTCTCAACCAGGAGCATGACGCCATCATGACCGGTGCCGAGAGTGTCGACGAAGGCATTGCCAACATGAACGAGCAGGTCCAGGAGATCCTGGCCGGCTGAGTTCCGCAAGGACCGTAACAACCCAACCGCAACCTTCGGGGCGGGCGAGCGAGCCCGCCCCGATTTTTTTACGGCCGAACCCGAATCAATCCTGTTCTGAGGAGGAGTATTTATGGCGCAAACTGCCCAGACCGCCCCGGCGGTCCAAAAGAAAGGGATGAGTAAGGGCCTGCGGGAAAGCCTTGTGGCTTACAGCTTTATCGCACCCAACTTCATCGGCTTTTGCATCTTCACGCTGATCCCCATGGTGTTTGCCATTGCCCTGGCCTTCTGCGACTGGGACGGTGTGCATGCCGTTGAGTTCATCGGCCTGCAGAACTTTATCGATCTGCTGGACGACGACACCTTCAAGGCATCTTTCGTCAACACCATCGTCTACACGGTGGGCACCGTGCCGCTGACTCTGGTCTGCAGCCTGGGCCTGGCCGTTCTGCTGAACCAGAAAGTCAAGTTCCGCAACTTCTTCCGTACCGTATCCTTCTTCCCGTATGTTGCCTCCCTGGTGGCGGTGGCTGCGGTGTGGAACATGATCTTCAGCCCCTCCATGGGTCCTGTCAACCAGGTGCTCGCTTCCCTGGGCGTGGAAAACCTGCCCCGCTGGGCCGCCGGCAAAGAGACGGCCATGATCACCGTTATCCTGTTCAGCGTCTGGAAAAACATGGGCTACTACATGGTCATCTATCTGGCCGGCCTGCAGGGCACCAACCTGGAACTGAACGAAGCCGCCGAGCTGGACGGCGCCAACAAGTGGCAGATCTTCTGGCACGTGGTGCTGCCCCAGCTGCGCCCCACCACCTTCTTCGTCATCATCATGCTGACCATCTCCTCCTTCAAAGTGTATGACCAGATGTACATGATCACCCAGGGCGGCCCCGGCAACGCTACCATGACGCTGGTCTACGATATCTACAACGTGGCCTTCGTCAACACCCCGCGCTACGGTTACGCCAGCGCCATCTCGATGGTCCTGTTCGTACTCGTTCTGATCGTTACCATCGTGCAGTTCCGCGGCTCTGCCGCCAATGACTAAGGAAAGGAGGAACCTCATCATGGCACAGACTATGGCAGTCAAATCCCATTCCGCCAAGGCGCAGCACCGCGTCATGCGGGTCATCATCTACGTTTTGCTGGTGGTGGTCGCCGCGCTCATGCTTGTTCCTTTCCTGTGGATGCTCTCCGCGTCCTTCAAGATGAACAAGGACGTTTTCTCCTTCCCTATTGAGTGGATCCCCTCCAACCCCCGTCCCCGCAACTACGTGGACATCTGGACCAAGATCCCGCTGCTCACCTTTATTCTGAACACCGCCAAGCTGACCATCATCGTCACCCTGCTCCAGCTCTTCACCTCCAGCTTCGCGGCGTACGCTTTCGCCAAGCTGAACTTCCGGGGCAAGAAGGCTCTCTTCCTGGGCTACATCGCCACCATCGCGGTGCCCTGGCAGGCCTACATGGTGCCTCAGTTCATGATGATGCGCTCCTGGGGCCTCAACAACACCCACCTGGCCATCATCTGCCTGCAGGCCTTCAGCGCCTTCGGTGTTTTCCTGATGAAGCAGTTCTATGAGGGTGTTCCCACCGAACTGTGTGAGGCTGCCCGTATCGACGGCCTGTCCGAATATGGTATCTGGTGGCGCATCATGCTGCCGCTGTCCAAGCCGGCACTGTCCACCCTGACCATCTTCACCTTCGTTTCCACCTGGAACGACTTCCTCGGTCCCCTGATCTACCTCACCAAGACCGAGCTCAAGACCATCCAGATCGGCCTGCGTATGTTCATCAGCCAGTACTCTGCCGAGTACGGCCTGATCATGGCGGCCTCCGTCATCGCTTTGATCCCCGTGCTGATCGTATTCCTTGCCCTGCAGAAATATTTCGTCCAGGGCGTTGCGTCCGCGGGCCTGAAAGGCTAAACTTTACCCCGAAGGGGCACGGTGCACATGGCCCGTGCCCCTTTTTATATGAGGTGATATCCATGAAAACCTATGATCTTCCCGTTATGACCGATGCCCAGGCTGCCGCCGCGCTGGACCGCGCCGTAGCCCAGGTGCGGATCAACCTGCCCCTCTACACCGAAAAGTGCCAGAACCACTCCAGCGTGGAGGGGATCTATCCCGCCTGCGAAAACAACCAGTGGACCTGCGGGTTCTGGCCCGGCGAGGTGTGGCTCTCCTACGAGCGCACCGGGGACGAGGCCTTCCGCAAGACCGCCGAGACCCTGGTGGAAAGCTTTGCTTACCGTATTGACCATAAGATCGAGGTGGACCACCACGACATGGGCTTCCTGTACAGCCCGTCCTGTGTGGCAGCCTATAAACTGACCGGCAGCGAGCTGGGCAAACAGGCCGCCATCAAAGCCGCCGACCAGCTGATCTCCCGCTTCCAGCCCAAGGGGCGGTTCATCCAGGCCTGGGGCGAGATGGGTGCGCCGGAAAACTACCGCTACATTATCGACTGCCTGCTGAACCTGCCGCTGCTCTACTGGGCCAGCGAGGTCACCGGCGACGGAAAATATGCCGATATTGCGCACCAGCACATTACCACCTGCCTGGCCAACTCCTTCCGTCCGGACGGCTCCACTTACCACACCTTCTTCATGAATCCTGACGGCACCCCCAGCCACGGCGCCACCTGCCAGGGCTACCGGGACGACAGCTTCTGGGCCCGAGGCCAGGCCTGGGGCGTCTACGGCAGCGTGCTGAGCTATCGCTATACCAAAAACCCGGAATATCTGGACACCTTCCGCAAGGCGCTGGACTTCTATCTGACCCGTCTGCCGGAGGACCTGGTCCCCTACTGGGATATGATCTTTACCTCCGGCAATGAGGAACCCCGGGATTCTTCCTCGGCCGCCATTGTGGCCTGCGGTCTGCTGGAGGCTGCCAAGTACGTCGGCAAGGAAGAGGCCGAAGGGTACCTCACCCTGGCCCGCCAGATGCTGGGCAGCCTGGACGAACGGTATGCTGTGCGCGACCAGCGCCCCGGCGCCGGTCAGCTGGCCCACGGTACCTACAGCAAAAAGAGCCCGTACAACACCTGCACGCCGGAGGGCGTGGATGAGTGCACCAGTTGGGGCGACTATTTCTATATGGAAGCGCTGACCCGTCTGACCAAGGACTGGCAGCTGTACTGGTAATTTGAAAAAAGCAGGTGAATGATTATGTTGTATCCGCAGCAAAACAGTGCCCGCCTCTGCGTTGCGCAGAACGGATTGTGGGATTTCTGCCTCAGCCATGACCTGAACGCCGGGGATATCGACCCCGCGGCACCGCTGCCCGGCGCCCGCCCCATGGCGGTGCCCGCCAGCTACAATGACCAGGGGGAGGACAAAGCCCTGCGCGATCATTACGGATGGGCTTTCTACCAGAAAACGATCACGCTGCCGGCCCTCTGCGCCGGACAGCGGGTGGTGCTGCGCTTCGGTGCGGTGACCCACAAGGCCAGGGTCTGGCTGGATGGCCGCCTGATCGCCGAGCATAAGGGAGGCTTCCTGCCGTTTGAAGCCGACATCACGGGGCTGCTGGCCCCCGGTGCTTTCGGCCTGCTCACCGTGGCCTGTGACAACCGGGTGGATCATTCCACCCTGCCCATCGGCAATGAGCCGGGGCAGATCGCCTTCTTCGGTTCCGACAACGCCGGTATCCCCTCGGTGGAACATGCCAAGGCCAGTGCGGCCCCCCAGAACCGCCCCAACTTTGATTTCTTCAACTTTGCGGGCATTCATCGCCCGGTGTGGCTCTACACGACTCCTGTGGCGTATATCCGGGACGTTACCCTGGTGCCCCACAATGACGGCCGGGTAGAGTACCGCATCGACACCGAAGGGGAAGGGGAGGTCACCCTGGAGGTGTGCGGTCCCGACGGCAAGCCGGTGGCTTCCGCCACCGGTGCCGCCGGTACCTTCACCGTGGAAGAGCCCCAACTGTGGGAAGCCTGGCCCGGCACCCCCAACCTGTACACGGTGCGGGTGCAGTTCGGCGCCGACCGGTATGACCAGACCTTCGGCTTCCGGGAAATCCGTGTGGAAGGAGTCAAGGTCCTGCTCAACGGGCGTCCCGTTTACTTCAAGGGCTTCGGCAAGCATGAAGATTCGCCCTTCCACGGCCGGGGCCTGGATGAATGCCTCAACGTCAAGGACATCGGCCTGCTCCATTGGCTGGGGGCCAACGCGGTGCGCACCAGCCATTATCCCTACAGCGAGGAATTTTACGATCTGTGCGACCGGGCGGGTATTCTGGTCATCGACGAGACCCCCGCTGTGGGCATCGGCGCCGGTGCGGCCCAGGACCCCTACAAGACCTTCCCCATCGCGGAACATCACCGGGGTGTGCTGCGGGATATGATCGACCGGGACAAGAATCATCCCTGCGTGGTCATCTGGAGTCTGGGCAACGAACCGGACCTTGAACATTTCCCGGAATCGGCGTATGATTATTGGAGACCCCTGTATGAACTGGCCCACCAGCTGGACCCCCAGAACCGCCCCGTAACGCTGGTCTGCTGCCAGAATGACTATACCAAAGATATCACCACCCGCACCATGGACGTGGTCTGCCTGAACCGTTACTACGGCTGGTACAATCTGTCCGGTGATCTGGATGCCGCCTGCGCCGCCTGGAATGAGGAGCTGGATTTCTGGGCCCAGCAGGGCAAACCGGTCATGTTCACCGAATATGGTGCCGATACGGTGGAAGGTCTGCACGATACCCGGGCCGGTATGTTCAGCGAAGAATACCAGGCAGAATATTTTGAGCGCATCAATGCCGAGATCGACAAGCGCCCCTTCTTTGTAGGGGAGCTGCTGTGGAACTTTGCGGATTTTGCCACCATCCAGGGCCCCATGCGGGTGGGCGGCAACCGTAAGGGCGTCCTGACCCGGGACCGCCGTCCCAAGCTGGCTGCACATCTGCTGCGCCGCCGCTGGCTGGCCATCCCCAACGTGGGTTACAAGGAGTGATCGCCATGCAACTGCAGACCCGTAAGGATTTTGAAGCGCTGCTGCAGCGCATTCTGACACCGCTGGAATCCCTCTATTCACCGGAAGGCGCCCTGCTCTTCCTGGGGGATACCGGTGTCAGCTATCCCCGCCGTACCGCCGGTATGGAAGGTTTCTCCCGTCCGCTGTGGGCGTTGGCCCCCTATTGGATGGGCGGCGGCCGGTTGGGCTCCTTTGAGGAAATTTACCGCCGAGGCCTGGCCGCCGGCACCGACCCCCGGAATCCCGAATACTGGGGGGACCCCGGGGATTACGACCAGCTTTTTGTGGAGATGGCCGCCATCGGCTGCGCCATGCTGGAAGTACCGCAGATCGTCTGGCAGCCTTTGTCCGACCAGGCCAAACAGAACCTGGCCCGCTGGCTGAACACCATCAACCATCATGAACTGCCCCATTGCAACTGGCTGTTCTTCCGGGTGCTGGTGAACCTGGCCCTGGATTCGGTGGGAATGCCCTGTGATCTTCAGCTGATGTACCGGGATCTGGACGAGGTGGACAGCTGGTATGTGGGCAACGGCTGGTATACCGACGGCACACCGGACAACAAACCCCAGCGGGATTACTACATTCCCTGGGCGCTGCAGTACTATGGGGTACTGTACAGCGTATTGGCCGGGGAACGGGACCCGGCCCGGGCGGAAAAATTCCGCAAGCGGGCGCTGGAATTTGGCCGGGAGTTTGCCTTCTGGTTTGATAAAAACGGCGCTGCGCTGCCCTATGGCCGCAGTCTGGGGTACCGGTTCGGCCAGTGCGCCTTCTATTCCGCCTGTGTCTATGCAGGGCTGGAACCGCTGCCCCTGCCGGTGATGAAGGGCATCATCGTGCGCAACCTGCAATGGTGGTGTACCCGCCCCATCTTTGACCGGGACGGGGTGCTGACCATCGGGTATGGATATCCCCAGCTCTATATGAGCGAAAAATACAACTCCCCCGGCAGCCCCTACTGGGGCATGAAAACCTTCCTGGTGCTGGCCCTGGGGGAGGAGCATCCCTTCTGGTCGGCTCCGGCGGCACCGCTGCCCGAACTGCCCGCCCTCTATGCCATGAAGAGCGCTGATCTGCTGTTCCAGCGTCTGCCGGACGGTCAGGTCAATGCCTACGCCCCGGCGGAGGTAGAGCGCAATGAACATGGCCAGTTCAGCGAAAAATACGGAAAATTCGTATACAGTACCCGGTTCGGTTTCTCTGCCTCCCGCAGCAACATCCAGCTGGAACAGGCTGCCCCCGACAGCATGCTGGCCTTTGTCATAGACGGATATGTATTTATCCGCCGTCACAGTGACCGGTTCCAGCTCTGGGGGGACCGCCTGATCAGCGAGTGGATCCCCTTTACGGGCATTACGGTGGTTACCGAACTGATCCCCCAAGGGCAGGGGCATATCCGCCGCCATACCGTACACAGCCGGATGGCCTGTACCGCCTATGACTGCGGATTTGCGGTGCCCCGTTTTGCCGCCGACGCATCCTCTGCCGCGGATGGTGCCACAGCCCGCGCCCATGGCAAGGGCCTGTCCTGCACCGTTACCGGGCAGCAGGGCGGCACCGGTGTGGTGATCGACGCCTGGCCCAACACCAACCTGTACGAACCCAACACCGTTATTCCCGCTGTGCGTTACGACATTCCCGTCGGAGAAGTGACGCTCACTACCTGTGTGGAGAGCGCCTGTGAATAACGGCTGCTTGCAGCCGACCCCCCGAAAGGAGCCCTGCTTATGAACGCGACCAAACCGGAACTTGGCTGGCTGACCGACCCGCGGGTCTTTGCCGTCAATCGGCTGAAGGCCCATTCCGATCATATCTGTTACCGCACTTTGGAGGAGGCCGCTGCCGGGCGCAGCAGTCTGCACCAGAGTCTGGACGGGGAATGGCGCTTTTGCTGGAGTCCCAACCCTGCGTCCCGCCCGGCGGATTTCTGGCAGAAGGATGCCGACCTGTCTGCTTTTGGTACGATCCGGGTACCGGGTCATATCGAGCTGCAGGGCTACGGCGAACTGCAGTATACCAACACCCTCTATCCCTGGGACGGCCGGGCCGCTCTGCGCCCGCCCCAGATCGACTGGGACAACGCCCCGGTAGGCAGCTATGTGACGGAGTTCACCCTGGAGGAAGGGCTGCAGGGCCAGCGTGTCTGCGTCAGCTTCCAGGGTGTGGAGCAGGCGATGTACCTGTGGTGCAACGGGGTGTTTGTGGGCTATGCCGAGGACAGCTTCACCCCCTCGGACTTTGACCTCACCGACTGCCTGCAGGCGGGTACCAACCGCCTCTGTGTGGAAGTACATAAACGGTGCAGTGCCTCCTGGATCGAGGACCAGGACTTTTTCCGGTTCTCCGGCATTTTCCGGTCGGTGTTCCTCTACGCCAAACCGGCGGTCCACCTGGCCGACCTGTGGCTTCAGGCGGGGCTGGAACCGGACAACACCACCGGCACCCTGACCCCCCGCCTGACCCTGGAAGGCCGGACCGAAGGAGTCCGGGTGAATCTGCGGCTCACCGACGACGAGGGCTATGCGCTGTATGACGGACCGGTCACCGGGGATACCCTGGAACTGCAGGGGGTACAGCCCTGGAGCCATGCCACCCCCACCCTTTACCATGCTCTGCTGACCCTGACCGACGGTGCGGGCACCGTGCAGGAAGTGGTGCCCTATGACATCGGTTTCCGCCGTTTTGAGATGGTGGACGGTGTCATGTGCCTGAACGGGGAGCGGGTGGTGTTCAACGGGGTGAACCGTCACGAGTGGAATGCCGAAAAGGGGCGTGCCATCGGTCCCGAGGATATGACCGCCGCCATGGAGGTGTTCCGCCGGAACAACATCAACGCCGTGCGCACCTGCCACTATCCCAACCAGAGCCTGTGGTATGACCTGTGCGACCGCAACGGCATCTATATGATCGACGAGACCAATCTGGAAAGCCACGGCAGCTGGCAGAAGCTGGGGGCGGTGGAACCCAGCTGGAACGTACCGGGCAGCCTGCCCGAGTGGAAGGACTGTGTGGTGGACCGGGCCCGCAGCATGTTTGAGCGGGACAAAAACCATACGGCCATCCTGATCTGGTCCTGCGGCAACGAGAGCTATGCCGGGGAGGATATCCTGGCCATGAGCCGGTTCTTCCACGAACAGGACCCGGGGCGGCTGGTCCATTACGAGGGTGTTTTCCACAACCGGGCCTTTGACGCCATCAGCGATATGGAAAGCCGGATGTACGAAAAGCCCTGGAATATCCGGGAGTATCTGGAATCGAAGCCCGCCAAACCCTTCATTCTCTGTGAATATATGCACGATATGGGCAACAGCCTGGGCGGCATGGAAAGCTACATCCGTCTGGCGGAGCAGTATCCCCAGTATCAGGGCGGGTTCATCTGGGACTATATGGACCAGGCCCTCTTCCACACCGACGCCCTGAGCCGTCGGGTGCTGGGCTATGGCGGCGACTTCGGCGAGCGCACCACCGACTACAACTTCAGCGGCAACGGCATCGTCTACGCCGACGGTACCGAGAAACCCGCCATGCAGGAGGTACGCTACTGGTACGCCGACGAGGCGGACCGGGCTGCCTGGGACGCCCGCAATGCGGCGGCCGCCACGGCAGCGGAAAAGGCCCTGGCAGACCAGTGGGCGGCCCGTTCTACCGAACCCCTCACCGTCACCGAAGGGGACGGCAACCTGGGGGTAAAGGGCAACGGCTTTGAAGTCCTCTTCTCCTACACCGAAGGCGGTCCCTCCTCCCTGCGCATCGGCGGCACCGAATGGCTGTGGCGGACCCCCCGCCCGGCTGTGTGGCGGGCCTCCACCGACAACGACCGGGGCTGCGGTTTTGCCCAGCGAAGCGGCGCCTGGCTGGCGGCGGATGCCCTGTCCAAGGCCGGCCAGCCCGAGATCGTGGTGGAAGCCACCGACAGGGTAACGGTGCAGTACCGGTTTGCCCTGGTGGGCGTGCCGGGGGCCGAAGCGGTGGTGACCTACACCGTCACCGACCGGGGTTCCCTGGATGTGGAAGCCGTCTACCACGGGGTGGCCGGGGCGCCGGAACTGCCCTGCTTCGGCATCCAGTTCCAGACGGCGGCCCCGGTGGCGGCCACCCGGTGGACCGGTCTGTCGGGTGAGACCTATCCCGACCGGTACAAGGGGGCGACCTTCGGCTGTTTTGAGGAAGTCCCCCATATTGAACCCCACCTGGTTCCCCAGGATGGCGGCATGCACCTGCTGACCCGGCGGGCGGTGCTGCAGCAGCGGGACGCCCGGGGACGCACCACGGCGGCCCTGGAACTGCAAAGCTGCGGTACGCCCTTTGCCTTCAGCGCCCTGCCCAACACGGCGGAGGAACTGGAAGCGGCCCAGCATCCCTGCGAACTGCCGGCCACCGGCCGCACCAATGTAACGGTACTGGGTGCCGTGCGGGGTGTGGGCGGCATTGACAGCTGGGGTACCGATGTGGAGGAAGCCTACCGCCTCAGCGGTGAGCAGGACCACAGCGTGATGTTCCGCCTGATGCTGCGGTAAGCCATTTTTTATCATCTATGCAAAAAGGAAGGAGCGCACCCGTAAGGGTGCGCTCCTTCCGTATATGGGGGAAAAACGGGAGTGTCAGATGTCTTCGGTGTGCAGGAACCAGGCGAAGCCGTAGGGATACAGCTCCACATCGTTCAGGTCGTCCCGGTGGCCGCCATACATCAGTTCGTCGTAGGGGCCTTTCTCCCAGGAGGACACATGCACAAATTCCGGGCTGAAGTTGAAGAAGGCGATCAGCTTGTGGCCCTGGTACCAGCGGCCCACGCCCAGCACGTGGCTGCTGCCGGTGTCAAAGGTCCACACATCGGCCTGGGCATCGAAGGCTTTCTCTCCGGCGCGGATGGTCTCCAGCCGGCGCAGACCCTCGAACTGTTTGCTCTGGCGGGTGGTGGTGTCGTGGCGCAGGGCGGCCAGATCCCACTGGAAGTTGCCTCTGTGGATGTACCGGCTGTCGTCCCACTTTTCGGGGTCGTCATGGTAGGTATAGTCATTGAGCTGGCCGATCTCGTCGCCGCTGTACAGCACCGGGATGCCGCTCTGGACCAGCATCCAGGCGTGGAGCATCAGATCACAGCTGATGGCCCGCTCCATCTTGAAGGGGTCCTTCTCAAAGTCGGCAGCCTCCACGCCGCACAGGGAGGCGGTGGTGCCGCACAGCCGGGCGTCGCCCAGGGTGGGATCGTCGTTGTACAGCTCGCCCCGGCTGTCGCTTCCGGGCCACTTGCCGGTGAACCAGTCGTTCAGGTACTTCTTGTGAGCCACCTCGTTGGTGCCGAACCGGGCACCCAGCCAGGGGTAATCCAGGCCCCAGCCGATGTCGTCGTGGCAGCGCAGATAGTTCAGGAAGAGGAAGTCCCGGGGCAGGGCACAGACGGTATCCATCTGATGGCGCAGCAGCGAAACGTCCGCCGTGGCCAGGGAGTTCCAGGTGGTGGCCATGGTGGTCACGTTGTAGAGCATGTGGCATTCCGGTTTTTCCGGCGTGCCGAAGTAGGGAACCACCTTGGCAGGCTCCATGACCACTTCACCCAGCAGCAGCACGCTGGGACAGACGATCTCGCAGACCATCCGCATCATCCGCACCAGGGTGTGGACCTGGGGCAGGTTGCGGCAGGTGGTGCCCAGCTCTTTCCAGATGTAGGGCACCGCATCCAGCCGGATGACGTCGATGCCCCGGTTGGTCAGGTAGAGCAGGTTTTCCGTCATGTCGTTGAACACCACGGGGTTGGCATAGTTCAGGTCCCATTGATAGGGATAGAAGTTGGTCATGACCACCTGCTGGCAGTCCTCCAGCCAGGTGAAGCTGCCCGGCGCCGTGGTGGGGAATACCTGGGGCACCGTTTTCTCAAACTCATTGGGGATGTCCCAGTTGTCGTAGAAGAAATACCGCTCCCGGTAGCCGGGCTCGCCTGCCCGGGCTTTTTTGGCCCACTCGTGGTCCTCACTGGTGTGGTTCATGACGAAGTCCAGGCAGAGGCTCATCCCCTTTTCCCGGCAGGCGTCGGCCAGATGTTCCAGGTCCGCCATCGTGCCCAGTTCCGGCTGCACGGTACGGAAATCCGCCACCGCATAGCCGCCGTCGCTGCGGCCCTTGGGGCTCTGGAGCAGCGGCATCAGGTGCAGGTAGTTCACCCCGCATTCCTGGATGTAGGGCAGCTTTTCCTCCACCCCTTTCAGGGTACCGGCAAAAGCATTGGTGTACATCATCATACCCAGCAGGTCCCGGCGGCGGTACCAGTCGGGGTTGGCCTCCCGGGCGGCATCCTGAGCCCGCAGGGCGGGTTTACGGTCAGCCCAGGCCCGGCGCAGCATGGCCACACAGTAGTCAAAGGCCTGCATATCGCCGTGGTAGAGCTCGCAGTACAGCCATTTCAGCTCGTCGTAGTGGCGGGCCAGACGGCGCTCAAAGGCGGCGTCATCCTCGGCAGAGTTCTTGGCCGGGGCGGCTTTCAAAGCTTCCTTCTTGGGGGCCGCTTTCAGCTTTTCGGGAGCAGGGGCGGCTTTGAGCTTCTCCTGAGTCGGGGCGGCCTTCAGCTTTTCCTGCTTCGGGGCGGCCTTCAGCTTTTCCTGCTTCGGGGCGGCCTTCAGCTTTTCCTGCTTCGGAGCGGCTTTCAGTTTTTCCTGGGCCGGTGCTGCCTTCAGGGCGGGCTGGGCTTCGGCCTTGGGGGGCTCTGCTTTGGCGGGGGCTTCTTCCACAGCAACTGCCTTGGGGGCTTCTTCTTTCACAGGTGTGGCCTTCGGAGCCTCCGCCTTGGGGGCTTCGGTCTTGGACGCTTCTTCTTTTACCGCCTCCGCTTTCGGCTCCTCCGCAGCTACCGGCTTCACCGGGGCAGCGGCGGGTTTGGCGGCTGCCTGGGCACGGGCTGCCGCAGCCTTGGCAGCGGATGATTTTTTCTTCTTTGCAGATTTCATACAGGGTTCCTCCTTGGTTTCACGCACACACAGATCAGATGATGTTTACTCACACACGTACCAGGTGCAGCTGCAGACTGGGGAAGTCCCCTACCAGGCGGGGCAGGGTGCAGCCTGCGTACATCAGGGTGCTGCCGCTGTACACCGCGCCGGTGTACCGTTCGGTGGACGCTTCTCCGTTCTCCGGGGTGGCGGTGGTGCCGTAGAGATGCAGGCTCTCCACCCGGTAGAGAGCGTCCTCCTCCAGGCCGCGCAGGCAGATGTGCAGCGGGCGGGCGTTGGCTTCCGGATGGGTCAGTACCAGGCTGACCAGGGATTCCTTCTCGGTGACGGTCTGCCAGGCGGTGTACCGGGGTTCCCGGGTGGGGTCGCTCAGGCGGTAGTACCGGCCGTTCTGGATCACGTCATACAGCTGTTTGAAGGTCTCGATCTGTTCCTTTACCTGCTGGCACTCCTCGTCGGTAAGCTTACCCAGGTCCAGTTCGTAGCCGAAGGTGCCGCTCATGGCCACCACGGCGCGGGTCCACAGGGAAGTGGTGCGGCCGGTCTGGTGGTTGGGGCAGGCGGAAACATGGGCGCCCATGGTCGACACCGGGTACCCGAAGGAGGTGCCGTGCTGGATGGTCAGCCGCTCGATGGCGTCGGTGTCGTCGCTGCACCAGATCTGGGGGAAGTAGGCCAGCATACCGGCATCAAAGCGTCCGCCGCCGCCGGCACAGCCCTCAAACAGCACGTCGGGGAAGGCGGTGGTCAGCCGGTCCAGCAGCCGGTAGACGCCCAGCATGTAACGGTGGGCTACTTCGCCCTGGCGCTCGGGGGGCAGGGCACGGCTGTACACATCGGACATATTGCGGTTCATATCCCATTTCACATACTCGATGTGATGGTTGCGCAGCAGGTCGCTGAGCACTTCGGTAAGATAGTCTACCACTTCCGCCCGGCCCATGTCCAGCACCAGCTGGTCACGGCCCATGGCGGGGTCGCGGCCGGGCAGAGTCAGGGCCCAGTCGTGGTGGGCCCGGTAAAGGTCGGAGTCCTCGCTGATCATCTCGGGCTCCACCCAGATGCCGAACTTCATGCCCAGGGCGTTGACCCGCTGGATCAGCGGGTTCAGGCCGCCGGGCAGCTTTTTCTCGTTCACGTACCAGTCGCCCAGACCGCTGTTGTCGTCGTCCCGTTTGCCGAACCAGCCGTCGTCCAACACCAGCATTTCCACGCCCAGGCTTGCGGCCTTCTCGGCAATACGGCAGATGGACTCGGTGTTGAACTGGAAGTAGGTGGCCTCCCAGTTATTGATCAGCACCGGGCGGCGGGTATAGCGGAAGGGGCTGCGGCAGATGTTGTGTCGGATAAACTGCTGGTAATGCTGGGACAGGGCAGTCAGACCGTCGGCGGAGCAGCTGAGCAGCACTTCCGGGGCGGTGAAGTCGTCGCCGGGTTCCAGCTTCCAGCTGAAACGCTCGTCGTGGATGCCGCTGACCACACGGGTGGAACCGTTCTGGTCCACCTCGATGTCGGTGCGGTGGCTGCCGGAATAGACCAGCATCACGCCGTAGCAAAGGCCGGAAGTCTCGGTGGCGTCCCGGTCACAGAGGATGACAAAGGGGTTGTGATGGTGGCTGGAAGCGCCCCGGGTGGAGGAGATCGTCTGGATGGCGTTGGCCAGGGGGGTGCGCTGCATCTGCCGTTCCATGGCATGGCGGCCGTGGAAGTGGATCATATCCCACTGGCCGAAGGGCAGGTCCAGACAGACCGACGCGGCCTTTTCCAGCCGGAGGGTATGGGTGCCGTTGTTGCGCATATGGACGGCCCGGGTGATGATGTCCCGGCGGGCAAAGACGCCGTAGAACAGATCCAGCTCCAGGCCGGTGACAAAGTCCCGCAGGGTGATGACCAGGGTATCGGCATCGCCGTCCTCCTCATGGGCGCAGGGCAGCCCCTCCAGGGTGTACTTCCCATGCTCGATGCGATGGGACACATAGACAAAATCCGCACCGGCCGCGCCGGCCTCGTCGCGCACTACCAGGCAGGAAAGCCGGAAGTCACCCACGTTGCAGCCGGTGTACTCCTGGGGCAGCACATCGGGGGAGACGCCGCGCTGGCGGCGGCAGGCGTAATAGTCCGGCGAAAAACCGTGGTCGGCGGGGGGATACAGTGCGCTCAGGCTGCCCTGGCCAATGGTGCGCCCGTAATACAAATGCAGCAGATGACCCCGCTCATCCACCTGCATACGGTAGCTGGTGTGTGCGGTTTCCAGTGCAAAAACGCCTGTGGCGGTGTCGAAATGAATGCCCATACAAGGACCTCCTGAAAAAAGATATATAGACAGTGCCGGGTTGGCCAAAAGGGCGAATTTCCGGACACACTGTTTTCCAAAGAAACAGCAGCAGGCGGGCGGACCGGAACCGCCGGTCGTCCGCCTGCCGCTGGTGTGCCTGTGTTCAGGCTGTTTTAAACGATGGAGCGAATTATTTGCCGCCGGTCATCGCGATGCCCTGGATGAACTGTTTCTGGAACAGCAGATACAGGATGACCATGGGGATCATGGCTAAGAAGCTGCCGGCCATCAGGACCGGGAAGTTGGTGGTGTACTGGCCGTTCAGGGTGGAAAGGCCGGCGGAAAGAGTCATCATGTTCAGGTCGGTGTTGCAGATCAGGGGCCACATCAGGTCGGAGTATGCAAACACGGCGGTGAAGATGGCCAGGGCGGCGCAGCTGGAGCCGGTCAGGGGGAACATGACCTTGGTGAAGGTCTGCCACTTGTTGCAGCCGTCCAGATAGGCGGCCTCGGCGATCTCATTGGGGATGCCTAAGTAAGTCTGCCGCAGGAAGAAGGTGCCGAAGGCGGAAACCAGGCCGGGGAAGACCAGCGCGAAGATGGTGTTGGTCAGGCCCAGGCGCGCCAGCATCAGGTACTGCGGGGTGATGAAGATCTGGCTGGGCAGCATCATCTGTACCAGCACGATGCCGAACAGCAGGTTCTTGCAGGGGAACTGCAGCTTGGCGAAGGCGTAGCCGGCCATCGAGCTGAAGATCACGGCGCACAGCACACGGAATACGATCAAAAGACCGGTATTGACATACAGGTTCAGGAAGGGAAGGCTTGCCAGCGCGGTGGTGAAGTTGTCCAACGCCCAGCTGGAGGGCAGAATCTGCGGCGGGATGGCCATGGATTCGGCCTGGGTCTTGAAGCTGGTCAGAAGCATCCACACAAAGGGGAAGATCATCAGGATGCTGCCCAGGATCAGGACAACATAGGTCAGCGTGGTGGTAAGCCGTTTGCTGCTTTTCATACTGGTATTCATACTTTACACCTCGTAATTGACCCACTTTTTCTGGCCCCAGAACTGGAAGATGGTGACAACACCGATCAGCAGAACGGTCCAGACAACGATAGCGGACGCATAGCCCTTGTCGCCGGCAATGAAGCTCTGACGGTAGAACAGGGACATCAGGCTTTGCGCGTCGTTCAGGGCGGGGTTGGCGTCATCCACCATCATGTAGATCAGGTCGAATACCTTCAGGGAGGACATCAGACGCATGATCATGACGACGAATAGGGTGGGCGAAACCATCGGCAGGGTGATGGAGAAGAACTGCTTGACCTTGGACGCACCGTCCAGGTCGGCAGCCTCGTACAGAGTAGCCGAAACATTCTGCAGGCCGGCCAGCAGCAGCACGGCGTCATAGCCGATGTTGGACCAGATCTGCACGATGGCGCAGGAGAAGAGTACGAAGCGGGAATCGGTCAGCCAACCGACGTTGACACCGAATACCGAGTTAATAATACCATATTGCGTGTTAAAAATCCACTTCCAGACCATAGCCACCGCAGCAGGGGCCACGACCATGGGCAGGAAGAAGATGGCGCGGAAGGTGGTGCGGCCGCGGATCTTGCTGTTCAGCAGCACCGCCACCAGCAATGCCAGGAAAATGCCCACCGGCACCGTCAGGATGCAGAAGAGGATGGTGTTCCAGGTGGCTTTCCAGAATTCGGCGTTCTGGAACATTTCCACATAGTTGTCAATGCCTTCGAACTCAAACATGCCGAAGGGCAGCGACTTGGAAAAGCTCATCCGGATGGCATCGATGAAGGGATAGATGTTCAGGACCAGCAGACCGATGATGGTGGGCGCCACCATGATAAGGCCCCACTTGGCACCATCACGGGCAAGTTTCGATGTTTTTTGCATTACGCATCCTCCTCCGGATAATATTCGGCACTGGCCTCATCCACGATCTCCTGCATGGTCTGCAGGCCGGTGTCGATGTCCAGATCGCCGGTGTAGATCTTCAGCAGCGTGTCGCTGACCGGAGTCTTCCACTCGGGGCGGGCGGCGTTGTTGACGCTCTGGACGCAGTAGTCGAACATGTCAATGAAGGGCTGCACGTCGATGGGATATTCCTCAAAGACACCCACCCAGGTCTCTTCCAGACCTTCGTAGGCGGGAATGGCGGCGCCGCTCTCACCCTGGATGCGCTGGCCTTCCTCGCTGCCGAAGAACTTCAGCACGTCCTTGACGATGTCCAGATGTTTGTTGGTGGCGCTGGTGGCGTAGCTCAGACCGTTGGAGATCGTGGCACGGCCGTCACCGCTCATGGGGTTGGGGCATTTGGGCAGCACGGCCACATCCCACTTACCCACCATTTCGGGGTAGTTCTGCAGTTCGCTCAGGATGTTCCAGTCGCCCTCAAAGAACATGGCACCCTTCTCCGAGAAGAAGGCGGTGCCGGGGGCAGTCTCTGCAAAGTAGTTCTGGTCGGGGCACCAGTCGTTCTTTTGCAGGTTGATGTAGAATTCCATGCCCATCTTGGTGGCAGGGTCGGTAAAGTTGGCGCGGGTCTTGTCCTCGGTCAGGATGCTGCCGCCCGCCTGGTATACGAAGTTCCAGTAGCCCAGCTGATCGTCGCCGTAGGCCATGTAGCCGTACTTGCCGGTGGCGTCGTAGATCTTCTGCGAGGCCTCGCACAGGTCATCCCAGGTCCAGGTCTCGTCGGGATAGGCGACGCCGGCGGCGTCAAACATTTCCTTGTTGTACACAAGGCCGACGGTATCCTTGTCTTTGGGTACAGCGTAGAGTTTACCGTCGGAGCCGCTGGCGTTGGCCAGCGAAATGTCCGAGAAGTGCTCGGTCTCCACAATGTCGGAGCAATCTGCCAGTTTGCCGTAGTCCGCGTACTTCAGGATCTCGTTGGTGTGCATCCAGAAGATGTCGGGCATCTGGTTGGAGATGGCGGCGGCTTCCAGCTTGGTCCAGTACTCGTCCCAGCTGGTGACCTGCACTTCGATGTGGACGTTGGGATGCTGCTCGGTGTAAGCGTCACACATCGCCTGCATGCCGTCGCGCTGGGCAACGTCCCAGATCTGGAACGTCAGGTTCACGGTGCCGTCGGCGCTTTCCGATCCGCATGCGGTCAGGCCCGTGGCCAAGCCTGCCGTAAGGCAGGTCGCCATCAACCCGGCAGCCAACTTCCGTTTGATGTTCATAGATGTCTTCCTCCTGTTGATCTTTTGCAGTGGTTCACCGCCAGCCCGGCCGGTGCGGCGGTGGGGGAAAAGGGTTTTCGCCAATTTGATGAAATTTCGTGGGAAAATTTGTGCAATGTGCACTATGCACAAAATCTTTCCTGAATCAGCGACTTTATTATACAATTTGTGCAACCTGCCGTGAATATCCTGGTTCTTCTTTTTATATCTCAATTTATAGGATTTCTACCATTTTTATTGAAGTATAGACGCATTATGGTATATAATGGAAAAAAGCGCACAAGGGGGCAGCCGCATGCAGCGTCAAAATGACATACGTACCGAAAACAAGCTCAAATTCCACGTCTTTCAGGACGAGCGGTTCGTGGATCTGACCCTGTATCAGTACGGGTGGGAGCGCACCGAGCCGCTGCATTCCTACGGGCCGCACAAGCGGGACCACTACCTGTTCCACTATGTCATTGCGGGGCGGGGCACCCTGTATGCCAACGAGGGCGCCTACCCTGTGGAGGCGGGGCACGGGTTCCTGATTGTGCCGGACCAGACCACCACCTATGTGGCCGATGAGACCGACCCCTGGGAATATACCTGGATCGAGTTTGACGGCCTGCGTGTCAGCGAGAGCATCAGTCTGGCGGGGCTCAGCCCCACTCAGCCGGTCTACACGCCCCAGAGCCGTGAGGCAGGCAGACTGCTGCAGGAACAGATGCTGTACATTGTCAACCACCCCCAGGACAGCCCTGTGCGGCAGATCGGGGAAGGATTCCTCTTCCTGGACCAGCTGGTCCAGTCCTCGGCGGGTCGGCAGCGGCAGAGCCAGCGCCGGCTGCGGGACTTTTATATGAAGGAGGCCCTTTCCTTTATTGAACAGAACTACCAGCGGGACATCTCCATCGAGGATATCGCGGCTTTCTGCGGGCTGAACCGCAGCTACTTCGGCAAGGTGTTCCGGGATTCCATGGGGGAGAGTCCCCAGGCCTTCCTGCTCCACTACCGGATGGCCCGGGCTGCCCAGATGCTCAAGGAGACCGCCCTGCCCATCGGCACCATCAGCACGATGGTCAGCTATGCCAACCAGCTGCATTTTTCCCGTGCCTTCAAGTCGGTGTACGGGGTGGCGCCCCGTACCTACCGCCAGACCCACTTCATCCGCAAACAGAGGGCGGACCCGGGAAAAGGGATTTGACAGAAACGTCCGTTTCGTTTATGCTAACGGCAGGAGGAAACGTCCATGGAATTTTCTGCATACTTTCCCGTATGGGAAAAACTTACCCCGCCACAGCAGCAGACCCTGCTGGAGTCCGCCGCCTTGCGGGCCGTGCCCAAGGGCACCGTGGTGCACAACGGCTCCGCCGACTGCATCGGCTTTCTGCTGGTGTGCAGCGGACAGCTGCGGGTCTATATCCTTTCCGACGAGGGGCGGGAAGTCACCCTCTACCGGCTGTTTCCCCGGGACCTCTGCCTGCTGTCGGCTTCCTGCATTCTGCGGGGGCTGCAGTATGATGTGACCATCGAGGCGGAGAAAGATACCCAATTCTGGCAGATCCCGGCCCAGCGGTACAAGGAACTGATGGAAATCTCCGCGCCGGTGGCCAACTACACCAACGAGGTGATGGCCGGTCGTTTTTCCGACGTGATGTGGCTCATTGAACAGATCCTGTGGAAAAGTTTCGATAAACGGCTGGCAGCTTTCCTGCTGGAGGAGAGCGCCCTGGAGGGCAGCACCACCCTGAAAACCACCCATGAGACCATCGGCCACCACCTGGGCTCCCCCCGGGAGGTGGTCACCCGGATGCTGCGGTATTTTCAGGAGGAAGGGCTGGTCCGGCTGTCCCGCGGGACGGTGGAACTGCTGGATACCGCCCGTCTGCAGGCCCTGGGGGAAGAATAATATCCCAAAGAAAAAACAGCGCCGGCGGAAGATTCCGTCGGCGCTGTTTTGGCTGAAAATTATCGGTCCATACCGCAGGCAAAGGCCCGGGTACTCTGGCAGCGGTCGGTGGTCACCGCCTCGTAGAAGCGGTAGCCGCCCGCAAAGTTGTAGCAGGTAAAGCCGTGCTGGGCCAGGATGCGGCAGCCCAGATAACTGCGCAGCCCGCTCTGGCACATGACGTAGACCGGTTTGGAGGGGTCCAGCTCGGCCAGATGGTCCCGCAGTTCGTCCAGGGGCAGGTTGATGAACCCGTCCGCGTGGCCCCGTCGGTACTCCCCGGGGGTGCGGGCGTCCACCAAGGTGACACTGCCGTCCCGGGGCAGGGTTTCCAGGTCCGCCAGCCGGAACTGCCGCACCTTGCCGGTGAGGAGGTTCTCGATCATATACCCCGCCATATTCACCGGGTCCTTGGCGGAGGAATAGGGCGGCGCATAGGCCAGGTCCAGCTCGGTGAGGTCGGCGGCGGTCATCCCCGCCCGGATGGCGGTGGCCAGTACGTCGATGCGCTTGTCCACCCCGTCCCCGCCGATGATCTGGCCGCCCAGGATTCTGCCGGTGCCCCGCTCATAGACCACCTTCATGGTCATCACCTGGCCGCCGGGATAGTACCCGGCATGGTTCATGGGGGCCAGCACCACGGCGTCGGCATCCAGCCCGGCCCGGCGGGCGGCGCCCTCGTTCAGGCCGGTGGCCGCCGCGGTCAGGGAGAAGATCTTCAGCACCGAGCTGCCCTGGGAACCCTTGAAACGGCTGTTGCCTCCGGCAATGTTGTCCGCCGCAATGCGCCCCTGCTTGTTGGCAGGCCCCGCCAGGGCGATGAGGGCAGGCTGGCCGCTGACAAAGTGGGTCACCTGCACGGCGTCCCCCACGGCGTAGATGTCCGGGTCGGAGGTCTGCATCCGGTCGTTGACCGCAATGCTGCCTTTCAGGCCCAGTTCCAGCCCGGCCTCGGCGGCCAGGTGGCTGTCCGGCGTCACACCGATGGCCAGCACCACCATGTCGGCCCGCAGGGGCTCCTCGTCTTTGAGCAGTACCTCCACGCCGCTGTCGGTCTCGGCAAAGCCCTCCACCGTGTGGCCCAGGGCCAGCCGGACCCCGTGGGCCCGTACCTCCCGGTGGATCAGCGCTGCCATGTCGGGGTCAAAGGGATTCATCAGCTGTTTGGGCCGCTGGACGATGGTCACTTCCAGCCCCCGCTCCCGCAGGTTCTCCGCCAGTTCCAGCCCGATGAATCCGCCGCCCGCCAATACCACCGAACGGGGTTTCTGCTCCGCCACAAAACGGTGGATGCGCAGGGTGTCCTCCACGGTGCGCAGGGTGAAGAGCCGGTCCAGCCCCACACCGGGCAGCGCCGGCTGGGTGGGCTTGGCGCCGGGGGCCAGCAGCAGTTTGTCGTAGGATTCCGTAAAGACTTCGCCGGTTTCCAGGTTGCGCACTGTCACCGTCTTGGCGGTACGATCGATGGCCGTGACCTCGTGGTGGACCTTCATCTGTACCCGGAACCGGGCGTAAAAACTCTCGGGGGTCTGCAGGGTCAGTTCGGCTTCGTCCTCAATGACGCCGCCGATGTAGTAGGGCAGACCGCAGTTGGCGTAGGAGACAAACCCCGAACGCTCAAACACCACGATCTCGGCCTTCTCGTCCAGCCGGCGCAGCCGGGCTGCGGCGGTGGCACCGCCTGCCACACCGCCCACGATGACCACTTTCATCTTATCGTTCCACCTTTCCCTGATAGTTCATGATGCCGCCGATATTGGTCACCCGGGTGTAGCCCATCCGCTGCAGCAGGCTGGTGGCCTGGCCGCTCCGGGCGCCGCTGCGGCAGTAGAGAAACAACGGGGTATCCTTGGCCGGGGCCACTGAGGCAATCCCGTCCAGGGATTGCAGGGGCAGATTCTTTGCCCCGGGGATGTGCCCCTCGGCATATTCGCCGGGGGTGCGCACATCCAGCAGCAGCGCCCCCGGGGTCTGGCGGCACTGTTCCACCCCGGCGCCGATATCCGGCCCCCGCAGAAAGTCAAAGAACCCCATGGCTCAGCCCTCCTGTACCAGGGCCAGGATCTGGCTCTTGGGCCGGGCGCCCACCACCCGCTGGGTGATGCGGCCGTTCTTCACCACCATCAGGGTGGGAATGCTCATGATCTGGAACTGGGCGGCCAGCTCGGGCTGCTCATCCACATTGATCTTGCCCACCTTGATCTCGGGGTGCTCGGCGGCGATCTCCTCCACCAGCGGGCCCACCATCCGGCAGGGACCGCACCAGGTGGCCCAGAAATCCACCAGGACCGGACGGTCGGAATTGACCACCTCAGCGTTGAAGTTTTCTTTCGTGATATGCAGCACAGACATCCTTTTGTCCTCCTTGTTGTTTGTTGTGGCTATAGTATACACCGGTCGTCTGCGGTTTTCTGTGATGAGGTCACCAAAGGCCTTTCCCCTTGACGCGGGGGCCTTCGGCGTACTATAATAATGCAGTCAAGTGTGCCCGGGTGTGGCGAAGCTTGGTATCGCGCCTGGTTTGGGACCAGGAGATTTCGCAGGTTCGAATCCTGTCACCCGGACTGTGCAAGCCGTACAGCAGCGTCCAGCGTTGCTGTGCGGCTTTTTTTGGTAAAAATCGGCCCCGTTGGCGAAACTCGTCAGATTTTGGTACAACTCCGATACAAACCCCTGCCATACTGGAAGCAGGAAAACACCACAAGGAGGTTCTGCCCCATGAAACGAACCCTGCTCGGATTGCTGACCCTGGCCATCTGTCTCTCCGCCTGCACCCCGGCCACATCGGACCCCCCAAAGGAAGCCCCGGTAACGGCCACGGCAGAAACGGCAGCCACGGCGAAAACAGAAACCCCGGCGGCAGGCTGTATCCGGGGGGACAGCGGTCTGCAGCAGGATGGCGCACTGCGCTACAGCATCGGCAATGCTGACCCCTCGGAAGGGGAGAACCGGTTCCGCCTCCTGGTGCTGGACTGTGAAACCGGCCGGCAGAGCTGCCTGTACACCCTGGACGAACCGGCACAGACGGTGAGCGACCCCTTTGCAGTGAACGGCACGGTCTATGTCTTTGCGGACCAGACGATGTACCAGATCCCCGCCGACGGCGGCGAAGCCCGGAAGATGACCCTTCCGGCGCCTTTTTATCCCACCAGCATGGACGAGGCCGCCGGTTACAGCTTTGCCTTTGACACGGGGGTCAACAACTTTTGCTGTACCCGGCTGGACCTGCAGACCGGGGAACTCAGCCAGATGAAGCTGCCTGCCCAGACCAACAGGGTGTGGGCAGTGAACCAGCCCCGGGTGTTCTTATGCCGCCTGGTCACCGATGCCCCGCTGCCCAGCGTGGACGAGGGGGAACTCTATGGGGCGGCCATACAGAATGCCGTCTGTGAGTACGGCTGGTATGACCTGAACGACGGCACCTTCCAGAAGGTGGCGGAGGAACCCTACTACGGGGTGGTGCAGCCGGACGGCACCAAGCGGCGGCGGGAATTTGAGGGCATGGCCGACGGGCGGCTCTACTTTGTCTGGCGCATCCTGGACGGGGAGAGTGTGACCCAAAGGGCGGGCATCGAATCCTGCGCCCCGGATGGAACAGACTGGCAGCCGGTGACCGACCTGCCCCAGAGCGGCGACGCGGTCTGGACTTTGGAAGAAAAGGATGAGCTGCGCTGGATCATCAGCGACAGCGGCGGACGCTGGGTGTATGATGTGGCAGACGGGCAGGCTTATGCTGTTGAGACGCTGCCGATGTCCGACGGCTGGGTCTACGGGCTGACCGACAACGACCGGGTACTGCTCGGCCTGGACCCTGTCAGGTATGGTGACCGCTATCCCGGCGGCTTTGCCATGGCGGACAGAAAGGCATTTCTGGAAGGCAGCACCGACTGGATGCCGCTGGAACTGTACGGAGCGCAGCGCGGCATCGGGAAAATCTGAAAGGAAAAAACTGTATGAATAAGAAAACCGGACTTCTGCCCCTGCTGACCCTGGCAATCTGTCTTTCTGCCTGCACCCCGGCGGCCCCGGAAACCCAAACGGAAGCGCCGGTAACGGCCACGGCGGAAACCGCCGCTGCCGCCGACAGCACCCGGACGGAAACCTTCACGGTGGCGGGAAACTTGCAGGAGGTCAGCGACGCCAACTTGCAGGACGGCATCCTCTACACCGTCTGGTTCGGGGACACCCCCGAGGATACCACCTTTGTCCAGGTGGATCTCAACACAGAACAGCAAATCCCACTCTGCAAGCTGGAGGACTGGGGGGCCTCCTATGTGGGATGGCTGGTGAAGGGGGACAGCTTCTATTACCTCATCTATGACGAGGACGGCAACGCCATCCTGCATAACCGCTCTCTGAAAGACGGCAGCGAAACGGTGTGGACGCTGGCCGCCAATCAGCAGTATCCCGCCTATCTGGACGACCGGTACCTCTATTTCAGCCGGGAGGATTACAATGCCGCCATGAAGCGGGTGGACCTGACCACCGGCATGCTGGAAGATCTGCCCCTGCCGGCCGGGACCAGCGGCTTCCAGGATGTGGAGGGCGGTCGTTTTCTGATCACCCGGAATCTGGCCCCGGCGACTCTCCAGGTTTCCCCGATGGAGAGTGAGGAGTATGATGCGCTGATGCAGAATGCCGAGGTCGAGTACTGTTGGTGGGACCCTGCCACCGGCGCCCTGGAAAGGGTGCTGCGGGAGCCCTACTACGGGGAAATGGATGCCCAGGGCAACCGGATCAACCGTATCTATCTGGGCAAAGCGGATGGAAAACTGTATTTTTACCGCGCTTCCGTGACGGATACCGGGATGAGCAACAGCCGGGTGGAGCGGTGCGCCCTGGACGGCAGCCAGATGGAAACCGCCTTTACCGTTTCCGATGGAGGCGGAGCCCCCTCGGCACTGAAACGGGAGGGGGAGATCCACTGGCTTTTGCAGCCCAGCCCAAACGGAGTCATGGTGTATCTGCCGGCCACCGGTGAAGTGCAGGAAGTGACCGGCCCGGCAGGAAACACCCTGCCCTGGGCGGAACGCAGCCTGCCGGATGGCAAGCTGCTGCTGCCCCGGCAGGAGGATGGCAGCTGGACAGTGGTGTCGGAGGAGGACTATCTGGCCGGGAACTTTACCGGCACCACCATCCCCGCCCCGTAAGGAAAAGAAAGGAGGAACAGGATGAAAAAAGCGATGGGAATACTGGTTCTGTGCTTTTGTCTGACGGCCTGCGCCCCGGCGGCCCCGGAACCCACCGGGGAAGCACCGGTGGAGGCTACGGTGGAAACCGCCCCGGCGGAGACCGAAACACAGGGCGAGACTCCGCTGGTGGGCGAACTGCGCAGTGTGCGGCAAGGGGGCAACACCGGGGAGACGTACTACTCCTTCCAGTACCAGCTGGGAGAGATCCGGAAATTGGATTTTGCCGCCGCCCGGGAGGAGATCCTCTACCAGTTCGGGGAGGGCTACGCGTTGGACGGCGATCTGATCGTGGAGGCGGATGCCCTGTACGGCATCCGGAAGCAGGAACTTTTCCGGCTGCCGCTGGACGGCGGGGAACTCACCACCCGGACGTTGGAAAATCTGCCGGGCAGCCGGATGCCCGCCTGGTGCGATGACCGGGCGGCCTATCTGGTGGAAGGCGGCATCTACAACCAGCCTACGGAGAATATTGCCTGCCGCATCGACCTGGAAACCGGGGAGATCACCGACCTGCCTCTGCCTGCCATGGCACTGGACGGCGTATTTGCTGCGGACGGAAGCCGGTTGCTGGTGCGGCAGTGCCTGACCGAGCAGCCCCTGTCCTCTGTGGAAGGGGAAGTTGCCGACGCGTTGCTTCAGAGTGCCGTCATCGAATATGACTGGTGGGACCTGAATACCGGGGAACTGGAAAAGGTTCTGGAGCTGCCCTATGATATGGAGGTGGACGCCGGGGGCAATTCCAGCTACCAGCACTTTGTGGGCAAAACGAAAGATCGCCTGTATTTCGAGACGATCGCCTACAACGAAAATAATGAGGAACAGCCCGGCAGTATCATCAGTTACCGATTGGACGGCAGCGACAAACGGGTGGATTTTGACCTTCCTCCGGGAAGCGCCACCGGCCCGGTGTACCGGCAGGGGGAACTGCGCTGGCTGGTGAACAACACCGGCACCCGGATGCATGTGTATGACGTTGCCACCGGCACCGACTACGATGTGCGGCCCCAGGGCAGTGAAGGCTATCCGCTGGCCTTCACCGGTGATGACCGGGTTCTGGTCATCACCCGGCGGGGTAATGACGGCACGGTGTCCTACGGACTGATCTCCATCGACGCGTTCCTGACCGGTTCTTCCCAGTGGACACCGGTGGAAAGTCCCGATGAAAAGACGACGATCCCCATTTTCTGAATCAGACAAGGAGCCTTGCGATGAAACGATCGTTTGCGTGTTTTTTGTCCCTGGCGGTTTGCCTTTCCGGCTGTACCCCGGCGGCATCGGAACCTGCCGGGGAAGCCCCCGCCACCGCCGAGACCGCCCCGGCGGAAGAAACGGTGGAGACCGCCGCCTTCCCGGTGGGCAGTCTGGTGGGAAACAGGGACGATGCCCCCCTGCCGGGGAAGATGTATCGTATCTGGCAATCGGAGGACAGCCCCCAGAGCCTCCTGGAACTGGACTGCGAAACGGGGCAGGAGCGCTGCCTCTATACCTTTGAAGCGGAACCCCCGGTGACGCTGGGCGGTGTGATGCAGGTACAGCCCGACCTGATCCGGCAGGTGCTGGGGCAGACCCTTTACACCATTCCGCTGGACGGCGGGGCGGTACAGACCCTGCCGCTGGCGGAACCCTTTGAGCCGATGGCCTGTGATGTCTACGGTGCTTATGAATTCTGGGGCGGTGACTGGAATGCAGGCAAACACTTCCGCCGCCTGGACTATGCCACCGGGCAGATCACCGAACTGAAAACACCGGACCAGGTCCAGCAGCACTGGGCGGTGGGGCAGGACCGGATCATCCTCTGGAGGCTGGTCACCGACGCCCCGCTGCCCAGTATACACAATCAGAATCAACAGTATTACGCCGCCGTCCAGTCGGCCATCAGTGAATATGACTGGTATGACCCGGCCACCGGCGAACTGGAAAAAATCTATGCAGAGCCCTATTACGGCGTGGAGCAGGCAGACGGCACCCACAGGGAACGCTATTTCCTGGGCATGGCCGGGGCCCGGCTCTATTTCCAGAATACCCATCAGCTGCGGGGAGACCCCGGTGTGGAGGTGCTGGACATCCAGGTGGACTCCTGCGCAGCGGACGGCACCGACTGGCAGACCGAGTGTACCCTGCCCGAAGAGGCGGACAGCCCCGACACCCTGTGGGAAGGATCGTCCCTGCGGTGGCTGATCGACGACACCACCGGTCAGATGAGGATTTATGATCTGCAGGACCATACCTGGCATACAGTGGGACCGGCGGCCTGGAACAGCACCTTCCCCGAGGCACTTCCCGGAAACGGAAAGGTCTATCTGGCCAGGGCGAAGGAGGACGGCAATCTGACCCATGGCCTGGCGGATCTGGAGGACTATCTGGCAGGCTCCACCGACTGGACACCAGTGGAGACCTGGCCAGAGGAACAATACACTGGTTGAGAAAAGGAGAACAAGTGATGAAAAAACCATTGGGAATCCTGCTTGCACTGTGCTTTTTCCTGACGGCCTGCGCCCCGGCGGCTGCGCCGGAGACCGAAACGGCCGTACCCGACAATACCGCTACCGGTGAGGCCGCCCCGGGTTCGGCAGGGGCTCTGCGGGGCAGCAGCACACTGGGGGACACCGGGGAAGCCCGGTATACCCTGGCTACCTCCGTGCAGGAATTTACCCCCGGCACGACCTATGATCTGCAGGTCCTGCGGCTGGACTATGCCACCGCCCGGCAGGACTGTATCTACACGGTGGAGATGACGGTGGGGGAGGATGGCACGACGCAGAGCGGTTCGCTGCTGGTCGAAAACGATACGGTCTATCTCTTTGTGGGCACGACGATGTACAAGATCCCGCCGGAAGGCGGGGAGGCCGAGACGATGACCATCCAGCAGGAGATCTCCCCCACCGCAGCGGACGATACCAGCGTCTACGATTTTGTCTTTGACGAGCACAATCAGTATTTCGGGGTGCGGATGGATCTGGCCACCGGCCAGTGCACCGAACTGCAGCTGCCCCCGCAGACCTGGGACATCTGGGCGGTGGGGGAACCCCGCTTTCTCCTCTGCCGCCTGCTGACCGACACGCCGCTGCCCGGCCCCCAGGAGGGAGACGCCTACAATGCGGCGCTGCAGAACGCCACCTGCGAGTATGAATGGTACGACCCCGCCACCGGGGAACTGGAAAAGATGATGACCGAGCCCTATTACGGCGTCGCGCAGTCCGACGGCAGCCAGCGGCAGCACAGATTTTTGGGGGCCGGCGGCGGTCGGCTCTACTTTAACTGGTACGGCCAGGTGGAGGGGCAGATCTCGGACGGCGGGGTGGAGTCCTGTGACATGACCGGGGCGGACTGGCAGCCCCTGACCGCCATCCCGGAAGGGCAGGACGGCGGTGAGATGGGGGTGCAGAACGGCAATCTGCGCTGGATCAGCAGCTACCTTGGCACCAACAACTGCCTGATCTACGACGTAGCCACCGGCAAGACCTGGGAGAACGTCCCCATCGACAACAACTGGCCGTTGGCATTTACCGGGGATGGCCGGCTGCTGGTGGACAACAGTATCACCGAGGAGTCGGGCGAGTTCCACGAGGCCTACGGGCTGGTGAATCTGGAGGACTACCTCAGCGGCACCGGCGAAGTTACCCCTGTGACCCTTTACAACAGTGCAGCGTAAAACGCCAACAAAAACGCCCCCGGCCGTATGTGAACTGCACCCCATTTGTTAGACAGTATGGTATACTGAATAACAAGTGGGGTGCTTTGCTATGCCAAAAGTAATAC
>CALXHP010000002.1 GCA_944388135.1 uncultured Gemmiger sp. | reverse complement strand
GTACAATATAAAATTCGCCCCGCAAGGGCCGTAAACAAGTATTTGGAGGAATTTACAATGGTTAAGATTCGTCTGCGCCGTATGGGCGCCAAGAAGGCTCCCTTCTACCGTGTGGTTGTTGCCGACAGCCGTTTTGCCCGTGATGGCCGCTTCATCGAGGAGATCGGCTACTACGATCCCACCAAGGCGCCCAGCGTTGTGAGCATCGATGCCGACAAGGCCAAGCAGTGGCTCGCTAACGGCGCTCAGCCCACCGACACCGTCCGTGAGCTGCTGAAGAAGGCTGCTGTTCTGTAATCAGCTCTTCACTTTTCTGAGGGAGGGAACGCCACATGCAGGAACTCTTAGTAGCCGTTGCCCGCGGCCTCGTCGAGGACAAGGAGGCCGTGCAGGTGACCGTTGACCCCGCCCGTGAGGACGGCACCGTCGTTTATCACCTCAAAGTGGCCGAGGCCGACATGGGTCGCGTCATCGGCAAGCAGGGCCGGATCGCCAAAGCCATTCGCGTTGTCATGCGTGCTGCTGCGGTCCGCCAGGGCGAGAAAGTCATCGTCGAGATCGACTAAAAGCCAAAAGCACTTTGCCGTTTTGGCAGAGTGCTTTTTTGTATGCCGGGCACTTTTTGCCCGTTGGATTCATTCAAACGGAAGGTTGAAACAACTATGCAGAACTATCTTCCCGCCTGCAAGATCGTCTCCACCCACGGGGTGCGGGGCGAGATGAAAGCGCTGCCCCTGTGTGACGGCGCGGCGTTTCTGGCCAAATTCAAGCGGCTTTTCGCCAAAGCCGACGGTACCGGGGAAGTGCGGGTGCTGGGGGTACGCGCCCAGGGCAATGTGATTTTGTTGCGTCTGGACGGTGTGGCGGATATGGATGCCGCCCGTGCCCAGGTAGGGCGTACCTACTATTTTGCCAAGGCGGATGCCCGTCTGCCCAAAGGCCGCTACTTCATCGACGATCTGCTGGGCTGCCGGGTGGTGGATGCCGATACCAGCCGGGAATACGGCACCCTGACAGCGGTGGATCATCCCGCCGCCCAGGATATCTACACCGTCACCGACGGGGAAGGCGGCACCCATATGCTGCCCGCCGTGCCGGAATTTGTGCGGGACATTGATGTGGAAAACCGCACCATCACGGTGACCCCCATTGACGGCATGTTTACCGAGGCCGTCAACGGCGACAAGGAGTAAGCCATGCGCATTGACATTGTGACGCTCTTTCCCGACTTGTGTGACAGCTTTCTCTCGGCCAGTATTCTGGGCCGGGCCCGGGCCAAAAATCTGTTTGAAGCCCATTGCCATCAGATCCGGGACTACACCACCAACAAACAGCGGCAGACCGATGACTACCCCTATGGCGGCGGCTGCGGTATGGTGCTCTACGCCCAGCCCATCGCCGACTGCCTGCGGGCGGTGCAGCAGCAATGTGCCGGGCAGGGCCGGGCCAAGCCCCATGTGGTGTTTCTCACGGCGGCAGGCCAGCCCTACAACGAGGAAACCGCCAAGCGCCTTGCCCAATACGATGCCCTGACGCTGGTCTGCGGCCACTATGAGGGCATTGACCAGCGGGTGATCGACGCCTTCGGGGACGAGGAAATCTCCATCGGGGACTATGTGCTCACCGGCGGGGAACTGGCCAGCCTGGTGGTGGCGGACAGTGTGCTGCGGCTGCAGCCCGGCGTGCTGGCGGAGGAGAAGGGCTACCAGGACGAAAGCTACTGGGACGGTCTGCTGGAATATCCCCAGTATACCCGCCCCGAAGTGTGGGAAGGGCGCCCGGTGCCGCCGGTGTTGCTCACCGGCGACCACCAGAAGATCGATGCCTGGCGGGGGGAACAAAGCCGCACCCGCACCCGGCTGCGCCGCCCCGACCTCTATGAACAGTGGTGCGACACCCATCCCATTACCGAGCTGCCCAAGTGGAAGCGCGGGGAAAATATGCGTCTTGTAAAAACCGACGAACAGTGGGCGGCCGCGGCCCGGCTGTTTGCCGAAGGCCGGTATGCGGTGTGTGAGAAGGTCTGTACTCCCTTGTACCTGGATACCCTTACGCCGGAGCACTGCCGGGAAGAGTTGGCGGCAGACCGGCAAAACGGCTGGGCCTTCTACCTGCATTATACCAAGGACGCGGCGGACGGTCTGGTGGGGGTTTGCCACAAGACGGGGCAGATCAGCCACCTGTTCGTGACGGCGGAAGCCCGGGGCAAGGGCATCGGCACCAAGATGCTGGACTTTGCCCGCAAAAAGCTGCCGGAACATGCGCATCCCACCCTGACGGTGCTGGATACCAATACCCGGGCGCTGGCACTGTACCGGCGGATGGGCTGGCGCCCTGCCGGCGTGGAAGCAATTTATGACCCGGAAACCGACCCTACTTCTGCCGTCTATTGCCAGGAATTAAAATTGCGTTACGAGGCAAAATAAAACAAAGTTTTGTTGTCAATCTACAACATTGTTGAAAATAAACTGGTGAATATGCACAAAGGCAAAAGCTGAGATTTGGCGGAATTACAGAATCCTGCCAAATTTGCAAAATTCTACTGTACAAAATCGACGAAATAGGATAAAATAGAAACAATCAAGGCGGCGTATCATGCGCAAGACCGCCTGACAACAAGCGCCCACGGTAGAAACGCAGGGGCATATTATTTTCAAAAGTAGGAGAGAATAACTATGTACGTGAAAGAAGTTACCGTTGAGAATCAGGTTGGTCTGCACGCCCGTCCGGCTACCTTCTTCATCCAGAAGGCGAACGAGTACAAGTCCTCCATCTGGGTCGAGAAAGAGGAGCGCCGCGTCAACGCCAAGAGCCTGCTCGGTGTTCTGAGCCTGGGCATCGTGGGCGGCACGACCATTCGCATCATTGCCGATGGCGCCGACGAGCAGGCTGCGGTCGACGGTCTGGTCAAGCTGGTCAGCTCCGGCTTTGCCGAGTAATTCTTCTCACAAATGGAACGGCGGGGGCAACCCGCCGCTTTTTTTGTTTTTGCTGTTTTGTAAAGGAGTCCCATGACAAAAGCCGAACTCTACCGCAAGGCCTGTATGCTGCCGCTGCTGCCCGGCGTCTATATCATCCGGGATAAAAGCGATACCATCATCTATATCGGCAAGGCCAAGCGCCTGAAAACCCGGGTGTCCCAGTATTTCCGGGAGGGCGTGCCCCATGATGCCAAGGTCACCCAGATGATCGCCCATGCCTTCACCTTTGATGTGATCGTCTGCCAGAGCGAATTTGAGGCCCTGGTGCTGGAAGCCAGCCAGATCAAGGCCCACACCCCCAAGTACAACATCCTTCTCAAAGACGATAAGGGGTACAGCTATGTCAAGGTGACCAAGGGCCCCTGGCCCCGCGTCTCGGCGGCGCTGCAGAAGGATGACGACGATGCCGAGTATATCGGCCCGTTTACCTCCTCCTTTGCGGTGCGGGAGATGGTGGAGATGGCCCAGGACTGTTTCCTGCTGCCCCGGTGCAACCGGGAATTTCCCCGGGATTTTGGCAAAGGGCGGCCCTGCCTCAATGCCCACATCGGCAAGTGCATGGCAGTGTGCAGCGGCAAGATCAGCTGCGAAGCCTACAACGAGGCGGTCCAGGGAGCGCTGCGGATGATCCGCTACGGCAAGAAAGACATCGTCAAGCAATTAAAGGAAAAGATGGAGGCTGCCTCGGAACGGCTGGATTTTGAGACAGCTGCCCTGCTGCGGGACCAGATCCAGGCCATCGAGCGGGTGGCGGCGGGGCAGAAGGTGGTCATGGATGCCGACACCGAGATGGATATCATTGCCCTGGCCGGTACCACCCGGGCGGTTTGCGCGGCGGTACTGCGCTACCGGGACGGACGCCTGACCGACAAACGGGAGTTTGTGTTCCACGATACCACCGATATTGCCGCCGTGCGGGAGGAGTTTCTGCCCCAGTACTACCTGGATGCAGAGACCATCCCCAGGGTCATTGCGGTGGATGCCCTGCCCCCGGACGCCGAAGCGCTGAATGAGGCGCTGAACCAGGCCCGGGGCAGCAAGGTGGAGCTGTATGTGCCCCAGCGGGGGGATGTGGCCAAACTGGTCACCATGGCCTACACCAATGCGGTGGAGCGCCTGGGCCGGGAGAGCGGCCGCTACACCCGGGAGGAAAAACTGCTGGAGGAAGCCGCCCAGATGCTGGGCCTGAAAGCCCCGCCCCGGGTCATTGAAAGCTACGACATCTCCAACTGGGGCGACGGTTCCAGCGTCTGCGGCATGGTGGTCTTTAAAGACGGCAAGCCCCATCGTGCGGGGTATCGCCGCTTCAAGATGAAAACGGTGGCCGGCACCGACGACTATGCCTCCCTGGCCGAGACTTTGTCCCGCCGCGCTGCCGAGTATGAGGCGGCCCGCCGGGGCGAAAAGCCGGACGGCCCCCAGAACCAGTTTGCCACCCTGCCCGACCTGCTGCTCATCGACGGCGGCAGGGGACAGGTGGGCGCCGTGAAGGCTGCCCTGAAAGGCACCGCCTTTGAGCATGTGCCCACCTTCGGCATGGTGAAGGACGACCACCACCGCACCCGGGCCATTGTGGACGATGCGGGCGGCGAGATCGCCATCAACCGCAACCGTAACATCTTCACCTTTGTGACCAATATCCAGGACGAGACCCACCGCTATGCCAACGACTACCGCAAACGGGCCATGAAAAAGCGCTCCTATGCGGCTACCCTGACGGCGCTGCCCGGCGTGGGGGAAAAGACCAGCGCGGCCCTGCTGGCCCATTTCAAAACGGTGGCTGCGGTAAAGGCGGCCAGCATCTCCGACCTGGAGGAAGTCAAAGGCATCAGCCACGCCAAGGCGGAAAAGCTGTACAACGCCCTGCGCAATGGGGTATAATCAGGGCGGCGGGGCATCCCGCTGCCAAAATCACAGATAGAGGAGCGTTCTATGCTCATCCTTACCATTCTTCTCACGCTGCTGGTGGCAGCGTTTTTCCTCTGGCTGCCGGGGCGGCTGGAACACCGCAGCCCCAACCGTGCCGATCTCTGGTCAGGTCCGGGGCTGGTGCTGGCCGTCTGGCTCTGGGCGGCCTGTGTCTACTCCAAGCCGGGACTGACGGTGGATTTTGACGCCTTCCGTTTGCTGGGCATTACCGGCATGGCCCTCTGGACCGATGGGGTAGTGTGCGGGTTCCGGCTGCGTCACCGGCTGCCCCGCTTCCGCACCGCCGGGGCGGTGGGACTGTTGCTGGCTGCCGCTTTGGGGCTGGAACTGTTTGTCTGCAATCTCAATTTCTGGGCCACCCACAGCTATACACCGGTGGACCTGCGGCCATACCTGACGGAGGACGCCGACCCGGAGGCTCCGCTGACACTGGATGAGGAACATACCACCCTGACCTTTGCGGGACTGGACCGGGAACTCTACAACCTGCAGCTGGTGGGGTTGACCTACCAGTATGACGGCCCCCACCCGGAAGTACAGAACCCGTTGTTCACCCTGACGGTAGCCGCCACCGATGAAGCCAGTTCCACCTCCCGGCAGAGCTGGTCCTGGCAGGTGGCGTCGCGTTCGGTGCGCAGCCAGACCCGGAGCCTGGATCTCTCGGGAAAGGCCTCCACCCTGACCCTGACCGGCTATGCCTATACGGGGGAGTACCGGCAGTATCCCCTCAGCTATACCTTGCAGACGGTTTATGCCAATGTGCCCCGGCCGCTGGATTTCTCTTTGGTACGGTTTGCGGCGCTGCTTGCTCTGCTGGGAACGGTGTTCGCCCTGCGCCCGGCCAGCGTGCTGTGGCGGGATGTCTATCTGGAACACACCCGGCGGTACCGCCCGGCGGTACTGCTGGTCATGGCAGTGCTGGCGGGGCTGGCCTTCCTGGCGCCTTTTGCCGACCGGTTCAACGCCGGGGTGGCCACCTCCTTCTACAACACCGCCAGCTGGGATGGGGAAAGCCGTATCACCTTCACCAAGCATATTAACGCGGAAGTCAGTGATACGGCCGCCCAGTACGGTGCCCTGGCCCACAGCCTGCTGAACGGACGTTTGGACCTGGAAAAGGACCCGCCCGAAGCCATGGCTACGCTGGAAAATCCCTACGACACCGCCGCCCGGCAGGAGGCGGCCCCCGATGCCCTGTGGGATGTGGCCTACTATAACGGCCGCTATTATGTCTACTTCGGCCTGGTACCCTGCCTTTTGTTCCAGCTGCCCTTTGAGGCTCTGACCGGGGTGGGGGACCTGCCGCCCAGCCTGCCTATGATCCTGCTGTCCTGGCTCTTCATCTGGGCATCTTTTGGCTGCGTCAAACAGGCTTTGCGC
The DNA here is from genome assembly GCA_944388135.1 of uncultured Gemmiger sp. Classification (GTDB taxonomy): domain Bacteria; phylum Bacillota; class Clostridia; order Oscillospirales; family Ruminococcaceae; genus Gemmiger. The sequence goes on along the minus strand of CALXHP010000002.1, from coordinate 141,342 downwards.
CGCTGGTTCCCCCGGGCCAGTGCGGCAGCCTATCTTCTTGCCGCCACCGGCCTGGCGGCGGGCAGCCAGATTTGGTATCTGCTGCTGCGTCCCTCGGTGTATGAATACGCCATCCTCTGCGGGGCGGCTTTTGTTATGGCGGGCCTTTGGCAGTGGCTGGCCGCTGCCAATACCCCCGCGGACAAGCACGGACGGCTGCTCCTTCATCTGGTGCTGGGCAGCCTGTGTATGGCGCTGGTGGCAGGCTGCCGCCCTCAGATGGAAGTTTTCGCGGTGCTGGCGCTGCCCATTTTCTGGCGGCGATACATCCGGGAAAAGCGGCTTTTCAGCCGTGCCGGGGCGGGGGAGGCGGCGGCCTTCCTGCTGCCGGTGCTGGCGGTGGCGGCGCTGCTCATGTGGTACAACGCGGCCCGGTTCGACTCTCCCTTTGATTTCGGTGCCACCTACAACCTGACCAGCAACGATATGACCGGCCGCGGATTCAGTGTGGGCCGCATTGCCCCGGCGGTGGTCACCTTCCTGCTGGGGGTGCCGGGATTCACCGCAGTGTTCCCCTATCTTACAGCCACCCGGATGGAAACCAACTACATGGGTCTGACCATCACAGAACTGTTCTATGGCGGCTGTTTTGTCTGCCTGCCCCTGCTGTGGGGGCTGGCGGTGCTGCCTCTGGTCCGCCGCCGGCTGGGACGGCACCGGGATCTGCGGGCCCTGCTGGCGGTTACCCTGGGGGCCATGCTCCTGCTGGTGGTGCTGGATTGCGAGATGGCGGGTGTCCTCTATCGGTACCAGAGCGACTGGCTGGGGCCGCTGCTGCTGGCGGCGGCATTGGCCTGGCTGCTGGCGGAACAGGTCTTGCAGGACCACGCCGTCCAGCCCGGTATGGATGTCTTGCAAAAGCTTTACCGCCGGGCGCTGCCGCTGGCAGTGGTGGCAGGGGCTGCCTACAATTTCTGCGTCTATTTCACCGCGGAGCCGGGTCTGTTGGGACAGAATCCCGCTCTCTATCAAAACGTAAGCCGTCTGGTCCAGTTCTGGCTCTGACCGGCAAAAGAATGACCCTCCCGGCATGTGGCGTGTGAACCGGGAGGGCTTTTTCTTGCATAATGGCCGAAAACCCTCTATAATGAAGCCAGCAAAAGAAGGAGAAAACTTGTATGCCAGACAAAAACATTTACACTGTGGTGGTGGCTGACGACGAGGACGAACTGCGGGACGCCGTCTGCACCATGACCCCCTGGGAAGCGCTGGGCTTCCACCTGGTAGGCAGTGCCAGCAACGGGTTGGACGCCCTGGAACTGGTGGAGCGGCTGGAACCGGATCTGTTGCTTACCGATATCCGGATGCCCTTTATTTCCGGCATTGAACTGGCCCGCCAGGTGCGGGAGATCCGCCCGGCCATGCACATCGCCTTTCTCAGCGGCTATGACGATTTCGAGTATGCCAAACAGGCCATCCAGTACAACATCATCAGCTATATGCTCAAGCCGCTGACGATGGACGGCCTGGCGGCGGAGCTGAAAGCCATCCACGAAAAAATTGACCAGCGCTATGCCAGTCTGCGCCGCAGCGACAACCGGCAGGGGGACCGTGCGGCCTTTGCCATTCCGCTGGTGCTGGAGCATTACGATAATCCGCCGGAAGGGATGGAAGCCTCCCTGCGGGAAAGCGCGGCTTCCTGCGGGCTGCTGCGCGGCCTGGATGACCGGAGCCTGCTGGTGGTGCTCACAGCGGCCATGTCGGACGGAACGCCCTGTGCGCCGGGCTTTACCAGGCTGGTGGAGCAGCTGGCCAACAAGTATCTGCGGCATTTTGTATTTCCTGCCAGTGGCAGGGTGGTGGCGGTGCTGCTGGGCAATCTGTCAGACCTGGACGAGTACCTGCACATTCTGGCGGACGAGATCTGCCAGCTTACCGAGCGCGCCCTGGGCAAGCGGGTGCTGGTGGGCGTCGGACGTCCGGTGACCCAGTTTATCGAGCTGAACAGTGCATACCGACAGGCGCTGGAAGCACTTCGCGCCGCGGAGGAAAGCGAAGGCGGCGTCAGCTTTACGGCGGAAACCCGCAAAGGCGGCGGCCTCTGTGAGCGTGCCCTGGAGATCATTGAACAGCACTATATGGACGAGGACCTTTCCCTGGCGTCCCTCAGTGCCATGCTGGATGTCAGCCCCAACCATCTCAGTGCCTGCATCAAAAAAACGGCAGGGGAGACTTTCATCAACATTCTGGTGCGCCGCCGCATGGAGGCTGCCCAGCAATTGCTGCTCACCACCAATCTGCAGGTGCAGGAGATCGCCCGCCGGTGCGGGTACAGTGACCAGCACTATTTCAGCTACTGCTTTAAAAAATACAGCGGAACATCCCCCGGGGCGCTGCGGCGGCAGCGGGCAGCCCAGGCCGCCGGTGAGGAGGCAGGCACATGAAACGACGGTACCGCTCTCCCCGCACAGCGCCGCTGATCGTCGCGCTTATTACCGGGGTGGCGGCGGTGACACTGGCTTTGTGCGTGGCGGCTTTTCTGCGCAGCTACCGGGCGTCGGTGGTCCAGGGGACCCGCACCAGCAGTGCCCAGGCAGTCAGCCAGGTGGTAGGAACTGTCAGCAACTATGTGGACACCCTGGAAGAAACTGTCAACGACGTGATGGCGGAGATGGACACGCCCACGGAGTCCCGGGATGCCTACCTCAATGCCTGGCTGAACGCCCGCAGCGAGGTGGTGGCGGTGACCACCTACGACGAAGCCGGTACCCTGCAGGAGTGCTGGGCGCTGGACCACACCCCCCGCACCAAGATCCTGCGGAACCTTTCCTTTGACCTGAATATGGCGGAACTTTACGGCGATGGCTACATCAGTTCCCCCCATGTGGAATCCATCTTTGAAGGGTACTATCCCTGGGTGGTCACCGTGGTGCGGGCCATGCCTGCGGGCAGTGCGGTGCATTGGGTGGCGGTGGATGTGCGCTTTTCCGGCCTGGGGGCCAGCATCAACGGGGTGGGCATCGGCCAGCACGGCTATTGTTACCTGATGGACGAACACGGCAACATGGTGTATCACCCCCAGCAGCAGCTTCTTTATGCCGGCATCAAAAGCGAGGAGGGTGCCCGCCTGGCGCAGCTTCCCGACGGTACCTATGTGGAGGACACCGTCATTTACAGCATCCAGGACGTGCCGGACAGCAACTGGCGGGTAGTGGGTGTCAGTTATATCGATGAAACGGTGAATGATAGCTTCTGGCAGATGGTCCGCGTGACATTGGTGACTTCGGCATTGATTCTGGCGGCGGCACTGTTGGCCGGCTGGATCATTTCCCGGCTGCTGAGCCATCCGCTGCAGCGGCTGGAAAGAGCCATGGAACAGTTTGAGCAGGACGCCGACGGGTTTGCTTTCCAGCCGGTGGCGGGCACGCGGGAGGTCCAGGAACTTTCCGATTCCTTCGGGCATATGGTAGGGCGCATCCAGCGGCTGATGACCACCGTCCGGGAGGAGGAGATCAACCTGCGCAAGACAGAACTCAAGGCCCTGCAGGCCCAGATCAATCCCCACTTCCTTTACAACACCCTGGATTCCATCGCCTGGATGTGCGAGCGGGGCAAAAATGCCGACGCCGTCAAGATGGTCCATGCATTGGCACGTCTGTTCCGGATCAGCATCAGCCGCGGCCATGAGCTGATCCCCATTGAAAAGGAGTTACAGCACGCGGAATCCTACCTGCTGATCCAGAAGTTCCGTTACAAGAACCAGTTTACCTACCACTTTACGGTAGATGAAAACTGCCTGCATTGCCTGTGCAACAAGATCACCCTGCAGCCCATCATCGAAAACGCCATCACCCACGGGCTGGACCTGATGGTGGAGCCGGGGCATATTGAGATCGTGGTCTGTGCCGATGGCGAGGATATCCTCTTCAAGGTCGTGGACGACGGGATCGGGATGCCGCCGGAGCAGGTGGCCAAACTGCTGAAAAACGAACCCAGCGACCGCACCGGCATCGGCATCAAGAATGTAAATGACCGGCTGCGCATCTATTTCGGGCCGCAGTACGGCCTGTCCATCGACAGCGTTCCCGACGAAGGAACCACAGTGACCATCCGCATGCCGCGGGTGCCGGAGGACCGGGAGGGTGACTATGAAAAAACAATGTAAGACCCTGCCGGTATTGCTGCTGGCGCTGGCGCTGCTTACGGGGTGCTTCTCTTCAGAAAGCACCACAGGTGTGCAGTCGGCAGATTCCACCCGCTACAAGGTGGCGCTGGTGGCCAAATCCACTCAGACGGATTTTTGGAAAGCGGTGTTTGTGGGGGCCGAAGCGGCGGCTACCGAGTACAATATGGATCTGACCATCGACGGTCCCGAGACCGAGGAGGACTATGAAGCCCAGAACGAGATGATCGCCCAAGCGGTCCGGAACGGTGCCCAGGCCCTGGTGTTTTCGGCCATCGATTTTGACGCCAACGCCCCGGCCATTGAGGAGGCCGCCAAACAGGGGGTCAAGATCGTGGTCATAGATTCGGCGGTCAATTCCGAAAGTGTGGCCACCTACATCGGAACCGACAACTACGGGGCGGGGCAGATGGCAGCCGAGGCCGCCCTGGATGGTGTGCCCGGTTCCCTGAAAGTGGGCATCGTCAACTACGACGTGAACAGCGCCAACGGCCAGGACCGGGAACGGGGAGCGGTGGATGCTTTCGCCAAAAGCGGCCGGGCCGAAGTGGTGGCGACCATCCACACCCTGGCCGAGGCGACCAGTGCCCAGGCGGATACCCTGGAGATGCTGCGGGCCCACCCGGAGATCAACGCGCTGCTTGCCTTCAATGAGCCCACCAGTGTGGGGGCGGCCCGGGCGGTGGAAGAATTGCAGCTGCACAATGCCCTGTGGATGGTGGCGTTCGACTCCAACCTGGTGACGGTGGATGCCTTGCAGACGGGTGTGGTGGATGCCCTGGTCATCCAGAACACCTACGAAATGGGGTACTTCGGGGTGGAGAGCGCCTACAAGCTGCTGACCGGGCAGCGCAGCGAAGTGGAAAAACACATGGATACTGCCACCCGCATCATCAACCGGGAAAATCTCTTTGCGCTGGACAGCCAGAAAGTCCTCTTCCCGGTTTCCTGAATCCTGCATACAAAAAGCCCTTCCGGCGGTTCAGTTCCGCCGGAAGGGCTTTTCCGGTTTATGGGGGCAGTTTACCGGCGCGGCTTGCGCTTGCGCACGCTGTATCCGAAGGTCCCCAGGCGACGGCCCAGGGCCAGGTAATCGCCGTGGGAATAGACGATCAGCCTGGCTTTGTTCAGGCAAAGCTTGCCATCCTCGTTGAGCAGCCGTTCGTCCACATCCACCGCCACACATTCGGCCAGAAACAGATCGTGGCTGCCCAGGGAGATCACCTGGGTGACCTTACATTCCAGATTGAGGGGGCTTTCCTCCAACAGGACGGTGCCCACTTTGGAAGCCGGCGCGGCGGTCAGGTTCATGGCGGCAAATTTATCCACATCCCGGCCGCTCTTGACCCCGCACCAGTCCACCGCCCGGACCAGGGATTCGGTGGGCAGGTTTACCACGAACTCGCCGCTTTCCCGGATCAGATGATGGCTGTACCGTTCCGGCCGCACGCTGATGGAAAGCATGGGCGGCTGGGTGCAGATGGTGCCGCACCAGCCTACCGTGATCAGATTCGGTTTGTCGGGACTGCCGCAGCTCACCAGAACCGGTGGCTCCGGGTTGAGCAGGGTAGACCCCTTCCAGACCTGACGACTCATGGCTGTTCCTCCTTGTGTTCAAAATTGGGGGTAGTCTCGCTGATGATGTAGCGGGGACGATGTTTCGTCTCCATATAGATCTTGCCGATGTATTCGCCGATGACGCCCAGGCAGATCAGCTGTACGCCGGACACGAAACAGATGATGCTGGTGGTACTGGCCCAACCGGAAACGGTCATGCCCAGAGCCGCCTCGATGACCGCCCACAGCACCCCGATGAAACTGATCAAAGCCACAACGACACCAAAGCCGGTGATGAACCGGATGGGCTTGATGGAGAGGCTGGTAATACCGTCAAAAGCCAGAGAAAGCATTTTGGAAAGGGGATAGTGACTTTCCCCGGCCAGGCGCTCGTGGCGTTCGTAGGTCACGCAGGTGGATTTGAAGCCCACCAGCGGTACCATGCCCCGCAGGAACAGATTCACTTCCGTGAATTTGGCAAACTCCTGCAGGACCCGCGCACTCATCAGGCGGTAATCGGCGTGGTTAAAGACCACCTCGGCGCCCATGGCGTTGAGCAGTTTATAAAAACTCTCGGCGGTGAACCGTTTGAAGAAAGTGTCGGTGTCCCGCTTGCTGCGCACGCCATACACCACATCGCAGCCGTCCCGGTAGGCATCCACCATGGCGTCCATGGCGTTGATATCATCCTGCCCGTCGCAATCGATGGAGATGGTGATGTCACAGCGGTCCTTGGCTTCCATCAGCCCGGCCAGCACGGCATTCTGGTGGCCGCGGTTGCGGCTCTGGCAGATGCCTGCATAGTGGGGATCTGCGGCGGCCAGCTCCCGGATGATAGTCCAGGTACGGTCCCTGGAGCCGTCGTTGACAAAGAGTACGCGGCTGTCGGGGCTGATCTTTCCGGCGGCACTCAGATCGGTGATTTTTTTCAGGAACTGCGGTGCCGTGATAGGCAGGACCTCCTGCTCATTATAGCAGGGGATAATGATGTAAAGAACGGGGGTGTTGCGGTTTTCCATGTTGCTACCTCAGTTAGAAAAGTCGGCTTTCATTGCCTCATAGGACGGGTAACCGATGGCAATATAGGTCTCGTCCTCGTATTCCACGGTGCCTTGGTCCAGCAATTGGGACGCTGTATTGTACTCGCCCTGCCGTTTGTTGAAGAAGAGGAACACCGGCCCTTCCGGTACAGTGGAAAGATGGTCGGCTTCCTGCAGCCACGCATACAAAGCATCCGGGTCGGTGACATCCTCGCCGGGCTTCCAGGTGCGGATGTCGAAGGCCCCGTTAGAAATCTCCACCATGACGTTGGCGTTCCAGAAAGAAGCGTACCCTTCGGTGTAGCCGGCCACCCGCAGGGCGGTGACGGCGGCCTCCTGCCCGGCGGTCATGTTCTGGGGCCAAAGGTTGGTGTAGTAGTCATTTCCGCACCAGAGCAGAAGGGCAGCCAGGCCGCCCAGCAGAGCGCCGCGCCACAACCGGCAGCGGGGCAGCCGGTAAAGATAATCAACACCCACCGGCATCAGCAGGGCAAGGATCGGTATGTTGTATCGGGTATAGTATACCATGTCGGTAAACAGGTACAAACCCTCGTAGGCCAAAAAAGCAAAAAACGCCAGCAGATAAAAAATCCGCTCCGGCAGGGTATAGCGTTCGGGATGGCGTGCCAGGGAGATGTACGCACAGAGCAGAACAGCCAGGGACAAGAAGCAGAAGGCATTGTAGAGCATCTGGGGCGAGGTGACATATTCACCGGTCTGGAACCCGAAACTCTCCAGCCAGCCGAAGAACAGCCGTTCCAGGCGGGCCCCGTCAAAGGCGGCAAAATGTACGCCTTCCTGGCTGGTGTAATGGTACAGATAGCGAAAGATCCGTATATTCACCAGCCACCCCGCCATGGTGGCGGCGAATGCCGCCAGGCTGCCGGTGAGCAGCCGACGCTCGGGAATCGCCAGTCCCGGAAGGGTGACGTCGGCGCGGGGACGGGAGCAGACGAAGGAGAGAAAAAGAGCGGTCAGAAGCAAAGGCAGGTAAAAGGTGAGCACCTGCCGCAGACCGTTCATGCCGATGACAAAGGAAAACAGGATCTGTACAGTCAGCAAAATGACCCGGGTACGGCGTTTGTCGGTGCGGATATAGTGCAGCAGCAATCCCAGACTGAGAAAACTGGCAAACAGGTGGGGCGGATAGCTGACCGTGAGCAGTGTAATGCGGAAATAGACTTCCGACATGGGCATCATCAGCAGTGTGCCGATGGCGGGGAAGAGATGCCCGATCCCGGCCTGGCGGCAGAAATACCAGCAGGCGGCCAGCATCCCCAGCAGGATGATCGCCGTGCCGATGGTGCGGACCTGGAGCCAGTTGTCAGACAGGAAGAACAGGGGGGCGAATACCAGGTGGTTGTGGAACACCCGCAGCTCTGTGGAATAGTACCAGTTGGTGGACAAAAGCGTATGTTCCTGCCGCAAAAGATGGCTCAGAACCAGGTCGCTGCTCATATCGGAATCCAGCAGATAGTACATCCGGCCCTGAATGACCTGCCAGGTGCGCAGGCAGGCAAAGAGAAGGCAAGCCCAGGAAAAGACAAGCCAGAGCGTGTGCCAACGATTCTGCCGCTCCAGCAGGCGATGCGGCAGTGCAGCCAGCCGCGATTTGCATAAAGACAGGGAACTCATACAATCCTCCCATTTCTGAACTTCCGGTTTCCGAAGAGACAACGGTCCGGCCATGAAAGGTGAACCCGGAAACGTGCCCATTATACCATAGAAGAGACAAAAACTTCAATCATTGCACGGTATAACGCAGGCGCTCCGGGTCCAGCAGCTTGAAACTGCGGCGAAAAATGGCGATCAGTCCCTCCTCCTGCATGCGGCTCAGCTCCCGGCAAAGGGCGCTGCGGTCACAGTTCAGGTAGGACGCCAGCTCCGACCGCGTCAGGGCGGTACTGAAGGTGTCCGCCCCCGCTTCTTCCTGCTGCTCCAGCAGCCACAGACCGATACGGCCCCGCAGGCTTTTGCAGCACAGCAGTTCCAGCCGACGGTCCAAAGCAAAATATTTGCCGCTGATGGTCTGCAGCCAGTTGTGAAGCAGCTGCAGATGGGCGGGATGCAGCGCACCGCAAGGGCGCAGCAGCGCTTCACTGGGCAGGTAAAGCACCAGGCAGGGCAGAGCCGCCGTCACATTCACCGGGCTTTTGTTGTGGCTGCCGGCCAGAACATCGGCGAACAGTCCCCCCCGGCCCATGCGGGTCATGACCACCGCAGTGCCGTCGGGCATGGGTTTGGCGGCCACGATTTCCCCTTCCAGCACGATGCCGACTTCGTGGGTCTCGTATCCCGCCAGCAGCAACAGTTCCCCCCGGTCGTACCGGCGCACATGGGGGGAAAAGCAGTGCATCAGCGTTTCCAGATCCCGGTCCGGCATCCCCCGGAACAGGCTGGTCTGCCGTAAAATATCGTAGTAACGGGTGTAATCCATCCGAACCTCTCCCATAACTGTTGCCTGTGCAACAGACAATTTTTTAACATTATAGTATAGTGGTCCCGCAAAAGCAATAAGGAGGAAAAGGATTTATGAAGTTCAAACGTATTCTGGCAGCCGTTACGGCGGCAGCCTTGTGCATTTCTTTGGTAGCCTGCGGCGGTGCCGCTTCTTCCACTTCGGAGGCTACGGCGGAATCCGCACCGGCTTCCACGGTGGAGGAAGCCACGACAAGTCCCGAAACCGCAGCGGAGGGCTTGCGTGTGGCCGGTCTGAAAGGCCCCACCACCATGGGCCTGGTCAATCTGATGGACAGCGATGACGGCGCCAACTACAGCTTCACCATGTACGGTGCGGCTGACGAGATCGTGCCGCTGCTGGTCAAGGGTGATCTGGATGCGGCGGCCATTCCCGCCAACCTGGCAGCCACCCTGTATCAGAAGACCAACGGCCAGGTAGAGGTTGCCTGTGTGAACACCCTGGGCGTTCTGTACATTGTGGAGAACGGGGACACCGTACAGTCTGTGGCCGACCTGAAGGGCCAGACCATCGTCACCACCGGCAAGGGCACCACGCCGGAATATGTGCTGCGCTATGTGCTCAGCCAGAACGGTCTTGACCCGGATGCCGATGTGAACATCGTCTACTGCAGCGAAGCCACCGAGGCGCTCAGCCAGGTCCAGGCGGGCAAGGCGACCATCGCCATGCTGCCCCAGCCCTTTGTGACCAGCGCCCTTTCCCAGGTGGAAGGCCTGCGTGTGGCGCTGGATATGAACGACGAGTGGCAGAAGGTGGCCGGCTCCCAGCTGGTGACCGGCGTGCTGGTGGTCCGCAAGGATGCCGTGGAAGCCGATCCCGATGCCTTTGAGGAGTTCCTGAACGGCTATGCCGCCAGCGTGGAGGCTGCCAACACCGATCTGGAAGGCACCGCAGCCCTCTGCGAAAGCTACGGCATCGTGGCCAAGGCTGCCCTGGCCCAGAAAGCGCTGCCCGAGTGCAACATCGTTTTTGAGCGCGGCGAACAGATGAAGACCGACCTGATGAACTACTTCCAGGTCCTCTATGACGCCGATCCCACCAGTGTGGGCGGTGCTATGCCGGCCGACGACTTCTACTATGGCGTCTAAGTACCGGGAACGGCTGCTTGCCATTGTAGCCTGGGTCATTGTGTGGCAGATCGCTGCCCTGACGCTGGGCCATGGCGGGCTGTTTCTGGCCACGCCGCTCCAGACACTGGCGGCGCTGGGACAATTGCTTCCCACTGCTGCCTTCTGGCACCGGATCGCTTTCAGCGCCCTGCGCATCGTAGCCGGTTTTCTGCTGGCGGTGGCAGGGGGGCTGATCCTGGGAGCGGCAGGGGCCCGCTGGCATGCAGTACGGGTCTTTGTGGACCCGGTCATGCAGCTGATCCGCGCCATGCCGGTGGCCAGCTTTGTCATTCTGGCATTGCTGTGGGTCAGCGGCAGCAACCTTTCGGTGGTGGTCAGCTTTACCCACGTGCTGCCGGTGGTTTACGCCGGGGTGCTGGCGGGGATTGCCGACACCGATCCCCAGCTGCTGGAGATGGCAAAGGTATACCGGCTGTCCTGGATGGCCCGGCTGCGGTATATCTGGCTGCCGGGCATCTTCCCGTCTTTCTGTGAAAGCTGCATTGCAGCCATGGGCATGTGCTGGAAAAGCGGTGTTTCGGCGGAGGTCATCGGCCTGCCGGATCATTCGGTGGGGGATGCTCTCTACCGCGCCAAGATCACCCTTTCCACACCGGATGTATTTGCCTGGACGCTGGTGATCGTGCTGCTGTCGGCCCTCTTGTCGGCCGTGGCGGCCCGGCTGCTGCGGGCGGCCAAGATGCGGCTTTGCGGGGAGGTGCACGGATGAGCATTGTCATGGCAAACCTCTGCAAGCGCTTCGACGGTAAGGCGGTGCTGGAAGATTTCAGCTGGACGGTGGATCGGCCCATGGTGCTGATGGGACCTTCCGGCTGCGGTAAGACCACGCTGCTGCGCATCCTGATGGGGCTGGAAACTCCGGATTCCGGTACGGTGTCCGGCGTGGAAACCCCGGCGGCGGTATTTCAGGAGGACCGTCTCTGCCCCCAATTGACGGCAGGCGGGAATCTGGTGCTGGCCGGCCATGGGCTGACCCTGCGGGAGGCCGAAACCGAACTGCGGGCGCTGGGGTTTACCCACAGCGATCTGATCCTTCCGGCGGGCAAACTTTCCGGGGGGCAGAAACGCCGTGCGGCTCTGCTACGGGCGCTGCTCTGCAAGGACGCCAAAACCCTGCTGATGGACGAGCCCTTCACGGGGATGGATGCTGAGCTGGTAGCCCAGGCGGCGGCTGCCGTGGTGCGGCTGGCGGGGGACCGCCCGGTCATCCTTGTGACCCACGACGCGGCGGCAACGGAACTGCTGGGCTGGCCGGTACGGCAATTCGCAGAATAAAACAAACAAAAGGGAGACAACCTAACAGGGGTTGTCTCCCTTTTTTGGGTCAGATCAGGGCTTCCAGAATGGCGTTCTGCACCACCATTCCGGCGGGGGTCAGGCGCAGGACATTGCCTTCAAACGCCGCATAGCCGGCGGCAACACAATGACGGAGAAAATCCATCTGAATTTTGGTAAGATGGCCGCCCCACCGGGCATACTCGTCCAGGTCAAGCCCTTTGCACAGACGCAGCTGCATCAGCAGGAAATCCTCGGCATCACAGACACCCTCCGCCTGCTCCGCGGTGCTGCCGTTGATGAAGCCCTGCACATCGTCCGGCCAGAAACTGCGCCGGTTGTTCAGACAGCTGTGGGCGGCAGGACCTACCCCCCAATAATCCCGGCAGTTCCAGTACAGAAGATTGTGCCGCCCTTCGTGCCCGGGGCGGGCAAAGTTGCTGATCTCATACTGCCGGTAACCGGCTTCTTCCAGGCGCCGGACGGCATAAAGATAAAAATCGGCGGCCTGATCGGGGGTAGGCAGGCCTTCCGGGGGAAATCTGGCAAAGGCGGTGCCGGGTTCGATCTTCAGCAGGTAAGCGGAAATGTGGGTGCAGCCCCCCTCCCGGAGCAGATGCAGGGTGGCATCGAATTCTTCGTTGGTGTAGTGGGGCAGCGCCAGCATGATATCGCCGCAGATCTCGGGGAAACCTGCCTCCCGGGCCATGCGCAAGGCCCCGGCGGCTCCGGCGGCTGTATGGGTACGCCCCAGACGGCGGAGCTGGGCGTCGTCGGCGCTCTGCACACCGAAACTGATGCGGGTGACGCCGGCAGCCCGGAATCCCCGCAGGGAATCTGCCGTCACGGTGTCGGGGTTGGCTTCCAGGGTGATCTCTGCCCCCGGCAGCGGGTCTGCGGCCCGGACCAGACGATCCACCTGGGTGGGGGAGAGCAGCGCCGGGGTGCCGCCGCCGAAATAAAGGGTGTCGGGACGGCGGTGCTTTTTGGCAAGTTCCCGTAACAGGGCATCCACGTAAGACTGGGGTACCCCTCGGGCCCCCGGGGCGGAGTAAAAATCACAGTAGCGGCACTTGGACTTGCAGTAGGGAATGTGCAGATAGATACCAAAAGAATCCATTGTTGACTTTTTTGCCTTTCTATAGGATACTGTTAACAGGTACTTCATAAATTTGTGATGGTTTTCACATCTTTTATGGCTATAATACCGTATTAAGAAAGGGGAATCAACCATGTACCAAAATTACAACGACATTTCTTATGCGGAAAGCCCGTTCGGCACGCTAAGTCAGTATATGACCAAAACTTTCGGCTGGATGTTCGCCGGCCTGCTGGTGACCTTTGCCGTGGGCATCGGCACCGTGGTCAGCGGTCTGGTCTGGCTGTTTGCCTCCACCGGTCTGATCTTCCTCACCGCCATTGCCGAGCTGGTGATGGTGTTCGTCCTCTCGGCACGGATCACCCATATCCAGCCCAGCACGGCCACCGGCCTGTTCTTCGGCTATGCGATCCTCAACGGCCTCAACCTCTCCACCATTTTCCTGGTATATCAGGTAGGCAGCCTGGTGCTGGCGTTCCTGGTGGGTGCCGTCTACTTTGGTGTGATGGCCGTTTACGGTGCAACCACCCAGAGGGACCTGACCGGTTGGGGGCCCAAGCTGTTTGCCGGCCTCATTGCCATGCTGGTCTGCTCTCTGGTAGGCGGACTGTTCAGCCTGATGGGGGTGAACTTCGGCCTGGTGGATCTGGTGCTCTGCGCCATCGGTCTGCTGATCTTCATGGGGCTGACCGCCTATGATACCCAGATGCTCAAACATCACTACGCCTACTTTGGGGGCAACGCAGCCATGCTGCACAAAGCCTCCATCATCGGTGCGCTGAATCTGTATCTGGATTTCATCAACATCTTCCTGTATATCCTGCGCATGGTCGGCCGCCGCAACGACTGATCCGCCAAAAGGGGAGAGGGCCTTCGGGCCCTCTTTTTGCGTCATGCCGGCCTTGACAAATCCCCGCAGCCTGGCTATACTAATATTCGTATTGACAAAACACGCCGACGGAGAAAGTACACGGGGATTTGTTGGAACAGAGAGGGCGGTCATCGGCTGCAAGCCGCCTGCAAGGCATCCCCGCGGAAGTTCGCTCCCGAGTGGTGCGCGGGAACCGCTGCCCGGCAGGGCAGCGCAGTAGTGCGCAACGGCCCTGCACCGTTACCGGCAGACAAAGAGTGCCGCGCCCTTTTGTGGGAGGCGGAACACGGGTGGTACCGCGGAGTTTTTTACAAGGCTTCGTCCCTGAGCAAATCCAGGGACGAGGCCTTTTTTGTTTTGCCCCGCCCCGTACAGAGCAGAGGTGTACTATGGAAGAAAAAATCAAGGAATTGCGTGTTGCCATCGAACAGGCAGGCGCAGCCGTCACCAATGAGGCGGAACTGTCGGAATTCTGGCAGAAGTTTCTGAGCAAGAACGGCGCGGTGGCAGGGCTCACCAAATCCCTGCGGGACGTGCCCAAAGAGGATCGCCCCGCCATGGGCAAGACCATCAACGAGTTCAAGACCTGGGCCGAGGCACAGTATCAGGCTTTGTCTGCCCAGGTGGAGAAGGCGGCCCTGGCAGCCCGCAACGCGGCGGAGACGGTGGACATCACACTGCCTTCCAAGACCCGCACCACCGGCAACCTGCATCCCATCACCCTCGTCAAGAACGAGATCGTGGATGTGTTCTCCGGCATGGGCTTTGAAATCTACGAAGGCCCCGAGATCGAGGACGACGACCACAACTTCACCCGCCTGAACGTGCCGAAGAACCATCCGGCCCGTGACATGCAGGATACTTTCTATGTGGCCGAAGACATCGTGCTGCGTACCCAGACCAGCGGTGGCCAGATCCGCGTCATGGATATGGAAAAGCCCCCCATCAAGGTGCTGGTACCGGGCCGCGTGTTCCGTTCCGACTCGGACGCCACCCACAGCCCCATGTTCCATCAGATGGAAGGCCTGGTGGTGGACAAGGGCATCACGCTGTGCGACTTGCAGGGTATGCTGGACAAATTTGTCCAGGCTCTGTTTGGCCCGGAGGTCAAGACCCGTCTGCGCCCGTCCTACTTCCCCTTCACCGAACCCAGTGTGGAGGTGGACGTTTCCTGCTTCGAGTGCGGCGGTAAGGGCTGCTCTCTCTGCAAGCATACCGGCTGGATCGAGGTCCTGGGTGCCGGTGTGGTGCACCATAGCGTGCTGGAAAACTGCGGCATCGACCCGAAGGTCTATTCCGGCTTTGCTTTCGGCATCGGCATCGAGCGTATTGCCATGCTCAAGTACGGCATCAACAACATCGGCCTGATGTTTGAAAACGATCTGCGTTTCCTGAAGCAGTTCGAGGATTGAGAGGGGGAAGTCTGGAATGAAAGTACCATTCAGCTGGTTGAAACAGTATGTTGACATTGACGTCACCGCCGAGGAACTGGAAAAGAAGCTCTTCGACTGTGGCTTTGAGGTGGAGGAACTCATCGACCTGTCTGCCGAGATCGACAAGGTCGTGGTGGGCGTTGTGACCGAGTGTGTTCCCCAGGAAGGCACCCACCTGCACATCTGCAAGGTGGACTGCGGCGAATACGGCCATGACATTCAGATCTCCACCGGTGCGCCCAACGTCTATGAGGGGATGCACACCCCCGCAGCACTGGACGGTTCCACCTTGCCCGGCGGCGTAAAGATCAAGGCCAAGCCCCTGATGGGCATCGAGTCCAACGGTATGCTCTGCAGCGGTGAGGAACTGGGCCTGAACGACGACCTGTATCCCGGCGCTGAGGTCTACGGCCTGCTGGACCTGCCCAAGGATACCGTCCCCGGCACCCCCATCCAGCAGGTGGTGGGCCTGGACGATTATATCTTTGATATTGCCGTCACCTCCAACCGCCCCGACTGCCAGAGCGTTCTGGGCATCGCCCGGGAAGTGGCTGCGGTGCTGGGCAAGCCTCTGAAGATGCCTGCCATCGACTATACCGAATCGGACACCACCGATCCCCGTCTTTCCATCACGGTGGAAGCGCCGGATCTCTGCCCGCGGTATATCGGCCATTACGTCCATAACATCACCCCCGGCCCTTCTCCCCGTTGGATGCGCCGTCAGCTGGCCCTCTGCGGTCTGCGCAGCATCTCCAACGTGGTGGATATCACCAACTATGTCATGCTGGAGATCGGCCAGCCCATGCACGCTTTTGACATGGACACGCTGGAAAGCTGCCAGATCATTGTCCGCCGCGCCAAGGACGGGGAAGAGATCACCACCCTGGACGGCAAGGAATTCAAGCTGACCCCCAACAATCTGGTCATCTGCGACGGCAGCAAGCCGGTGGCACTGGCCGGTGTCATGGGCGGTCTGAACAGCGAGATCAAGGATACCACCACCCAGCTGCTCTTTGAGTCTGCCAAGTTTGCCCGGGACAATATCCGCAAAACGGCCCGCGGCCTTGGTCAGAACACCGACGCCTCCAGCCACTATGAAAAGGGCATCTCGGAGTATACCACCGAGCTGGGCATGGCCCGCGCCCTGCACCTGATCCAGGAGCTGGACTGCGGCGAAGTCACCGCCACCCACTTCGACTGCTCCGCCGGTGCCCCCCGGGAGGGCAAGAAGTTCACCGCCACCATCAGCGGCATCAACGCCATCCTGGGCATTACGGTGCCCACCGAGGCAGTGCTGGAGATCCTGCGCCGCCTGCAGTTCGAGGTGACGCTGGAAGCGGACGGCGACACGATGCAGGTCACCGCACCCCGCTGGCGGGAAGACATTGAAATTGGCGAACCCGATCTGGCCGAGGAAGTCATCCGCGAGTATGGCTACGACCATATCAAGCCCACCTTCCTGAAGGCTGCCCAGGTCACCACCGGCGGCCTGACCACCGTACAGAAAGCCCGGGCCAAGGCCAAGCGTGCCATGTGCGCCCAGGGCTTCTATGAGGCCGAGACGCTGGCCTTCTACGCAGATGCCGATCTGGATATGCTCCATATTGCGGCCGACGCACCGGAACGCAACGTCATTCGCATCCTCAACCCCATTTCTTCCAATCTGACCATCATGCGCACGCTGCTGGCACCGTCTCTGCTGAACGTGGTGGTGGATAACCTGAAGAAGGGCAACAACGACGGCCGCATCTTCGAGCTGTCCAACATCTATATCCCGAAGCAGCAGCCCGTCACCGAACTGCCCGAGGAACGCCTCCATCTGGGCTTTGCGGCCTGGGGCGACGGGGAAGATTTCTTCGCCGTCAAGGGCGCTGTGGAAGCGCTGGGCACGGCTTTCGGTGCCGAGATGACGGTGGAGCGCGCCACCGATGTGGCCTGGCTCCATCCCGGTATTGCCGCCTACATCCTCTGCAACGGGGAGAAGGTGGGCGTGTTCGGCAAGCTGGCCAACGATGTGACCTCGGAGCTCAAACTGCCGAAGGACAGCCGCAGCAACCAGAACATCTATCTGGGCGAAATTGACTGGCCCAAGTTCTATGATCTGGTGCCCAAGGCACTGCATTATACGCCCATTCCCGAACTGGCCCCGGTCCAGCGTGACCTGGCCCTGGTGGCTCCCGAGGAGACCGAGTGCGGTACCCTGATGGCTGAAATGCAGCGTGCCTGCAAGCAGCTGACCAAGGTGGAACTGTTCGATATCTACCGCGGCGAGAAGCTGGGCGCCGGTAAGAAGAGCATGGCCTTCAGTCTCTACTTCCAGCCGGGGGACAAACCTTTCGCACCGGAAGAAATTGACCGCTTTGTCAAGAAGATCCTGGGCAATCTGAAATTCAAACTGGGCATCGAGATCCGCGAGTGATCCGGCCTTGACCAGAACGCTGTGCGCAAAATGCGCACAGCGTTTTTTGGAAAATGAGCACCCTTGCATTTTGCGGCCAAACGGCGTATAGTAAAGACAAATTTGACGAGAGGAAAGACACCATGGCTAAGATCCACCGCAATGATGATCCCTATGCTGTGCAGAATCAGCGCCGGGAAGCCGCTGCCCGCACACAGCAGATACAGGTTCCTGCCCAGGAACCGCAACCACCCCGGGCACCTGTCCGGCCGGTGCCGGATGCTGAACCGCCGCATCCGGTGCAGGGCGCTGAGCAGCCCCGGCAAAAGAAGAAACCGGAGCCTTCCCGGGGCAAGTCCGACAAGAAAAAAGGTAAGTCCAACCTGGTCTATAACATTGCCATAATCGTCTGCCTGATCGTTTTTCTGGTCAGCGGGGGAATTCTGGTAAAACGGTACTTTGACGACCGCCAGGCAGAAAGTGAATTTGCCGATCTGCAGGCTTTGATCGATCCGGAGGCCACCGGTGAAAACGGAGAAAGCAACAGTGCCCGCTTTGCGGCATTGCGGGACAGAAACAGCGATTTCATCGGCTGGATCTCCATCCAGGATACCAATCTGGACTTCCCGGTCATGTATGCGCCCAACAACAAGGATTTTTACCTTCGTCACGACTTTAATAAGGAATACAGTGTCTACGGGGTACCGTATCTGGACGAAAACACCACGCTGGGCGCCAATGATCAAAGCGAAAACCTTATTGTGTATGGGCACAATATGAAAACCGGCACGATTTTCGGGTGCCTTACCGGGTACAAAGATGCCTCCTATTATACCGAACATCCCGAGATAGAGTTTGATACCGTGTATGGCGACGGCACCTATGAGGTATTTGCCGCGTTCTCCATTGATGTGGTGGCGGATACCAGCTTTGTCTATAATCGGTATATCGATATGGATGAAGCCGCCTACAATGAATATGTGGACGAGGTCATCTCCCGCAGCGACGTGGACACCGGAATTCGCCCCAGCTACGGGGAACAGCTGCTGACCCTTTCCACCTGTGAGTATTCCAGCAGCAACGGCCGGTATGTGGTGGTGGCTCGCCGGGTGGATAACGAATAAAATAAAATTTTTTAAGGTAATACCTCATATAATTTTGTAAACACCGCAAAAGAGGCCCCGGTCATACTTTTCCCTTGCCGATGTTTCCAAAATGTGGTATGCTGAGTAATGCGCAGGACTCAAAAAGGTTCTTATGGTGTAAGAAACCGGAAAGGGAGAATGCGCCGGCGGGCGGCCGTTGCCCTTGACGGCCGCCCGTCTTTTTTGGTAAACGGGTAGACATTTTCCGCCAAATCGAATATACTGATAAACAGTTCCATGTTCTAAAGAAAATCGCAAGAATTCTAAATAGAGATCCAAGAGCATCACACCCAAACAGGGAGGGATACGCCAATGTGTGGTATCGTAGGTTTTACAGGAGCGGCCCAGGCCGCACCGATTTTGCTGGATGGTCTGGCAAAACTGGAATATCGCGGCTATGATTCGGCCGGGCTGGCGGTGCAGAACGCTGCCGGAAAGATCGAAGTGGTCAAAGCAAAAGGCCGTCTGAAGGTCCTGCATGAAATGACCGACGGCGGGAACGCCGTGCCGGGAAGCTGCGGCATCGGCCATACCCGCTGGGCCACCCACGGGGAGCCCTCTGTGGTGAATGCCCATCCCCACTATTCCCGGGATCAGAAGATCGCTGTGGTACACAACGGCATCATCGAAAACTACCTGGAAATCAAGGAACGTCTGACCAACCGGGGGTTCACCTTCGTTTCTCAGACGGATACCGAGGTGGTGGCCCAGCTGCTGGACTACTACTATACCGGGGAGTCTGCGGGGGATGCCCTGGACGCCATCTCCCGCATGATGCTTCACGTGCGGGGGTCTTATGCCCTGGGCATTCTGTTTGCCGATCAGCCCGGTACGCTGTACGCGGTGCGCAAGGACAGCCCCCTCATTGTAGGCTGGTGCGACAACGGTTCCATCATCGCCTCCGATGTGCCGGCGCTTCTCAAATATACCCGCACCGTTTACTACATCGACAATCTGGAGATCGCACGGCTGACACCGGATTCCGTCGAGTTCTTCAACATCGACAAGGAACCCGTCACCCATGAGACCACCACCATCGAATGGGATGCCGAGGCGGCCGAAAAGGGCGGCTATGAGCATTTCATGATGAAGGAAATCCATGAACAGCCCGCTGCCGTGCGGGATACCATCTCGCCCCGCCTGAAGGACGGCAAGATCGATCTGTCGGAACTGGCCCTGGACGAGGACGCCATCCGCACGGTACGCCGCATCTATATCATCGGCTGCGGTTCTGCCTACCATGTGGGCATGGCGGCTCGCTATGTATTTGAAAGCCTGGCCCGCCTGCCGGTAGAGGTGGATGTGGCCAGTGAGTTCCGCTATCGCAACCCGGTGCTGGAGAAGGATTCTCTGGCGCTGGTCATCAGCCAGAGCGGTGAGACCGCCGACACGCTGGCCGCGCTGCGGCTGTGCAAGGAGCGGGGCGTGCGCACCATCGGTATCGTGAACGTGGTGGGGTCCAGCATTGCCCGGGAGGCCGACGCCACCATGTATACCTGGGCCGGCCCCGAAATCTCGGTGGCTACCACCAAAGCCTACAGCACCCAGCTGGCAGCCTGCTATCTGCTGGCAACGGAGTTTGCCCGGGTCCGGGACACCCTGGCCGAGGGACAGTACGAGTCCCTGATCACAGAGATGGAAGCGCTGCCCGACAAGATCGAAAAGATCCTGGCGGACAAAGAGCGTATTCAGTGGTTTGCCAGCAAGTATGCCAACGCCAAGGACGCCTTCTTCATCGGCCGCGGGCTGGACTACGCCGTGGCGCTGGAGGGCAGCCTGAAGTTCAAGGAGATCAGCTACATCCACTCGGAGGCCTTTGCGGCAGGTGAGATGAAGCATGGCCCCATTTCCCTGGTGGAAAACGGTACTCTGGTGGTGGGCATCCTGACCCAGCCTGACCTGTTTGAAAAGAGCGTTTCCAATATGGTGGAGGTCAAGAGCCGTGGCGCCTTCCTGATGGGACTGACCACCTACGGCAACTACAGCATCGAGGACACCGCCGGATTCACCGTCTATGTGCCCAAGACCGACCCCCATTTTGCCACCAGCCTGGCCGTGATCCCGTTGCAGCTGCTGGCCTATTATGTAAGCTGTGCCAAGGGTCTGGATGTGGATAAACCCCGCAATCTGGCCAAGAGCGTTACGGTAGAATAAGTACTTCGGCCTATTTACCAAAAATTACTGTATATTTTTGGGCAGTGTGCGCCAGTTTTGCCCCGTTTGCCACAAGACAAACGGGGCGGTTTTGTGTTATAATACCTTTATATACAGCAATTTCCGACCCGGCTCCGGGTTCGATGAAGATAAAAGGACCATAGATTCATGCAACAGGATTCCAAACAAATCATCAAAGGCCTGCCCCGGCGCATCCTGCTGATGCTGCTGGACTGCGGCCTGATCGTTTTTTGCTATTGGCTGGCCGTTATGCTGCGTTTTGACAGTGGGGAGGCCTACCAGCGAGCCGAGATTCTGCGGGCTATGGCGCCCATGCTCTACTATGTGCTGCCGATCTATATGATCGTGTTCTGGTTCGGCGGCCTGTATGAGATCATGTGGGAGTACGCCGGCATGCGGGATCTGGCCCGGCTGACCTGTCTGTCCGGGTTGGCTACGGGCCTGATCATGCTGTTCGACCTGTTCTACCGCAGCCGCCCCATCAGCGGTGCCGTGTTGATCTTCGGCGCGGTATTCAATACCGCCGCCATTGCCGGCGTCCGCTTTTTGTGGCGCCTGATCAAGACGGTTCGGGGGGCACGCTCCCATAAACAGGAAAATCCCACCCCTCTTCTGATCGTGGGTGCGGGCAACGCCGGTGCCTGGGCAGTCAACCTCTGCAAGAACAAGAACCAGAGTTTTGGCGACCCCATCTGTATTGTGGACGACGATCTGACCAAAAAGGGGCTGCGTGTGCAGGGGGTGCCGGTGCGCGGCACCATCTCCGATATCCCCGAACTGGTGCGCAAGTACCACATCATGGAGATCGTCATCGCCATCACCACCCTGAAAGGGGATCGCCTCAGCGAGATCATCAACCTCTGCAACTCCACCCACTGCCGGGTACGGATGCTTTCCGACCCCCAGGCGGTGGATGAAAACGGCAATCCCGTGGCAGCAGGGTTCCGGGAACTGAACACCGCGGACTTCCTCTCCCGGGATGAGATCCAGCTGAACAATGCCCAGATCTCGGAATACCTCCACGATAAGGTGGTGTTGGTCACGGGCGGCGGCGGTTCCATCGGCAGCGAACTCTGCCGCCAGATCATGCGGTATCAGCCCCGGCGGCTGCTGATCTTTGATATCTATGAAAACTGCGCCTACGAGCTGGAAACGGAGCTGCGCAACAAATACGGTGCCGATGCACCAGTCATTACGCTGATCGGCTCCATCCGGGACAAAGAGCGGCTGGATGAGGTGTTTGACACCTACCATCCCTCGGTGGTGTTCCATGCGGCGGCCCACAAACATGTGCCCCTGATGGAGATCAGCCCGGCGGAAGCCGTCAAAAACAATGTGTTCGGCACCAAGAATCTGCTTACCTCGGCGGCAGAACATGGGGTGGAGCGGTTTGTCCAGCTTTCCACCGACAAAGCGGTCAACCCCACCAACGTTATGGGCTGCACCAAACGCCTGTGCGAAATGCTGATCCAGTCCTTTGACGGCGGCACCGATATGAAATGTATGGCGGTACGGTTCGGCAACGTGCTGGGCAGCCACGGCAGTGTGATCCCGCTGTTTGAAGAACAGATCAAGCGGGGCGGTCCCGTGACCATCACCCACCCGGACATCGTTCGCTATTTCATGACCATTACCGAGGCGGCACAGTTGGTGCTTCAGGCCGGCGGCCTTGCCAGGGGCGGCAGTATCTACGTGCTGGATATGGGCAAACCGGTGAAGATCATGGACCTGGCCAACCGGTTGATCCGTTTTTATGGATATGAGCCGGGCGTCAACATGCAGATCAAGATCACCGGCCTGCGGCCCGGAGAAAAGCTTTACGAAGAGCTTCTTATGGACACCGAACAGGATAAGATGCGCAAAACCGCCCACAACAAGATTTTCATCGCTCCGCCTATGGAAATCGACCTGGCAGATTTTTACAACGGTCTGCAGGCGTTGCTGGTGGCGGCCCACCATAACGACGACGCCGTGGTGGAATGCCTGCAGCATATGGTGCCCAGTTATCATCCCAACCGCCGCGTCCGTGCCGACCATACGGTGGTGGCCATGAGCGGCAATACCGGGCTGTTCTCCAAAGAAGAACTGGAAAAGCAGCTGCAAGAACGTCAGAACGACAACGAAGCAAAGGGAGGCTGATGCCATGTACCAACACTATATCAAGCGTCTGCTGGACTTTGTTCTCTCTCTGCTGGCGGTGGTCGTCCTGGCGATCCCTATGGGGATCATTGCCATCTGGATCAAATGTGATTCCCCGGGGCCGGTTTTCTTCAAACAGCGCCGGGTGGGGCAGGGTAAGACCCATTTCAATATCCTGAAATTCCGTACCATGCGCGGGGATACCCCCCATGATGTGCCCACCCATCTGCTGAAAAATGCAGACAGTTACATCACCAAGAGCGGTGCCTTTCTGCGCAAGACCAGCCTGGATGAGCTTCCCCAGATTTATAATATCCTGGCAGGGCAGATGAGCATCATCGGTCCCCGGCCAGCCCTGTACAACCAGTACGACCTCATTGAGGCCCGGGACAAGGTCCATGCCAACGACATCCGCCCCGGTCTTACCGGTCTGGCCCAGGTCAACGGCCGGGACGAGCTGCCCATCGACGTGAAGGCACAGTATGATGGGGAATATGCAGCCCATCTCACCTTTGGAATGGACCTGAAGATCTTTTTCCACAGCTTCTCTTATGTGTTCCAGCGCCGGGGCGTTGTGGAGGGCGGAACCGGTGCCCTGAAGGAGGATTCCAAGAAATCGTCGTCAAAATGACGGACGTTTTTCCCCGTTGAATTTTTGTTCAACGGGGCGTTTTTTTGTATAAATCAAAAGTTGTACAAGAAAATATTGCTTTTTTCGTTAAAATATGTTGCAAAAGTCAACTCAATTGTGTAAAATATACATCAGGAGCTTTCTGTTTTCGGGCAGTTTACCAAAAGGCATTTTGCCAAAACACCCAATTGAACAAAAGGGGAGTCACAGATTATGGCGAACAGGGTATTCCAGAACGTGGTGTACCAGATGAAAGAGGCTGTGGACCGTGTGGTCGGCGTCGTGGACGAGACCGGGACGGTCATTTCCTGCTCTGAACTGGGGCAGATCGGCGAAGTACGCGACGGGGTCGCTGCCGTACGTCAGACGGCAGGGGACGCTTTTGTGCGGGATGGGTACTCTTACCACCAGTTTTCCAATGCCAAGCATAACGATTATGCGGCGTTTGTGGAGGGCACCGACCCCACCGCTGCGCAGTTCGCGGCCATGTTGTCCATCAGCCTGCAGTGCATCAAGCAATACCATGATGAAAAGTTCGACAAGACCAATTTCATCAAGAATGTGGTGCTGGACAATATTCTGCCCGGCGATATCTACGCCAAAGCCCGGGAGCTGCATTTCATCTCGGATGCCCAGCGCGTGGTGCTGTTGATCCGTGTGACTTCGGGCAACGATATCTCCGCCTACGATGTGGTCAGCGGTCTTTTCCCGGACAAGCAGAAAGATTTTGTTTTCAATATCAGCGAGAGCGATACCGTTCTTGTCAAGGAAATCAAACCGGACAACAACACTCGGGATATGGAAAAGCTGGCCACCTCCATTGTGGATACCCTGCAGGGGGACCACTACATCAAAGCGGTGGTGGGCATCGGTACCCCCATCAACAACATCAAGGACCTGGCCTCCAGCTTCAAGGAAGCCCAGATCGCCATGGAAGTGGGCAAGGTGTTCGACACCGAACGCCAGGTCATCAGCTACGACCATCTGGGCATTGCCCGGCTGATCTATCAGCTGCCCACCACTCTTTGCGAGGCGTTCCTGCGGGAAGTGTTCAAACAGGAAAGTATCGACTCTCTGGATGCGGAGACCCTTTTCACCATTCAGCGGTTCTTTGAAAACAACCTGAACGTTTCCGAGACCAGCCGCGGACTGTTTGTGCACCGCAATACCCTCGTCTACCGTCTGGAAAAGATCCGCAAGCTCACCGGCCTGGATCTGCGCAACTTTGATGATGCCATCGTCTTTAAAGTGGCCCTTATGGTTAAGAAATACCTCTCCGCAAATCCGGCAAAATATTGATTCTGAACCCTTGGTCCCGCCCTGCGGCGGGACTTTTTTGTATCAACCAAGGAAAAAACGCCCAGATTCCCAAGGGGAGCCTGGGAAGCGGTACTTGAAAAGGACGTCCGGTTGTGCTATAATACTTAACTGGTAATTATCGGCTCAAAGTGAAAAGCCTGAATGAATACAAACGAGGGGGACCCAAATTTATGTCCGGACATAGCAAATGGAACAACATCAAGCGTAAGAAGGAAAAGACCGACGGCGCCCGTGCCAAGGTATTCACCAAGATCGGCCGTGAGATCGCCGTGGCTGTCAAGGAGGGCGGTTCCAACCCCGCCTCCAACTCCAAACTGGCGGCCCTGATCACCAAGGCCAAGGCCAACAGCGTGCCCAACGACAACATCCAGCGTATCATCAAGCGCGCCGAGGGTGGCGACAAGGCGGATTACGAAGCCATGACCTATGAAGGCTACGGCCCCGGCGGCGTGGCAGTCATGGTGGAAACCCTGACCGACAACCGCAACCGCACGGCTGCCAATATGCGCCATTACTTCGACAAGTTCGGCGGCAATCTGGGCCAGATGGGCTGTGTCAGCTTTATGTTCACCCAGAAGGGCGTCATTGTGGTAGACCTGGAGGATAAGGATCCCGACGAGCTGATGATGGATGCCCTGGATGCCGGTGCCGAGGACTTTGATGCCGGCGAGGAAGCGGCACAGGTCACCACCACGCCGGAAAACTTCACCGCCGTCTGCGATGCGCTGCAGAACAAGGGCTACACCTTCATCTCTGCCGATGTGGCGCAGGTGCCTGCCACCACCACCACCCTGACCGATCCTGACCAGCTGACCCAGATGGGCAAGCTGCTGGACGCGCTGGACGACGATGACGACGTGCAGAATGCCTGGCATTCTCTGGAGAACGAGGAAGATCTCGACCGGTAAAAACGAGAAACAAGAGAGCGAAGGGCCGCACCTTGCTCTCTTTTCTTGTATACGATGAAAGGAACCTCTATGGCTGAACTTCTTTGCCCTCACTGCCTGCAGCCTCTGACAGACGGCTATGGCGGCGACTGCCCCCATTGCGGGCGTTCCCTGGAAAATCAGAATCCGGAAGGGGCCTTGCCGCTGGGCACCCAGCTGGCGGGGCGGTATACGGTGGGCAGCTATCTCAGCGCCGACGGTGACGGCCTGGCCTACCGCGGCGTACTCAATGAAGAAAAAAAGTTTGTGCTGATCAAAGAATATTTTCCGGTAACGCTGTGCAATGGGCGCAGTGCGGACGGTTCCCTGATGCCCAAAGAGGGAAAAGAGGTCCTTTTCAAGACAAGCCGGATGGACTTCAAGGACCTGTATGATGATCTCCACAATCTGACCCCGGCCACCGGGCTGAACACCATCCTGGATGTTCTGGAGGAAAACAATACCGTCTATGCCGTTGAGGAAAGTGAGAAGGGGATGACGCTTTCCCACTATCTCAACCTGCGCAGCCGCACGCTGACCCCGGCGGAAGCCCGGACGCTGCTTCAGCCCATTATGGAAGGTGTCACCCAGCTGCATAAATCGGGCCTGATCCATCGCGGCATCTGTCCGGATAATATTCTTCTGCCCATTGACGGTACGGCCAGACTGACGGGGTACGGCACACTGGCACTGCGGACCGGAGGCAGCGAGCTGAAAAGCCAGTTGTATCCGGGTTATGCGGCGCCGGAGCAATACTCGGCGGCGGAATTCAGCGGCCGGTATACCGATGTCTATGCCCTGGCGGCTGTTTGCTATAAAATGGTGACCGGCCAGACGCCGGTCTCGGCACCCCAGCGCAAAGTGCGGGACAGCCTGGAATCGGCGCACAGTCTGGAAGCAGGGGTCCCCACCTGGTTCTCTCAGGTATTGGCCTGTGCCCTGCGCCTGGACCCGGCCCGGCGGATGCAGACCGTTCCCGAGCTGATGAGCGCGCTCACCGATCCCAATGTGGCCAATGCCATGTTTGAGCGGGGGGACAACCAGATCAGCACCCGTAAGATTATGGGGGTTTCCCTGGCCGTTATTGCGGTGCTGGCAATCTTGCTGGTGTGGAGTCTTCTGGATGCCGGCGGTGAGCGCACCCCTGTGCCCACGGCCACCCCGGCGGTGACCGATTCGGCGGAAGACAGCGGTACCGGCTCCTCCACGGGGGAGACAATCCCCGATCTGGTGGGTAAACGCTATACCAGCGAAATCAAAGACAATGATCTGTATACGGGGTATCGCATCGTGATGACCGAGGAAAACAGCTCCGATGTGCCGGCGGGGGTCGTGATCAGCCAGGACCCGGTGGCGGGAACTCTCAGAACGGAAGAAGGGGAGATCATCCAGATCGTGGTCAGCAAAGGTCCCAATCTGGTGGAAATGCCCGACATTATTGGATTCACCCAATCCAACGCCAGCAAACAGCTGGACGAACGGGGCATCCAGTATAAGATGCAGATTGTGGAAAACGACGGCACTATGGCGGAAGGCTGTGTGGCCAAGACCGATGTGTTGGCCGGAACCAAATTTGATGCCGGAAAGACCATCGTCAGTGTATTCATTGCGGGGGAACGGGATGATACGCTGGTGGCCACCACCGGCGGAAGCGACAGCCAAAGCAGCTCCGACGGAGCCGATTCCGGCAGCGCCTCCTCAGACAGTACGCAGAATCCATAAAAGAAAACCACCTGCCGGACAGACAGGTGGTTTTTTCTTATTTGTTCCTTTCCTGACGGAGATCTTCTTCCATCAGCAGTTTTTTCAGAGGCAGCAGGGCTGCGGGTTCCACACTGAAGGTACGCACACCCAGATGGAGATAGGCGGGGATCCGGCTGATACTCTCAATGGTGATGCCGCACAGATAGACTTCCACGCCGTGGGCTTCCGCCTGCTGCAGCACTTCTTTCACAAGGCGCTGCACGGCAGGGTTGTCCACGCGGCTTACCGCAGCGGCAGAGTCCTGGACCAACCCCAGGGTATACCGGGTCAGGTCCTCAATATCGATGACCAGCATCTGGGCACCGTGTTCGATGAGCTCCCCGGCCATCAAAGCAGCCGAGGGCATGTCCACAATGCAGCCCATGGGCGGAAGGGTCACTGTAGACCCGTTTTTGCGCAATTCGGTGCGGCAGGTATCCACCTCCTTCAAACAGGCATCCCAGTCCTCCACCCCGGCGATCATGGGGAACAGGACCCGCAGGTCGCCGTAGGGGGCTGCCCGGAGCAGTGCTTTAATCTGGGGCCAGAACAACCGGTGACCGTGCAGCCGCTTGGCCATTTCGGCGGTCCAGGGGGAATCGTCGTCGGCATGGGTGTCACAGGTACGGACGGCGATCATGGCGCCGTCGGAGTATTGCAGCTTTTCCCGCAGGCGATCAAACTGAGCATCCTCTGTCAGATCGTCCAGAATGACCGACTCGGTGCGCAGCAGGCCGATGCCCGCTGCCCCCTGGGGAAGCAATTCCCCGGGGTCTGAGGTGGAGTTGGTGGCCGCCAACAGC
The DNA here is from genome assembly GCA_944388135.1 of uncultured Gemmiger sp. Lineage (GTDB taxonomy): Bacteria > Bacillota > Clostridia > Oscillospirales > Ruminococcaceae > Gemmiger. The sequence continues at coordinate 113,016 of CALXHP010000002.1, read as the reverse complement.
CGGAAAGCAGTGCCGTCTTTTGTCAGGCAGGGCAGTGCCGCCACAGGGTCGGGAACGCGGCCGTGAAGGCGGCTTTCGGCAACCTTGCAGTCAGCCTGGGCCACGTGGGCGCCGTCCGGTTCAATGACAAATGTGGCGGTACCCCCGTCCGAGGCATCCAGTATGGCCAGATGGCCGGCAGCAAGGGCCGCCACACCATCCCCCAGCTGGACCACGGCAGGGATCCCCATACTGCGCGCCATGATGGCGGCGTGACTGACGGTACTGTCCTGGTTGCTGGCCAGACCCAGAATCATACGACGGTCCAGACTGAACAGATCGCTGGGGAAAAAGCGGTCCGCCACCAGGATGCTGGGGCGTTTCAGGTGCAGACGGCGCCGGGGCCGCCCGTCCAGAATATCCACCACCCGGCGGCAAACATCGCAGACATCCACGCTGCGCTCCCGGATGTATTCATCGTCCACGTTATTCAGCCGTCCGGCAAAAATCTGCTCGGCGCGCTCTACGGCTGCGGCACCGCCGGCACCGGCGGCTATGTAATCGCCGATCTCATTGGTAAAGGATTCATCCTCCAGCAAGGCGATCTGGAACAAAAGAATATCTGCATCCGGTCCTTTGGCGCGCTGGCTCAGGCGGCGCAGTTCGTCTTTGGCCAAAACAACGGCCACATCATACAACGCACGTTCCCGGAACGGATCGCACACAATACGATGCAGTCCCGCGGTGCCGTGGTCGATCTGTTCTACCGGGCCGATCGCAATGCCCACCGATGCAGATACACCGGTAAATGTATACATGACAGGCCTCCTTTGGCGGTTACAGCAGGGGTGTTTCGGCCAGTGCGCGGCTGACCAGGGCGGTCACGAACTCTTCCGGTACGGCGGTGGCCATCGCTCGTTCGGTCACCAGACTGCCCTCTTTGCCCTCCAGCAGGGCGGGAAAACGGTCGGCCGGATCTTTATCAAAACTGCCCATAAAAGTGGCAGCCAAAAGCTTGGGGCTGTAGGGCAGATCCTCCGGTACATGGAGCCGTTCCGCTGCCAGTTCCAACGGGGCCATCGCACCCCGGGTGGGGGCGCTGGGGTTGGGGGCAAAGGGGGCAGGATAGCCGCTGCGCTGCCGGGCCGTCTTTTCTACCCGGTCCATGCCGGGAGCCCGGCGGTTGACCTCGGCCAGAAGCTGCTGATATTGTACCGCAAATCGGGCCAGAAAACCGTCGCGATCCGGCAGAATGGCATAGGCTGTGCCGCCGAAGCGTCCGAACAGCCGCATGGTATCAAAATACCCCAGGGCAATGTTGCGGGCAGCCCGGGCAGGATCAAAATCCAGGGTAGGTCCCAGATTCCAATGGCTGCGCACGATGCGGGTAGGCAGGCCGGTGTTGTTTTGCCGTACAAAGCCGATGCCGTCGATGTCCACCCCCAACAATTCGGTGGCGCCCATCCTGGCAGCCAGTTGAAGGGGCATGTTGTCCCGCCAACCGCCGTCGATGTATTTGACACCGTCGATCTCCCGGGGACGCAGTGCCGGAAAACAGGCGCTGGAAGCCAACAGGTAATCTTTCAGCCGTCCCTGGGGGATCGATTCAATGGGGCACTGGATGCTGCGCAGATTGGACATCTCGGTCATGACCAGGCCGAAATGAATGGGGGACCGGCGGACGGCTTCCTCGTCGATCAGGGCGTCGATCCGTTCTGCCAGCGGCTCCACATTAAGACCGCCGCTGCGGATCACATCCAGAAAAAAGCTGTTCAGTTCCTCGGGGGTGCGGGTGGCAGGAACATCCAGAACGTCGTGAATCTCCAGGGAACGCCAGAGCGCCTCGGCTTCCCGGGCCTTGCCAATGGCAAACATGCAGCCGTTCAATGTGCCCACACTGGCCCCTGTGATGATCGACGGATGCCAGTTTAGTTCTTCCAGCGCGCGCCAGACACCGATCTGGTAGCTGCCCTTGGCACCTCCGCCTGCCAGTACCAGCGCACGCACAGGTCCGGCTGTCTGCATGTTGCACTCCCCCTTGCAAATCAGTGGATATTTATACCTATTATACCATTCTCTGCAGGGGAATGCTACCAGGAATTGCGTAAGATTTTTGTGATTTTGTCTGCTTTGGGGTGGAGCTCTTGCAAGAAAGCGGGGGAGCGTGTATCATAAAGGCAGTGGATAACAACCGGTACCGGCCATCCGATCACGCGGGCCGCCTACCGATGGAGGAAGGAGCTTTTTTATGGCGAAAAAACCGATTCTGGTGGTAATGGCAGCCGGTATGGGCAGCCGTTACGGTGGACTGAAACAGATCGACCCGGTGGGACCTTCCGGGGAGGCCATCATTGACTACAGCCTGTACGATGCCCGCCGTGCCGGGTTTGAGACGGTGGTTTTCATCATCAAGCATGAGATCGAGGAAGCCTTCAAGGAGGCTGTGGGTGCCCGGGCCCGGCGCGCCGGTTTTGAGGTGCGCTATGCCTACCAGCAGCTGGACAAACTGCCCGAAGGATTCAACGTGCCGGAAGGCCGTGTAAAACCCTGGGGCACGGCCCATGCCATCCTGGTGGCAGAGGAGGCCATCGGGGATGCCCCCTTTGCGGTCATCAACGCAGACGACTACTATGGCCCCCAAGGGTTCCAACTGATCTACGACTACCTCAGCACCCATGAGGATGGCGACCGCTATGCCTGGTCCATGGTGGGCTTTTTGCTGGGCAATACCGTCAGCGCCAACGGCAGTGTGAGCCGCGGCGTCTGCGTGATCGATGAGAAGGGCGACCTGGTCAGCGTCACCGAGCGCACCTGCATCGAGCCCTACGAAGGCGGTATCCATTATTCCGAGGATGGGGGCGCCACCTGGACCGATCTGGCTGCCGACACGGTGGTCTCGATGAATCTGTGGGGCTTTACCCCCGGCTACATTGCGGAAGCCAAGGCCGGGTTTGCGGCTTTCCTGCAGGAGAACCTGCCGGTGAATCCGCTCAAATGTGAGTATTATCTGCCCTCGGTGGTGACCGCGTCCCTCCAGCGGAAAGAAGCCGCGGTCCATGTGCTGACCAGCGCCGACAAGTGGTACGGCATTACCTACCGGGAGGATAAGCCGGATCTGGTGGCTGCACTGCAGAAGATGAGCGCCGAGGGACTGTACCCGGCGGACAAATTGTTCTGAGTAAGGATAGAAAACCATGCAATATACGGTGGGACAGATGGCGAAGCGTCTGGGGGTGGCCCCTTCCACGCTGCGCTACTATGACAAGGAAGGGCTGCTGCCTTATGTGGAGCGCTCGGACGGCGGCATCCGGATGTTCAAGGAGAGCGACTACGAGTGGCTGACCATCATCGAATGTCTGAAACAGTCGGGCCTGTCCATCAAGGAAATCCGACAGTATATTGATCTGTGCCGCCAGGGGGATGCCACCATTCCGGAACGGCTGCAGCTGTTTGCCAACCGCCGCCGGGCGGTGCAGCAGCAGATGGCCCAGCTGCAAAAGACGCTGGATATGCTGGATTACAAACTCTGGTTTTACCAGACGTCCCAGGAGGCCGGCACCACCTCCATCCATGACGGGCAGACGGTGGAGGACATCCCCGAAGAATACCGGGCGGCCTTTACCCACGCCAAAGGTCACGGCGAAAACTGAACCGAAGAAAAACGGCATAGCCTGCAAGGCTATGCCGTTTTATGTGTCTGTGCCAAAAGGGAGGCTTGTTCCCCCCTGCAAAAAGGGCAGGCACCCTCAGGGGGAGGCCTGCCATAGTATGGGTTACTCCAGATTGCCGGTGAGCAGCATGGCGGCAGTCAGGGCGGCCAGGGGGGCGGTCTCGCACCGCAGGATGCGGGGACCCAGCCCCACCGTTACCGCACCGGCGGCCGCGGCGGCGGCCGCCTCCTCGGCGGAAAATCCCCCTTCACTACCGGTGATCAGTGCCAGACGCTGTACACTGCCGGGGGTCAGCAACTGCCGCAGGGGCGCGCCGCCGCCCTCGTAGAAGAAGAGGGACTTGTCATAGCCGGAAAGGGCCCCGCAGACAGCGGCAAAATTCTCCAGGGGCATGGCCACATGGGGAATCTGGGCCCGGCCTGCCTGCTTGGCCGCTTCGGCGGCAATACGGTTGTACCGCTCGTTTTTGGCCTCTTCCTTTTTGGGTGTGGCCACACAGTAGCGACTGAAAAAGGGGATGATCTCCTGCACACCCAATTCTACGCTGTGGCGGATGATCTCCTCCAGCTTGCCCTGTTTGGGATAGCCTGCGAACAAGGTGGTAGCCACGGTGGGCTCTGCCTTGCTGGGGGCGCCTTCACTGACGGAAAATTCCACCCGCCCCGGGGTGATGGCCGTCACGGTACCGGTGTATTCCAGACCGTCCGGCCCGCAAAGGACCACTTCTTCCCCTATGCGGGCCCGCATGACATTGGCCAGATGGTGGGCGTCACTGCCGGTGAGGGCGGCTTGCCCGTTGGCCAATTCTCTGGTAAAATAGCGGTGCGGCATGGTTATGCCTCTTTCTTTTCGCAGACGATGCAGACCCATCCGCGCTTTTCTTTCACTTCCACCGGCTTCAGCCCGGCGGCGTTCAGGCCGTCCAGCACTTCCTGCTTGCGCTCGTCAATGATGCCGCTGGCAATGAACCGGGCGCCGGGGGCCATCAAAGCCGGTACATGGGGCGCCAGAGAGAGAATGGCCGATGCCACAATGTTGGCGGTGATGATGTTGTACTGGCCGCTGGCTTTGTCGGACAGATCCCCCACCAGCACGGTGAACCGGTCGGCCACCCCGTTGCGCTGGGCGTTTTCCCCGGCGGTGCGCACGCACATGGGGTCGATGTCCACGCCTTCGGCCACTTTGGCACCCAGTTTTAGCGCCGCAATGGCCAGAATGCCGGACCCGGTGCCGATGTCCAGCACCCGTTCGCCGCCCTTCACCAGGGCGTCCAGTGTCTCCAGGCAGAGGCTGGTGGTCTCGTGGGTGCCGGTGCCGAAGGCCATGCCCGGGTCCATGGTGATGACGATGCGGTCGGTATCGTAGGTCTCCCAACCGGGCACAATAGCCAGCCGGTTGCCGATGTCCATGGCATGGTAGTACTTCTTCCAGGCGTTCTGCCAGTCCTCCTGCTCCACGCCGTTGGTATTCAGCTGGTAGTCGATGCCGCTGTTTTTCAGCCGCTCTTCAAACAGGGGCAGGATCTCGGCGGGATTCTCGTCGGGGGCCAGGTACATGTGTACGATGACCACATCCCGGGGTTTGTCCAGCAGTTCCTGTTCGATCAGGTCCACATGGGCGATCTCCCAGGCCTGCTCTTCCAGGTCGCTGTAATCCTCAATATAAATGCCGCCGTTGGCTACCATGGTGGCGATGGCTTCGGCCGTGTCGGCGTCGCGTTTGGCGACGGTAATGCTGATATCGGTCCATTCCATAAGAAAAGTCCTCCGTTTCAAATTATCTGTATTATACAGGAAACCCCCTTACAATTCAATGTAGAAAGGAGAAATCCCCCATGCAAATCTGTTTGCTGGACTGCGCTGCGGCGCAGCAAATTTACGAGACCCGTATGGTGCAGGATTTTCCCGCTGCGGAGCTCAAGCCCTTTTCCGCCGTGCGGGAGATGATGCAGGCGGGTATCTATGAACCGTTGGTCCTGGAAGATGAAAACGGCATCCTGCAGGCCTACGCCTGGCAGGTGATGCTGCCGGGACGGCGCAGCGCTTTGCTGGATTATTTTGCCGTGCGCAGCGACCTGCGGGGCGGCGGCGTCGGTACCCGGGCCCTCCACGCCCTGGCGCAGCATTACACAGACCGCCTGGATGATCTGATCCTGGAGTGTGAGCATCCCGACGAGGCCCCCGACCGTGCCGTGGCGGAACGCCGCATCGCGTTCTATCTGCGGGCCGGGGCCTGTGCCACCAGGCTGGAAAGCCGGGTCTTTGGGGTGCGGTACAGCATCCTGACACTGCCCTGCGGCGGCCGTGCCCCGGATGAAGTGGTAGGCCGGGAACTGAAGGATCTTTACCGTATGATGGTCCCGGAGCCTTATTACCGGGGAAATGTGATATTTTACGGCCCCTGAGGGCATACTACCCCCCAAGGGGGCGTAGTGACCATGAAATTGAATCCAAAAGAGTATGCTCACATGGTATCCCGGGCATCACCGCCTTCACCGGCTGTGCGGGATTGCCTGTGGGCATTTTTTGTGGGCGGCGGCATCTGCCTGGTGGGGGAAGGACTGCGGCAGTTTTTCCTGTATTGGTATGATGCCTCCCTGGCCGGAACCCTGACCAGCATCGGGCTGATCCTTCTTTCGGCGATCTTCACCACATTGGGCTGGTACCAGAAGCTGGCCGCCAAGGCAGGGGCCGGCACGTTGGTGCCCATCACGGGGTTCGCCAATTCGGTGGTCAGCCCGGCTATTGAGTTCAAGGCGGAAGGCTGGGTCACCGGGGTAGGCGCGAAAATCTTCGGTATAGCCGGGCCGGTCATTGCCTACGGTACGGCGGCCTCCGCCCTGTGGGGGCTGCTCTACTGGCTGCAGGGAAAGGTGGGGTGACATCCGGTGATCCGCAGAAAAGATACGGTACTGTTTGATAAGCCGCCGGTCATTGCGGCCTGGGCCGCGGCAGGGGGCAAAAAGGAAAGTGAAGGTCCGCTGGCGGCAGGATTTGATTTCCTTACCGAGGATGCAGCCTTCCCGGAAGAGGCCTGTGCCAACTGGGAACAGGCGGAGAGCTTTTTGCAGCAAAAGGCGGTCGAAATATGTTTGCGCAAGGCAGGCATCAGCCGCAAGGAAGTGGACCTGGCGCTGGCGGGAGACTTGCAGGCCCAGTGCACCGCCAGCAACTATACTATGCGGGCGCTGGAAATTCCCTTCGCCGGCCTTTACGGTGCCTGTTCCACCATGGCGGAGAGTCTTTGCCTGGGAGCTTCTCTCACGGCGGGGGGCGTGGCGCATCAGCTGCTGGCAATGACGAGCAGCCATTTCTGCGCGGCGGAACGCCAATTCCGGACACCGCTGGACTATGGCGCCAAACGCACGCCCACGGCCCAGTGGACCGCTACCGCAGCGGGGGCCTGCCTGCTGCGGGGCGCAGGGCAAAAGGGCGTTCCGGTACTGTCGGTGACATTCGGGCGGGTGCAGGATTATGAAGTGCACGACATCAACAATATGGGGGCTGCCATGATGCCGGCGGCTGTCTCCACACTGCTGCGATACTTCGGCGCCACCGGAACGGCGCCGTCGGATTTTGATGTCATTTTTACCGGCGATTTGGGCGAGGTGGGCAGTGCCCTTCTGCAGGAGCAGATGGCGCGGGAGGGCCTGCCTTTGCCCAATCATCGGGACTGCGGCTGCCTGCTGTACGATGTGGCCAGCCAGAACGTCCAGGCAGGGGGCAGTGGACCGGGATGCAGTGCCGCCGTACTCTGCACCCATATTTTGCCCGCACTGCAAAAGGGGCAATACCGGCGGGTACTCTTTATGGCTACCGGGGCGTTGATGAGCCAGACCACCTTTTTGCAGGGGGAGAGCATTCCCGGCATTGCCCACTGTGTGGAACTGGCAGGGGAGGGGACTGTATGAATTACCTGTGGGCTTTTGTGGTAGGGGGGCTGATCTGCGTCGTAGGTCAGCTGCTGATCGACTATACCAGCCTGAGCCCGGCCCGGATTCTTACCGGCTATGTGGTGGGCGGGGTCATCCTCAGCGCAGCAGGGCTGTACAAGCCCCTGGTGGACCTGGCCGGAGCCGGGGCCAGTGTGCCGCTGCTGGGGTTCGGGCATCTGCTGGCCCAGGGGGTCAGACAGGCGGTGGACCAGTGCGGACTGCCGGGCATTTTTACCGGCGGGCTGACCGCGGCTTCCGGGGGCATTGCTGCCAGCCTGCTGTTTGCGCTGCTGGCGGCGCTGGTGGGCAAAAGCCGGGACCAGAACTGACAAAATGAAAATGCCCGTCGGGGAAATCCCCGGCGGGCATTGTTCATGCGATCAATTACTGAGCAGCAGCCTTGTTGGCGCGCTTAGCCATGCGGCTGACCTTGCGGGCAGCGGTGTTCTTATGGATGACACCCTTGCTCTTGGCAGAGTCAATGGCAGAGACGGCGGCTTTCATGACGGCGTCTTTGTCAGCAGCATTGCTGTCGATGGCAGCGTCTGCCTTTTTGATCACTGTTTTCAGGTTGGACTTGATGGCCTTGTTGTGCATGGCCTCTTTCTTGGCCTGGACAACGCGGTCCTTCTGAGATTTGATGTTAGGCATTCGTTCCACCTCCTTGGTTCCCCATAACAGTACAAGTTATCCTACCACATTTTTTCAGCCCTTGCAAGTGTTTTTTCAAAAAAATATTCATGAAAGGCCCAAAAACCGCATAAAGTAGGGGGAATGGAGGTGGAGCCCATGGCCTTGCTGCGCCGCTGCCTGGCCGTATTGCTGTGCACTGTGCTGCTGGCGGGAGGTACTGCGCTGACGCTGGCGGCCGTTCTTTGTCTGCCCGGGCGGGACCTGCTGATCCGGGGGGCGCTCCTCTGCCAGGACCCGGCGGCTGCGGTCTCCCTGAACTGGCCGGCCCCGGTGGAAAAACCGCGTCCCGGTACGCAAACCTCCGCCGAGGCAACGCCCGCACCGACCCCCACGCCGGAACCCCAGACCACACAACCGGCCGCCGCCGTTGCCGAAGAGGCTTCCCCGACCCCGGAACCTACGGTTACGCCGCTGCCCAGTACGGCGCCCCAGATCGATAACCCCGGTGCCATCCGGGCGGAAACTTACGGTCAGGGCAGCGGCAACGGGTATATCACCCTGGGGGCGGGCGGCATCCACAATCTGACCCAGTACAGCGATGCCGACCTGCGGGCTGCGGTCACGACACCGTCGCTGCCCTTCGATATTGAGGTGAACAGCAGCGAACCCCAGGTACTGATCCTGCACACCCACGCCACCGAGACCTATCAGACCTGGCCGGACCTGATCTATGATCCGGATTTTACCGCCCGCACCCAGAACACCGAACTGAATATGTGTGCCGTAGGGGAGAAGATGGCGGAAGTCCTCAATGGGGCGGGCATCAACACTCTCCACGATACCACCCTCCACGATTCACCCAGCTATACCGAAAGCTATGACCGCAGCTATGCCACCACCCAGGCCTATCTGGAAAAATATCCCTCCATCAAAGTGGTGCTGGATGTGCACCGTGACGCCATCGAAGATGCCGACGGCACCCGGGTCAAACCCCTGTGCACCGTAAACGGTGAGGATACCGCTCAGGTCATGATCATTGCCGGGTGCGATAACGGCTCCAGCATCCGGCTGCCCAACTGGCGGTTGAATCTGCGGTTTGCGGCCGCCTGGGAGCAGGCGATGGAACAGCGAACCCCCGGGCTGACCCGTCCGGTCATGTGTGCCTACCGGTATTATAACCAGGACCTGACCACCGGCAGCCTTCTCATCGAGATCGGCGGCCACGCCAACACGGTGGCCGAGGCGGTACGCGCCGGCCAGTATGCGGCCGAAGCGCTGGCGGTGTTGTTGGGCGGCCATCCGGAATGAGAAAGACCCGGCAAAAAAATGCTGTACAATTCGGTCCCGACCCGCTATAATAAAAACAATCATTGTTTTTAGTAAGAGGAGTGGACCACCCATGCAGAGAACCGAACTCGTATCGCTGTACAAGGCCACCCCCGCCGACGGCACCAAAGTCACCGTCTGCGGTTGGGCCAAAACGGTGCGCGATTCTAAAAATATCGGCTTTATCTCGCTGTCTGACGGCAGCTGCTACAAGCCTGTACAGATCGTTTTCCAGGCTGACAAACTGACCAATTATGGCGAGATCGCCAAGTGCGGCCTGTATACCAGCTTTGAGGTCACCGGCACCCTGGTGCTGACCCCCAACGCCAAACAGCCCTTTGAGATCAACGCCGACGAGATCAAGGTGCTGGGCAGCTGCGGCCCCGAGTACCCGCTGCAAAAGAAGAAGATGGGCATGGATTATCTGCGTACCATGACCCACCTGCGTCCCCGTACCAACACCTTCAACGCGGCGTTCCGCGTTCGTGGTCAGGCGGCGTTTGCCATTCATCAGTTTTTCCATGAGCGGGGCTTCACCTATGTGCACACCCCCATTTTCACCGGTTCCGACTGCGAAGGCGCCGGCGAGATGTTCCAGGTGACCACCATGGACCTCAACGACATCCCCCGCACTGAGGGCGGCGCCGTGGATTACTCCAAGGACTTCTTCAAGCGCCCGGTGAACCTGACGGTTTCCGGTCAGCTGGAAGCGGAAGCCATGGCCATGGCTCTGGGCAATGTGTACACCTTCGGGCCCACCTTCCGTGCCGAGAAGAGCTATGACACCCGCCATGCGGCCGAGTTCTGGATGATCGAGCCGGAAATGGCCTTTGCCGATCTGAACACTTACATGGACACCGCCGAGGCGATGACCAAATATGTCATCCGTTACCTGCTGGATAATTGCCACGACGAACTGGCCTTCTTCAACCAGTTCTTTGACAAGGGCCTCATCGAGCGGCTGGAACTGATGGCCAATTCGGACTTTGCCCGGGTCAGCTACACCGACGCCATCGAACTGCTGAAGCAGAACGATGCAAACTTCCAGTACAAAGTGTCCTGGGGCATGGACCTGCAGACCGAGCACGAGCGCTATCTCACCGAGCAGATCTTCAAAAAGCCAGTCTTTGTCACCGACTATCCCAAGGAGATCAAGGCGTTTTATATGCGCCAGAACGAGGACGGCAAGACGGTGGCTGCGGCCGACATGCTGGTGCCCGGCATCGGCGAGCTGATCGGCGGTTCCCAGCGTGAAGAGCGGCTGGACGTGCTGCAGGCCCGTATCGACGAGCTGGGGCTGCATTGTGCCGATTACGAGTGGTACCTTGACCTGCGCCGCTTTGGCAGTGTCAAGCACGCAGGGTATGGCCTGGGCTTCGAGCGTCTGCTGATGTATGTGACCAGTATTCCCAACATCCGGGATGTGATCCCGTTCCCGCGCACCTGTGGAGGATTTTGCTGATGCGGCCTATTGCGCCGCCGCTGTTGCAATGGTTTCAGGCAAACAAAAGGCTCCTGCCTTTCCGGCAGGAGCCTTCTGCCTATCATATCTGGGTCAGCGAGATCATGCTCCAGCAGACCCGTGTGGCCGCAGCCATTCCCTATTACAATCGTTTTATTGCAGCATTGCCCGACCCGGCGGCGCTGGCAGCCTGCGAGCCGGACGCTCTGCGCAAACTGTGGCAGGGGCTCGGTTACTATAACCGGGTCAACAATATGCAGAAAGCTGCCCGCATCGTCTGCGAACAGTACGGCGGTGACCTGCCTGCCGATTATGATGCCCTGCGGGCACTGCCCGGCATCGGGGACTATACGGCGGGAGCGATTGCCAGTATTGCCTTCGGTATTCCGGCCCCTGCGGTGGACGGTAACGTGCTGAGGGTCTTTGCCCGGCTGTACAATGACGGGGCCGATGTCATGCAGCCTGCCACCAGGCGGCTTTTCACCGGGCGGGTGCTGGAACAGATGCCCAAGGATACCCCTGGCCCCTACAATGAAGCGCTGATGGAACTGGGGGCGCTGATCTGTGTGCCCGGTACACCCCATTGCGAAAGCTGTCCTCTGGCGGAGATCTGCCGGGGATACGCGGCAGGGCGGCAGGCGGAACTGCCGGTGAAACCGGCCCCCAAAGCCAAAACACCGGCGGCGGTGACGGTGGCCATGGTGGAAAGTCCGGCGGGACTTTTGCTCCAGCGCCGCCCCGCCAAAGGGCTTCTGGCGGGGCTGTGGCAGCCTGCCGCCTGGGAAAAAGCCCTGACCCGGGAAGAACTGGCCGCGGAACTGGCAAAGATCGGCGTACAGGTGAGCTGGGACGAGGCCTTGCCTGCCGCCCGCCATGTCTTTACCCATAAGATCTGGAACCTGGGCGGATGGCATGGCACGGCCCCGGTCTGCCCGCTGCCGGAAGGCTGGGTGTGGGCTGCGCCAGAGCAATTGAGGCAAGTGTATGCTGTACCCAATGCCTATGCAGCGTACCTGAAAAAATAGAAACTGAATCCGCCAAATTTTTACATATGCGGTGTTGTATTCCGCCGCGGGGTCGGGTATAATAAAGGGGACCCGGTGCGTGGAAAACTTTCCCCGCATAACGGGATCAACAGAACCGTAAGGCCGCGGAAACGGCCCCGATCCCGGAAAGGAGAATGCCCCATGATGAGAAAATCAACGTTTGGTGCCGTGTTGGCGTTTTTGTTTGCCGCGGCCGGTGCTTTGACCGCAGCAGCCATCTACCTCTATCGCCGTGAAAAGGAACTGGACGAGTATGAGCGTCTGCTTTTCAACGACGAGTATGAGGACGAGGACGACGATGATTTTGACGAGGACCCCGTCTACGAACCGATTCAGGACGAACCTGCAAAATCCGATGATGCCGACGATGCCGGTCTTTGATCGGACAGTCTGCTGACGCAGAGTACAAATGAATAAGCCGCCGGGCGCAAACCTGACCGCGCCCGGCTTTTTAGTCACCGTAAAGCGATGGCTCGCTTTGCGGTCCCGCCGCAAGCCGCCCGGAAAACGGCGCTTTTTACCGGCCCGGAGGGCGGCTTGGTAAGGAGAGTTTATGCGCAAATTGCTGCTTTGGCTTGTGATGGTCATCGCCATGGTCGCGCTGATTTTGGGCGGCACAGCGGCATTTCTGTACAGCCGCACCGGGGAGGATTCTCTTCCCCAGGAGCCGGTTTCCTTTGGCGAGACACCCCTGGAACCCAATGGCTGGGACTGGGTCGTGCCGGTACTGGGGGATTCGGTGAACAAGACCTACCAGAGCCTCACCAACCTGACGGTACAGAAACTGGGAACCTTTACCGATTCTGTGCCGCAGCTTGTGCTGCCCGACTGGGTGACCCGGGCGGAGGTCACGATCACCGCTCCCGACGGTACCACATGGTCTGCCGGTGTGGAGGATTGCAATACCTATACCTACACGCAGAACGGCGAATATGAGATCACCGTCACTGCCTACCACCAGGAAAATGAGCCTCCCGCCGACCCACAGGGGTGGTATGCCTATCACGCATCCTATACCATGCAGCTGACACCCACCGTTACACTCAGCAGTGAGCGGGCGGCCCAGGGCAGTGTGGTTGCCATTGAACTTTCCGGTATTCTGGACGGGGAACCGTCCCTGGAAACGGATCTGGGGACCGTGTGGTTCCGCAAAACGACCAATGGGTACATGGGGTATATCCCTGTGACCTATAATGCGGAAAGCGGCGACCATACCATGACGCTGACCTGCGGCAGTCTGACCCAGGAAATCCTTCTTTCGGTCAGCAAGACGGAATACGGCAATGCCGTGGTGGAAGCTGAGGAGGAAACCGGCGGCGCAGAGCAATTCCGCAATGCCATTTGGCCGCTGTATACCACCGGCGAAAGCGAAAAACTCTGGTCCGGCGCCTTCCAGCGCCCCAGCGCTGGGGCAGTGACCCTGTCCTACGGTGTGGTGCAGATGGTGAACGGCCAGCGCAGCGGACAGGCCACCGGCCTGACTTATGCGGCTGACCCCGGGGAAACGATCACGGCGCCCCAGAACGGCAAGGTGGTCTTTGCCGGGACGCTGACCCTTACCGGCGGTACCGTAGTCATCGACCATGGCTGTGGGGTGAAAAGCTACCTCTATGGTCTGGAAACCGTCACGGCCCAGCAGGGGCAGACTGTTTCCACGGGCGATGCCGTGGGAACTGCCGGGGAACAGCATGATCTGATTTATGAACTGCGGATCGGCAACAAATCCGTCGATCCCGACAAAGCGATTCTGGGCAGCAGCGGCCTGCAATACCGCGAGTCGGAATAAGCCGCTGTGCCTTTGCGTATAGATGAAAGACCGGGGATGCCCCGGTACTTTCAGTGTTTTGTGCAATGAGGGGAACAGGAGAGTGGCATAACACCATGCAAGACGAGAAGAACAGAACCACGCCTGAGCAGAAAACAAGTGGCAAACGCCGCAGACGCAGAAAAAAGAACGGTACACCGGCAGCGGCTTCGGTAAAATCTGCGGCGGCCGTTCAGTCTGCGGAAAACAAGACGGAAACCAAGCCTGCAGAAACCGAAGAAACCAAGGCCGAGGAGCACAAGGCAGACCTTTCGCCGGAAAAGAAAGCAGCTGCCGCAGCCCAAGGGGAAACGGCAGAGAAAACCACTGCGCCGGAGGCATCGGAAAAGATGGCGCCGGAGCAGCCGGAAACACCGGAAGCACCCGAAGCCGGAGAACCGCCAGAGCCTACGGAGGCATCTGTGCCTTTGGAGGAAGAGCCTGCTTCCGAGGAAAAGCCGGATGGGCCGGAAGGCACACCGCAGTCTGAGGAAGAAAGTCCTTCGGAGAAGGAAGCCTCTGCGGCGGAAGACGGCAAACCGGAAGAACCGCCTGCAACGGAAGAGCAGCCTGAAACAACCGAGGAGCCTCATTCTGCCGAAACGCCGGAAGAAACCGCTCCCGAGCCGGAAGCAGCTGCAATGCCGGGGGAAACGGACACGCAGAAAGAGACGGCGGAAGAAAACGGCGGAGCACAGGACGAGGAAGAGCCTGAGAAAAACGCAGACGGGACGCCGGAATCCGAGGAAGAAACCGACGTCGCCGGATCTGCCGAAGAGGAACCGGAGCAGGAAGAGGAATTGCCCGAAGAGGACGAAAAGCGTCTGTCGGACCTGACACGTACGGTTCAGCTTTCGGTGGAACAGATTATGTCCCGCGTCAGTGAGGAGGAAGCGGAGGCGGAAGAGGAAACCGCCCCCACGGATTCGGTGCCTCCCGAGGATGCCGAGAGCGAGGAAGGCCCGGCCACCCTGCGGGATCATCTGCGCAGCGGTTTGTCCGGCATGGCCAAATGGCTGCTGCTGGTCCTGTTTGTGGTGCTGGTCATTGCAGGGTTTGGTGTGGCGTGGCTTTACCGCAGCGCCACGCCGGATATGCTGCCTCAGATCACCGTCAAATTTGCCGGCCAGGAATTGGAGCCCACTGCCTACAAGTGGAAGGTCCCGGTCATCGGCAACATTTTCAAGCGCACCTATGCCGACACCCTCAGCAGCACACCGGTGACTTTGGAGGAAACGGTAGAACAGGCGTCGCCTGATTTTGTGGTATCCCCCTCGGATTACCGTACGGAGCTGACCGTGACGGACGAGGCGGAGAATGTGATCTTTGAAGGCGATACGGACACCTTTACCGCTTTCCAGTTTACCGCCAACGGTACCTATACGGCCAAACTGGTGGTATACAGCGATGCCAGTTCGGTGCCGGGGGATACTTCGGTCACCGGCAGTGAGACCTGGCAGTTCAACTTTACGGTGGGTGTGCGTCCCTCTGTGACTATATCGGGTACTTCGGCCACGCAAGGCAGCGTGGTAGCTGTCCGGGTGGGCGATACCCTGGATGGTCAGGCACCCACCATCGAGACTGAGCTGGAAAACATGGGTTTTTTCAAGGCCAGTTCCGGTTGGGTGTGCTATCTGCCCATCCCTTGGAATCAGGCTGCCGGTGCCCAGACTGTTGTGGTCCACGCCGGCGGCTATACGGAGACGCTGGAGCTGAACATCAGGGAGGCCGGCTGGGAGTATAAGGACTACTCCACCAATTCCCAGCGCGTATCGCCTTATATCGGCCAGAACGATATTCCGGCGGAGCTGCAAAAACTTCTGACCCAGAGTGAAGAGTCCATCGCGTGGTCCAACGGGAATTTTGTGCAGCCTTTCCTCAATACGCTGGATGTGGAGCTGGATTTCGGCACCACCGAGTATGTGGGCCGCAGCTACAATGAGCGCAGCAGCAACAACGGCACCGGTGGACGTACCGCGACCAATGTGGTGCTGAATACCAAATCCGGTGAATTGCTGATTGCCCCGGCCAGCGGCAAGGTACTGCTGGCCAAGGACTTGGGGGGCGATTTCGGCTATACCCTGGTCATCGACCATGGTGCCGGCGTCAAGAGCATCTTCTACAACCTGCAAAAGGTGGATGTCAAGGCGGGCGAGTCTGTCAAACAGGGGCAGACGCTGGCCACCTGCGGCAGAACCACCGTGGCGGAGATGCGGATCGGCACGGTGCCGGTAGATCCCTTGCAGATCTGGCGCGGTCAGTGCGACGCCCTCAAATACTATTGATCTCGGCTACGCAAGAGCCCTGTCCGAAAGGACAGGGCTCTTTTTGTATGCTTTTGCTGGTGAGGCGGCAGGAACATAGACAAAGTCCCCGCCATAGTATGACCCAGAAGAGGAGGGAGCACGATGCCGAAAACCTTTTGTGTGGTGGGGTATGATGCCCGTCAGCGTGCGGCGGCACAGGCGCTGCGGACGGCAGGACATCATGTGGTCGGACCGGACGCGGCCGCCCGGGCGGATTTTGTGCTGCTGCCCATGTCTCAGGACCGGGTCAGCGATGAAGTGGCGCGTGCCTTGCAGACAGCACGGCAGGGAACGCTGCTGCTGGCAGGGCGTCCCGGCGCTCCGGTAGAGCGCGCTGCCCGGGAGGCCAACCTGCCGATGGTGGATTACTTTCAGCGCCCGGAACTGGAGTGCCTGAACGCCGTACCTACCGCGGAAGGCTGCCTGGCCATGTTGCTTCGGCTGCGGCAGCGCACCATCTGGGAAAGCGATTTTCTGGTAGTGGGCTATGGCCGGGTAGGGCGTGCGGTGGCCAGGCGCCTGGAACTGTTGGGGGGCCACGTCACGGTGGCAGCCCGCAACGGGGAACAGAGGGCCAACGCCCGGTGTGCGGGGCACCATGCGGTGACGTTGACTGCTCTGCCTGACTTGCTGCCGGATTTTGACACAGTGATCAATACCGCCCCGGCGCTGATTCTGTCCCGACCGTTGCTGAAAAAACTGCCGCCGGAGGCCCTGATCATTGATCTGGCCAGCAGTCCCGGCGGTACGGATTTTGCTGCTGCGGCGGATTTGGGAATCCGGGCAGAGCATGCCCTGGCCTTGCCCGGCAAGTGTGCACCGCGTACAGCAGGGGTGCTGATTGCACAAACCGTACTGGCTTTGCTGGAAGAAAGGGGGAGTCTTGCATGAAATCTCCAATGGAAGCTTCGCGCACGGTGGCGTTTGCCCTGTGCGGTAGCTTTTGCAGCTTTGCGGCAGTGCTGCCGCAGATCCGGGAACTGCGGCGCCGGGGGTGGGAGGTCCTTCCCATCCTCAGCGCCAGCGCAGCCACCCAGGACACCCGGTTCGGTACGGCCCGGACGCTGCAGACCACACTGTGGGAACTTACCGGTCACCATCCCATGACCACCTTGCAGGCGGTGGAACCGCTGGGGCCGGAACATCTGGCCAGCGCGCTGATCGTGGCACCTGCCACAGGGACCACGATGGCGCTTTTGGCGGCCGGTATCAGTTCCACCCCGGTGACATTGGCGGCCAAAAGCCTGCTGCGGGGCGGCTGTCCTGTTCTGGTGGCCCCTTCTACCAATGACGGGCTCTCGGGCAGTGCTCCGGCGTTGGCGGCGCTTCTTCAGCGCAAACACTATTTCTTTGTGCCCTTCGGTCAGGACGACAGCTACAAGAAACCCAACAGTCTCAAAAGCGATTTTTCCCAGTTGCCGGATGCGTTGGAAAGCGCGCTGCGCGGCGTGCAGATACAGCCCATGCTGCTCTAACAAAACGGGCATAACCTGCAGCCAAAATCCATATAAGTTAGTAAAACAACAGCGAAAAAGCAGCGAGGCACTGTGTCTGAAGCGCACGGTGCCCCGGTGCGGCGTGCGCCGCAAATTTTTGCTTTTTGTCGAATCTGTGGCAAAGGGGGCCATCATGCAGACAATCACCATAACAGGCGGGCAACCCCTGTACGGGATTCTTCGCCCGGCGGCTGCCAAAAACAGTGTACTGCCGTTGTTGGCGGCTAGCCTTCTGTGCGGCGGTCCCTGCCGTTTGCGGGGGGTACCGGACCTGACCGATGTGCAGACCAGCCTGGCGCTGCTGCAGGCGGTGGGAGCCAAAGCGGTCCGCCATGGACCGGATCTTTGTACCCTTCCGGTGCAGGCAAAAGAACTGTGCGGCGAGATCCCTGCCCCACTGGCGGGAGCCATGCGCAGTTCGGTATTTTATCTGGCGCCGCTTCTCTGCCGGGCAGGGATGGTGCGCCTGCCCTTGCCGGGTGGCTGCCGCCTGGGACCCCGCCCCGTGGATATCCATCTGGCCGGATTGGCGGCTATGGGGGCCACCGTGCAGTTGGAGGGGGATGCGGTCACCCTGCGGCGGTTCGGCCCGCTGCAGGGAACGGATTTTACGCTCCGCCTGCCCAGTGTGGGCGCAACCATGACACTGATGATGGCCGGGTGCTGTGCCATGGGAACTACGGTGCTGCGGGGGGCAGCCTGTGAGCCGGAAGTATGCGATCTGGCAGATTTTTTGCGCGCCTGCGGGGCAAAAATCACCGGGGCGGGCACGCCGGTGCTGGTGATTCGGGGACGGCAGGCACTGGAGGGCATCGCCTATGATCCGCTGCCCGACCGGATTGCCGCGGCCACCTATGCGGCGGCGGTATCTGCTGCAGGCGGGCAGATCACGATAGAAGACTGTGCGCCGGAAACCTACGGCACCTTTCTGCACTTTCTGCAGGACTGCGGCGTGAATGTGAAGCAGGGGGAACGGTGGGCCCAGATTGCCCGGGACCCCCGGCGCCCGTTGCGCGGGGGGCAGCACCTGTATGCCAACGGCTGGCCGGCTTTTGCCACGGATACCGCCCCTCTGGCGGCAGCGGTCCTGCTGGAGGCAGAGGGCCCCAGTGAGATCTATGATCATCTGTTTGCCAATCGGTTCGCCTGCGCCTCGGGCTTTGCCGCCATGGGGGCAGATTGCCGTGCCTCCGGCCGGACTCTGTATATTGCCGGGGGCGCTGCCTTGCATGGGGCCGCCGTGGAAGCCCCCGACCTGCGGGGCGGGGCTGCGCTGCTGGTCGCGGCGCTGGCAGCCCGCGGCACCACGCTGCTGCGGGACCCCGGGCATATCCGGCGCGGCTATGCGGATCTGCCCGGTGATCTGGCACGGCTGGGGGCGCGGTGTGCCCGCCGGCAATGCGTCAGCCCGGAACAGGAAAAAGTGCGAAAATAAAAATTCTACGATTGTGCCAAATAATTTGCCGGCTGCCCCCTACAGTTGGTGATTCTGCGCCGAAACAGGCATTTTTTTACGAATTTTCCCCACAGGTATTGAAATTGGACCTGAAATTTGGTATTCTAATAATCGGTTATATGCAAAAAATTCACGGACCAGTGTGCCCAATTTTGTGGCAATGACCCTGGGTCCGCTGACACTTTTACATTTTAGGGGGATACACTCATGGCATTCGTTCTCGACGAAGAAATGCAAAATGTGACCAACATTAAGGTCATCGGCGTAGGTGGCGGCGGCGGCAACGCTGTGAACCGCATGGTGGAGTCCGGCCTGTCCGGGGTCGAGTTCGTTGCGATGAACACCGATCAGCAGGCCTTGCTCAACTCCAAGGCCACGCAGAAGGTCCAGCTGGGCGCCAAGCTCACCAAGGGCCGTGGCGCCGGTGCCGACCCGGAAGTGGGTCAGCGCGCTGCCGAAGAAAGCAAAGATGAGATCTCCAATGCGCTGAAGGGCGCACAGATGGTCTTTATCACTGCCGGTATGGGCGGTGGTACCGGTACCGGTGCGGCTCCTGTTGTGGCGGAGACCGCCCATGACCTGGGCATCCTGACCGTCGGCATCGTGACGAAGCCTTTTGCCTTTGAGGGCAAGCGCAAGATGAGCCTGGCTGAGCAGGGTATTGCTTCCCTGATGATGCATGTGGACTCTCTGATCGTTATTCCCAACGAGCGCCTGAAGCTCATCAGCCAGGAGCGGATCACGCTGATGAACGCTTTTGAAGCTGCCGACAATGTGCTGCGTCAGGGCGTGGAGAGCATTTCCAGCCTGATCAACATCCCGGCCTTCATCAACCTGGACTTCGCCGACGTGCGTTCCATCATGAAGGACGCCGGTTTCGCCCACATGGGTGTCGGCGTGGCCAAGGGCGCCGGCAAGGCCGAGAACGCTGCCAAGGCGGCCATCTCCAGCCCGCTGCTGGAGACCAGCATTGCCGGTGCACGCGGTGTCATCATCAACATCACTTCCAGCCCCGATATCGGCTTGGACGATGTAGAGACCGCTGCTTCCATGATTACCCAGTCTGCGCATCCCGATGCCAACATCATCTGGGGTACTGCGTTCGACGAGCGCCTGAGCGACGAGATGAGCATTACCGTCGTCGCCACCGGTTTTGAGAGCACGCCCGAGGTTGACGAGCCCATCCAGGCTCATGTGGATGCCAAGCGTGCTGCGGCTACCCAGCCTGTGGAGGCTGCCCAGCCCGCCGAAAAGGCCCAGCCCGCTGCACCGGACATCAGCCCGGTCATGCCCAACCCCATCTTCACCCAGTCCTTCAACACGGGTGTGGATACCCAGGTGGGCACCAGTGCGGCACCGGCCGAGGAAGAGGATGACGGCGATTACTTTGATGATCTGCTCAGCATCCTGAACAAGCGCTCCTGATTTTTGCCATTTTGCCGCGAGAGGATGTAAAACGCCATGCCATCTGATGCTAAGAACATACAGGAACAGGGGTTCCGTTCCCGTCTGTTCGGAGGATTCAATAAAAATGATGTGCTGGCGTATATGAATGACCTGGCAGACGAAGCACAGCAGCGTTCGATGGAATACGAACAGAAGCTGGCTCGCCTGCAGTCCGAGCTGGATGCCGTGCGCAGCGAGCGTGACGGTGCCGATGCCAGGATTCAGGCGCTGCAGGCGGAAACGGCCGCGGCCAACCAGCGTGCCGAGACAGCCGAGGCCAAGCGCCGTGAAGGGGAAGAACAGCTGGAAGCGCTGCAGAAACAGCTGGATACATACCAGTCCGGCCAGAAAGAAAGCCAGAAAAATGCCAACATCTGGCAGCTGAAATGTCATGACCTGCAGCAGCAGGTGGACGATCTGCAAAAACAGTTGGCAGCGCGCCAGCAGAACCAGGCCGCCCCCACCCCCGATGCGGTGCGGGAAGCCAGGCTGGAAGCCCGTAAAATTCTGGCAGACGCCAAATTGTACGCAGAAAGTGCCGAGCGGGAACTGAAACAACAGGCGGATACACAAAAATCGCGCATGGCGGAAAATGCCCGCGGCATTGCAGCGGGTGTGATGCTGGTGCGTGACCGTCTGGCCCGTGTGGATCAGCGTCTCAGTGCCGCGACTTTGGATATGGATGGCCTTACCCGTGCCATTTATCAGGCGTTGGACGATACCGAAGCGGAACTCAAGGAATTGGGGACCGAGATGCGAGATTTTGCTCAGGGAACACCGGAGTGGAATGTTCCGGAACCGACGCAGCCCGAGCAGAAAAAGACCGCGACACCGCAGTTCCGGGTAAAAGCAACCGCTCAGCCGGTGCGTTCCCATCGCAGTGCCCAGCAGGCACCCGCAAAACCGGCCGGTACCCGCAGACTGCGCAATGCAAAACATCCGGTATCGCAAATGCTGCAAAATGAGATCGATAAGATCGACGATCAGAGTAAAACATAAGTGAATAGCGAACAGCCGCTCCGGCATGGGCCGGGGCGGCTGTTTTTTTGGCTTTTTGTCCGGAATTGCTGTAAGAATTTCCCGGTGGGATTTGTTTATCCAGGTGAAAGGAAAACAAAGGAAAAGGAGGAAACAGAATGAAAGAGACCGGTACAGCCGATCTGCCCCGGATGATTCTGGATGACCCCGAAACCGGCCTGCGCTGGGCCATGAGGGAACATGCGGCAATGGTGCGGGGAGCTCTGCGGCGCATTCTACCCGGATGGGAACGAGATGTAGAGGAATGTATGGCGGATGGCGGCATGCGGGAAGCAGGTACAGGTGGTGGATAAAAACACCAGGGAGTTGGCCGTACTGGCCGAATGGACGGTCACGCTGCCCGAATAACAAGAAAAATATCCCGCCGGAGTTCCGGCGGGATATTTTTATAAAGGGTCATTTGCTTTTGGGATGCCCGTTCTCCACACTGCTGGTACCCTGTTCCATCAGATAGGTGGCGGTCAGGTCGGCAATATGGAGTTTGACGGCCAAGGGATAGTTGTTGTAGGCGTCGCTGACGGCAAAACTGCCCCCGCGTACCGCGTCATCAAAGCCGCCCATATGCCAGCGGATGGCCACGGCTTCGGCGGTTTTCAAACGCATAAAATGCTCGATCAGGTAAACACTTTTCTCGCCGTGGCCATAGGGCAGCTGGTCGGCAACCTGGTAGAAGGGGACCTTTTCCCATTGGCCAGTGGCGTCGTTCTTCACATTGCGGGTGCTGACTTTGTAGAAGTTTGCCTTGCACAGATCATGGAGCAATCCGCAGATGGCGTAACTTTCGGCATTTTCCCCTTCAGTGAAGAAATGCTGCATCATGGCGTGGTAGACGTTGATGCTGTGCATGACCAGGCCATACTCACAGGCACCATGAAACCGGGTGGAAGCGGGGGCTGTGAAAAAGTCTGTGGTTTCCAGCCAGTTCAGCAGCCGGTCCGCGCCGGGACGGGTGATGTTCTTGGTGTAGATCTCCACAAATTGGGCGTGGTAATCTTCCATAAGGACCTCACAGTTCCATGTCGTTGAGGATATCCCGCAAGGTTTTCAGTTCCTCGGCGGTCAGGCTGATGCCCTTGGCCATGCGGCTGCCGTCCGGGGACCAGTCGCGGATATCATATTTCGGGGCGTTGCCGTTCCAGCTGATCATGTTCAGCTGGCGCTCCCAGCCGCGTGCATTGGTGGAGAGCACGGCAATGCGCTCGGTAATTTCATAGGTAAATTCTGCCATACTTCACAGGCTCCTTTCATATAGATGGTCTTGCAACATCATAGCCGATTCCTACCGAAAATGCAAGACTAAACGGTGAGGAAAATCTTCAGTCGTCCACCCGCACGGCCAGCAGGGCAAAGCGGGTCTCGGTGGCGGGCTTTGTATCGC
Source organism: uncultured Gemmiger sp. (assembly GCA_944388135.1). Lineage (GTDB taxonomy): Bacteria > Bacillota > Clostridia > Oscillospirales > Ruminococcaceae > Gemmiger. The sequence continues at coordinate 90,041 of CALXHP010000002.1, read as the reverse complement.
CGCAGGTAGAAAGGATCAGCAGCTGCTGGCCGTATTCCGGGGTGACACCGGTGTCGTACAGTGCCAGATCCAGAATGGCATCCACCCGTTCCTGCCACTCCTGTTTGGTGGCGGCATCAAAAAAGGTGTAGTAGGGCAGGGCATCGGCGCCCAGGGTGGTGTCCAGGGCGGCGACCACCTGCCAAGTGCCGGTCTCATAGAGGGTGTCAAAGGAGAAAGTGGGATGCTGCTGCCAAAACTCCTGCTCCCGGTAAAGGGTCAGTTCCCCGAACATGGACCCGTCCGCCATGTTGTGGCCATAGATCAGCCAGTTGGCAGTAGGGTCCTCGGGATCGATGGAGCAGCTTTCGTCCAGGAACAGGGTGCCGCCGGTGGCATACAGACCATCAAAGCCGCGGCGAAGATAATGCTCATTGTCACCGGGGGTCTGCACAACCGGCAAATTGATTTCGGTGCCGTCTATGCGCAGCCAGCCGACCATATCGGAATTTTGGGCGTACAGGGCCCGGTATTGCGGCAGCACCCGGTCAGACGCACCGGGGGCGGGGGTGGGGGCAGACTCCGAAGTCTGGCGGGCTGCCGCATCGGCAGCTTCGGTTCCGGCCAGGGCATCCCGGGTGGCGGCAATGGGAACCACCGTTACCCGGCCGGATTCCCCGGTGGCCTCAATGCCGGAAACAGGGGCCGGAGGTGTCGGTTGCCCGCCATGAAAAACCGTCTGCCGGACCAGCAATGCCGCCGCCAGTGCCAGGGCCGCCACGCCACCCAGGCGCAGCCAGCGCGCCTGCCGCCGCTGCCGGGCGCGCAAACCGGTACGGGCGGCAAAGGGATAGTAGGCGGTGTTGCCGCGCAGCCTTCTGTAACGCTTGGCCAACGGCGTCGACTCCTTTCTGCAAAGTTTGCGGGAAATAAAAAAACGCCCCGCAGGGCGTTGCAATTCAAATCTTTCGAAGCATCAGCAGGCCGGCCGAACAAATCAGAATCAGACCTACGATCCCGGCCAGATACAAAACCGGATAATCCCCGGTGGAGGGGGTCTCAGCCTGTGCGGGAGCGGCGGTGGAAGAAGGTGTCTGGCTACTCTGGGCGGTCACCACATCCACCTTGGCAGCGGTCTCATTGACTTTCACATTGGTGCTGGACTGCTGCGTCCGGGAAGTGGAACTGGTGGGGGTGGCGGTTGCCTGCGCAGCCGAACGTCCATTGTTCAGCACGCCGCAGGCGGCCAGCAGCGCTACCAGCGCGATAAAGAAAGCCGCACATAAAAAGCGTTTCAACGCGAAAACGCCTCCTTAATTCATCGTTCAAAGTTCCGTATTACAAGATGGCGTACCGGGCCATCGTCAATTACACTGCGTATATTGTATCATATGGTGTCGGCGGCGTCAAGCGTTCGTAAACAAATGGTAACAAACTGGAAACAATTTCCGGGGCTTGCGGGCCGGTGCGGCACCGGATTTGCCCCTTGCGCTGGCCCGGTAAATGCGGTATAATGACATCAATATTGTGTGAGATTATGCCCCAATGGGAACCACCCGTGGGATGGGCGGCGCGCACTGTCAAATTCAGTATAAGGAGTTGTAATGATGAAAGGGATTATCCTTGCCGGTGGTGCCGGCACCAGACTCTACCCGCTGACGATGGTCACCTCCAAACAGCTGCTGCCTGTGTATGATAAGCCGATGATCTACTATCCGCTGTCGACGCTGATGCTGGCAGGCATTCAGGATATTTTGATCATCTCCACCCCCACCGATACACCGCGGTTTGAAGCGCTGCTGGGGGACGGCAGCCAGTACGGCCTGCACCTGCAGTACAAGGTCCAGCCCAGCCCCGACGGCCTGGCCCAGGCGTTCCTGCTGGGTGAGGAATTCATCAACGGCGATTGCTGCGCCATGGTTCTGGGGGACAACATCTTCTACGGCGCCGGCTTCTCCAAGCGCCTGAAGGCCGCGGCTGCCAATGCCGAGGCAGGCCGCAGCACGGTGTTCGGGTACTATGTCAACGACCCCGAGCGCTTCGGTGTGGTTTCCTTTGACAAGGAAGGCCGCGCCACCGCCATTGAAGAAAAACCCGAACATCCCAAGAGCAATTACGCGGTCACCGGCCTGTATTTCTACAATAAGGATGTAGTGGAGATGGCCAAACAGGTCAAGCCCAGTGCCCGGGGCGAGCTGGAGATTACCACGCTGAATGCCATGTACCTGGCTGAGGGAAAACTGGATGTGCAGCTGCTGGGCCGTGGATATGCCTGGCTGGACACCGGTACCATGGACTCCCTGGTGGAGGCGGCTACCTTTGTACAGACGGTGGAGCAGCGCCAGGGCATCAAGATCTCGGCTCCGGAGGAGATCGCCTACAAGTACGGCTGGATCAGCAAGGAAAAGCTGTTGGAAAGTGCCGCACGGTACGGCAAATCTCCCTACGGCCAGCACCTGAAGAACGTTGCCGACGATAAGCTGCTGTATTGAGAGGATTTGCGATGAAAATTTTGATTACGGGGTGCCGGGGTCAGCTTGGCACCGAACTGCAGCATCAGCTGGCGGAGGAAGGCTGTATTCTGGGCCCCCTGCCGGAGCGTCTGCGCAAAGCCACGGTAATCCCGGTGGATGTGGATGAGCTGGACATCACCGACCGGGAAGCCACCATCAACTATATCCGCCGTCACCAGCCGGATACTGTCATCAACTGTGCGGCATTCACCAATGTCAACGGTTGTGAGACATCCCGGGACGCGGCGTTCACCGTCAATGCCATTGGCCCCCGCAACCTTGCCCTGGCCTGCGATAAGGTCAATGCCCGTCTGATCCACATCTCCACCGACTATGTATTTTCCGGTGCCCCCACCGGCGGTGTGGCCCTGGATGAATGCGCACTGCCGGCACCCATTTCGGCCTATGGTCAGACCAAGCTGCTGGGCGAGCAGTATGTGGAGCGGTTCTGCCGCCGTCATATCATTGTGCGTACGGCGTGGCTCTACAGCTATTACGGCAAGAACTTCGTCAAAACCATGGTCAATCTGGGCAAAACCCATGAGAAGATCACGGTGGTCAACGATCAGCTGGGCAATCCCACCAATGCGGTAGACCTGGCCTACCATATCCTGAAACTGGCTGTCAGCCACGATTACGGCATCTACCACTGCACCGGCAACGGGATCTGCAGCTGGGCGGACTTTGCCGCTGCCATCATGAAAGGCGCGGGACTGGGTTGCAAGGTGATTCCCTGCACCAGCGCCGAATATGCCGCGGCTCATCCCGAAAGCGCCAACCGCCCCGAATGGAGTGCCCTGGACAACCGCATGCTGCGCTGCACCGTGGGCGACGAAATGCGGGATTGGAAGGAAGCGCTTACGGACTTTTTTGCAAACTGGAACGGAGAATGATCACTGTATGAAAACATATCTTGTCACCGGCTGTGCCGGTTTTATCGGGTCCAACTTCGTCCACTACATGCTGGACAAGTATGAGGACATCCGCCTGATCAACCTGGATAAGCTGACCTACGCCGGCAACTTGGAAAATCTGCAGGACATTGAGGATGATGCCCGCCACATCTTTGTGCAGGGGGATATCTGCGACAAGGCTCTGGTCACCGAGCTGATCGCCAAGTATGACCCCGATTACGTCATCAACTTCGCGGCGGAAAGCCACGTGGACCGCAGCATCAAGAATCCCGAAATTTTTGTGGAGAGCAACGTGCTGGGTACCGTGAACCTTCTGCAGTGCTGCAAGGACGCCTGGTATGATGCCGAGGCCAAGACCTGGAAGGAAGGCAAAAAGTATCTGCAGGTCTCCACCGATGAGGTCTACGGTGCTCTGGGTGCCGAGGGCTATTTCATGGAGACCACGCCGCTGTGCCCCCACAGCCCCTATTCCGCCAGCAAGGCCAGCGCCGATATGTTTGTCAAGGCGTTCCACGACACCTACGGCATGCCGATGAATATTACCCGCTGCTCCAACAACTACGGCCCCTATCAGTTCCCCGAAAAGCTGATCCCGCTGCTCATCAACAACGCCAAGCAGCACAAACAGCTGCCCGTCTACGGCGACGGCATGCAGATCCGGGACTGGCTGTATGTCATGGACCACTGCAAGGCCATCGACATGGTGGCCACCGGCGGCAAGGACGGTGAGGTCTACAACGTGGGCGGCCACAACGAACGCCCCAACATCTTCATTGTCAAAACGGTGATCGCTCAGCTCCATGACCGCCTGAAGGACGAAGGCATCAGCGAGGAACTGATCACCCATGTGGCTGACCGTCTGGGTCATGACCGCCGCTACGGCATTGATCCCACCAAGATCAAGGAGGATCTGGGCTGGTACCCCGAGACTCCCTTTGAGAAGGGCATCGTGCTGACCATCGACTGGTATCTGGCCCATCCCGAGTGGATGAGCCACGTGACCAGCGGCGATTATCAGAAATACTACGAGCAGATGTACAAGAACAAGTAATCTGCCTCGCAGGCATCTTTTGGGCTGTTGGCCCGCACATCTTTAGGAGCTTCATAATCCACAATGGCAAATTACAGAGAAGAACAAGTCCGCAACAGCCGTCGTCTGGCGCGGCAGGTGCTGGGGGCGGTGTCGCTGCTGCTGGCACTGATCGGTCTGTTCACCGTGCTGGGGTGGGGCGTCAGCGCCCTGCGTACGGCGCTGGATGACTCCGGCCGCCGGGAATCCTATGCCGACCGGCTCTATGGCATGGTCATGCTGGACCCCATGACATTCGACAATGTGAATGATGTGGATCCGGGCGTATTCAAACAGGCGGCCATCTGGGGCACTGTGTATGAGATCCAGAAAAACGGCGAGAGCCTGGACCAGTACGAGCGTGATCCCGATACCGGCTCGGCCATGATCCCCAAACTGGAGATCGACACCTACATCGCCAATCTTCTGGGACCGGATTATCCCGTGACCGACGGCAGTTTCAGCACCGATGAATTCGTTTACCAGTACAACGAAGAAAAACAGTGCTACCTGGTACCGGTCACCAGCTCGGTGGCCCAGTATACCCCCGAAGTGGAGAAGATCTCCACCTCCGGCGGCAAGATGTACGTCACCGTAGGGTACATTCCCACCACCAGCAACAGCACCAGCGGGGAACTTTCGCTGACGGCGCCCACCGAGCCCGTCAAGTATATGGACTATGTGTTCACCCGTGGGGACAACCGGGAATGGTACCTCAGCGCTCTTCAGGAGAGCGAGATGAAGGTGGAAGCCACGCCGGAGCCCTCGCCCACGGCGGCGGTCACCCAGGACACCCAGTCCATGGTGGAAAGCCAGCTGAACTCGGCAATGACCGACGCGGCCTCGGGCACCACGTCGGAAGAACTGACTGCTGAACAGACCCCGGCACCGGAGGATTCCACAGAGGAACCGGCTGAGTCCACCGATGGAGCCGCGGAGGAATCCGGCGGGGAAGAAGATGCCGCGTCCTCTGATTCCACAGCGGAAAGCGAAAGCACCGACGGGGATTCCGACGAGGCCGTAGGCTGATCAAAAAGAAAAACAGGGAAAGAGCCTCCGTACTGTGGTACGGGGGCTCTTTTTCCATAAAAGGGGATGCAATCGGTTTGCATCTATGCTATAATCAAACCATATATACGTAAAGAGGTGTATCAAATATGGAAGAATTGCTGCGCATTTTGGAAAAGAATGCCCGTATGCCCATCGAGGACATTGCGGCGATGCTGGACAAGACCCCCACAGAAGTGGCAGCCATGATGGATGAAGCCGTGGCCAAGGGCTATATCCGCGGCTACGAAACGCTGGTGGACTGGGAACAGGCCGGCGTCAACCTGGTGGAAGCGGTGATCGAGCTGCGGGTCACGCCCCACAAGTCCCGCGGTTTCGATGATATCGGCACCATTATTGCAGGCTTTGATGAGGTGGATACCGTGCTGCTGATGAGCGGCAGTTACGATCTGCAGGTCATCATCAAAGGCCGCAGCTTCCAGGAAATTGCCCTCTTTGTGGCCAAGCGCCTGTCGCCGCTGGACGACGTGATCTCCACGGCGACCAGCTTTGTGCTGCGCGCCTATAAGCGGGGCGGCCGCCTGTATCAGGCCGACGAGACCGACGAAAGAGAGTGGACAATGCTGTGATGAATTACAACGAACTGCTTGCCCCTGCCGCGCAGGCGATGCGTCCGTCCGGCATCCGCAAGTTCTTTGATCTGGCCACCGAAATGCCGCACTGCATCTCGCTGGGCGTGGGGGAGCCGGACTTCAAAACGCCCTGGAGCGTCCGGGATGCGGGAATCCGCAGTCTGGAACAGGGCCGCACCAAATACACCGCCAACGCCGGCCTGAAAGAACTGCGGGCCGAGATCTGCCGGTATCTGGAACGCCGCTTCGATCTGAAATACGAAGTGCCCCAGATCCTGGTCACGGTGGGTGGCAGCGAGGCCATCGACCTGGCCATCCGGGCGTTGGTAAAACCCGGGGATGAGGTGATCATTCCCGAACCCTGCTTTGTCTGTTATGAACCCATCACCCAGCTTACCGGGGGCGTGCCGGTGCATATTGCCACCCGCGCGGAGGATGAGTTCCGTCTCACCGCCGAACAGCTGAAAGCGGCCATCACGCCCCGCACCAAGCTGGTGATTTTCCCCTATCCCAACAACCCCACCGGTGCAGTGATGGGGGCCCGGGACCTGGAAGAGATCGCTGCCGTGCTGCGGGATACCAACATCATGGTGCTGTCGGATGAGATCTACTCCGAATTGACCTACGGGCTGGACCGGCACGTTTCTTTTGCCTCCATTCCCGGTATGGCAGAGAGGACCATCGTGGTCAACGGCTTTTCCAAGTCTTACGCTATGACGGGCTGGCGCCTGGGCTATGCCGCCGGTCCGGAACCGATCATCAAGGTCATGACCAAGATCCATCAGAGCTGCATCATGAGTGCGCCCACCACCAGCCAGTACGCCGCCATCACGGCGCTGCGCCAGTGTGACGACCAGATCGAGATGATGCGGGATGAATACAATCGCCGCCGCCGTTATGTGGTCAAGGCCCTCAACGAGATGGGGCTGACCTGCTTTGAACCCCGGGGCGCCTTCTATGTGTTCCCCTCCATTCAGGTCAGCGGCCTGACCAGCGAGGAGTTCTGTGAACGGCTGCTGCGGGAAAAAGAAGTGGCCATCATTCCCGGCGATGCGTTCGGCGCATCCGGCGAAGGCTATGCCCGCATCAGCTACGCCTACAGTGTGGACCATCTGGAAACGGCCATGCGCCGCATCCGGGCCTTCCTGCAGGAAAACGGTTGGCTCAGGACTGAATAACCAAAAGACAGGAAAGGGATCTGTATGCGCAAAAAATCCGTTACGGTGCTGGCCCCGGCCAAGCTGAATCTTTCCCTGGACGTGGTAGGGACCCTGCCCAATGGATACCACGACCTGGATATGGTCATGCAGACCATCGACCTGTACGAAAAGATCACCCTGCGCCGCAGCGAGGGCCTCAGCCTGACGCTGCCCGGCAGCTTTGTGCCGGTCAATGACAAAAACACCGCCATCAAGGCAGCCCTGGCCTTTTTCCATTACACCGGTCTGCTGGCCGGGGTGGATATGACCATCTACAAGCGGGTGCCGGTACGTGCCGGTATGGCGGGGGGCAGTGCCGATGCCGCCGGCGTGCTGGTGGGGCTGAACGATCTGTACGATGCCCGCCTTTCCATGAGCGAACTCTGTGCCATTGGGGCCGGGATCGGCGCGGACGTGCCCTTTGCGCTGCTGGGCGGCACCTGCCGGGTACGGGGTGTGGGAGACCTGATGAAGGCTTTGCCGCCCTGCCCGGATTGCTGGTTTGTGGTGGCAATGCCCAGTGTGGGAATTTCCACGCCGGAGGCTTTCGCCCGGTATGATACCATGGGAAGCCCGGTCCATCCCGACTGCGAGGCACAGGAGCAGGCGGTGCGTGCCGGCGACCTGGCAGCAGTATGCGCGGCGGCCGGCAATGCGCTGGAGCACTGCTCCGGGGCGGTGGAAACACCGTCCATCTGTGCCGTACTGCGGGAGCATGGGGCACTGACCGCCCAGATGACCGGCAGCGGCGCCGCCGTCTTCGGTATCTTTGACGAGGAAGAAAAGGCCCGGGCCGCTTTGGCCGCGCTGAAGCCCGGCTACAAGCAGGCCTATCTCTGCCGTTCTACCCGGGGCGGTCCCCGGGTCACGGTGCGCCGCCCTCTGAAAAAATAAATTCCCGCTGTTTGCGGCAGGGCTTTTCCGCCTATACTCCCGGTGAAGGGAGTGGAGAAGATGAACCGACAAAGACGGCGGGTGCTGGAACTGGGCGTGGGCCTTGGCTTCCTGCTGACGATTGTACTTACCTTGGCCATGAGCTGGGGGCGGACGGTGGCGGCCCGGGTGCGGGCCGATACCATCCGGCTGCACGTGCTGGCCAACAGCGATACCATTGAGGACCAGCTTCTGAAACTGAAGGTGCGGGATGCCATTCTGGAAGCCTTACCCGCCACGGTCACCCAGGCAGTGACACCCCAGGAAGCGACGCGGGCCCTGCAAAATGCGCGGCCTGCCCTGCAGGCGGCGGCCAACCGGGCGCTGCTGGCTGCCCACAGCGGGCAGACCGCTGCGGTGCGGCTGGAAACGTTTACCTTTGATGCCAGGGACTACGGCAGTTTTGCCCTGCCCGGCGGTGATTATACCGCGCTGCGGGTGGAATTGGGCAAAGCCCAGGGGCATAACTGGTTCTGTGTGCTGTACCCGGCACTTTGTGTGTCGGGGGCAACGGCTGAATATCCGACCCAGGCGGAAAACGCGCTGGTGTTCGGTCCATACGAGGTGCGCTTTGCCTTGCTGGATGCCCTGCGGGGATGGTAAGCATGGCGCCAAGAGGGAAACGGGGTATGGCAGTTTCCCTCTTTTTTCTGTACAACGGGAAAGGATCTCTTTCTATGCTCCATCTACTTCTGGGCCCTTCGGGCAGCGGCAAATCCCGCCGCATGCTGGCGGAACTGCGCGCACGGGCCGAACAGGGACAGCGCAGCCTGCTGATTGTGCCGGAACAGTTCACCTCCTCCACCGAGGGGCAACTCTACCGTACACTGGGGGATACTCTCTCCGCCTATGTGGAGAGCTATTCCTTCACCTCTCTGGCGGAAACACTGCTGCGCCGTTACGGCGGCGCGGCGGTACAGACGCTGGATGAGGCAGGCCGTGCCCTGCTGGTACGCCGGGCGGTGGACTCGCTGTTGGATCGGGTCGTCTATTACAACCGGCAGCGCCGGTCGGCGGCTTTTTGCGAGAAAGCTGCACAGACCATCGAAGAACTGAAAAGCGCCGGGGTCACGCCCCAGGCACTGGCAGACTATGCCTGTGCGCCGGGGGCGGACCGGGATAAATTGCAGGAGCTTTCCCTGATCTATGGGGCATACGAGGCCTTGCTGGGCCAAAGCGCCATGGACCCCGGGGACCGTCAGCAGCTGGCGGCACAGTATCTGGATGAGGATTTCTTTGCCGGACGGGCTGTGTATATTGACGAATTTGATACATTCAACGCACCCAAGCGGGCGCTGCTGGCAGCCATGCTGCCGGTGGCGGATGTGACGGTGTGCCTGTGCTGTGACGGCCCCGAGGACCGGGACGGCGGCATGGGATTGTTCAGCGGCGCCAAAGGGGTGGCTTCCAGCCTGCGTCGGATGGCGTCGGATGCCGGGGTGGCGGTACATACCGAGACCCTCACCGAGGATCTGCGCCACAGGGATACACCGGCGCTGGCGGAGCTGAACCTGCTGCTGTCTGACCCCACCTATACACCGGACTGCACTGTGGACCCGGAAAATCCGGCCATTGTATGTTATGGGGCGGCCAGCCGTCAGGCGGAGGCCAAGGCGGTGGCGGCGGAGATTGCCGCCCGCGCCCGTGGAGGAACGCCCTATCACCGTATGGCAGTGATCTGCCGGGATGCCGAACAGTATCTGGGGCCCATTCGCTACGAATTCCGTCTGCAAAATATCCCGCTGTTCTGTGACGAGGCCACGACACCGGAAAACACCGCCCCCGCCCGTGCCGTACACGCGGCGTTGGATCTGGCCCGGGGCGGGATCTCCAGCCGCACGGTGCTGCGGCTGCTGAAAACCGGACTGGTGGATCTGCCGGAACGGCAGCAGACGGCGCTGGAAAACTATGCCTATACCTGGTCCCTCAAGGCGGCGGACTGGCGTGCGCCCTTTACCCGCAGCGCCGCCGGATATGCCGACATCGAGCGGCCGGAAGATGTGCGCACCCGGCAGGATGCGGAGGCAGCCCGGTCATTTCTGGCAGAGCGCATCCAGAAATTCCTGCCCCGTACCAAAAATGCGGGGGCGGCGGCGCTGACCAAACAGATCTGCCTCTTTTTGCAGTCCCTGGGGGCGGAGGATACCCTCAATGCCCTGGCAAAGACCCTGCGGGATCAGGGGCGTCTGCCGGAAGCCGACGAAGTCCTGCGGGAGTGGAATGTGGTCATGGGTCTGCTGAACCAGCTGGCCCAGCTGCTGGGGGAGGAAGTGCTGCCTCCGGCGGATTACGCCGAACTGTTTACCCTGCTGCTGCGCACCACCGATATGGGGCACATTCCCCAAAGCCTGGACAGCGTGATCCTGACCACGGCGGGGCGTATGCGCCTGCCGGAGACCGACGCGGTGTTTGTGGTGGGGCTGACGGAAGGGGAGTTCCCCAAGACGCCCGGGGATCAGGGGCTGCTGACCCACGCCGACCGGGACGCCATGATCCGCCAGGGGGCCGAACTGCCCGATTGCTTTGAAAACAAGGTACTGCGGGAGGGCGTGTGTTTCTATAAGGCACTGACCGCTGCCCGGTCTTTTCTGTGGCTCAGTTGGCCCGGCGCGGCCCATGCCCGGGACGATGCCCCCGCCAGCTCTGCACTGGCGTCGGTGCGGCGCCTGCTGCAGGTGCCATTTACCGAACCCACCACCGCGGAACTGGGGGCTTCCCCGGCGGCGGCGCTGGATATCCTGGGCATTGTCAGTCAGGACCTCGGCCGGGAAGGGGAGGGGGAGGCCTTGCGGGAGGCACTGAACGATGCGGAACACACCGACCATGCAGCGCCCGGATACGAGGCGGTCCATCGGGCGCAGCAAAGCAAAACAATCACGGTGGAAGATACCGCCGAACTGGAAAAACTCCTGGGCCCCGGGCTGCGGGTCAGCCCCACCCGGTTTGAAAAATACCAGACCTGCCCCTTTGGCTACTTCATGCAGTTCGTGCTGCGGGCGGCGCCCCGTCAGAAAGCGGAACTGGCCCCCAACATCAGCGGCACATTGACCCACTGGGTGCTGGAAAATGCCCTGCGCCGTCAGGGAGAACATTTCAAGGACCTGTCCGAGGAGGAAATCCAGACCCTTGTGGACGACCTTGTGGAGGAATATACCCGGGAAAATCTGCCCGGCATCACGGTGCGGATGCAGTATCTCATCGACCGGATCCGGCGCAACCTGGTGGGGTTGCTGGGCTTCATCCAGCGGGATCTGCGGCAGTCCGGTTTTCAGCCGGTAGCCTTTGAGCTGCGCATTGATGACCGCCCGGGGGAGGACCCCGATGCGCCCCGGATCGACCCGGTGGAACTGGAGGACGGTGCCGGACACACGGTACGCATCGTAGGCACGGTGGACCGGGTGGATGCCATGCCGTTGGGGGAGCGCACCTACCTCCGGGTGGTGGACTACAAGACCGGCGGTAAGGACTTCCAGCTGAAAGAGGTCTACTGCGGCCTGGATTGCCAGATGCTGCTCTACCTGTTCACTTTGGAACGCAACGCCGGGGAAAAATTCCCCGGGGCCACGGCGGCGGGGGTGGAATATCTGCTGGCGGACCCGGCCCCCGAAAGCATCCCCCGTGCCGAAGCAGGCGGCCAGGAAGAACCGGCGGAAAACAACTATCCTCTCAACGGCCTTCTTCTGGACGATGAAAGCGTTTACCTGGCCATGGACCGACGCAGTACCGGCAATTTTGTGCCGCTGAATTTCCATGCCAAGACCGGCCGGGTCACCAACGGCAAGAGCCGCCTGGCCGATGAAAAAAAGCTGGCCCGCATCCGGGACCATCTGGACGGCCTGCTGAAACAGATGTCCCAAAATCTCTACGCAGGCAAAATCGATGCCCAACCCCTGTGCAGCAACGGACGCAGTCCCTGCACCTACTGTGACTTCCGCATTGCCTGCACCCACCATGACGGAGAAAACGAGCGCAAGGTGGAAGCTGCCGCCGACCCGTTTGAAGAATAAAGGAGAAACATATCATGCCGGATACCCCCAAGATTCAATTTACCCCCGCCCAGGCCGCGGCCATCGGTGCACGGGGCGGCAGCCTGCTGGTTTCGGCGGCGGCCGGTTCCGGCAAGACCCGGGTCCTGGTGGAGCGCGTGGTGGGCTTGATCACCGACCCGCAGCACCCGGTGGAGGCGGACAGCCTGCTGATCATGACTTTCACCAATGCGGCAGCGGCCAAACTGCGCGCCGATATCTCCACCCGCCTGGCCGATGAAGTCCGCGCCCACCCCGGGGATGTACGGCTGCGCCGCCAGCAATTGTTGCTGCAGCGGGCCTCCATCGGCACAGTGGATGCTTTCTGCCTGCATTTTGTACAGCAGCATTTTGCCGCTCTGGATGTGCCGCCGGACTTTGAAACGGCGGAAGAGGCGGACCTGACCCGGATCGAGCAGGAAACCCTTGCCGACGTATTGGAAGAAGCTTACCGGGACCCGGATTTCCGGGCGTTTGCGGATCTGTATGACCGGGGCCGTACCGACCAGACGGCGGGCAACGCGGTGCTGGAACTTTACCATTTCAGCCGTTCGCTGCCCCATCCGGCCCAGGCGCTGCAATCCTTTGCCGACCAGTGGCAGCAGGACGCCCCGCCCCAGGATACCCCCTGGGGACAGGATCTGCTTCACATTGCCCTGGACCGCGCCCGGGGCGCCAAAGCGCTGCTGGAAGCCGGTGCCCGCACGGCGGCCCGGGACGAGGCGGCAGATGCAGCCTATACTGCCGTATTGCAGGAGGATGCCGCCCGGGTGGAGTGGCTTTGCCGGAAATTGCAGGAGGGAGATTGGGACGCCGCCCTCCAGGTGCTGGAGGAGGTCGGTGGAAACTGGCGCAAGGCAGGCCGTATCAAAGGCGGCAAGGATTCCAATCCGGCTGCTTTTGCGGCCAGCGAACTGCGGGATCGGGCCAAAAAGCAGATCGCCGGGCTGCGCACCGAATTTTTGCTTTGCACGGCAGCGGAATATCAGGAGGACCGCCTTCGCGCCGCGCCCCTGGTGGCGGCACTGGTGCGGGTGACCCAACGGTTTGCCGATGCCTGCTTTGCAGCCAAATGCGAGGAAAAGCTCCTGGACTATGCCGACTTCGAGCACCTGACGCTGGATCTTCTCATCGGGCCGGACGGCAGCCGGACACCGCTTTGCCGCACCGTCAGCGAGCGGTATTCTGCTGTGCTGGTGGACGAATATCAGGATACCAACGCCCTGCAGGATGCCATCTATTTCGCCCTGGCCTCCCCGGCGGGGGATAACCTCTTTTTTGTGGGGGACATCAAACAAAGTATCTACCGGTTCCGCCAGGCCGACCCCACGGTATTTCTGGGCAAGCAGCAGAACTGGCAGCCTTATCCCCAGCCCGCGCCCCGGCCAGCTACTTTGGCGCTGGATGCCAATTTCCGCAGTGCGCCCCGGGTCATTGAAGGCATCAACTATCTGTTCTCGGTCTTTTTCTCGGAAGGCCTGGGCGGGGTGTCTTATGGCGACGGCCAGCGCCTGGTGGTGGGCAAACCGGAAGAAACTTACCCCGGTCTGTGCGAGGTGGATGTCATTGACGGTGCCGACGCGGCGGGGGATGCGGCAGGCATTGCCCGGCGGATCGCCACCATGGTGGAAGAAGGCTTTATGGTCCGCAGCAAGGAGGGACCCCGCCCCTGCCGGTACGAAGATTTCTGTATTCTGTTCCGGGGCCGTGCCGACTTCCCGGTGTATGAGGAGGCCCTGCGTGCCGCCGACATTCCGGTCTTTGCCGATACCGCTGCCGATTTGCTGGATGCTCCCCACATCCGTCCTTTTGCGGCGCTGCTGCGGGTCATCGATAACCCTGCCCAGGATATCCCTCTGGCGTCGGTGCTTTTGAGCCCCATGTTTCCTTATACACCGGATGACCTGGTTTCGCTGCGCCGCAGCTGCCCCCAGGGCAGTCTGTACGGGGCGGTGCTGTATGGAGGACAGTCCCGCTTTGCGGATTTTATGGAAGAACTGACCGAATACCGGCGTCTGGCCCGGACCTTGCCGGTGGACCGGCTGCTGGAAGAACTGTTGGCCCGCACAGGGTATCTGGCAGCAGTGGGGGCCATGCCCGACGGTGCCCGCTGCCGGGAAGACCTGCAGGCCTTTGTGGCCTGGGCAGGCAGTGCCGGGCGGGCGGGATTGTCCGCATTGGTACGGGCCATGGATGCAGCGGCGGCCAGCGGCGGTCTGAACCAGAGCGGCGGGGGGCAGACCCGGCCGGGCTGTGTCAGCATCATGACGGTACACCGTTCCAAGGGACTGGAGTTCCCGGTGGTGTTTGTGGCCAATACGGCCCATCAGTTCAACCAGAGTGACGCCATCCGCCCGGTGCTGACTCACAGCCGTCTGGGTGTGGGGGTCATGCTGCGGGCAGGGCAGGCGGCCAAGCGGTACAAGACGATGCCCTACGCCGCGTTGGCCCAGGCTATCCGCACCGAAACACTCAGCGAGGAGATGCGTGTGCTCTATGTGGCGCTGACCCGTGCCCAGGATGCCCTCATTGTGACGATCCCGCTGAAAAAGACCGACAGCAGCCTGAAAACACCGGCGCTTTGCGCTGCCGCCGAAGCCACCGGCCCCGAGGCCATGCAAGGGATGAACAGCTGGGCGGGGTGGCTGCTGACGGCGGTGCTGCTCCATCCCGAAAGCGATGCCCTGTGGGCGCATACGGCGTTGCTGCCTCACCATCTGCCCACCCGGGTGCCGCTGAAAGTCCGGCTGCTGCCGGTGCCGGAGGCAGCTCCTGCCCGGCCTTCCCGCCCCGAAGCGCGGCCGGATGGGGCACTGCGCCGGGCGCTGGAAGCGTCTTTTGCCTGGCAGAATCCCCGGCAAGCCCTGCAGAAAATCCCCGCCAAGGTCAGTGTCAGCGCGGTGGCCCACGCCGCCCGCCCGGTGGCGCTGGAACGCCCGGCTTTTCTGCAAAAAACGGGCATGACCGGCGCCGAACGGGGCACGGCCATCCACGCCTTTATGCAGAGCGTGCCCTTTGACGGCCCGGCCCCCGACCTGCAGGCGGAGGTCCGGCGGCAGAAAGACCTGAAGCTGCTGGATGCCGATCTGGCGGACAAGCTGGACCTGGAACGGGTGCGCCCATTCTTCGAAAGCGGTGTCTGGCGTCGCATCCGGGCGGCCCGCACTGTTTTGCGGGAAGAACCCTTCATCACGGCCCTGCCGGCTTCCCGGGTTACGCCGGAAGCGGGGGAGAGCGATGCAGAAGTTTTGGTACAGGGCATTGCCGACCTGGTGCTGGTTTTTGACGACCATGCGGAAATATGCGACTACAAGACGGACGCCAGCAAGGACCCGGACTTCTATAAAAAGGAATATGCGGCCCAGCTGCGGCTCTACCGCCATGCCTTTGCGCTGCGCCTGGGCGTACCGGTCACTCGCCTGACCATCTACAGCTTTACCCTGCGGCAGGAGATCGACACCCCTCTTCTGGAAGGATAAGGGACGTTCTGCCGCCAAGAAAACCTGCAAAAAATCCTGCAGGATACCTTGACTTAAACCCGCGGTTGTGCTATTATGATAACACCTCTTTTGCGGGTTTATTTTTTATGCCCTTTTTCCGGGGCGGCCCGTAAGCGCGAGGGAGGCTTATTAACCGATAATGGAGGTGCCGAACAATGACTGTCAAGATCACCCTGGCTTGCACCGAGTGCAAGCAGCGCAACTACAACAAGGAGAAGAACAAGAAGAACTCTCCGGATCGTCTTGAGATGAAGAAGTATTGCCGTTTCTGCAAAAAGCATACCCTTCACCGCGAAACCAAGTGAGGATAGGAGCTTAGAGATGGCGGACAAGAAAGCTGCGAACACCGCACCCCAGGCTCAAAGCGACAAAAAGAAAAAGACCTCGTTTTTTGGCAAGGTCAAGAACTTTTTCAAAGGCATCGCCAAGTATTTCAAAGATACCAAGAGCGAGATGAAAAAGGTCGTTTGGCCCAGCAAAAAGGATGTCAAGACCAACACCATCACGGTCATTGCCGTCGTACTGATCGCGGCAATTGTCCTGATTGTGCTGGACATCATCTTCGGCGGCGCGATCCACCTTGTGGTCGGCGCCTGAGCGCTTGAGCGGAGGCAATGACCAATGGCTGAACAAGCAAACTGGTATGTGGTGCATACCTATTCCGGCTACGAGAACAAGGTCGCCCAGGACCTGATGACGATGGTGGAAAACCGCCGTCTGCAGGACCTGATCTGCGACGTCAAGGTCCCGACTGAGACCGTGATCGAGGAAGTGCTGGACAAGACCGGCAACAAGACCGGTGAAAAGGAAGTCCAGCGCAAGCTCTACCCCGGCTATGTCTTTGTCAAAATGGTCATGAACGACAACACCTGGTACATCGTGCGCAACACGCGCGGCTGCACCGGTTTTGTGGGCCCGGAGTCCAAACCCGAGCCGCTGACCGAGGCAGAGGTTGCCAAGATGGGCGTGGAGACCACAGCTGAGCTGCAGGTCGATTACAAAGTCGGCGACACCGTCGAGATCACCGCCGGACCGATGGAAGGCTCCGTCGGTACCGTGGAGGAGATCGACATCCCTGCGCGCAAGGTGCGCGTAAAAATCACCATGTTTGGCCGCGAGCTGCCTGCTGAGCTGGAGCTCCATCAGGTCAAACTGTTCTGAGAAATTTCTCAGGACCCCAGCAATTTCCGGTAAGGACCGCGAACGGGCAATGACCCGGGGTACGGTTTTTATAGGGTATGCGACCGTCGCATGCCCGTGGGAGGCCTGCACCGCGGGCCGCAACTCACCACAAAATTTGGAGGTGCAAGTATTATGGCACAGAAAATCACTGGCTACATCAAGCTGCAAATTCCCGCCGGCAAGGCGACTCCGGCCCCCCCTGTTGGTCCTGCTCTGGGCCAGAAGGGCGTGAACATCATGGCCTTTACCAAGGAGTTCAACGAGCGTACCAAGAACCAGATGGGTATGATCATCCCCGTCGTCATCACCGTTTACGCTGACCGCTCCTTCAGCTTCATTACCAAGACCCCCCCGGCGCCCGTTCTGATCAAGAAGGCTGCCGGCATCGACACCGCTTCCGGCGTGCCCAACAAGAACAAGGTCGGCTCCATCACCCTGGCCCAGGCCGAGGAGATCGCCAAGACCAAGATGCCCGACCTGAATGCCGCCTCTCTGGAGGCTGCCGTCAGCATGATCAAGGGCACCGCCCGCAGTATGGGCGTTACCGTTGAGGGTTGAACAGGAGGGGAATAAGCAATGAAACACGGCAAGAAATATACCGATGCTGCCAAACTGATCGAGAGCAGCAAGACTTATGATCCGGCCGAGGCCCTGGAGCTCTGCTGCAAGACCGCGACCGCCAAGTTCGACGAGACCGTCGAGCTGCACGTCCGTCTGGGTGTTGACAGCCGTCACGCCGACCAGCAGGTCCGTGGCGCCGTTGTTCTGCCCAACGGTACCGGCAAGAACGTCCGCGTCATCGCCATCGCCAAGGGCGATGCTGCCAAGGCTGCTGAGGCTGCCGGTGCGCAGGAGGTCGGTGACGACGATCTGATCGCCAAGATCCAGGGCGGCTACCTCGACTTCGATGTCCTGGTCACCACCCCCGACATGATGGGCCGCGTTGGCCGTCTCGGTAAGATCCTTGGCCCCCGTGGCTTGATGCCCAACCCCAAGGCCGGCACTGTGACCCCCGACGTTGGCAAGGCTGTTACCGATGCCAAGGCCGGTAAGATCGAGTACCGCCTGGACAAGCAGAACATCATCCATGTGCCCATCGGCAAGGCCTCTTTCGGCGCTGAGAAGCTCATGACCAACCTGGACACCGTTCTGGAAGCCATTGCCAAGGCGAAGCCCGCTGCGGCCAAGGGCCAGTACTTCAAGAGCGCTACCGTGGCTACCACCATGGGCCCCGGCGTCCGCGTTGCCACCAACAAGTATGGTGTCTGATCTCAGCTTTTGCTGATTTACAAAAGTACTTGACAAACGCACGTTTGCGTGCTATACTGTCTAAGCTGTTTTTAAGACAGCAGGTGCCGCAAGGCATAATGGGGTAACCCAACCTGCCGAGAAACGTGCGTTTGATTGCTGTGCTTTCAAGCCCTTTTCCCGGCGACGGGAAAGGGGCTTTTCTATTTACACGAAAAGCCGCTTACCGTTACCAAACTGTAAGTGGAACGAGGTGAAATTCAAATGCCCAGTGCAAAGATTCTGGAATCCAAGAAGGCTCTTGTCAAGGCCCTGAACGAGGAGATCGCTTCTTCTCTGGCCGGTGTTGTTGTTGCTTACAACGGCATCAGCGTGGCCGACGACACCAAGCTGCGTAAGGAACTGCGTGAAGCCGGCGTGCACTACATGGTCGTCAAGAACACCATGCTGCGTCTCGCTGTCAAGGGCACCCAGTACGAGGCTCTGACCGACTACTTCAAGGGTGATACCGCCATCGCTCTGTCTCCCGAGGACCCGTCTGCCGCTGCTCGCATCCTGTGCAAGTTTGCCGATGCCGACAAGTCCAAGCGCTTCGTCGTCAAGGGTGGCTTCTGCGATGGTCAGGTCATGGACGCCGCCGGCGTCAAGGCTCTGTCCACCATGCCCAACCGCGAAGGCCTGCTTTCCATGCTGGCCGGCTCCCTCAACGGGATCATCGGCGGTCTGGCTGTGGCCCTGCAGGCTGTTGCCGACAAGCAGGAGGAACCCGCTGCCTGATTGTAGATCAAGCTGCTTGAGCGCTCCGGCGCAGCGCTCGTTAAACCTATGCGCCGCCTAACAAATGAATTTTAATGGAGGTAACTACCATGGCTTCTGAGAAGATCACTGCCATTGTCGAGTCTGTCAAGACTATGACTGTTCTGGAGCTCAAAGAGCTCGTTGACACCATCTGCGAGGAGTTCGGCGTTTCCGCTGTTGCCGCTGCTGCTCCCGCTGCCGCCGGCGCTGCTGCCGCTCCCGCTGAGGAAGAGAAGACCGAGTTCGACGTCATCCTGAAGGAAGTCGGCGCCAACAAGATGCAGGTCATCAAGGCTGTCAAGGAGCTGACCGGCGCTTCCCTGATGGAGGCCAAGAAGCTCGTCGAGACCCCCGAGGCCAAGCTGAAGGAGCAGGCTTCCAAGGCCGATGCCGAAGAGATCCAGAAGAAGCTGGAAGAAGTCGGCGCCAAGGTCGAGCTGAAGTAATTCAGTTTCCAAGCTGTTACGAACACCGCATGGTTTTCACCGCCATGCGGTGTTTTTGTTTTTGAAAAAAAGAAAAAGCGCGATGCCGGTAAGGACATCGCGCTGCCGGGGGAAAAACGGGAATGAGAATGTCAGAAAGAAGGGGTGCGCTGCCGCGGCGACGTGCCGTGGGAACGCTTGTCGGCGGGCAGGCCGGTAAATTTACCGTACATATCCTTCAACAGGACGGTGCGCCGTACCATGCCGATAAAGACGTTGCGGTCATCCACTACGGGAACAAAGTTCTGGTCAATGGCAGCCCGCAGCAGGGTGGGCATGTCGGTGGTTACGGTGACGGCCTTGTAATCCCGGCGGCGGGGGAAGCTGGCAATGGGCACGTCCTCACTGGCCTCCAGGTCCAGACCATGAAGGTTCTTCATGCCCCACAGGATGTCCCCCTCCGTGATGGTACCCACATACTCACCGTTGCGCTTCAGCACCGGGATGGTGGCAAAGCGCTGGTTGGCCCATTTTTCCAGGGTCTGGCGCAGGGTGAAATCCTCGTAGATGTACAGAACATCCTGTTTGGGTGTCAAAAAGAACAAAAGATTCATGCGTGAATGCACTCCTTTTGGCGGTAGTGTTGTTTTTCTATAACCAGTATATACGTTCGGTCTGTAAACTTTGTGAATGGATTGTTAAAAAACGACCGCTCAGATTTTTCTTGAAAAAAGACTGTTCAAACGGTAAAAAGTGGTGTATAATAAACCTAATTAAGCCCAACAAAGGAGGATCGCAGATGATCACCAAGGTGAATCCTTACGGACATATCTCTTTGACCAACGACTATTTCTCCGGTCTGGTGGAGCAGGCGGCCAAACAGTGCTATGGTATTGCAGCCATGGGCCAGGCCCCTGCCGAAAGTGTGGTGCGCAACGCGCTGCGCACTGGCAGTCTGCCGCCGAAGGGCGTAACCGTCACCCAGGAGGGCGGGCGTCTGGTCATCGCGCTGCATATTAAAGTGGGGTATGGGCTCAATATCTCTACCATCACGCAAAGCATCACGCATCGCGTCAAGGATGAGGTGGAACACGCCACCGGCCTGAAAGTCGCGCGCATTGATGTGTATGTGGACGATATTTTGGCAGATTAAGACATGAGGTGTAACATACGATGATTACTGGCCAGATCCTGCGCGACGCCATTCTTTCCGGCGCCAACAACATTGCAAATCAGCGCACCCGCGTGGATGAGCTGAATGTTTTCCCTGTACCCGACGGCGATACCGGCACCAACATGAGTATGACCGTTGGTGCTGCCACCCGTGAGCTGCAGGCCCTGCCCGACAGCTGCACCGTGGCCGAAGCAAGCAAGACCGCCGCTTCCGCCATGCTGCGGGGGGCCCGCGGCAACTCCGGTGTTATTACCAGCCTGTTGTTCCGCGGCTTTTCCAAGGCTCTGAAGGATAAGACCGAAGCCAGCGCGGCCGATCTGGCCACTGCGCTGCAGATGGGTGTGGACGCTGCTTACAAAGCGGTCATGAAGCCCACCGAAGGCACCATCCTGACCGTTACCCGCCTGGCTGCCGAGAAGGCGGTCCAGTGCACCGATATGGAGATCCCGGCTATGTGGGATGCCACGCTGGAAGCGGCGCAGGAAGCGTTGGACGATACCCCCAACCTGCTGCCCGTCCTGAAGAAGGCCGGCGTTGTGGATGCCGGCGGCCAGGGTATCATGCTGGTGTTTGAGGGCATGAAGCAGGTCTTTGACGGCGGCGAGATCATTGCTGGCGCCGAAGTGGCGGCCAAGCCCAAAGTGTCCAGTGAATCTGCCGGTAAGGGCGTTTTTGCCGACGACCTGATGAAGGTGGAGGATATCAAGAACGGGTACTGCACCCAGTTCCTGCTGCATAAGAACGCCGATGCCAGTGTGACACGGCTGCGGGCATTCCTGGAGTCCAACGGTGACTCGGTTGTGGTCATTGAGGATGACGACGTGGCCAACTGCCATGTGCATACCTCCGACCCCGGCATGATGCTGTCGGAGGCCATCAAGTACGGCTACCTGACTGACTTCAAGATCGAGAACATGCATGAGCAGTTCCTGGCCCGTCAGAAGCAGGGCAAGGGTCTTGAAAAGCAGGCCCAGGCCGAGGAGAAAAAAGAGAGCGAGTTTACCTACGCAGCCGTAGACCCCGAGCGGGAGTATGGCTTTGTGGCGGTGGCTGCCGGTGAAGGCCTGAAGAACGTCTTTACCGATCTGGGCGTGGATGCTGTTGTCAGCGGCGGCCAGACGATGAACCCCTCCACCGAGGATATTCTGGCAGCGATCCAGAGCGTACCGGCCAAGACGGTGCTGGTACTGCCCAACAACAAGAACATCATCATGGCCTCTGAGCAGGCCCAGAAGCTGGCAGACCGCAAGGTCATCGTTCTGCCTACCCGCACGGTGCCCCAGGGCATGACGGCGATGCTGAACTTTGACCCGGAGGTCAAGCCCGACGAAAACGCTGTCAACATGATGCAGGCAGCCGACCGCGTCAGCACCGGTCTGGTGACCTATGCCGCCCGCGACAGTGAGTTTGACGGCAAGCCCATCAAGAAGGGTGAGATCATGGCCCTGGAGAATGGAAAGATCGTGGCAACCGGCACCGACATCGTCAAGGTGACCTATCGTCTGGCCCGGTCCATGCGCAAGAAGGACACCCAGTTTATTACGGTGATCTCCGGCTGTGATGTCAGCGATGAGGACGCCGAACATACCACAGAACTGGTCCGCACCAAGTGCGGCGGCAACATTGAGGTCAGCCACATCAGTGGCGGCCAGCCGGTCTATTACTACATGATCTCTGTAGAGTAAGCGGCTACCGAAAAAGACAAAAGGCGAATTTGGGGAAGTTCCGAGTTCGCCTTTTTCCTTTATTGAATCCATTGGTGATTTTGTACAGAAAGGAGGTCCCGCATGCCTACCATAGACAGTTCCGTCCAATATCTCAAAGGGGTGGGCCCGGCGTTTGCCAAAAAGTTTGAAAAGCTGGGCATTACCACCATCCGGGACCTGCTGCTCTGCTATCCGCGCAAATACATCGACTATACCCAACCCTACACGGTGGCGTCTGCACCCTATGATGTGGACTGCTGCGTCAAAGCGACGGTACTCCAAAAGGAACCGGCCCGCCGCATCAAGGGCGGACGGGTACTGAACCGGGTACTGGCAGCCGATGATTCCGGCGTGCTGACCCTGTCCTGGTTCAACGCCTCCTATGCGGCGGACAAACTGGTGACGGGGGAAACCTACTATTTTGAAGGGCGGGTCGGGGGAACACTTACTCACAGGGAACTTCTTCACCCGCTGGTCCGCACCGAAGCCCAGGTGGCAGCCAGCCCCTTTGTGCCGGTCTATCACGGTACAGAGGGATTGCCGGCTTCCCGCCAGGCCAACTGTGCCCGGGCGGCGCTGGCCTATGTGGATGAATTGCAGGACCCGTTGCCTCCGGCACTGCTGGCCCGTTACAGAATGCCTACCAAGGCCCAGGCGGTACGAGCGGTCCATGCCCCCAGGGACAATGCCGACCTGGCCGCCGCACGCCGCCGGTTGATTTTTGAGGAACTGTATCTTTTGCAGATCGGCATTTTTCTGCTGCGCAGCCATGGGCGGCGGGTGACCAGCGCACCTATGCGCCCTTTGAAGCTGGACCCGTTCTGGGGCAGCTTGCCCTATGCACCTACCGGCGCCCAGCGCCGTGCCACCGAGGAAATCACCCGGGACCTTTGTGCCGAAGTCCCCATGAACCGGCTGCTCCAGGGAGATGTGGGCAGCGGCAAGACGCTGGTGGCGGCGGCCGCCATCTGGTTTGCCGCCCAGAACGGATGGCAGAGCGCCATGCTGGCCCCCACCGAAATCCTGGCCCGGCAGCATGCGGCAACCCTGGCGGACCGGCTGGAACCTTTCGGCATCAATGTGACGCTGCTGGTGGGCGGTATGAAAGCAAGCGAAAAGCGGATCGCGCTGTCCGCCATTGCGGATGGTCGGGCCGGTCTGGTAGTGGGCACCCACGCGGTGCTCACCGATGCCGTAGTGTTTAAAAATCTGGGACTTGCCATTGTGGACGAACAGCATCGCTTCGGGGTCCGGCAGCGGGGTCTGCTGGCGGGCAAAGCCCAAAGCCCCCATCTGTTGGTCATGAGTGCCACCCCCATCCCGCGGACGCTGGGATTGCTGATGTACGGGGATCTGGATATTTCGGTGCTGGACGAACTGCCGCCCGGCCGCAAACCCATCAAGACCTGGTTTATCAACGGGAAAAAGCGCCGGGATATGTACGGCTTTCTGGATAAGCAAATCGAAGCGGGACACCAGGTGTATATTGTATGCCCCGCCATTGAAGAAAATGAACTGGATGCAGGGATGCAGGCGGTGAACCGGTACTACACCGAGGTAGCCTGCGCCATGCTGCCCCACCGGCGCATCGGCCTGCTCCACGGCAAGATGAAGCCCAAGGAAAAGGATGACGTCATGCAGCGGTTCAAGGCGGGAGAACTGGATGTTCTTGTCTCCACCACCGTCATCGAGGTGGGGGTGGATGTACCCAATGCCACCGCCATGGTCATCGAAAATGCCGAACGCTTTGGACTGTCGGCGCTGCACCAGCTGCGTGGTCGGGTGGGCCGCGGCGCGGCGGATTCCTGCTGCATTCTCATCTCCGACAACGAGAACGAATCGGTACGGGAACGCCTGCGCTTTCTCTGCCATACCTCCGACGGTTTTGCCGTAGCCAAATACGACCTGGAGACCCGGGGCCCCGGTGACTTTTTCGGACAGGCCCAGCACGGCCTGCCCACTTTGCGGGTGGCGGATCTGGTACAGGATACCCGTACCCTGCGGGTGGCCCAGGACGAGGCAAAGGCCCTGCTGGCAGCGGACCCCAACCTCACCGATCCGGCCCATCGGGCCCTTTCTGATGAGGTGGAGCGGCTGTTTGCCACGGCCGGTGCCATGAATTAAATCCGTAAATCCCTTTTATTTCCGGGGAAAGTTTGCTATACTAATGGATAACCCTAGAACCAACCCTGAAGCAGAGGAACCACATGCCTATGAAACGATTCTGTGCACTGTTGTGCACCCTTGTGCTGACCTTTGTACTGGTGCTGCCGGTGGCGGCGGAGGGGGAGAGCAGTGCGCTGTCCGCCGATGCGCCGGAGCTGACGGCGCCGGCAGCCTATGTTGTCAATCTGGACACCAACATTGTGGTCTATGACAAAAACAGTGATACCCAGCTCCAGGCGGCCAGTCTGACCAAGATGATGACTTGTCTGCTGATGCTGGAGCAGTATCAGGACCAGCTGGATACCATAACTGTCACGGCGCCCAGCTATATTTACGATCTGATCTGGGAAAAGACCACCAATGCCTCTACGGCGGATATTCGCCGGGGGGATACCCAGACATTGCGCAACCTTCTTTATGCCATGTTGCTGCCCAGTGCCAACGAGGCGGCGTATATTGTGGCCGACTATATGGGCGGCGGCAGCATCGACAATTTTGTGGCCATGATGAACGATGAGGCGGCGGCCATCGGTTGTACCGGGACCACCTTTGCCGATCCCTGCGGCCTGGACGAGGGCAATGTCACCACGGCCAAGGATGCCTACCTGATTCTGCGGGCGCTGACGGCTTACGATGTGGTGGCCACCGTTATGGCTACCACCAGTTACGATATGGGCACCAATGACAATTATCCCACCCCCGGCACCTATATCATCCAGAACACCAACAAGATGGTCTGCAATACCAGCTACTACCGCACCTATACCAAGGGCGGCAAGACGGGCAGCCTGGGGGAATGGCAGAACTTTGCAGGCTGGCACAGCCAGGACGGCGAAAACTACATCAGTGTGGTGCTCAATGTGCCCAACGCCACCGACCCGGACGGCGGACGTCCGGCGCTGCTGGAGACCGGCACCCTGATGGATTGGGTGTATGCGACCTACACCATTGCTCCGGCCCTGGATACGACCCAGCCCATTACCGAAAGCCGCATTGGCTATTCCACCCAGACCGATACGGTGATGCTCTACCCGGCGGATGATATGATGACGCTGCTGCCCCGGGAGGGCGGCGCGGCACTGACGGAGCAGGTATTCAACCTGCCGGATCATCTTACCGCCCCGCTGAAACAGGGAGACGTGGTCGGTACTGTGACACTGACCATTGAAGGGGAGAGCATTGGTACGGTGGATCTGATCGCGGGCAGTGATGTGGAGCGCAATCAGATGTTGTATACGATTTCCCGTGTGGGAGAGTTCTTCTCCAGCACCTATTTTAAAGTGGTCATCATGCTAACGATGGCGGTTGTGGCTGTGTATGCTTTCGTTTGGGTGTTGTCTATTCTGGGCGTCTGGAGCCGGGAAAGCGAAGACAAATAAAACTGGAGGAATCCATCAGGAGGGTATTACCATGCTGGACGTAAAACGCAATTTGACGACAATGACGGACTTTTACGAGTTGACGATGTCCGCCGGGTATCTCGACGAAGGCTACCAGGATAAGGTCGCGGTCTTTGATATGTTCTTCCGCCGCGTACCGGATGGCGGCGGCTACGCCATTATGGCCGGTCTGCAGCAGTTTATTGAGGCGGTGGACAATCTGAAATTTACCGCCGAGGATATCGAGTATCTGCGCTCCACCGGCGTGTTCGATGAAAGGTTCCTCGCCTACCTGGCGGATTTCCGGCTGCACTGCAACATCTGGGCTATTGAGGAAGGTACGCCCATCTTCCCCCAGGAGCCCATCGTCACGGTGGAAGGCCCGGCCATTGAGTGCCAGCTGCTGGAAACCCTGTTGCTGGTGACTTTCAACCATCAGTGCCTGATTGCCACCAAGGCCAACCGCATTGTCCGTGCGGCGGCAGGGCGTCCTGTCATGGAATTCGGTGCCCGCCGTGCCCAGGGGTATGACGCCGCCTACTATGGCGCCCGGGCCTCTTACATCGGCGGCTGCGGCTCCACCTCCTGCGTGATGGCCGCCCGGGATTTCGGCATTCCGGCTTCCGGCACTATGGCCCACAGCTGGGTCCAGATGTTCCCCAGCGAGTACGAGGCATTCAAGAAATACGCTGAGATGTACCCCGACGCCTGCGTACTGCTGGTGGATACTTATAACGTGCTGCGCCATGGTGTGCCCGATGCCATCAAGGTGTTTGACGAGGTTCTCAAACCCATGGGCAAGCGCCCCAAAGGCATCCGCATCGACTCCGGCGATATTGCCTATCTCTCCAAGAAGGCCCGGAAGATGCTGGATGCAGCGGGTTATCCCGACTGCACCATCTGCGCCTCCAACAGCCTGGATGAGTATCTGGTCCGCGACCTGATCCTCCAGGGGGCCCGGGTGGACGGCTTCGGCATCGGCGAAAACATGATCACCGCCAAGAGTGACCCTGTGTTCGGCGGTGTGTACAAGCTGGCAGCCGTCAAGGAAGAGGACGGCAGCTACACCCCCAAGATGAAGTTGTCCGAGTCGGCGGAAAAGATGACGATCCCCTGCCTGAAAAAGGTCTGGCGCATCTACGACGAAGATGGCAAAGCCATGGCTGACCTGATCACCATGGCCGACGAGCAGGTGGAAACCCAGCACGGCATCACGCTGTTTGACCCCATCGAGACCTGGAAGGAATGCACCTACGTTCATTGCACGGCCCGGTGCCTCTCCACCCCCATCTACCAGAACGGCAAGCGGGTCTACGAAAGTCCCAGCCTGGATGATATCAAAAAGTTCTGCAAAGCCCAGGTCAACACGCTGTGGGATGAAGTAAAGCGTTTTGAAAATCCCCACCGCTATTATGTGGACCTGAGCCAGAAACTGTGGGATACCCGCAGTGCCCTGCTGAAAAAACTCTCCAAATAATTCGTTACAATAGGGTTACAAACCACGCCTCCCGCGCATACTAGTGGCAACACACCGGTATGCATGGGAGGCTTTTATGTTGGAAAGAATGAGTATCTTTTTGCTGGGGGGCGGCGGATATCTGGCCATTGAACTGGCGTGGCGGGGCAGCAGCCACTGGACGATGTTTCTGGCCGGGGGAATCTGCCTTTGTTTTTTGCAGTGGCTGGCAGCCCGACGGTTGGCGCTGCCCCTGGCGGCGGGCGCAGGGGCGATGGGGACCAGCACCCTGGAAGTCCTCATCGGTTTGATCTGCCGGGATTTTCTTCATGTAGCGGTATGGGACTACAGCAATGAATGGGGCAATCTGGCGGGACTGATCTGTCCGCGGTACTGTTTTTACTGGTTTGTGCTTTGCGGCTGGGTGATCCTGGTACTGCGTGTGACCCATCGGGCCACTATCCGTCCGGTTTATTGTACCTGACCTTGGGCAATTGCCGTTGATAGTACGGATTTTGGGACTGCTGATGCTGTATACTGAAAGCATCAAAAACGAAAGGCGGTACCCAACCATGACCCAGCAGTTCCGATATGTCGGCGGCCACATCGAGGTCTATTCCGAGTACGGTGAGTTCCTTTTCTCTGCGGACACCATGCAGGAGGCGTGGGAGGAACTGTCCGCGTAAGACGCACAAACGCAACGCCGTTATGTACAATGTGACGAAATAGTGGAAAATATACAAATAACTTTTGTAAGTTTGTACAAAATGCAGCTTGCAAAAGACGGACTTTTCTCATATAATAAAGACAGAAAACAGAAAGGAGATGGGGTTGCATGTTGAAGCTGCATACCTTGGCCGAATGGATGCACGGTTTTCTGGACCCGGACCGTCCCTATGGCTTGCCGGAGGAAATGTACAATGACGTAATCCCGTCGGGTGTACATCGTTACAACCGCACTGATCTGTTCTGAAAACCCATCCGGCCCCTGCAAGCAATGCCCCGTGCCGATGCCTCCCAAGCATCGGCACGGGGTATTTTCTGCTTGTATTTTTGTGCGAAAGAGGGTATTCTATTACTGTTACTGTATGAAACCGGCACTGCCTGCGCCGGTCTGCCAAAAGGAGTATCTGCATGAAACTGATTACGTTTACTGTGCCGTGTTACAACTCGGCCGCCTATATGGATCGCTGCATCGAGACGCTGCTCCCGGCGGGGGAGGAAGCGGAGATCATTCTGGTGGATGACGGTTCCACTGACGATACCGGCAAAGTTGCCGATGCCTACGCCGAAAAGTACCCCAATATTGTACGGGTCATCCATCAGGAGAACGGCGGCCACGGCGAAGGTGTCAACCAGGGGATCCGGAACGCCACCGGTCTCTTCTTCAAGGTGGTGGACTCGGACGACTGGCTGGATACCGAGGCACTGGCCAAAGTGATGGAAGTACTGCGCCAATACGCTGACGCGGAAACCCCGCTGGACCTGCTGATGGCCAACTATGTTTATGAGCATGTGGCCGACAATACCCGGAACGTGGTGGATTACACCGGCATTTTGCCGGAAAACCGTATCTTCCATTGGAATGAGATCGGCAAGTTCCCCCCGGATAAAAATATCCTGATGCACAGCGTTATCTATCGTACCGAGGTGCTGCGTGCCAGCGGGATGGAACTGCCCAAGCATACCTTCTATGTGGACAACCTTTTCGTCTATCAGCCGCTGCCCCAGGTCAAAACAATCTATTATCTCAACCTGGATCTGTACCGTTATTTTATCGGCCGTGACGACCAGAGCGTCAATGAAAAGAATATGATCAAGCGGGTGGACCAGCAGCTGCGGGTCACCCGACTGATGATGGAAGCCGTGGATGTATTTGCCCTGCCGCCGGAGCAGGAAAAGCTGCGGGCTTATATGCTCAATTATTTCTCCATGATGATGGCCATCTCCAGCATCTTCCTGGCGCTGGACGGCAGCGAGGAAGCCCTTGCCAAGCGCAAGCAGCTCTGGGCTGACCTGAAAGCTCATGATGAACGCCTCTACCGCCGCTGCCGCCACTCGGTGGCCCAGGCCTGCAACCTGCCGGGATGGCTGGGGTGCAAAATCAGCATCGGCGGTTATCGCATTGCCCAGAAACTTTTCAAGTTCAACTGAGCGGGGATAACTATGCAGCAGTATCAGACAATTTTGTTCGACCTTGACGGTACTCTCACGGATTCGGCACCGGGCATTCTCAATTCGGTGCGTTATGCCTGCCGGAAGCTGCAGCTGGAAATGCCGCAGGAAGCAACCCTGCGCCGGTTTCTTGGCCCGCCGCTGCCGTCCTCTTTCCGGGACTATCTGCACCTGAATGAGGCCGACACAGCCCGTGCCGTAAATGCTTTCCGGGAGTATTACCCGGATAAGGGAATCTTTGAAAATGAAGTTTACCCCGGCATTCCGGAATTGCTGCGGGACCTGAAGGCGGCGGGCAAAGGGATGGTGATGGCCACCAGCAAGCCGGAACTGTTTGCCAGGCGCATTATGGAGCACTTCTCGCTGGATCAGTACTTTGATGCTATCTGCGGCGCCACCATCGATGAGACCCGCACGGACAAGGGGGATGTGATCGCCTACGCTTTGCAGACAGCGGGCATTGCCTCTACCGAAGGGGTGGTCATGGTGGGGGACCGGGAACACGATGTAAAAGGCGCCGCCCGCAATGGGCTGCCCTGCATCGGGGTGGTCTACGGCTATGGCAGTGCAGAGGAATTGCGGACTGCCGGTGCTGTGACACTGGCCGATACCGTGCAGGACCTGCACACCCTTTTGCTGGGATAATTGAAAATCAAAAACCGCTCCTTCGGTGTTGCCGAAGGGGCGGTTTTTGGTTTAGCCGGGATGGCGCGCGTTGTCTTTGTCGTTGTAAAAGATATGGACATTGTACCAGGCGGCGCTGACGCCGGCGGCAATACAGCCCACAAACAGCAGGATGCCCCACCAGGTCCCCAGAAGCCCACGGGGCAGCAGAAACAGCAGAACGAGGAAGGCGGCTGCCAGAGCCGGCATGGCATAGTGGAGCGCTTTCATGAGACGCAGCCTTTTCGGGGAAACGTCGGCCTCGGAAAAATCGGGATCGCAGATCTCGCAGCGAATCCGCGCTGTGGGAATACCGCGAATGGGGTAGTAGTATCGCGTGGCACGGAACTCGATGCCGTCTATAGTAAAGTGGGGGGCCATACCTTCCCGGGTCACTACCAGATTCAAATCCCGCTCCCGGGCATAGGCAAACAGCGCTTCGGTAAATTCCGAAGGTGTGGTGACCGGGGTATCCGGTGTGAAGGTGAACCGGCGCTGATGTTCCACCCGGGCCATGGCACGGTAGTCCGTCACCCAGCCGGTGAACCAGCCTGCATCGGCGGGCGCTGCTTCCATTCCGGCCAGACAGGCATCTACATTCAGGTCGGCGGCGGTCGTCCCTTCCTGCCGGAGGGTTTCACAAAAGCGGATGGCAGCTTCCAGGCGGCGGGATTCTTCCCGCAGGCGTTCCGCCTGTCGCCCGGCGGCCTCCGGCAGAGAACACGAACCCTCCAATACGGTACGGATTTCTTCCAGGGGCATTTTCAGTGTGCGCATGACGCGGATCAACTTCAATGTGTGCACATCCTGCTCGGTGTAAAGGCGGTAATCATTCTGGGGGTCACGTTCGGGGTGCAGCAGGCCGGCCTGTTCATAGTAGCGGATGTTCCGGCTGGAAACGCCGGATGCCAGGGACGCTTGCTTGATATTCATGGGGACACCTCCTTTTTTCTTCATGCTACACCCTGCAGTTACTGGAAGGTCAAGGCTTTTTTTCAAATAATCATACCATACACACCGGATTTGTGCTATACTGTTGTTACATTTCAAAGCAAAGAGGGAACAGAAGAATGTATCAATTGGGAGACGATAAACTGGAAGTACGGGAACTGCTGGTCAAGGCTTTTGCCAGTGCCTGGGAGCACAGTGACAAGCATGTGGACCGGGATACGTATATCAACAGCAGCATCAATGTGATTGACTCGCTGCAGGTCGGCCCTGAAATGATCTATGGCGAGGAAGGCCAGGGTCTGCTGGAAGGGGAACTGGACCACCTGCCGGATCTGCTGCGTGCCGATGGCATGTGGGTATACTATGAAGTCCCGTCTGAAAATTTCTTTATTCTGACCTGGATGACCGATGCCGAAAAAGCCGAGGCCAAGGTGGCGTCCCTGCAGGACGAAGAGGGCAGCCTGGCCTGCGTTGTCGATCTCAAGCAGGAGTGGCACCGCGAACAGTAACCCGGCAATGCCGGAAGAGAGGAAAGACCCGATGAGGCAGGAAAACATTCGGCTGCCCCGTGATGCCGTGTGGCTGCTGGAAACGCTGCACGCAGCAGGCCACAGTGCTTATGTGGTAGGTGGCTGTGTGCGGGACAGCCTTCTGGGGCGGCAGCCCGGTGACTGGGATATCTGTACTTCGGCCCGCCCCGATGAGATGCGCACGCTGTTTTCCGATCAAACGTTGATCCTGACCGGCGAAAAACACGGCACGGTGGGCGTAGTACTGCACGGAAAACCCTATGAGATCACCACCTACCGCCTGGACGGCACCTACCGGGACCATCGTCATCCCGACAAGGTCCGGTTTGTCAGCAGCCTGGCGGAAGATCTGGCCCGGCGGGATTTTACCATCAACGCCATGGCCTATGCCCCCGGGGAGGGGGTCATTGATCTGCACGACGGCCGCAAGGATTTGGCGGCGGGGATCGTGCGGTGCGTGGGGGACCCTACCGCCCGGTTTGCCGAGGATGCACTGCGCATCCTGCGGGCATTGCGGTTTGCTGCCCGGCTGAATTTTACCCTGGACCCTGAGACGGCCGCTGCCGCCCGGGAAGCACGGGACACGTTGCAGACGGTCAGTGCCGAGCGGATCTACGCCGAACTGGACGGCCTTCTGACCGTGCCCGGGGCGGGGCGGACGCTGGCGCAATACGGAGAAATTCTGGCCGGCGCGGTGCCGGAGGTGGGACCGTGCATCGGCTGTACCCAGCCGGGACGCTGGCATTGCCATGATGTGTGGCAGCATACCGCAGCGGCCGTCACGGAACTGGACCTGCGGGGTCAGGATACCCGGGGGGCACGGGTGCTCTGCTGGGCCACCTTTTTACATGATATTGCCAAACCCCTCTGCCGCAGCGTGGGCCCCGACGGCGCAGCGCATTTTCGGGGGCATAACCAACGGGGAGCGGCGGTGGCGCGGACCATCCTGCGCCGCCTGAAAGCCCCCGGTTATCTTATCGAAGGGGTTGTGGGGCTGATTGCCATTCACGATGCACCCCTGCCCACCGGGGATGTGGCCATCCTGAAATGTCTGAACCGCTATGGGGCAATTTTTCTGCGCCGCCTTTGTGCACTGAAGTATGCCGATCTGGACGCCCATGCCCATACCCCCGAAGTGGCCTGCCGTCGGGAGGATGTAACGGTATTTGAAAACCGGATGCTGGAACTTTCCAAAACCGGCTGCTATACCATGCGGCAGCTGGCTGTGAACGGCGCCGATCTGATGGAGGCCGGGCTGCCGGCCGGGCCTACTGTAGGGCGGGTCCTCCACGATCTGTTGGGGGCCGTCATGGAAGGGCGTGTGGCCAACGAACGGGAAGCCTTGTTGAGGGAAGCCCGCCGCAGAATGCAGGAACCTGAATGATTATCAAGGATAGGGAGGTCTTCGCTATGATTCAAAATGAAGTGTTGTCCGCGATCGCGGCCCGGCGCAGCTGCCGCGCCTATAAACCGGAACAGATCAAGCCGGAGGAATTGCAGGCGGTGCTGGAAGCCGGTACCTGGGCTCCCACCGGCATGAACCGTCAGAGCCCCGTTATTGTGGTCGTGCAGGATAAAGCCACCCGGGACCGGCTTTCGGCCATGAACGCAGCCATCATGGGCACCGACAAAGACCCCTTCTACGGTGCCCCCACGGTGCTGGTGGTCCTGGCGGACCGCAATGTCCACACCCATGTGGAGGATGGTTCCCTGGTTATGGGGGATCTGCTGCTGGCGGCTTCCAGTATCGGGTTGGGCTCCTGCTGGATTCACCGAGCCAAGGAAATGTTTGAATCGGAAGAAGGAAAGGCCCTGCTGCGCAAGTGGGGGCTGGACCCTGAAAAATATGTGGGGGTGGGCAACTGCATCCTGGGCTATCCGGCTCCCGGCGGTACCAAACCGGCCGCGCCCCGCAAGGCTGATTATGTGGTGAAGGTATGATCCTGGGCGTAGGAATTGACCTCTGCGATGCCCGCCGCATTGAAAAGAGTCTGGAAAAGCCCTCTTTTTGTGATTACGTCTATGGGCCGGCAGAGCAGACTTTGCTGGCGGGACTTTCCGGCAAACGCCGGGCGGAGACAGCCGCAGCAAACTTTGCTGCCAAAGAAGCATTCCTCAAGGCGGCGGGCACGGGGCTGGGAGGCTTTGCGCTCTCGGAACTGGCGCTGCTCCGGGCGGAAAACGGCGCGCCCTATTTTGAGCTGTCGGGCAGGGCTGCGGCCTGGGCTTCCCAGCGTGGTCTGACGGTGCATGTGAGCCTCACCCACGAAAGCGGTCTGGCCAATGCCATCGTGCTGCTGGAACAGCACCGACCCGAGGGAGAGTGATCCATGGCTGCCAAGACACCCCGCGCCAGCAATCTGGAGCTGCTGCGCATCCTTTGTATGCTGCTCATCATCGGGGATCACCTCACCGGGCAGGGAGGAATTGCGGATTACAGTACCTTCTCTTCCTCCTTTGCCTTCTGCCTCATCGGCTGCGGCTCCCGCATTGCCTGCAGCGTTTTTGTTCTCATCGGCAGTTGGTTCCTCTGTGAACAGCCTTTTCAGACCCGGCGGCCTCTCTCGCTCTGGCTGTCCCTCTGGCTTTACACCGTACCGGTCACCTTGCTCTGTGCGCTGGCCGGGTTGCCGGTGTCTTTCGGTACGCTGCGGTGGGCGGCTTTCCCTGCTTCCACCCGGCAGCTATGGTTTATCTCAGATTATCTGGTGCTGCTGGTCTGTGCGCCGCTGCTGGCCAGAATTCTTCACGGCCTGCCGCGCAAAGCCCATCGGGGCCTTTTGGTGGTACTGGCCCTGCCGCTGATCGTCTATCCCACCCTGTTTGCCGAGGATGGCATCGTCAGTGACCTGGCCTGGATGTTCCTCTATGAATATCTGTTGGCCGCCTACCTGCGCCGCTATCCGGACAACCGTCTCAGCCGCCTGCTGCGCAACCGCCTGGCGGCGCTGCTGCTGGGCGTGGGACTGCCTCTTCTCAATACGGCGGCCCGGGCCTGGCTGGAATGGCAAGGCCAGACGGAGGGCAAGGCATTCCAGTATATTGCCTACTATCGTACCGGCCTGGGGGCGCTGCCCAATCTGTTGGCGGCGCTGGCACTTTTCTCGCTGTTCCAAAGCCTGAACCTGGGCAGTGTGCGGTGGATCAATGCCACGGCGGGCACCACATTGGGCATCTACATTCTGCACCAGGTGCCTGCTTTTCGGGATTACCTCTGGAATGGTATTTTCCAGGCACAGGCACACCATGGTTCGGTGCCCTATACTCTGTTTGTCATAGTGGCAACCTTTGCGGGGGGCGCCGTTATGGATGGATTGCGCACCCAATGCCTGATGAAACCCTTGCAGGACAGTCGCCCGTTCCGCTTCCTATGTGAAAAGGGGGACGCTTTGGCGGCCCAAATCCAACGCTGTGATTAAAAAGACCTCCTCCCGCTTATACTAAGAGTATGAGACGAGAGGAGGTCTTTTCTATGGAAGTGCACAGAGGGGAAGTGTTTTACGCCGATCTGAGCCCGGTAGTGGGTTCGGAACAGGGGGGCATCCGGCCGGTACTTATCATTCAGAATGAGATCGGAAACCGGCACAGCCCCACCGTGATTGCGGCGGCCATCACCAGCCGGCAGGACAAAAACCGGTTGCCCACCCATATCAGCGTGCGGGCAGACCGGTGCGGGCTTTCCAAGGACAGTATCGTCCTTACCGAACAGATCCGCACCCTGGACAAACGCCGGTTGCGGGAACGGGCAGGGCGTATCCCTCCGGACGATATGCGTCGGGTGGATGAAGCCCTGGGGGTTTCCATGGGGCTGGAAAGCCAGAACACCCACGAAGATGGCGGTTACTTTTGACAACAAAAATCCCTCCGGATTATCGTTCCGGAGGGATTGCTTTTTTTGAACGGAAAAGGATCAGAACGCCACTTTCTTGGCGATGTAATCCTTCAGCTCGCTGATGGGCAGGCGGACCTGCTCCATGGTGTCGCGGTCACGGATGGTGACGCAGTTGTCGGCCGCCACCTTGTCGTCGCCCACGGTCTGGAAGTCCACGGTGATGCACAGCGGGGTGCCGATCTCATCCTGGCGGCGATACCGTTTGCCGATGGAACCGGCGTCGTCGTAATCCACCATGAAGTCTTTGGCCAGCTCGTTGCGGATTTCCATGGCCTTGTCGCCCAGCTTCTTGGACAGGGGCAGCACGGCGCACTTGAAAGGAGCCAGGAAGGGATGCAGATGCAGCACGGTGCGTACATCCTCCTTGCCTTTGGCGTCTACCATGTGCTCCTCGTCGTAGGCTTCGCAGAGGAAGGCCAGGGCCACACGGTCACAACCCAGAGAAGGCTCGATGACGTAGGGGATGTAGTGCTCATTGGTTTCGGGATCAAAATATTCCAGGCTCTTGCCGGAAGCCTCCTGATGGCGGCTCAGGTCGTAGTTGGTACGGTCGGCAATGCCCCACAGTTCGCCCCAGTCGGTGAAGGGGAAGGCATACTCGATGTCGGTGGTAGCGCGGGAGTAGAAAGCCAGCTCGGCGGCCTCATGGTCACGCAGACGGAGGTTTTCTTCTTTGATGCCCAGGCTCAGCAGCCAGTTCTTGCAGAAATCTTTCCAGTAGGCGAACCACTCCAGGTCGGTGTTGGGCTTGCAGAAAAATTCGCATTCCATCTGCTCGAACTCGCGGGTGCGGAAGGTGAAGTTGCCCGGGGTGATCTCGTTGCGGAAGGCCTTGCCCACCTGGCAGACGCCGAAGGGCAGCTTGCGGCGGGTGGTGCGCTGGATGTTGGCAAAGTTCACAAAGATGCCCTGGGCGGTCTCAGGCCGCAGATAGCAGGTGGAGGAGGAATCCTCGGTCACGCCGATGGCCGTCTTGAACATCAGGTTGAACTTGCGGATGGGGGTGAAGTCATGCTTGCCGCAGACGGGGCAGACCACCTCGTCGTGGCTGGCAATAAAGGCGTCCATCTCGTCAAAAGTCATGGCGTCCACGTCCACGTTTTTGCCCTGCTCGCAGTCGGCGATCAGTTTGTCGGCGCGGTGGCGGCTCTTGCAGGCGCGGCAGTCCAGCAGCGGGTCCGAGAAGCTGGCCACATGGCCGGTGGTCACCCAGGTCTGGGGGTTCATCAGGATGGCAGCATCCAGGCCCACGTTGTAGGGGCTTTCCTGTACAAACTTCTTCAACCAGGCCTTCTTGACGTTGTTTTTGAATTCAACGCCCAGGGGGCCGTAGTCCCAGCTGTTGGCCAGACCACCGTAGATCTCGCTGCCGGGATAGATGAACCCGCGGTTTTTGCACAGGTTCACAATCATGTCCAAGGTCTTTTCACTGTTCTTCATTTTTTACTCCTTCCGCATGGCTGGCTGCCACACAAAGTGATTTGCTGCGCCACACCAACAGGGCGCAATATGAGTATTATAGCATAGGCGCATTGGCTGCACAAGCAAATAGCAAAAAATCTGCGGTTGAGAATTTATAAAAACTGATCGGCGATCTGCCGGGCCAGAGCGGGCAGAAGGGCCCGGTCCAACGTTGTTTCAGCGTTCAGACGGGCGAGCTCCGCCTCCACCCGGGGTATTTTCCGTTTGGGGATCCCCAGGCAAGCCAGTTCCGAGGCGGTCAAAGGGCTTTTGCACGGGGTGCTTTTCAGCCGGGAAACGGCCAGCGGGTCGATACTCCAAACAAATCTTGCCATCCTTCGCGCCTCCCGATGGGCAAAATACCCGAATTGTGGAAATCTTTTCTGCTATTATACCAAAAATTTTGAAAAAGTGTTTATTTTGCTGCAAAAAAATATTATAATTATAACAAAGTTTTGTGAGAGTATACCGCGCCCTTGTGGGCACGGCATTTTTTGAGGTGACGACCCATGGTATTTAATATGTTTGATCCGAAACTGCTGGACGGCGTCAAAACCGTTCATTTCATTGGCTGCGGCGGTTCCGGTACCTATCCGCTGATCCAGATCCTGCACAGCCGGGGATTTGCCATCACCGGTTCCGATGTGGAAGAAACCAAGAACACCGAGGCCGAGCGTGCCCTGGGCGTCCAGGTGACCATCGGCCATGATGCGGCCAATCTGGGCAACGCGGACCTGGTGGTATACAGTGCAGCCATCCACGACGATAACCCGGAACTGAAAGCCGCCAAGGCCCGGGGCATCAAGGCGGTGGAGCGCAGCGTGCTGCTGGGCTATGTCAGCCGGATGCATTCCCAGAGCGTGGGCGTTGCCGGTACCCATGGCAAAACTACCACCACGGGTATGATCACCACCATGTTGGAGCTGGCCGGCCGTGATCCTGCGGCGGTCATCGGCGGCAAGCTGCCCCTGATCGGCGGCTACGGCAAGGCCGGCAGCGGCGCCAGTGCTGTCATCGAAGCCTGCGAATACCATGAGACCTTCCTCAACCTTACCTGCGCGGTGGGGGTGATCCTGAACATTGATAACGACCATCTGGAATACTACGGCACGATGGGCCAGCTGAAACTTGCCTTCCAGAAGTTTGCCCTGCTGTCCCGTACGGTGGTATTCAATATGGATGACCACAATACGGTGGACGTGATGAACTCCATTGACCGCCCGGTGCTCAGCTTCGGTATCAAGGAGGAGGCCCGTTTCCGTGCCGTCAATGTGGCGGAGTACAAACCCGGTTTTTACGAGTTCGATGTTCTGGAACTGGGCGAACATTTTGCCCACATCCGTCTGGGCGTGCCGGGCTATCACAATATTTATAATGCCCTGGCCATGTGCTGCTGTGTCCGGCCGCTGGGTCTCAAGCCGGAGGACGCTGTCCGCGCTGCCGAAGAATTCCACGGCACCGGCCGTCGCTTTGAGATCAAGGGGGAGTGCAACGGTGCGGTAATCGTGGATGATTATGCCCACCATCCCACCGAACTGGCGGCTACCCTCAAGACGGCCAAGGGATTGGGCTACAAGCGGGTTATTGCGGTGCACCAGCCCTTTACCTACAGCCGCACCAAGATGCTGATGGACGACTTCGCCAAGGTATTGGGGCAGGCTGACCAGGTGGTTCTGCTGCCGGTCATGGGCGGCCGGGAAGTCGATGACGGTACCGTGAAATCCGAACAGCTCGCGGCCAAGATCCCCGGGAGCGTGGTGGTCGATGGTCTGGAAGGTGCCGCCAACTGGGTCAAGGAAAATGCCGGTCAGGGGGACCTGGTCGTCTGCATGAGCTGCGGCGACCTCTATAAAGCTGCCGACATGATGGTCGGTCAGTAATATTTTCTTATAGCAAAGAGGCAGGCTGTCCGCGGGGACGGCCTGCTTTTTCTTGAATTGCTACACATTTGCGGCCAAATGGTGTATACTAAGGAACAAATTCACAAAAGGAGATTGCCTCATGAACCAGCAGTATCTTCAGCTGTATGCTGATTTTGTCGTAAAGGTGGGCGTCAATGTGCGCCCGCGCCAGAATTTTATCGTCCGCTGCCCGGTGACGATGCCGGAGTTTGCCCATGCCTGTGTGCGGGCGGGCTACGAGGCAGGAGCCAAACGGGTCATTGTCCGTTGGGAAGATGACAAACTCACCCGCCTGCATATGGAGCTGGCCCGGGAAGCGGATCTTTGCGAACTGAAACCCTATGAGCTCCGCAGCTATCTGGACTACGCCGAGGACCCGGACGGCTGCTGCACGCTTGCCATCCACGCCGAAGATCCCGAGGCGCTGGCGGGTCTGGATGCGGGCAAGGTGAACCGTGTGAATCTGGCACGCCGCACCTTTATGAAATCCTGGCAGGAATATACCATGAATGACCGCGTACAGTGGTGCGTGGTGGCTGTTCCCGCACCCGGCTGGGCGGCCAAAGTGTTCCCCGATCTGCCGGTGGATCAGGCAGTAGAAAAGCTGTGGGAGGTCATCTTTGATGTCTGCCGTGTTTCTACCGGGGACCCCGTTGCCGCCTGGAAAGAGCACGTGGCCAAGACGGCGGCCCGCCGTGACCAGCTCAATGCCTGGGATCTGGATCGGGTGCATATCGTCAGCGGCAATGGCACCGACCTGACGGTGGGCCTTGCCCAGGATGCCACGTGGGAGGGCGCTTCCAGTAAGTCGGAACGGGGCATCGAGTTCATCGCCAATGTGCCCACCGAGGAAGTGTTCTGTGCGCCGGACCGCAACCGGGTGGACGGTATCGTCTATGGCACCAAACCCTATGTGTACAACGGTCAGCTCATTGAGGGGTGGCATGTGACCTTTAAAGATGGCCAGGTGGTGGAGCACGGCGCCGAGAAGAATGCCGACCTGCTGGCGGAACTGCTCTCCACCGACGAAAACGCCAACCGTATCGGTGAGATCGCCCTGGTCCCGGCATCCAGCCCCATCAACCGCAGCGGGGTGCTCTTCTTCAACACCCTCTTTGATGAGAATGCCGCCTGCCATATTGCCTTTGGCGCAGGGTATCCCACCAACATCCGGGGCGGCGCTTCCATGACCCGTGCCCAGCTGATGGAAAAGGGCCTCAATGATTCTGCCATCCATGAGGATGTGATGATCGGCGCCCCTGACAGCCACATTACCGGCATCACCAAAACCGGTGAGGAAGTTACCATCTTCACCGACGGCGAGTGGGCTTTCTGATCTGTACTGCCCGATAAAAAAGCTCAGGGCGGCAAAGCCTGACAGGGATGAAGTTCAAATCCTTTTGAAAGAGAAAAAACGGTGTGACCGCTGCGGTCACACCGTTTTTTGCGTCCCAAGACAGATTTTCCAAGGACCGGTTCTGAAATAGCAGAAAGATTATCGTCATCTATAAAAGTATCAGACGTTTTTTCCCTTTGTATCTGCTTTTGCCGGATCGGCCGGGGAGGATATTTCGGTCTGCCGGGTGCAGTGTTTCCTCTCAGGGGGCGTTCCGTTATCTGGTTCCCGGTCCTTCTCCTGCTGCATTTGTTTCTTGCTTGACTATACCTGCGCTGCTCCCGTACAGGTTGTGGATTCTTGGTTTTCAGGTTATAATAAAAATGAATCTATCCATCGCAGTCGATTCGGTGGAAGCTCGGCAAAAGTGCCGGAATCAAAAAGAAAGGAGAAAAATGATGAAAACAATTGCCTATGAAGAAAAATTCGGAGAGATCAAATTTCCCGCTGGTTTTGAGGAAAAGCTGCGGGGCAAGAGCCTGGAGGAATAGATGGATTGTTACCGCATTACCAGC
The DNA here is from genome assembly GCA_944388135.1 of uncultured Gemmiger sp. GTDB lineage: Bacteria > Bacillota > Clostridia > Oscillospirales > Ruminococcaceae > Gemmiger. The sequence continues at coordinate 49,251 of CALXHP010000002.1, read as the reverse complement.
TCTATCACATTGTCCAGCACTTCCTACGGGGAGCTGGACGAACAGCAGATCCGGGAAAGGACCCGTTCTCTGGAAGAAGATAAGGACTGCACCGGCCTGGTGGTGAAGGATGGCCTTCTGGTGGGGGTGTTGATCCGGCCTTTCTGGGGGGAAGACCGGGTGTGTCTGCCCTACAAGGGGGTCTGCACCTACTATGCCAGCGACAACGATGGCTCCGGCACCTCGGAACGGGAGGATTACTCCTACCTGATCTGTGTGTAAAGCCAGGGCGGCGGTGTACAGGAGCAATAAAGCGATGGTTCCTTCCTGCTCGCCCCTGTAAATGCAATCCCACAAAAGGGCAGGCGTTCCCTATGTACCCGCTGAACAGCGGTCGGCCAACCATACGTGACCGGGTTCCTGATCGATACCGCGCCAACCTGGGCCATCCCTTTGGTCCGCGGTCACGTTGCGGCGGAAAAACCTTCCGCAAAGCGCGGAGCCAGACGGTCGAAGCCTTGGGTGCCGTAAGGGTCCAGCCAGAAGGCAGACATAATCCGGGAACCCTGTACCAGAATCAACTGCCGGAAGGTGCCGGTTTTGTCGGTGTAGGCATATGCCCCATCCATGCTCGGTAACTCGGGAAGGGCGCAGGCCTCTTTGACCAGTGCGCCGCGACTCCGGTGCAGATCCTCCACCAGAAGATGGGCCAGCCAGGGGGCGCGGGTGTCATAATATTGGATCGTCAGGGGAGTGTCCAGCACGACTTTCCCGTTCTGCAAAATTTTGCCGCTTTCCTCATAGTCCAGGATGGTGGGGGCCAGCAGGGAACTGCGCACCTCCAATGTATTGCGGTTCAGATCGTCATCCTGATCCCATACCGGTGTACCTTCGGCCAGGTCCTGCAAGGTGGCAAAGGGTAGTTGACCCTGGTAATTCCCTACCGGCTGCCGGGAACCGGACTGCACAAGATAAAAAAGGCATCCCGCAATCGCAAGAAAAAATGCGGTGGCGGTGATGCCCAGGCTGATCCGGTGTACCCGGGCGGTGGGACGCCAGTTTTTCCGGTGGTCCGGCGCATATCCCCGGCGCAGGCGCCGGCTGAGCCACAGAATGTTGTACAGATCCCGGAACGACAGAAAAAGGGCACCCAAAAAGTAGAGATACAAACAGCAGGAGATCAGCGGCATTTCCACCAGGAACCGGGCCAGGTTGCCGCGCCCGTTCAAGACAAACTGGGCCACAAGGACAGCCAACGCGCCGAAGAAACTCCACCAGGCGGAACGGCGGGCCATCTTCAGGCTCAATGCCTGTACGGCGGGGTCGGTGTGCAGTTCGGGAGCCTGCGGGTCCCGGCAGATGTAGAGAAAAAACTCCTGCTGGGCACAGACAAACTGCCAGCCGTATTCGGCGTAGAGCGCTTTCTCGGTGGAAAGAGGCTCCGAAGGCACGCTGTCTATCCAACTCCCTTTCAGCCGGGCGGCGGTCAGCCGATAGCGCACCGTCTGGGGCGTGCCCCGGCGGAACCGGGCCAGCATGTGGCCCAATCTTTCCACAAACAGTCCCTGGGCGGCCATATCGGTCAGCCAGCTTTCACAGGCTTCCACCTCATAGCACGGGCTGGGCACCGGACGGTAAACGGTCTCTTTGCAAAACGGTTTCATCCGGAACATCTCCTTTCGTCAGGCTGGCGGGAGCGGTGATCTCGGCCCGGGCAGCGTCGTTCAGGCAGCGCTGCAGCCGGGCGCGTTCTCCCTCATAGGCGGCCTTGCCGGCGGCAGTCAGCCGGTAATATCGCTTGCAGCCCACCGTACCGGCATCGGTCAAAAATCCTTCTTTCTCAAACCGGGCCAGCAGGGTGTAGAGGGTGGCGGGCCCCAGCCGTACCGCGCCCCCGGAAATCTGCGTGGCATAGGCAGTGATCTCGGCGCCGCAGGCGTCCCCCCGCTGCAGGGCCATCAACAGATAAAACATGGATTCGGTCAGATTTTCCATCGCTTGTTTGGGCATGGGCAAACACCTCGTGTAACGATATCGTCTAATGATATTGTATAACGATATCGCTACAAAGTCAATGATCCCGCACCTTTCCGGCAAAAAAATGTCCTGCAAAGGCCTTTTTACGGCGGCTTTTTCTGCGGTGGGGGTTGCAATTTGCCCGGGGGTGTGGTATATTTTTACTGTTCGATGATGATTTTATTGGAAAGTGGGCCGTCAGGTCCGCTTTCTTTTTATGATAGGGAAGAATAAGGAGCGTTTGCATGGCAAAACAGCAAAACAGCGGCGGTGCGGCCAGGACGGTCGAAACGCTGGTGCGCCCCACGGTGGAAGGCATGGGCCTGCGCCTGTGGGATGTCCGTTTTGAAAAAGAAGGCCCCGACTGGTTTCTGCGGGTACTGATCGACCGGGACGAACCGCTGGATACCGATACCTGTGAAGCGGTGTCCCGTGCCATCGACCCGATCCTGGACGAGGCGGACCCCATCGACCAGAGCTATTACCTGGAAGTGGGCAGCCCGGGGCTGGGCCGTCGTCTGACCCGCCCCGAACACTACGAAGCACTGCGCGGGCAGAAATGCGCCGCCCACCTGATCCGCCCCGATGAGGCGGGGCGCCGGGACCTGGCGGGCATTCTGCAGGGACTGGATGCCGAGGGCAACGTGACGCTGACCGATGGGGAAGAGAACTTTACCTTCCCGGTGAAGGCGGCGGGCTACGTCAAGCTCTGTGATGATGAAGATCTGTTTGGCTGATTGCCAAGTTCTGTATTTGTGTACTGAAACCTATATTGGGAGGAAACCGTAAAAATGGCTACTGCGAACAACGAATTCTTTGATGCTCTGGCTGCGCTGGAAAAGGAGCGCGGTCTGCCGGAAGATTATCTGATCGACAAGATCAAGGCAGCCATCGTCATTGCCGTCAAGAAGGACTACGAGGTGGAGGACGAGAACGTCGTCGTGGACATCGACCCCGAGATCGGTGCGTTCCGTGCCAGCCTGCTGCGTGATATCGTGGAGGAAGTGGAAAATCCCCACACCCAGGTCAGCCTGGAGGACGCCCAGAAGGTCCGCAAGAGCTACCGGGTGGGCCAGCGCATGGTCACTCAGCTCAAGACCAAGGAATTCGGCCGCATCGCCGCTCAGACGGCAAAACACGTGATCCGTCAGGGCCTGCGGGAAGGTGAGCGGAACCTTCAGTGCAGCGAGATGCAGTCCCGCGCCCATGAGCTCATCACCGCTACGGTGGTGTCCATCGATCCCGAGCGCGGCAACATCGTGCTGGATCTGGGCAAGGGCGGCAGCGCCGTACTGCCCCGCAACGAGCAGGTCCCCGGCGAGACCTTCCATGAAGGGGAGACCGTGCAGGTTTATGTGGTGGATGTGCTGGCCACTGACCGCGGTCCCCGGGTGACTATCAGCCGTACCCATCCCGGCCTGGTGAAGCGGATGTTTGAGCTGGAAGTGCCCGAGATCTACGACGGCACCGTGGAGATCAAAGCCATCGCCCGGGAAGCCGGCGCCCGCACCAAGCTGGCGGTATGGAGCAAGAACCCCGACGTAGACCCCGTGGGCGCCTGCATCGGTGCCCGTGGCGCCCGTGTGGAGAAGATCGTTCAGGAACTGGGCGGCGAGAAGATCGACGTCATCCGCTGGAGCGAGGACATCACCGAGTTCATCTCGGCGGCGCTGTCTCCGGCCAAGGTGGTCAAGGTGGAACTGCTTCCCGGCGAGACCAAGAGCTGCCGCGTCACGGTGCCCGATCACCAGCTCAGCCTGGCCATCGGCAACAAGGGGCAGAACGTCCGCCTGTGTGCCCACCTGACCGGCTACAACATTGATATCCGCCCTGAATCCGGTTACTACGGCGAGGACGAGGAATAAATACAAAGGACATTGCCGGGGCATCCACCCCGGATTCCATGGGAAAAGAGGTCGGCTAGTTGCAGCAGCAAAAGCAAAAAAAGATTCCGGTGCGTCGCTGTGTGGGTTGTAATGCCCAGCGTCCCAAGCGCGAGCTGGTGCGCGTTGTGCGCAGCCCGGAAGGCGAGATCAGTATTGATCTGCGCGGCAAGGCACCGGGGCGGGGGGCATATCTTTGCCCGTCCGCCGCATGCCTGGCCAAAGCCCGCAAGGCCAAACGGCTGGAACGCACGTTTGAGGTCCCCATCCCCGGGGAAATCTATGAGCGTCTGACCGAAGAGATCCAATGCGCGGAACAAATGGCAAAGGAGGCGGCAGACCATGGCGAATGACCAACATCCGTTGCTGGGCGCGCTGGGGCTTTGCCGCAAGGCCGGCAAGCTGCTGCACGGATACGACCGCGTGCAGGAAAATGCCCTGCGCGGTAAGGTGGCACTGGTGCTGTTGGCGGCAGACGCCAGTGAGCGCACCGTGACCCACATGCGCAGTGCCTGTGAGGGAATCGTGGCCTGTGAACAGATGCCGCTGACCACCGCCGATCTGGCGATGCTCACCCCCAAGCCCGCCGCTGTGTTCGGCATTACGGACGAACACCTTGCGCAGCTGTGCGCAAAACATCTTACCTGATGCAGAGGAGGACCACAGTTTATGGATTTTAAATATAAGATTGCTGATGTTGCCAAGGAGTTCGGCGTCCCCGCCAAGAAGGTCATCGAGGCAGTTTCCCCCATTACCGGCGAAACCTATAAGACCGGCGGCACCTTCGGGGAAAAGGAGCTGAATTTCCTGCTGGAGACCCTGACCCGGGAGAATGCCGAGGAAAGCCTGGACGCCTACCTGGCCAGCGGCGCCAAGGAAGAACCCAAGCCCCAGCCCAAGGCCGAGAAGAAGGCGGAGCCCAAAAAGCCCGAGGGCAAGAAGCAGGAAAACAAGCGGGAAAACCGCAAGCCGGAAAAGCAGGCGGAGAAGCGCAACGAGAAGCGCGTCACCCTGCAGGAGCTGGCCGCCGATACCGGCATCAAGAAGCCAGTGGCTGCCACCGAGCAGGTGCAGGTCAACCGCGCCCAGGTGTCTGTGGATACCCGTACGGTGGATGTGAACGTGGATAAGTTCAACGCCCGGTATGACGATCTGGCCGACAGCCGCAACATGCCCAACAAGCGCAAGAACCAGCCCACCGGCAAGAAAGAAAAGTTCAACAACCGCAACAACCGCCGCGGCCAGCAGTTCGGCCGCCGCCGCGAGACCGAGGCCGAGCGTCTGCAGCGCATCCAGCTGGAGAAGGCCCGCAATGCCCAGCTGAAGATCTCCATTCCCGACGAGATCACCGTGGGTGAGCTGGCCAGCCGTCTGAAGCAGACCGCAGCCAAGGTGGTTGCCAAGTTCATGCAGATGGGCGAGATGCATGCCGTCTCCGACGTGGTGGATTTCGACACCGCCGCCCTTATTGCCGAGGAATTCCATGCCAAGGTGGAGCATGAAGTCCATGTCTCCATCGAGGAGCGCCTCTTCGTGCAGGAGGAGGACAACGCCGCCGATCTGGTGGAGCGTCCTCCCGTTGTGGTGGTCATGGGTCACGTCGACCACGGCAAGACCTCCATCCTGGACGCCATCCGCAAGACCAATGTGACCGCAGGCGAGGCCGGCGGCATCACCCAGGCCATCGGTGCTTACCAGGTCAAGAGCGGCGACAGCGTCATCACCTTCCTGGATACCCCGGGCCATGAGGCGTTTACCGCCATGCGTGCCCGCGGCGCCAACATGACCGATATTGCGGTGCTGGTGGTGGCTGCCGACGACGGCATCATGCCCCAGACCATCGAGTCCATCAACCATGCCAAGGCGGCCAACGTCAAGCTGATCGTGGCCATCAACAAGATGGATAAGCCCACCGCCAACCCCGAGCGCGTCAAGGAGCAGCTCACCCAGTATGAGATCGTCCCCGAAGACTGGGGCGGCGACGTGGCCTGCATCCCTGTATCGGCTGTCACCGGCATGGGCATCTCCGACCTGCTGGAACGGATCGTTCTGGAGGCCGAGGTCATGGAACTGAAAGCCAACCCCAACCGCCGCGGCAAAGGCGCCGTGGTGGAAGCCCGTCTGGACAAGGGCCAGGGCCCCATTGCCACCCTGCTGGTGCAGAACGGTACCCTGCATAAGGGCGATTGCCTGATCGCCGGTACCGCTGTGGGCCGTGTGCGTACCATGCGGGACGACAAGGGGCGCGAGATCACCGAAGCCGGTCCCTCTACGCCTGTGGAGATCACCGGTCTGACCGAAGTGCCGGAAGCCGGCGAGCTGTTCGAGGCTGTTGAGGACGAGAAGCTGGCCCGCGAACTGGCCGACAAGCGTACCGCCGAGGCCAAGGAACGGCAGTTTGCCTCCTACACCAAGGTCACCCTGGATAACCTCTTCGATCAGATGGCGGCCAACGATATGAAGGAACTGCCCATCGTCGTCAAGGCGGACGTCCAGGGCTCTGCCGAGGCCGTCAAACAGAGCCTCGAAAAGATCTCCAACGACGAGGTCCGCGTCCGGGTCATTCATGCCGGTGTCGGTGCCATTTCCAAGTCCGACGTTTCCCTGGCAGACGCCTCCAACGCCATCATCATCGGCTTCAACGTCCGTCCCGATGCGGTTGCTAAGGCGGAAGCCGAGCAGACCGGCGTGGAAATGCGTATGTATCGCGTCATCTACGATGCCATCAACGATGTGTCCGACGCTATGAAGGGCATGCTGGCGCCCAAGATCCGCGAGGTTGCTCTGGGCGAGGCCCAGGTCCGCCAGGTCTACAAGATCTCCAGCGTGGGTACCGTGGCCGGCTGCCGTGTTACCAGCGGCAAGATCACCCGGGATGCCCAGCTGCGCCTGGTGCGTGACGGTATCGTCATCTGCGAGGATGCCATCGCCAGCCTGAAGCGCTTCAAGGACGACGCCAAGGAAGTGGCTGAAGGCTTTGAGTGCGGCATCACCCTGGAGAAGTTCTCCGACATCAAGGAAGGCGACGTCTTCGAGTGCTTCAAACTGGAAGAGTATCGCGACTGATTTTTACCCAGGCAGGGGAGGAAAGCCCCGGCGGATGCCGGGTGCCTTGCCTGCATAGATTTGAGGATAGAATACCATGCCTAGCAAGAATCATGGCCGTATGGCACAGGACATGAAGCGGGAACTCATCGCCATCATCGGTGAGATGAAGGACCCCCGTGTGACCGGCGGCCTGCTGACCGTCACGCGGCTGGATGTGACCCCCGACCTGGATCAGGCCAAGGTCTACATCAGCGTGATGGGACGGGAAGGCGGCCCGGCTCCGGTTGTCAAGGCGCTGAACAAGGCGTCTGGTCACGTCCGTACCGAGGTCAGCCGCCGCATGCACATCCGCAAAGCGCCGCGCTTTGTGTTTGTAGCTGATGAAGGGGCCGCCTATGCTGCCCACATCAATAAACTGCTGGACGAACTGGCTGTGGAGAACAGTCAGCCCGCCGGCGAAAACGCTGGCAGCGACAGCGAATGATCCGGGGCAGGGCGGTACCGTTGGGTACGCCCCGAACTGATCACCCCAGAAAAGAGGAACTGTATGACGCAATCCGTGGATCATGAGACCGTTGTCTCGCGCTTGCTCAGCGCGGACGAGATCCTGATATTATGCCACAAAAACCCGGACGGTGACACCATCGGCTCGGGGGCGGCGCTTTGCCTGGCGCTGCAGCGGCTCGGCAAGACCGCTGCGGTGCTTTGCAGCGACCCCATCCCCGCCATGTATGAGTTTTTGCCCATTACGGTGTTTGACGGCAGCTTTACGCCGCGTTTTGTGGTGGCGGTGGATGTGGCTGGTATCCAGCTCTTCGGCGACCGCAACAATATGCCGGAATACGCTGCCCATGTGGATCTGTGTATCGACCATCACGGCTCCAACAGCGGGTATGCTTACGAAACCATGCTGGACGACAACGCTGCCGCCACGGCAGAGCTGCTGACCACCCTGCTCCCAGAAATGGGGGTGGAGATCACACCGGATATTGCGGCTTGCCTGTATACCGGCATTGCCACCGATACCGGCTGTTTCCGCTTCACCAACACCACGGCAGCCACCCATCGTGCGGCCGCGGCGCTGATCGAGGCGGGGGCCGACGTGGAAAATCTCAACGAGCGGCTGTTTGAGTGCCGCTCCCATGCACGGATGTCCGCCGAACGGATGGCGCTGGAAAGCCTGGAATTCTACTTTGAGGACCGCTGTGCCCTCATCTGCCTGACCTGGGACCAGATCCAGGCGGCCGGTGTGGCCGGGGCGGAACTGGAGGACCTGACCAGCCTGCCCCGCTCCATCGAAGGGGTGGAAGTAGGGCTGACGCTGCGCCAGCAAAAGGACGGCAGTTACAAGATCAGTGTGCGTACAGGCCACGATACCAACGCCTGCAACATTGCCCGGCGTCTGGGTGGCGGGGGACATCCCCGTGCGGCCGGGTGCGAGATCAGCGGCAATCTGGATAATGCCAAACATGCCATTTTGGATGAAGTGAAAAAGGAACTGGACCGCAGCGCATCCCTGCGCGCTGCAGAGCCCGAGTCCTGAGCAAATCAACAGAAAAGGAAATCCCCACTATGCAAACGCCATTCGGCATTCTGCCCGTGGATAAGCCCGCCGGCTGGACCAGCTTTGATGTGCTGGCCAAACTGCGCGGCGCACTGGGCACACGCAAGCTGGGGCACTCGGGCACACTGGACCCTATGGCGACCGGTGTGCTCGCCGTGTTTATCGGCAAGGCAACCTCTGCTGCCGACCGCCAGCTGGATCACGACAAAACCTACGAAGCAACGCTGCGTCTGGGCCTGCGCACCGATACCGGTGATGTGACCGGCACCGTGCTGGAGACCGCCCCTGTTACGGTGGGGAAGGAGGAACTGTGTGCGGTGCTGCCCTGCTTTACCGGGGAGCTCATGCAGTTGCCGCCTATGTACAGCGCCGTCAAGATCAACGGACAGCCTCTTTATAAGGCGGCCCGCAAAGGCCAGACGGTGGAGCGCACGCCGCGGCCCATTACGGTGTACAGCATCGACTATCTGGGCAGCCCGGCTCCGGGAGATTACACCCTGCGGGTGTCTTGCTCCAAAGGCACCTACATCCGCGTCCTGGCGGAGGACATCGGCACGGCGCTGGGCGTCCCTGCCACCCTGGCGGCCCTGCGCCGTACCCGGGCGGGGGTCTTTTCCATCGAACAGTGCCATACATTGCCGGAGATTCTGGCCGCTGCCGAAAGCGGTGCCCTGGCGACCAATGGCTGGATTCTGCCGGTGGAAGCGGTTTTTGCGCCTCTTCCGGCCCTGACCGTCAACGACGGGGTGAAAGCCCATCTCTTCAACGGCTGCCCCACCAGCCACTATGCGGCGGCAGATGGCCGGTACCGCACTTACGATGAGAAAGGCCTGTTTCTGGGCCTGGCGGTAGTACAGGGGGGCGTACTGCGGGTGGAAAAACTCTTTTGTGAAAGGAACTGAAACGCCGATGCAGATCTATCAAACCTTGACGCCGGTGGCCACCACAGGGGGCTGTGCTGTGGCGCTGGGGTATTTTGACGGCGTCCACTGCGGGCACCGGATGGTGCTGGGCAGTGCGGTGCGGTATGCCTCTGAAAACGGATTGGACGCGGCAGCCTTCACCTTTGAGCTTCCCGGGAATCAGACTCTCAAAGGCGGACGGATCCTCTCGCCTGCGCAGAAACATGCCCGCATGGAGAGCCTGGGCATCCAGCAATACCTGGAACCCCCCTTTGAAGCGTTCCGGGACCTTTCCCCGGAGGATTTTGTCCAGAAAGTTCTGGTGGACTGTTTCCGGGCCAAGGCCGTGTTCTGCGGCAAGAACTTTACCTTCGGCGCCCGGGCGGCAGGGGATGTGGAGATACTCCACACCTTGTGCGAACCGTTGGGTATTGCGGTGCATATTGTGCCCATGGCCCAGTACGGTGCCCAGGCCGTATCCTCCACCCGCATCCGTGCGGCATTGGAGGAAGGCCGCCTGGATGATGCCAACGCCATGCTGGGGGCCCCCTACGCTATCGACTGGAAGGTCACCCACGGCAAGGGGGTGGGCACCAGCCGACTGGGCACCCCTACGGTAAACCAGAACTATCCGCCCGATGCCCTACAGCCTTGCACCGGGGTGTATCTTACCCGGATCTGGCTGGAAGGCCGCTGGTGGCCCTCCGCCACCGGAATCGGCCGCCGTCCTACCGTGGATGCCAGTGCCGACGCCGCCGTTACCTGCGAAACCTATGTGCCGGACTTTTCCGGGGACCTCTACGGGCAGAACCCGGTACTGGAATTTCACCGGTATCTCTGCCCTGTGCGGAAATTCCGCACCCTGCAGGAACTGTCCGACCTGATCCGCCGCGCTGCCCAGGACAGCAAGGCTTACTTCGCCGCCCAGACGGTAAAATAATTGCAAAAACACCGTGCCGTGCCCTTGTAATCCCGGCACAGGTATGGTATACTATTGTCTGTTACCGTGGCCCGGTAAGGGGCGTATGCCTCAAACCCGCAGTTACCCCATACTGCGCCATCGGCAAATAATTACTTGAAAGAGGTATCTATCATGAGCCAGAAATCTGCTATCGAGAAGCAGCCCATCATCGCCAAGGCCGCCCTGCACGAGGGTGACACCGGTTCTCCGGAGGTCCAGGTCGCGCTGCTCACCGCACGCATCAACCACCTGACCGAGCATCTCAAGACCAACAAGCATGACAACCACAGCCGCCGCGGCCTGTTCAAGATGGTCGGCCGCCGCCGCAATCTGCTGGCCTATCTGCAAAAGAAGGACATCAACCGTTATCGTGCCCTGATCGCTGAGCTGGGTCTGCGCAAGTAATTTTCGCAAAAACGGGCAGGGTGCACGCAAGCACCTTGCCCGCTTTTCTTTTTTATCCACTGCCAAGGCTTTCGGCTGTGGAGGCTTACCGCTTTGCGCAGTAAATCGAGCACCCAAGCACCGGCTTGGCTGCTGGCTTTATTGCTCAAACCGGGAGCGAACACAGCCACGGTATATAAAATCCAAATAGAAGGAGAATCTCTAATGGCATACGAATTTGCTTCCCGGCTGGAAACATTCCCCCATTACCGCAAATTTGAAACGACCTTTGCGGGCCGTCCCTTTGTGGTGGAAACCGGTAAGATGTGCGGCTTGTCCAACGGCAGCGCCATGGTCCGGTACGGTGACACCTGCGTGCTCTGCAACGTCACCATGAGTGAAAAGCCTCGTGAGGGTGTGGACTTTTTCCCCCTGAGCGTGGAGTTTGAGGAGAAACTCTACGCCGCCGGACGCATCCCCGGCAGCTTTATGCGCCGCGAAGGCCGCCCCGGCGAGCATGCGATCCTGTCCTCCCGTGTGGTGGACCGTCCCATCCGTCCGCTCTTCCCCAAGGATATGCGCAATGACGTCTGTGTCACCATGACGGTCATGAGCCTGGACCCCGATAACTCTGCCGAGATCACCGGCATGAACGGTGCCTCCCTGGCTATCGCCATGTCCGACATCCCCTGGAACGGCCCCATTGCCGGTGTGTTTGTGGGCCTGGTGGACGGTGAGATCGTCCTCAACCCCACCAAGGAGCAGCGGGAGCGCAGCGACCTGTCCCTGACCCTGGCCGCCAGCGAGGAAAAGATCGTCATGATCGAAGCCGGCGCCAACGAGGTGGACGAAGCCACCATGATGGAAGCCATCAAGGCCGGTCATGCCGAGATCAAGAAGATGCTGGCCTTCATCAACAGCATTGTGGCCGAGATCGGCAAGCCCAAAAAGACCTTTACGCCGGTGGAACTGGATCACGGCCTGTTGGCGGATGTCTATGCCAAGCATCTGGACGAAGTCAAGGCTGCCATGGATACCGACGACAAGAATGTGCGTGACGCCGCCCTGCTGCCCATCATGGACGCCATTGCTGCCGAGCATCCCGAACTGACCGCCGCGGATATCGACCTGATCAGCTACAAACTGCAGAAGAAGGTCGTCCGCACCTGGCTGCTGGAGGACGGCAAGCGGGTAGACGGACGCGGCATCAACGAAATCCGCCCCCTGGCCGCTGAAGTCGGACTGCTGCCCCGTGTGCATGGTTCCGGCATGTTTACCCGCGGCCAGACCCAGGTCCTCACCATCTGCACTCTGGGTTCCACCAAGGACGCCCAGCTGATGGACGACCTGTCCGACACCCAGTACAAACGATATATCCATCACTACAACTTCCCGCCGTACTCTGTGGGCGAGGCCCGTGCTCCCCGCAGCCCCGGCCGCCGCGAGATCGGCCATGGCAACCTGGCCGAGCGCGCCCTTGTTCCGGTACTGCCCGACCAGAACGAGTTCCCCTACACCATCCGCTGCGTGTCGGAGGTGCTCTCTTCCAACGGCTCCACTTCCCAGGCTTCCATCTGCGGCTCTACACTGGCCCTCATGGACGCCGGTGTGCCCATCAAGGCGCCCGTGGCCGGCATTTCCTGCGGCCTGATCACCGACGGTGACCCGCTGCACGGCGGCCGCTGGATGACCATGCTGGACATCCAGGGCGTGGAGGACTTCCACGGCGATATGGACTTCAAGGTGGGCGGTACCCGCCGCGGCATCACCGCCATCCAGATGGATATCAAGGTGGACGGCCTGACCTACGAGATCGTGGAAGAGGCGCTGGAGAAGTGCCGCAAGGGCCGTCTGTATATCCTGGACCAGATCATCAAGCCGGTCATCGCCGAGCCTCGTGCCGAGCTGTCCAAGTATGCTCCCAAGATGTTCAGCATGATGATCCCCGTGGACAAGATCAAGGATGTCATCGGCAAGGGCGGCAAGGTCATCCAGGAGATGTGTGCCAACTTCAACTGCAAGATCGACATCGAGGAGGACGGTCACGTCTTTATCTCCGCGGTGGATCAGGAGGATGCCAAGCGTGCCATCGCCACCATCAAGACCATCGTGGAGGACCCCGAGATCGGTGCCATCTACAAGGGCCGTGTGACCCGCCTGATGAATTTCGGCGCCTTTGTGGAGATCGCACCCGGCAAGGAAGGCCTGGTCCATATTTCTAAGCTGGACGATCACCGTGTGGAGCATGTGGAGGATGTGGTCGCTGTGGGCGATCCCATCTTCGTTATGGTCACCGATATCGACCAGCAGGGACGTATCAATCTGTCCCGCAAGGATGCACTGGCGGCCATCGCCAAGAAGCGCGCTGCCCAGCAGCAGTAATTTCATCCCTGTCATACAAACAAAGGAGGCCGGCTCCCATGGGGGAGTCGGCCTCCTTTTGGCTGTTTGCAGAAAAGAAAACTTACTGGTTGTCCAAAACTTCCTTGGTGTCGCGGGCAATCATCAACTCTTCGTTGGTTTCCACTACCAGGGTACGAACACGGGCGCCCCAGGCGGTGATCTCCACCACGTCCTTGTGCTGGCTGCGTACGCCGCGGTTTTTGTCGGTATCAATGCGGATGCCCAGCCAATCCATATGATGGCAGATCTTGGCACGGGACTCGTCGTCGTGTTCACCGATGCCGCCGGTAAAGACGATGGCGTCCACGCCGCCCATAGCCGCAATATAGCTGCCGATGATCTTCTTGATCTGATAGTTCAGCATATCCAGCGCCATCTGGGCACGCTCGTTGCCTTCCTTGGCGGCAGACTCCACGTCGCGCATATCGCTGGAAACGCCGGAAACGCCCAGCAGGCCGGACTTCTTGTTCAGGATCTCATCCAGCTGATGGCCGGTGATTTCCAGGTTGTACTTCAGGTAGTTGACCACGGAAGGATCCAGGTCACCGCAGCGGGTGCCCATCATCAGGCCGGCCAGCGGGGTCATGCCCATGGAGGTATCCACCACTTGGCCCTGGTCCACAGCGGCGATGGAAGAACCGTTGCCCAGGTGGCAGGTAATCAGCTTCAGGCGCTCAATGGACTCTTCCAGGTACTCGGCAGCACGGTGGCTGACGTACTTGTGGCTGGTGCCATGGAAGCCGTAGCGGCGTACACCGTACTTCTCGTAGTATTCATAAGGGATGGCGTACATGTAGGCCTTGGGGGGCATGGTGGAATGGAAGGCGGTATCGAACACGGCGATGTTGGGTTTGTCCGCTCCAAAGACTTTGTAAGAGGCTTCGATGCCCAGAATGGCGGCGGGGTTGTGCAGCGGCGCCAGGGGAGACAGGTCACGGATAGCCTTCACAACGTCGGGGGTGATCAGGCAGCTCTTCTTGAACTTTTCACCGCCGTGGACGACACGATGGCCAATGGCATCGATTTCGCTGACCTGATTAATGACCTTGCCTTCGCCGGTGGTCATCTTCTTGACGACTTCGCCGAACGCTTCGGTATGGGTGGGGAAGATGGCGGGCGTGGTCGCCTTGTGGCCGTTGGCCTCGTGGGTAATCATGCTGCTCTCCATGCCGATCCGTTCGCACAGGCCTTTGCACAATACCTTTTCACCGTCCATGTCGATGAGCTGGTACTTCAGGCTCGAAGAACCGCAGTTGATAACCAGAATTTTCATGGGGTTTCCTCCTTCAGTGGTGTGTGGGCGCAGAACGCCCTTTTCGAGTTGCTAAAAATATTATATAATGTGGTCAAATGTTTTTCAAGAACAATTAACGCAAGATAGAACAATTTTTGCATAGTAGGAGTGACCATGGAATTTGCAGGCATCATCACGGAATACGACCCTTTTCACAACGGACACGCGGCCCAGTTGGCCGAAGTGCGCCGGGCGGGAGCCCGCTGTATTGCCGTTTGTATGAGCAGCGGCGCTGTGCAGCGGGGTGGAGTGCCCGTTCTGCCGGAAGAGGTCCGGGTACGGGCGGCTTTGGCATCGGGGGCAGACCTGGTGGTGGCCATGCCGGCGCCCTATGCCTGTACAACGGCGGAGCAATTTGCCGCTGCGGGAGTACATCTTTTGACTGCCTTGGGGTGCGACACCCTGGCCTTTGGTGCAGAGACCCCGGATGCCTCCCGGCTGATGCAGGCTGCCGCCCTGGTGCAGACCGAGGAACTGCAGCCTCTTTTGCGGAAAAAACTGGCGGGGGGGATGACCTACGCGGCGGCCCGGGCCGAGGCTGCCGAAGCCCTGGTTCCCGGCATGGGAATGTTGCTGCGTACACCCAACAACATTCTGGGCATCGAATACTGCAAAGCGATCCTGGCTCAGAAGGCAGCAATGACGCCATGGCCGCTGCCCCGCTGGGGGGCGGCCCACAACGGCAGTGCGGGAGAGCACAACGGCATTCCGATGGCCAGTGCCAGTGATTTGCGGCGGCGTCCGCTGGAAGAATGGGGCCCATTTGTACCGGCTTCCGCCATGGAACTGTATCGTCAGGCGGCCCAGGACGGTTTGCTGCTGGCCCCCTGGCGGCTGGAAACGGCGCTGCTGGCGTTGCTGCGTACTCGGGACCCGAAACGTTTTGGGCAGGTCCGGGGCGTCAGTGAAGGACTGGAACACCGCCTGGCGGAGGCGGTGCGTGCTGCGGATGGGCTGGAAGACTTGTATACACGGCTGAAAACCAAGCGATATCCCCACGCCCGGCTCCGGCGTCTTGTGCTGGATGCGGCGCTGGAATTCCCGTCAGAATTGCCTTTGCCGCCTTATCTGCATATTCTGGGGGCCAAAAGGGAGGCGTTGCCCCGGCTGAAAAACGCCCGCCTTCCTGCGGGAACTTCGCTCTCCGATCTGATGCGCACCGGGGAAGCAGCGGCCCGGGTGGCGGCTCTGCACAGCCGGGCTGTGGATTTTTCGTCACTTTGCAGAGAAAAAATCCTTCCCATGGGGCTTGCCTTCACAGCCAAACCGGTGGTACTATAAATATGGAGAAAAAACGCGCAATACGGCAACTTTGTTGCATTTTTAACGCGCAAAATCTGTACGGTAGAAGGAGAAAACTATGGCACTGCATGTAATGGACGAAGCCAATCACTGTCTGGGCTGCAAGAATCCGCGTTGTCAGCAGGGGTGTCCCATACACACCAACATTCCGGAGGTGATCCGCCTGCTGAAGGCCAATAAACTCAATGAGGCAGGAAGGATGCTGTTTGAAAACAATCCTCTTACCACGGTTTGTTCGCTGGTCTGCAACCATGAAAATCAGTGCGAAGGCCATTGCGTACAGGGCATCAAGGGCGCGCCGGTACATTTCTCGGTCATCGAGAATTATATTTCCTCTACGTATGCCAGTCAGATGACCCATGGCCCGGCCAAGCCCAACGGCAAAAAGGCGGCCATCATCGGTTCCGGTCCGGCCGGCCTGACCATCGCGGTCATTCTGGCCCGGTACGGGTATGATGTGACGATTTTTGAAAGCCATGATAAGATCGGCGGTGTGCTGCGTTACGGTATCCCGGAATTTCGGCTGCCCAAGTCGGTGCTGGATGATTTTGAGTACCGCCACCTGCTTCTGAAGGACATCAAGGTCCGTCCCAACACCGATGTAGGCAAGGCCCTGCGTGTGGAGGATCTGTTCCGGGATGGCTATAAGGCGGTGTTTATTGGAACAGGCGTGTGGCGTCCCAATGCCCTGCATATCAAAGGGGAAAGCCTGGGTCATGTACATTTTGCCATCAACTATCTGCAAAACCCCGACGTATATCATCTGGGCAGCCGGCTTATTGTGATCGGTGCGGGCAATGCGGCCATGGATGTCTGCCGTACGGCGCTGCGCAACGGCACCCGCCATGTAGAGTGTTTCTCCCTGTCGAAAAAGGTGGCGGCCAGCGATTACGAGGTGAGCTACGCCAAACTGGAAGGTGTACAGTTCTATTACAATAAAAAGCCGGTGGAGATCACCGACCACGGGGTGGTATTCCGTGATCTGGCCGAAGGGGAGGACGGTACGCTCACCGATATCCCCGGCAGTGAAAAACTGTATCCCACCGACAGTGTCATCGTTTCCATCAGCCAGGGCCCTTGTACTACGATCACCGAAGACGAGAAGGAACTCAAAACCAACGAGCGCGGCCTGTTTGTCACCGATGAAGTGGGGTGCACCAATGTGCCGGGCATCTTTGCCAGCGGCGACGCCGTCAAGGGCGCCCGCACCGTGGTGGAGGCGGTAGCTTACAGCAAAAAGGTGGCGGAAGCCATGCATGAATATATGCAGACGCTGCCTGCCGAAGGCCCGGACCCCTATGCCGATGTGCCTGTTGTTACCTACGACGAAGGAAACTGAAAAAAGCATCCCTTAGGCCATCCCTGCCGGAAAGGAGGCTTCCCGATGAAAAGACTCTGTATACCGTTGCTGCTGCTTTTGTTGCTGACAGCCTGTGGCGGACCGGAACAAAAGGCTATTTCCACCGCCGCTCCGGTGCCTTCAGCCTCCCCGGAAACGGCAGAATCCACGCCTGCCCCTGCGCCCACCGAAGAACCCGCCGTGCCGCTGCACTGGATCGATGCGCAAAACAGCACGGCGTATTACCAGCGGGAACCGCTGTACGGGGAGGGCGGCTACGGGTACGGGAACGGCGGTGTTGCCGCCCATTCCTTCGATTTTGCCCAAGGCACTGAACAGATCGTCGGGGAGCCGCTGGAGCTGGAAACGGCCAATCTGTATTTGTTTGCCGATGAGGAGTCTCTCTACTGGCTTTGGTCCGGGATGATCACCGATACCCCGATGCTGCTGCGCAGTGATCTGGACGGCAGCAACCGGGAGGCCCTGTATGAATTTTCCCAGGGAACAGCCATCGCCGTCTGGGATGGGGGCCTGGCCAGTGACGGTACGGCGCTGTATTTTCGTTTCTGTGATATTTCAGACCAGCCGACAGTTCCCGATGCCTATTCTCTGGTGCGGCTGGACCCGGAAACCGGGACGATGGAAACCCTGACAAATTGGAATGCCTTTGGCGGAAATTTGTTGGGGGTGTGGGAAAACCGGCTGCTGATCACCCGGACCACACTGGCGGAGGATTGCCCGGCAGAACCCGTTTACAGCGGCTACCATGTGGCCAATCTGGACGAGCTGTCGCCCTGGCTGGCGGTTTCCCTTTGTGCATTCGATCCGGTCACCGGGCAGGAGAAAGCGTTGTACACCACTGAAGGCCATTGGTTTTTGGACAGGCGGCTGGCAGAAGAAGCTTTGTGGAAGGTGGATGAACAGAACCGGCTGATTTGCCGCCCACTGGGGGAAACGGAGGATACCGTGGTGACCCAGCTGCCTCAGGCCATGCAGATCATGGGCGTCTATGAGGAGGATGTGATGTTCCACGGCCAGGAGGAAGGCAAGGAATGGCTGTATATCTATAACCGTGCGGATGGCAGCCTGACCCGCAGCCCGCAGCGGCGTTGGATCGGCGGCGAGGATCGCGCCATCTGGGTAATGAGGGAAACCGGACCGGGGCAGTACCTGGTGTGGGACGATGCCACCACCGGAATGCAGCAGCTGGCGGACAGTGCCGGCACCCAGTATCTGATCGACGGGTATGCCCGGTATGCCATCGCCAGCAGGGAAGCTCTGCTGGATACGGCGGTCCCCATGACGCCGGTGACCCGTCCGGGAACGTTCTGAAAAAAGGAAGCATTTCTATGATCTACACCGTAACATTCAATCCCGCCATCGACTATGTGGTCCGGCTGGATACGCCGCTGCAAACGGGAACCGTCAACCGTGCAGCGGGGGAGGATTGTGTCCTGGGGGGCAAAGGCATCAATGTGTCCGGGGTACTGGCCCAGCTGGATTGCCCCAGCATAGCCCTGGGATTTGTGGCGGGGGAAACCGGCGCCTGGCTGGAAAAAGGCCTGGCCGCCCAGGGGTTGCAGACGGATTTTATCCATCTGCCCTCCGGTATGACCCGGATCAACGTCAAGATCAAAGCCGGACAGGAAACAGAGCTCAATGGTGCCGGACCGGTCATTCCCGCCGAGGCCATGGCGGCCTTTTACAAAAAACTGGACGCCTTGCAGACAGGGGATGTCCTGGTGCTGGCGGGGAGTATTCCCATCAGCCTGCCTGCCGATACCTACGAAAAAATACTCCGACGGCTGCAGGGGCGGGGTGTGCGTACAGTGGTGGACGCAGCGGGCCAACTGCTGGCAAGAGTACTGCCCTATGGTCCGTTCCTCATCAAGCCCAACCACCATGAATTGGCGGAGATTGTGGGGCACCCGCTGCAGGACGACGAAGAGATCACGGCGGCGGCCCGGCAATTGCAGGCCGGCGGCGCCCGCAACGTACTGGTCAGTATGGCAGGGGATGGCGCCCTGCTGCTGGACGAAACGGGCAAGGTCCACCGCATCGGCACGCCCAAAGGCACGGTGGTGAACAGCGTCGGCGCTGGGGACAGCATGTTGGCGGGCTTTTTGGCAGGCTATCTGCAAAGCAACTCCTACCCAGAGGCGCTGCGCCTGGGCACGGCCTGCGGCAGCGCCACCGCATTCAGCCTGGGCCTGGCCACCCGGCAGGAGATCGACCGCCTGCTGGCACAATTGTAAGAGAAAACCCGGCGGGACTTGTCCCGGCCGGGTTTCTGTGTTATGATGAAGCGGAATTCGGAAAGGGGAGGAATATCTGTGAAAGAAGGGCGTCACCCCGCGCCGGGAGCAGAGATCGCGCTGCACGGCGCGGTGAATTTTCGGGAACTGGGTGGTTACCCGGCAGCGGACGGCCGTAAGGTGCGGTACGGTCTGCTGTATCGGGGCGGCAACCTGGACGGGCTGGAAAATCCGGCAGACTGGCCGGTCCTGCAAAGCTGGCATCTGCGGGATATCCTGGATTTGCGCAGCGCCGGGGAATACGCAAAGCACCCCGACCCGGCCGTGCCCGGGGCAACATATCATCGCGTCTGTGCCATGCGGATGGCGGATGGAACCGAGATGGATTTTTCCTCTACCGGCATTGAACGGCTGGCCCAGGAAAAGGCGGCCTTTGAGAAGGCGGCGGGCCATCCGGTCCATGACTACGACTGGTTTACCGTTCTGTACCGGGAGATGCCTTTCGGCAATCCGGCCTATCATCTGCTGTTTGAGCTTCTGGAACAGCACCATGGGCCGCTTTTGTTCCACTGCACCTGCGGCAAAGATCGCACCGGCATTGCAGCCATGCTGATCTTGCTGGCTCTGGGGGTGGACAGGAAGGATGCGCTGCGGGATTATATGTTGACCAACCGGTATCGCCGGGAGATCATTGAAGCATCGCTGCAGGGAAAAAGCCCCGAGGAACGTCGGCTGCTGCTTTCGGTGGAAGGGGTGGATGAGGCAATGGGTGCCGGTGCCATCGACGAAATTTTGCAACGCTTTGCCAGTTATGAGGAGTATTTTGCCCGGGAGTATGGTCTGGACGAAAAGCGTCTGGCAGAGTTGCGGGATTTTTATCTGGAATAACAAAAAGCGCTGCCACGGGGGCAGCGCTTTTCTGTTGCGGTTAGAGCCGCAGGGCAGAGGGAATCATCAACCCAGGCTGATTCCCATGGCGCGGGCAACGTTGAGCATGTCGCAGTCACCGGGGACACCGCGGGTCTTGCCGGCAATGTCGGCAAGGGGATTGGCCGTCACATGGCGGTTGACCATGGCGACCGTGATACCGTAGTGCTCATCGGCCACCAGGCTGGCGGCGTAGGAACCGAACTGGGTGGCCAGAACGCGGTCATAGGCGCTGGGGCTGCCGCCGCGCTGCATGTGCCCGGGCACGCAGATACGGGTCTCGGCACCGGTCATGGATTCGATCTGATGGGCGATGCGGGCGGTGGCGGTGGTGTAACCGGCCTGGGCGCGCTGGGCGGTCCATTCCTTGCGCTTCATCTTGGCTTCTTCCACCGAGAAAGCACCCTCGGCCACTGCCAGAATGGAGAAGTTCTTGCCGGCCTTGGCGCGATTCTCCACGGCGGCGGCAACCTTCTTGATATCGTAAGGCATTTCGGGGATCAGGATAATGTCGGCACCGCCGGCAATACCGGAGTAAAGGGTCAGCCAGCCGGCTTTGTTGCCCATGATCTCAATGCACATCACGCGGCTGTGGCTGCCGGCGGTGGTGTGGATGCGGTCGATGACTTCGGTGGCAATATCCACAGCGGTATGGAACCCGAAGGTCACATCGGTGCCGTAGATATCGTTGTCGATGGTTTTGGGCAGGCCGATGACGTTCAGCCCTTCCTGGCTCAGCAAGTTGGCGGTCTTGTGGGTGCCGTTGCCGCCCAGGCAAAGCAGGCAATCCAGTTTGGCGGCACGGTAATTCTTCTTCATGGCTGCGACCTTATCGATCTTGTCATCCTCCACCACGCGCATCTTTTTAAAGGGAGTGCGCTTGGTACCCAGGATGGTGCCGCCCACCGTCAGGATGCCGGAAAATTCATCGGGGCTCATCTCACGATAGTTGCCGTTGATCAGGCCGTCGTAGCCGTTCAAAATGCCGACGATCTCTACCTTATCTCCCATGCGGTTGTACAAAGCCTTGGCCACGCCGCGGATCGTTGCGTTCAGGCCGGGGCAGTCGCCGCCGGAAGTCAGAATACCAACACGAATTGCCATATGATTACCTCCCATATGCCGCGCACAGCGCGGTTTCTGCATGGCTCAGCCATGCAATTCTACTATAAATTTACGACACCGGGCACGGCTTGTCAACCCTGCAAAAGAAAAATAGACGATGAACCGCCAGTTGCAAAAAACATGAAAAAATCGCAAAAAAACTGTTGACAAAACCATCTTCAGCGGCTATAATAGTTAAGCGTTGAGGGCAGGCGCCCACAACGGAATGCGATGGGGATTCGCATAATGGTAGTGCAGCGGACTCTGACTCCGCCCGTGGGAGTTCGATCCTCTCATCCCCAACCACACCGCAGCAGCTCTGCTGCTGCGGTTTTTTTATCGGGGTGTAGCGCAGTTGGTAGCGCGCTTGGTTCGGGACCAAGAGGCCGTGGGTTCGAATCCCGTCACTCCGACTTGTCAGCCGCAAAGGTGCCGCAAGGTGCTTTTGCGGTTTTTGCTTACTTACATGCCTTTTCATAAAAAACGCCCGCCGTATATCCCGTCACAGGATGCCCGGCAGGCGCTTTTTCTTTATTTCAGGCGCTGATCGGTGCCGAAAAACTTGAACATTTTGCAGCCGCCCAGCATCCGGCTGGCCACCTTTTCGGTATAGCGGGCCACAAAGACGCTCTGGTCGGTGATGTTGGTGGTATAGATCGTGGGCCGTTCGGTCAGCATCCGAGTGTTGATCAGCTCATACAACACGCTGATGGTCAGCGGGGTAATGTATTCGGTACCCAGATCATCCAGGATCAGCAGATCGGCCTCCTGGCAGGCGTTGAGCCATTCGTCGCCGCTGTCAAAGTCGAAATGCTCCCGGCCCAGTCGGGCGGCCAGGGCTGCCGCACTGGTGTAGAGCACATCGTGCCCGCCACCCAGCACCGCGTCGGCAATGGCCAACGCCAGATGGGTCTTGCCCAGCCCGGTGTGCCCCATAAAGAGCAGGTTGGTGCTTTTGCTGCTGAATTTCTGGGCATAGTTTTCACAATAATGGAGCAGTTTTTCCATGTAAGCCCGGGGCGAAATACCCAGTTCCGGCTCCACCTCGGGGGAGTAGCGGTTGACATCGAAGGTGGAAAACTGGCACAACCCCAGGGGGCTGGCGGCGTTGATCTCCTCCCGACGCAGGCGGCGGGCAATCTCTGCCACACAGCTGCAGGGGTTGCCGTGGTACATGCCGGTGTCCTGGCAGCGGGGGCAGGAATAAGCGGGCTGGAACGCATTCTCCCCGTAGCCGGCCTCCTTTGTGGCGGCAGCCAGTGCTTCATCCGCACGGGCCAGCTCTGCCCGTGCGGCCTCCATGTTGCCGCCCAGGGCTGCGGCTTTGGCCAGGGCCAATCCGGCACGCATCTGGGCATCATCGGCTTCCGCCAGGGCAGGGTGAGCCGCAAAGGCGGCACGGCGGGTGTTTTCTGCCTGCATGACGGCATACTGGCGGCGGGACGCGATCTCACGCTGTGCGGCGCGAAAGAGTTCATCCTTGGTACGCATCGGTTATCCCTCCTCGTCGAACATAGCGGTCCAGTCCCGGTTGAACAGATCTTTCTGGGCGCTGGCCGCGGCGGGCTGGGGGGCGGCAGGCCGCTCGATGGCCAGAATGTTGCTGCCGGCCAGCTGTCCCTGACCACGGGCTGCCGCCACCGTGGTGATCCCCTGAGCACGCCAGGCGCGCAGAATGCCGTCCACATACCGGATCGTGTTCTTGTTGCCCGCCCGCAGCAAAGCCTCGTCGATCATCTCCCGGCTGATGCCCCACTCCTCGTGCCAGCGGGCGATGGCGCCGCGCTCCCAGCGGGTCAGGGCGGAAGGCTCTATGCCGAACTGGGCTGCCGCATCGGCGCACCAGTCCTCCCGCTGTTTGACCTTGCGCAGATAGCGCTCGGCATCCTCGCCGGACTCTACGCCGTCCTCCCGCCAACGGGTCAGTTCCCGGGCTACCGCTGCCACGCTGCGGCGTCCCTGCCGGGCGTTTTCGGCACAGCAGAGCAGAATGACATCGGGCTTCCATCCATCATTAAGGTACAGCCCCACCAGCCGCTGCATTTCACTGCGGCTCAACGCCTTGCCGAAAGCCGTCTGGGCTTCCTCGCACAGAACAGCCACATAGGGGTCGTTCAGGCTGGCCAGATCGATCTTGGCTGCTTTTTCCTCCGCTGGGATCATAGGCGCAGAAGCCCTGGTATGCTGCAAAAGACCGGCGCCGGCCCAGTATTGCAGGGCACGGCGGGCGGCTTCAATGCTGGGAAGGCCCAGTGTGCGGGCAATGGTCCGGGGATCGGTGTCGCCGGTCTGCAGAACGTACAGTGCCGTGCGCACCGTATCCCCATCGGCCTGGGCCAGATGGGTTAGTACGATCTGCGGTACTGCCAGTGTATCTCCGTTGTATGGTGCCAGCGTATAGGCCATACCGCAAACCTCCCCACTTTAAAAAGTAATCTTATTATACCAGTTTGGCTGCAGAGTGTAAAGGTGAAGCTGCAAAACTGCCCAAAAACCGTTGCTTTATTTTGGGCAATGCGTTCCTTGCAATCAGGATTCAAACTCTTTACAATAGAATGTAGAAAGTTAAAGGGAGGGACCTCCAATGGCCATGAATCTCGTCAAACTGCCTACCGGAAAGGCTAACCTGTTGCTGCGCGTCTGTAAAGGACATTTTGCTACCAGCCACAGTCACATCAACTATTATATTGACGTGACAATGACCAAATCCCGTCTGTCGGAAGCCCGTGCGGTGGCGGCGGAACTGGTGAAGGAGTATACCCTCAATACCATTGTGGATACCATCCTTTGCCTGGACGGAACCGAGGTGATCGGTGCCTGTATGGCCAGTGAGCTGACCAAGTCCGGTTACGCCAATATGAACGCGCACCAGACTATCTATGTGGTCACACCGGAGCATACGGTGGGCAGCCAGCTGCTTTTCCGTGAAAATACAGCCCCCATGATCGCCGGCAAACATGTGTTGGTTCTGGCCGCTTCGGTGACCACCGGTTATACGGTGCAGAGTGCTGTGGAAGCCATCAACTATTACGGCGGTATTCCTGTGGGGATTGCGGCTATTTTTGCCACCCAGCAGGAGTGCGCAGGTTTCCAAGTGACCAGCCTCTTTGATCCCAATGACCTGCCTGACTATGAGAGCTACGATTCTCATGTTTGCCCTTGGTGCAAGGAAGGCAAAAAAATCGATGCGCTGGTCAACAGCTTTGGCTATTCCAGCCTGTAAAGCCTCCCATAGGATTTCCCTCCCCCTGGTAACAGGGGGAGTTTTCTTTTGTGCAAGAGGGGGTAATCGTGGCAACGTTATTTTTGTATAAAAAGCCTATGACATTTTTGTCAAAAAAGTACTATACTATATAGTAGAGAGAACTTTACCCGGGCGCAAACAGAAAAAAGGAGGACGCAGTATGTTTCAGGTTGGAGATACGGTCAGTTACGGGACAAGCGGTGTGTGCACGATTGCAGAGAAAAAGCGGATGAAGCTGGCGGGGCAGCAGTGCGAATGCTATATCCTGCGGCCGGTCTACGACAATACGATGACCATCTGCGTGCCCTGCACCAGTCAGGTTCTGCTGGACCGGATGCGGGCTTTGCCCAGCAAGCAGGAACTGCTGGACCTCTTGCAGGAACCGGCGCCGGAACACGATCCCAACCCGGAAGTGCGCAAAGAACACTATCGTCAGACGCTGCAAAGCGGTGACCGCCATGCGCTGCTGCGGATGATCCGGGATATCTATACCGAGCGCCGTCACCGCCACGCCATGGGCAAACAGCTTTCCAGCTATGAGGACAGTGCCCTGCGGGAGGCACAGAACATCCTGCACAGCGAGTTTGCCTACACCATGGGCATCGATCCCGACGAAGTTCCGGATTTTATTGCCGGGGTACTGGATAGAGCTGCCAATCAATAACAGAAAAAAGCCAAACGAAAGCGGGCCGTCTGTAGCGACGGCCCGCTTTTGCTTTATTTCATTTTGCCGATATAGACAAGGTAAGAGTACAAATAAATCCAGAGGGTGCCGCCCAGGGAACTGCCCAGCAAAAGGATCAGCATACCGGTTTCACCCAATACTCTGGAGAAAGGTATGGCCATCATAAATACAACGCCGATGACCACAAAGACAATTCCCCCCATGCGCTGGGTGCGGTTCCAGTTGTGCTCATCGTTCAAGGCCCAGGGGGTTTTGCAGCCGAAAGTATAGTTCTGCTTGATGCGCGGCATATAGTTGCCCAGCAGGATAAAGAGCACACCGCAACCGCCAAAGACAAGAATGGAGACCAGATTGCCGCTGTTGGGCAGCAGGTTGTAGACGGTCAGCTCGGTCAGCCAGGTAATGGCGCAAAGAAACACCGTGATGCCGATGGTGAATCCGCGGTAAATGGTGCCGAATTTTTCAAAGTTCTGTGCACGGGGATCGATCTTGGGGATCACTGCCATCATGATCAGGATGATCAGGGGCAGGGCACAAAGGATCAGGATGGTGTATTTGGGGCCCCAGCCATCCGCCTGACCGCTGAAGCCCCAGTGGGTGGGAACAATGTCCGGCATTTGGGGATAGAAGAACAGGTGGGCTGCAAAGTTGACAAGGCAGAGCAAAAGCAGCCCGAGAAACATCTTTTTATTTTTCATGGTCGGGGTCTCCCTTCACAAGATCGACATCGTAGAACCATTTGACCAGCTCCTGAAAGACGGTCAGATTGACGCTGTACACGATATTTTGCCCGTTGCGCTGATCGCAGACCAGGCCGGCTGCTTTCAGAATGTTCAGGTGGTGGCTGACCGAAGGCTTTGTCATAGAAAAATGCGTTGCGATCTCCCCGGCGGTCATGTCGCCCTGGGCCAGCAGTTCCAGAATGCGCCGCCGTGTAGGGTCGGCCAGCGCCTTAAAGGCATCTCCCATCGTGGACGCTCCTCTCCTGCAATGTTGTAGATATTTAGGAAAATGTCTAAATATCTATGCTGTCATAGTACTCTTTCGGGAGGCCTTTGTCAAGAGATTGCTCCATAAAAAAATGCCTGATGTGGGGAATACCACATCAGGCAAAAAACGGGAAATTATTCGTATTTTACGGTATCGACCAGGTGGTTCATGACAATGTTGCCCAGCATCTGATACTTGACGCAGTTTTCACCGTATACCTGGGTGAAACTGTTCACGTCGGTGGCGCCGAAAATGTTGGAGAACTCAGCGTTCATCGTTTCGGTGTCGCACTTGATCCCTTCCTTTTCCGCGATGGCCTGTACCAGAAGAGCCTGCTCCAGCAAGGACTTGTTTGCCTCATCCACATAGCTGATGTATTCATCCAGGCTGTCGAAGCTGGAACTGATCAGGGTCGTCATGTTCGTGCCGTAGCTCTGGGCGGCGCTGTATACGCCATACAGCTGAACATTGCGGAAGTACTCCTTGGCGGATTCGGGAAGCTCATCGGCAAAGGTGGCTTTGTCGTAGAGGGCGGAGTACACCGCGTTGTACTGGTTGCTGTAGAAAAGCTGGTTTTTGACCATCTCGTTCAGACTGCTCACGTCGGTGACGGGCATCGTGTCGGAAAGATTTTCCTGCACCCAGGCGTCGGTAAGCTCCGGGGTGACAGTCTCGTTGATGTAGTTCAGGGTGGTGCTGAAAACGGCATCCTTGCCGGCCAGGTCGGTGCTGGCGAAATTCTCGGGGAAGGTGACATTCACGTCAAAGGTCTCGCCGGGGGTGTGGCCCACGATCTGATCTTCAAAGCCGTCGATAAAGGTGCCGCTGCCCAGTTCCAGGTCGTACCCCTGGGCGCTGCCGCCGTCAAACTCCACACCGTCGATGGTGCCCACATAGTCAATGTTGACGGTGTCACCGGTGGCGGCAGCACGGTCAGTCACCTGGCTGGTGGTGGCGAAGCCGGACAGGAGATTTTCGTTGATATAGTCGGAAATATCCTGATCGGTGACTTCCGCCAGGGAAGCGTCGATGGTGATGTCGGCATAGTCGTCCGGCAAAGTGACGTAATCGGAAGCGGTTACGCCTTTCAGATAGCCGTTCTCGTCAAAGCCGTCGGAATAGTTGAAGTCGGCAAGATAGTCGTAGGTGGACTCATCCACAGCGGCCTCCTCCGCAGTTTCGGCAGAGGCGGTTTCGGCGGTATCGGCAGTGGAGTCACTGTCCGCGGACTTGTTGCAGCCGGCCAGTACAGCGGTCAGGCTGACCGCAAGGGCACAGGCAGCAGTACGGTACAAAATTTTCTTTTTCATGGGGTTCTCCTGTGTTGTAAAAATTGCATACGCAACCTTTATTATACACGATTTTCAAAAAAAGTACAGTGAAAAATAAAAAACATCTTACGGTCCATGACTTGACTTCAAGTGCACTTCAAGATATATAATGAAGAAACAACCAGCAGGGCAGAAGAATCTGCCCCTTCATACAAACGGAGGAACCGGAAGATGGATATTTTCAAGAATGCACAAAAATTGGGCTTTGGCCTGATGCGTCTGCCGCTGACAGACCCCAACAACGCCGGCAGTATTGATACGGAACAGACCAAACAGATGGTGGATACCTTTCTGGAGCGGGGCTTCACCTATTTTGATACGGCCTGGATGTACTGCGCTTTCCAGAGCGAAAACGCCGTCAAGACCTGCCTGACCAGCCGGCACCCGCGGGAGAGTTTTACCCTGGCGGACAAACTCCATGCAGGGTTTATCCACAGCCTGGAAGACCGGGACAAGATCTTCAATACCCAGCTGGAAAAGACCGGCGCCGGGTATTTTGACTACTACCTGCTCCACGATGTGGGCACCGAACACTACGAAATTTACAAAAAGCTGGACTGCTTCACCTGGCTGCAGGAGAAAAGGGCCCAGGGCCTTGTGAAGCATGTCGGCTTTTCCTTCCATGACCACGCCGACCTGCTGGATAAGGTGCTGACCGAACACCCGGAAGTGGAGTTCGTCCAGCTGCAGCTGAACTACCTGGACTGGGACAGTGAGGGGGTGCAGTCCCGCAAGTGCTATGAGGTGGCGGAGAAGCACGGCAAACCGGTCATTGTCATGGAGCCTGTCAAGGGCGGGACCCTGGCCAACGTGCCCGCAGGGGTGGAAAAACTCTTCAAAGAGTATGCCCCCGATGCCTCCATTCCGTCCTGGGCCATCCGCTTTGCAGCCAGCAAACCCAATGTGAAGATGGTGCTTTCCGGCATGAGCAACATGGCCCAGCTGCTGGACAATACCGGTTACATGCAGAACTTCCAGCCTCTCAACGGGGAAGAGGAGGCCCGTATCCGGCAGGCCGTGTCCATCATCAACTCCAGCATCGCCGTTCCCTGCACGGGCTGTTCCTACTGCACCGACGGCTGCCCCATGCACATTGCCATCCCCAAGTATTTCTCGCTGTATAACGCTGACCTGCAGGAAGTGGAAGGCAAGGAATGGACCCCGCAGGGCGAGTATTACGACAACCTGACCAAGACTTTCGGCAAAGCCAGCGACTGCATTGGCTGCGGCCAGTGTGAAGGGGTCTGCCCCCAGCACCTGCCCATCATCGAGAACCTGAAGCAGGTGGCCAAACATTTTGAAAAATAAGAATACCTGAAAAACGCCGCCCTGGCAGACCTGCCGGGGCGGCGTTTCGTTTATGTGGTGTATTCACCCACTTCGGTGTAATTGGGCACACCGCTGAGGAAATCTTCGGTGGAGATCAGCCCCAGATACTCATGCTCGGTATCTATCGTATAGGGTGTACCGTCGGTGCCGATGACGGTGCGGGTGTAAGGCTCGTACCGGCAGTCCACCAGCAGCGTATCGCCCAGATTCAGATAGATGTTGGGTTGATGGGCATAGCCGTTCCAGTAGTTGTCGGGAAGTTTCGGCTTCTCCCGGATTTCGCCGGTTTCCAGGTTTACCATAGGGGATTCATAGAAAAGCAGCCACCCCTGTACAACATCCTGAATCGAGAAAGAACCCTTCAACTGGTCGGTGGGGTACTGATCGGTGAGCAGTCTGGCCTCGCCGGTCACGGGGTCCACCACCGACACAGAGCCGGCTTCCTGGTCTACCTGGTAGTATTGCCCTTCTACAATGATGCTGTATATCCGGCTCAGGCTACCGTCATCGGAGGTATAGGTCTGGAAGACCTTCCATTCACCGGTGTAAGGGTTGAAAAGCCAGTGGGTGTCGGTACCGGTGGGGGCTGCCGCGGCGTCCGCTATCAGATCGCCGGTGGGTTCCGGGAAAGTCACGTCGGATTGAGAAAAAACGAACTGATTTCCCAGTGCGCCCAAAAACTGTAGATCCTGCGCCGGTGCAGATTCCAGAAGGTCTGTCACTTCACCGCTCTGGGTATCAATGCGGAACAGGGCGCTGATCATTTCGGAGCTGTTCTGATCATTTTTATGACCAAAACAGTACAGGTAGTGCCCATCGGTGTAGGGAGAGTCGGAGGCACCGTATCCCAGGGACAGAAAGTTGCTGTTGGGGATGGTGGCCGCTACCCGGCGGTTCTGGCAGTTGCGGTCCAGCAGCACCACAAGGCTGTCCTCGGTTTCGGGAAACTGATTGTTGGTGAGTGCCACCAGCGTGTCATCGTCCAGCACGAACACCCGGTCGCACTCGCCCCGGCGGAAAACCGCCGGGCAGCTTTCGCTGTCGTGGGTGCAGCCCTCCACGGCACAGGGAACCTCCGTCACATGGCTGACCAGATCGGCCACCCGGTAGCGGATGAGTTCGCCGGTGACCATCTCGTCCATGTAGTACTGTTTCCCATCGCCCAGAAGCAGCGGACGCAGGGATTGGGCATCGCCGGAGGCGGCGGTATTGGCGGAGGGTGTTTCCGCTGTAGCGTAAGTGCCGGCAGTCTCGTTTGTCTCAGGTGCCGGCGCGGCGGCGCAGCCGGCTAGCAGCAGGGCAGCCAGGGCAAGAGAAAAAACTCGCTTCATACAAACTCCTTCCAATTTCTTAAAGCAAAGGTCATCCGGCTATCGCGCAGACTTCCGTATAGTTGGGCACACCATTCAGGAAATCTTCGGCGGAAATCAGACCCAGGTACCCTTGGCTGGTTTCCACCGCGGCGGGTGTACCATCCGGGCCTATGTCGGTGCGGGTATAAGGTTCATACCGGCAATCCACCAGCAGGGTGTCACCCAGATTCAGGTAGGTGCCGGGCTGGTGCCCGACACCGTTCCAGTCATTTTCCGGCAGAGCGGGACGTTCCTTCACCTCGCCGGTCTTTACATTGATCATCAGCTGGGGATACTGAAAGACCAGCCAGTCCTCTACTTTGTCCATCATCCAGTGATGGCCGTCCCGGTACTCGGCAGGAATGTTCTCTGCAAAGAGGCGTACTTCGCCGGTCTCCGGGTCCAGTATGCCGGCCGTTCCTGCTGCCCAGTCTATCTGATAATAGGTTCCATCCAGAATCTCGGCGGTATAGCTGTCCAGAATGCCTTCCTGTGTGTCATAGGCAGCCAACTGCTGCATCTCACCTGTGGCGGGATCAAACAGCCAGTGGACAATCCGCTGGGTGGGGGCGCTGGTGTATTCTTCACTGCCGTCCGGCGGAGCTTCCCGTTCAAATTGGATCAAAACAAATTTCGAACCGACGGCTCCCAACAACAGATCCATGGAGGGGGAGGTGTTTTCCAGCAGATCCACCGTCTCACCGGTGCGGGGATCGATGCGGAACAAAGCGGTCTGGCCGCCGTACCCGCCATGATACCCCAGACAGTAGAGATAAGTGCCATCGGTATAGGGGGCGGTGGCGTTGTCATATCCCAGAGCAGTAAAGGTGGCGTCGGTTACGGTGGCCACCACCTGGGGGTTCTGACAGTTCCGGTCCAAAAATACCACGTTGCTGTCCTGCGTTTCGGGGAAACAGTTGTTGCCGAAATAGACAAGGGTATCCTCATCCAGCACAAAGGTCCGGTCCATATCGCCGCGGGCAAATACACCGGGGCAGTCCAGACTGTCATGGGTGCAGCCTTCCACATCGCAGGGGACGTAGGAGCGGCAGTCCTTCAGGTCGGCGATCCAGCAGCGGATCAGCCCGCCGGAGAGCATATCATTCATATAATACTGCGTTTCATCGCCCCTTTGCAGGGGGCGCAAGGGCTGTGCCGGTACAGGGACGGATGCGGCCTTTGAGGACGTCTGGCTGGCGGCGGCTTCGTCGGTTGCGGCGGCAGGGGACTCACTGCCGGAAGCCGGCCCGGCGGTGCAGCCTGCCAGCAGCAAGGCGGCCATTGCCAGCGAAAAAATTCGTTTCATACAAACTCCTTTTCAAAAATCAGTAAGGCCCTTTGCAGACTTCGGTATAGTTAGGCACACCATTCAGAAAATCGTCAATGGAGATCAATCCCAGGTACATATGTTCGGTTTCGATGGTGAAGGGGGACCCGTCTTCGGAGATGTCGGTCTGAGTGTACGGCTCATACCGGCAGTCTACCAGCAGACGGTCTTTCAGCTGCAGGAAGATCTGCGGCTGATGGCCGTACCCGTTCCAGTAGTTTTCCGGCAGGTCGGCTCGTTGGCGGACTTCACCGGTTTCTGCATTGACAAGAAGCGGCAAATCGTAGAAGACCAGCCAGCCGTTGAGATTGGCCTCCATCTGATACTGGTATTCTGCAGAAAGGGCGTCCGGTTCTGTGATGGGCAGCTGGTCGGTGAGCAGACGGCTTTCGCCGGTGGCAGGGTCCACGGTGGAAAGTGTGCCGGCGGTGCTGTCAATCCAGTAATACTGGCCGCCGAT
This sequence comes from uncultured Gemmiger sp., assembly GCA_944388135.1. Classification (GTDB taxonomy): domain Bacteria; phylum Bacillota; class Clostridia; order Oscillospirales; family Ruminococcaceae; genus Gemmiger. The sequence continues at coordinate 17,172 of CALXHP010000002.1, read as the reverse complement.
GACATAAAAATACAGCCGGTCCAGGACGTAGTCATCGGAGGAATAGCTGCAAAAGTCCCGGACTTCGCCGGTGTCAACATTCAGCAGAACATGACTTTTGGTGCCGGTGGGGTGGGAGGGCACGGTTGTCATCGGGTCAGCGAAAGTATCCGGATAAGTGAGATTCTCCTGCTGTAAAACGAGATCGCGGCCTACGGCGCCCATCATATACTGGAAATTGTAGAAGTGTTCCGTCAGGTTGGTGGTTGTTCCGTCCGATAGGTCGATGCGGTAAATGGTATAGAGCATGGAGCCAAGAGCGGTATTCTTTTCGTAGCCGCAGCAATAGAGAAAATCGCCGTCGGTATACATGTGATTGGGGTCCAGGAACAAATCCACACCCTCCAACTTTTTCAGCACCCGGCGGTTCTGGCAGTTGCGGTCCATCAGTGTGATAAAAGAGGAACGGGTGGAATGATTCATGCCGCTCAATACCAGCAAGGTACTGTCGTTCAGAACAAAGGGTTGATAGGATGGTATTTGCGTGGTGACGGCCGGGCAGCTTTCGCTGTCGTGGGTGCAGCCTTCCACATCACAGGGGATCGTATCTTCGCCGGACTGCAGGTCCACCACGTGATACAAAATCATGGTGCTGCTGTCATCGAGGGATTCCTGCGTGTAATACTGCTTTTCGTCGCCGTGCTGCAACAGGCGCAGAGGTTCTCCGTTTCCAGTAAAGGCTTGTGCAGCCGCAGTTTCAGTGGTAACGGCGGTGGAACTTTCGCTGCCGTCAGCCGGGGCGGCGGTGCAGCCCGTCAACAGCAGGGTGGCAAGCGCCAGGGAAAAAACGCGTTTCATCCAAACATCCTCCTTTTATAAGGTACAATCACAATCCGGCGTAAGTTTCGGGCGACATGGAGGTTACACTTACACTGAAGTACCCAAGATCCATATTGGCGACCAGGTACAACTGGGCATCGGCACTGTAACAGGGGGTGGGGGAGCCGTGGCCCAACGGCTCGGCATCCTCCCAGTCGGTAAAGCTGTCCAGGCCCAGCATGGTGCGGTAGGCTTTGGCAACCTGGGCGGAATCAAACCCGTCAGCCAAACCCAGCTTTCCGTTCAAGCCGGTTAAAGTGCCGTGCTCGGTCACGGTCATGGTAAGATACGGTCCGTTCAGTTCGCGGTGAAAAGAATAGGTGGTGGTGCCGGCGGCTTCGCTGCCGGTGTAACATTCGGTGGCCTGGGCTACCAGTTCCTCGGCGGCATTCAGGTAGTTATCAGGCAGCACCTGGGCGCTGCGCAGGGCGTCCAGGCAGGGGGCTACGGCTTCCTGGGCGGTGGATAACGCGGCAGGTTGGGGCATAACCGCTTCGGCGGACTGCTGCCGCCAGTAATACAATTCCCGGGCCACGGCGTTCTCCCGCCCGGCGGCACTCAGAAAGTCGCTGGCCATTTCTGTGCTCCAACTGGATGCATCCAGCTGACGGTCCCGGAGGGCAAACCATAAAAAGGGAAGGGCCGTGCAAAGAATTACCAGAAGAGCGGTGCCCAGCAGGGGCATCCACCGTTCACGCAGTTTCATGGTCGTCCTCCTTTGCTTTGGTCAGGGTAAAGGCAACGGCGGTGCCGGTGCCGGGGGTGCTCTCAAAGACAAGATGGGTGCCGTGCAGAACGGCAATGCGCTCACACAGGGCCAGTCCCATGCCGCTGCCGCCCTGTTGCCGGGCCCGGGATTTGTCCACCATATAAAAAGGTTCGGTGATGCGGGGCAGGTCCTCGGCAGGAATGCCGCACCCGGTGTCCCGCAACGTAAGGGTGACGGTGTTTTCCGCTTCCTTCACGTCCAGTGTGATTTTTCCGTCCGGCGGGGTGGCATGGCGGGCGTTCTGTACCAGATTGTACAACAGATCGCACAACAGGTCCGGCTGTGCCAGTACGGTGACCGAGCATGCCGGCACCGTCAGCGGGGGCTCCCCGTCGGGCAGGGCCCGGCTCAACTGACGGAATACGGTATTCAGCCGCACCGGTTCCAGAACAGGCGGTTCGCTGTCGTTCAGCCGCATCAGTTCCATCAGGCGCCCGCTCAGCGCTTCCAGACGTTTGCTTTCGTGGTAGATAAAATCGGCTGCTTTCTGCCGAGTGGCGGGCGGTACTTCGGTGCCCCGCAGCAGATCGGCGTAGCCCAGCATGCTGGTCATGGGGGTCTTTAGCTCGTGGGTGAAAGCTCCGATAAAATCCTCCCGCTCCTGCAGATGATTTTCCAGGGCGTTTACCTTGTCCTCCACGGCGGCGGCCATCTCGTCAAAGCTGCGGCTCAGTCCGGCAATTTCGTCGTTACCGGGCAGGTGGGTGCGCCGGTCATAGGCACCGGCAGCAATCTCCCGGCTGGCAGTGTTCAACTGCTCCAGAGGGCGAACCATCCGGCGGCAGAGCAGCAAGGCCAGCAGGGCGGCCACCGCCAGCGCCAGGGTCTGGCCCAGCACGGCGTCCCGTAGCCGCAGCGCCCGGTCGGCGAACAGTCCGTTCAGACTTTGGGCACTGACGAAAGTCAGGCATTGCTCCGGGCAGACGATCAGTCCGCTATATAATAGGTATCGTGTCCCGTCCGTTCCGGTGACAATACGGCTTTGCAGCGTCTCGCTGCCCGGAACGTCCTGGGTCAGCTCCCCTTGTGCCAGGGTGGCGGGCATGGTGGAAGCCAGTGACCGCCCGTTCTCGTCGTAGACGGCCAGCAGACCACTGTTGCTCTGGCGGGCCAGGCCGCCCAGGTAACTCCAGGCCCGTACATCCAGCGGCGTTTCGGTGTCGGAACGCAATCCCTGCTGGAAGGCGAAGGATTCCCGCTGCCATTCCTCCCGGGCGGTTTGTTGCATGTCTGCCAAAGCACGGTCAAACTGGCGTTCCTGTGTCCAGACGGTGCTAAGACTCAATACCAGAGCCAGCACGCCTAACAGCGCCAGCGTCAGTTTGTGGCCGAATTTCATGGCGTGTTTTCCTCCTTTTCCAATCGATAGCCCACCCGGAAGACGGTGCAGATCTCGTTTTTCCATCCCAGCTTTTTGCGCAGTCGGGTAATGCAGAGATCCAGCGGTCGGGTGTCAAAGGTGTCGTCGTCGCCCCAAAGCCGTTCGTACAAGACCTCCCGGTAGAGGGTCATGCCGCGGTTGCGCATCAGCAGTTCCAACAGTTCAAACTCCCGGGGGGAGAGATGTACCGGTTTGCCGTTCTGGGTCACGGTGCGCCCGGCAGGGTCCAGCTCTACGCCGAAAGCCTGCAAAATCACGTTGGCCCGTCCGGTACGGCGCAAAACGCTTTCTACCCGGGCAACCAGCTCCAGCGGCTCAAAGGGCTTGGTCAGATAGTCGTCGGCCCCTTCATGCAGGCCGCGTACCCGGTCCTTCAGGGCCGTTTTGGCGGTGACAAAGATCACCGGGGTGCCCGTGCTGCGCAGATATCCCAGCAGCTCATAGCCGTCCACTTTGGGCAGCATAATATCCAGTACGGCCAGCTCGTAGTCGTGTTCGGCGATCCGGTCGGCGGCGGTCTCGCCGTCGTTGACTTGTTCACAGATATACCCGGCACCGGTCAGCGTCAGCTCGATCAGGTCGGCAATGGGGCGTTCATCTTCAACGATCAAAATGGGGCGCATGCAAGGTCCCTCCTTCGAAGTACTCTCAGTCTACTGTACACTTCTTTCCGAATTCTATCAACCGGCAAAAAAATCCGCTCATTCACAAAATGTTTTCAATTTTCCTATTGACACACCGTATGGTTGTGGTACAATATTAGCAGTCGGATGCATAGAGTGCTAATTCAAACAAAACGGTGCCTATACCGCGCCGCCATAGAGGTAGACGGGAAAAGAAAGCACTCGATGGCCTCCGTTGCTAATAGATGAATTTGCGTGTATCTGCACAGTAAGGAGGTACGCACTATGAACATGAATCAATTGACCCAAAAAACCATCGAAGCCCTGCAAAGTGCGCAGCGCCTCGCGGTAGAATATTCCAACCAGGCGGTGGAGCAGGAACATGTCCTGGCCGCTCTGGCCCAGCAGCAGGAGGGGCTCATTCCCCAGCTGCTGACCAAACTGGGGGCTGACCCCAATGCTTTTGCCCAGGCTGCCTTGCAGAAGGTGGAAGCCCTGCCCCGGGTGACCGGTTCCGGACGTGACCCCGAAAAGGTCTATATCTCCGGCGACCTGGACCGCGCCCTCAATGCGGCGGAGGAACAGGCCAAGCAGATGAAGGATGAATACATCAGCGTGGAGCATGTATTCCTTGGTATGCTGCGCCGTCCCGGGAAGGCTGCCGGGGAGATCTTCAAAGCTTTCGGCATCACCCAGGAAAGCTTTATGCAGCAGCTGTCGGCGGTCCGCGGCAACCAGCGGGTCACCAGCGACAATCCCGAATCCACCTATGACGCCCTGAAGAAATACGGCCAGGATCTGGTGGAGATGGCCCGTGCCAACAAACTGGACCCGGTCATCGGCCGTGACAGCGAGATCCGCAACGTGATCCGTATCCTGTCCCGTAAGCGCAAGAACAACCCTGTGCTGATCGGTGAAGCCGGTGTCGGCAAGACGGCCATCGCCGAAGGCCTGGCCCAGCGGATCGTCCGGGGAGATGTGCCGGAAAACCTGAAAGACCGCACGGTGTTCAGCCTGGATATGGGCGCCCTGGTAGCCGGTGCCAAGTACCGCGGCGAATTTGAGGAACGTCTGAAATCCGTTCTGAATGAAGTCAAGAAGTCCGAAGGCAAGATCATCCTCTTCATTGATGAGCTGCACACCATTGTGGGTGCCGGCAAGACGGACGGTGCCATGGACGCCGGCAACCTGCTGAAGCCCATGCTGGCCCGTGGCGAGCTGCACTGCATCGGTGCCACCACCCTGGATGAGTACCGTGAATATATCGAGAAAGATCCGGCCTTGGAACGTCGTTTCCAGCCCGTTATGGTCAATGAACCCACCGTGGAGGATACCATCTCCATCCTGCGCGGCCTGAAGGAACGCTACGAAGTGTTCCACGGCGTCAAGATCCAGGACGGTGCGCTGATCGCGGCGGCCACTTTGTCCGACCGGTATATCACCGACCGTTTCCTGCCCGATAAGGCCATCGACCTGGTGGATGAAGCCTGTGCCATGGTCAAGACCGAACTGGACTCCATGCCCGCCGAACTGGATGAGATGAACCATCGGATCACCCAGCTGCAGATCGAGGAAGCCTCTCTGAAGAAGGAGACCGACGAACTGTCCAAGCAGCGTCTGGCGGCCCTGGAAAAGGAGATGGCCGAACTGCGGGATAGCTTCAACAGCAAGAAAGCCCAGTGGGAGAACGAGAAGAACGCCATCAACAAGGTGCAGAGCCTGCGTGCCGAGGTGGAGTCCACCAAAGCCGAAATCGAAAAGGCCACCCGTACCGGTGATTACGCCAAGGCCGGCGAGCTGCAGTACGGTAAGTTGCCCAACCTGCAGAAAGAGCTGGAGGCCGAAGAAAAGCTGGCCAACGAGAAGAAGGAAGCCAGCCTGCTCCGTGACCGTGTGACCGACGAGGAGATCGCCCGCATCGTGGCCCGCTGGACCGGTATCCCGGTGGCCAAACTGGTGGAAGGCGAGCGCGAGAAGCTGCTGCGTCTGCCCGATGTGCTGCACAAGCGGGTCATCGGCCAGGACGAAGCGGTGCAGAAGGTATCCGATGCTATCCTGCGTTCCCGTGCGGGTATCGCCAATCCCAACCGGCCCATCGGCAGCTTCCTCTTCCTGGGCCCCACGGGTGTCGGCAAGACCGAACTGGCCAAAGCGCTGGCCCAAGCCCTGTTTGACGATGAGAAGAACATGGTCCGTATCGACATGACCGAGTATATGGAGAAATTCAGCGTCTCTCGTCTGATCGGTGCGCCTCCGGGATACGTGGGCTATGAGGAGGGCGGCCAGCTCACCGAAGCGGTGCGCCGTCATCCCTACAGCGTGGTTCTGTTCGATGAGGTGGAAAAGGCCCATCCCGACGTCTTCAACATCCTGTTGCAGGTGCTGGACGATGGCCGTATCACCGACAGTCAGGGCCGCACGGTGGACTTCAAGAACACCGTCATCATCCTGACCTCCAACCTGGGGTCCGACCTGATTCTGGAAGACCTGGAGAAGAGCCGTGCCAACGGCAGCAACGAGTTGTCCGATGAAGCCAAGAACGCCATCGACCAGCTGCTCAAACGGCAGTTCCGTCCGGAGTTCCTCAACCGTCTGGACGACATCGTCTACTACAAGAGTCTGACCAAACAGGAGATCGGCTCCATTGTGGACCTGATGCTCACCGATCTGCGCCGCCGTCTGGAAGACAAGCAGCTGCATTTGGACGTGACCGAGGCCGCCAAGAACGCCATCATCGATGGCGGTTACGACCCCATCTACGGTGCCCGTCCGCTGAAGCGGTATATCCAGTCCCATGTGGAGACGATGATCGCCAAGGAGATCATCGCCGGTGCCCACGGGGCGGGGGATACCCTGACGGTGGACGCCGACAGTACCGGCCGGTTGTATCTGCGGTAATACCCCCATAAAATTGCCCGCTGTGCAAAGTGAACCGTTTTGCACAGCGGGCTTTTTATATGCCAAAATCTTTTACATTGCTTTGGCGATTCTGTACATTGACGCACTTTTTGGACATCCCGTACAATTAAGGTAAACAGAGAAAAGGAGGCGTGCGCTATGAGAAAACCTTTCTTGCGGCAGACTGCGCTGGTGCTGGCAGGAATCCTGCTGATTGCTTTGGCAGGGTGCCACGAAGCTCCGGCGTCAACGGAGCAGCCGCAAACTGGAGAAGGGGCTTCGGCCCTGTCGGAACCGTCCGCGTCTGTGGCAGGGGAGCCTGCGGAAACGGCAGGGGCACAAGCGCCGGAAGCGTCGCTGCCGGACCCGGAGGGCGCCGCCGTTTTCACCTATGAACAGTGCGAGGAGGCAGCACTGCGGGCCCAGCAATACTGGTATGCTGATATGACGACCGGTGCGGCGGCCTACCGCAACGCCCTGGTGGACAGCGTGGCAGCATCGGTAGTTCCCTATGAAAGGTGTATTTCCAACGAGCGGTTGGTGACACTGGTATCTTTCGGTGAGGAAGGAAAACGGCCGGCGGACCGGATCTATGCGGGAACCGATCTTCTGGTGGAAGTTCACTTTTATGTGGAATACCAGCCGGAGATTTACTATCTGGGACCCCAGTACGGCGATGGTCTGGACACGGTTTACATCCTCGTGCCGGTGGACACTGCGCAGCCCTGTGAAGTGATCAGTGGCTGGTATTATAACCAGTACGGTGACAACATTCCCCGCCCGGGCCAGACACTGATGGCCGATGGCCTGACGATCTATCAGTCCCGCATGGTGCTGCACCAGTGCCAGGCCATGGCAGCCGCGGGGCTGCGGGAATTCAGCTCCCCGGCCGATTGGACCGAGGAGGAACTCTATCGCTATCTGTATTACCGGGGCCAGGATTTTGGTCTGGATACGGAAATCTGGCAGGATGCAAGGCGGGCTATATCGGATGCAAACCGGATTCTGACCATAGACTTTACCGCAGAAAATGATTGGAGCGGCAACCAGCGGTTCCTGTCGGCAGAATGGCCGGGTTTCTCGGCAGAGAATCTCGGAAATTACACAGCGGGACTGGATGACAGCGCTGTCTCGGGCTATGAAGGACGGAACACCGACTGGCAGTTCGAGTGGGACGGGGATATCCTGGTGGCCAGGATGAAAGACGAAAACGGATCTGTGCTGCAGCAATACAGTTTCCGAACTTGTGAAGGATTTGCCGCATGGAATGGCCGCACTTATTGTGTAGGCGGACAGCCGCTGAAAGGATGAATTGCAGGAGCCTGATGTGGAATGCTGTAAAAACCTGCAAAAAAGGGCTTGACTTACCTGTCGGCTTTGTGCTAAAATATCCCTTGCAGTTAAGCTGTAAGCGGAAGTGCTGGAATCGGCAGACAGGCACGTTTGAGGTGCGTGTGTCCATGACGTGTGGGTTCAAGTCCCATCTTCCGCACCAACAAAAAGCGTCACAACGAAAGTTGCGACGCTTTTTGTTTTATCCGGCGTTTTGTCCGGCGCAAAAACAGGAAAACCCGCGGGATACTTTTCGTCCCGCGGGTCAATGTGTTTTTATAGGGAACGTGCGCAGACCACCGGAAGAGGCTCTTCCCACGGTTTTCTGCAGCCGGTAAAGAATACGCAGGGGGCCAGCAGCAGGAAGGGGTTGGCCGAGAGCAGGAAAGGTTTGTTTTCCATAAAAATATAGAGGGTCAGTGCCACCAGGCAGAGAACCTCGGTGGCATGGCGATGTTTGGCCAGCCGCCACAACAACAGCAGGAAAAATACCGCCATCAGGATGGCACCCAGGTAACCCTTGTTCATGGGGATGGCCAGGAAGGCGTTGTCGATGGCATGGTGTTCATCCCCGTCGGTGGGCAGCCCGCCCAGCCAGGAAAGGTCGGCACTCCAGAACACGTTGTGCCAGATCTCAAACCGGCCGGAGAGGAAAATGCTCAACAGCAGCAGGGCCATCCGTTCGTAGGGCCATTCCGGATTGTAAACATACCCGGCGTAGAGGCTGAAGGCGGCCAGCACTACCGGCAGGGCAATGGCCAAGGCGTACCAGACCTTGTTGTCGAACAAGCGGGGCAAAAAGCGCTGCACGGCAAACAGAAAAATCAGGGCCGCCATGGCACCGGCAGCACCGCGGCTGCCCGGCACTTTATAGGTAAAGGCAAACAGGGCCAGGAAACCGACCCAATCGAACCAGCGCAGCCGGTCATGACGAAGCCAGGCCCAGGCAAAAAAGACGCCCACCAACCGGGCCCCGAAGCCATTGTAATGGCCGTACCCGAAATCCCAGTTGCGGCAGTAGAAATTGTAGGGCATCAGCGGGGTGGCAAAGTGAAGCAGCTGTACAAAAAGCAGCCCCACGACGGCGGTTATCAGATAGACCCGCAGGGCCTGACGTAAGTCCACGTCTTTGGCGCCCAGACCTACCAGAGCAGCCAGCAAGAACCAGACATCATCCCCGTGCCAGGCGGCAAAGGCGGTGTATAAAACGACCAGTGCCGCCAGAACCGGCTGCCAGCGCCGCTGGTAGTCGGTAAGCAGCAGGATCTTGGCGCCCAGCAGCAGCACTGCGCCGCCGGTCAGGGCCAGCCGCGCCAGGTGACTGAATGCGGGAAGGGTGGATTGAATATTGGAACTGAACACTTCGGACAAGATCACCAGCAGAGCCAGCGCCGCGCAGAAAAGACGCTGCGCCAGAGCCTGCCTGCGGGCCTGGCCGGGGTCCAGCAAAGGGCAGTGTTGCAAAAGCATATGGGAATAACCTTTCTATCAGAATGGGGCTATTATACCACAAAATCCGCGTCCCGGAAACACCCTCTGCCGGGGATGGCTTTGGAAATCATACAAAGTAGTACTTTTCTCGACGGCTTTGGTGCAAATTTCACAAGTTTCGCCACTCCCGTGCAAGAAAGATTTTCGTGAAATCTTTTGTGTTTTGTCCGCGAATGTGGTACAATCTTTCTAATCACATAAAATCCTTGGGCAATTGCTCCGGGATCGTACAAAATAGGAAGTCAGGAGAGTGCATTTATGGCGTATTATTTTTCTGAACCGTCTCGTACCTTTGGTGAATATCTGCTCGTCCCCGGCTATTCTTCTTCGCAGTGCGTGCCGACGTCCGTCAGCCTCAAGACCCCGCTGGTCAAGTACCGCAAAGGGGAAGAAGAGTGCCCGCTGGAAATGAACATCCCGATGGTTTCGGCCATCATGCAGTCCGTTTCCGGTGAGAAGCTGGCCATTGCGCTGGCCAAGCAGGGCGGCGTTTCCTTCATCTATGGTTCGCAGACGATTGAGCAGGAAGCGGACATGGTGCGCCGCGTCAAGGCCTACAAGAAAGGCTTTGTCACCTCTGACTCCAACCTGCCGCCGGAGGCTACCCTGGGGGATGTGCTGGATCTGAAGACCCGCACCGGCCATTCCACCGTGGCCATCACCGATGACGGCACGGCCCACGGCAAACTGCTGGGCATCGTGGCCTCCCGCGACTACCGCCTGTCCCGCATGACCCATGACCTGAAGGTCACCGAGTTCATGACCCCGCTGGACAAGCTGGTCACCGCCCCCGCCACCACCAGCCTGCATGACTGCAACGATATCATCTGGGACAATAAGATCAATTCGCTGCCCCTGGTGGATGAAGAAGGCCACCTGCAGTATATGGTCTTCCGCAAGGACTACGACTCCCACAAAGAAAACGTGAATGAACTGCTGGACGCCAACAAGAGCTATGTGGTGGGCGCCGGTATCAATACCCGCGACTATGCCGAGCGCGTTCCTGCTCTGGTGGAGGCCGGTGTGGATGTGCTCTGCATCGACTCTTCCGAGGGCTTCAGCGAGTGGCAGTCCCGCACCATCGACTGGATCCGTGAGCATTACGGCGATAAGGTCAAGGTGGGTGCCGGCAACGTGGTGGACCGTGACGGTTTTATGTTCCTGGCCAAGGCCGGCGCCGACTTCGTCAAGATCGGCATCGGCGGCGGTTCCATCTGCATCACCCGCGAGACCAAGGGTATCGGCCGCGGCCAGGCCACGGCGGTCATCGAGGTGGCCAAGGCCCGTGACGAGTACTATAAAGAGACCGGTATCTACGTGCCCATCTGCTCCGACGGCGGCATCGTGCAGGATTACCACATCACCCTGGCACTGGCTATGGGCGCTGACTTTGTCATGCTGGGCCGTTACTTTGCCCGCTTCGACGAATCCCCCACGAACAAGCTGCGTGTGGGCGGCAACTACGTCAAGGAATACTGGGGCGAAGGTTCCAACCGCGCCCGCAACTGGCAGCGCTATGACCTGGGCGGTGCCCAGAAGCTGAGCTTCGAGGAAGGCGTTGATTCTTACGTCCCGTACGCCGGCCCTTTGGCGGACGGCGTCCAGACCACCCTGTACAAGGTGCGGTCTACCATGTGCAACTGCGGTGCGCTCTCTATCCCCGAACTGCAGGAGAAGGCCCGCCTGACGGTGGTTTCTTCCACCTCCATTGTGGAAGGCGGCAGCCATGACGTTATTTTGAAGAACAACGTTCAGAACAGCTGATTCCGTCAAGAAACTTTCCCCATAGCAAATACGGCTTTTCCGCCTTGGAAAGGCCGTATTTTTTTGGCAGGCTTGCACCAAAAAGAACACAGCAAAAGGATGTCGCAGAGATTCAAAAAATGTCCTATTGCTTTTTTGGCTCACTTTGCTATAATGAGCCTGATAACGTAGAAAACTGTGCCTGTTTGACGGTAGATAGGGTACAGTGGAAAGAAAAGGAGAAAAGCCATGAGAATCGTGGTTGTCGGCCTGGGTAAGGTCGGCCGTGCCCTGACGGCGCAGCTTGCCGCTGAGGGACACGATCTTGTCGTCATTGATCAATACCAGGAGATCATCGACAATATCGTCAACATTTACGACGTACGGGGCGTGGCCGGCAACGGCGGATGCTACGGCGTCCAAAAGGAAGCCTTTGAAGAGGGGGCAGACCTGCTGATCGCCACCACTTCCAGTGATGAGATCAACATCCTTTCCTGTCTGGTGGCCAAAAAAATCGGCACGCGGCACACCATTGCCCGTATCCGCAACCCGGAGTATGCCAAGCAGCTGCGCTTTATGCGGGGGGAATTAGGCCTTTCCATGGTCATCAACCCGGAGCAGGCCACCGCACGGGAAATTGCCCGTGTGCTGCGTTTCCCCAGTGCCATCAAGCGGGAACAGTTTTGCCGGCAGCGCTTTGAACTGGTGGAGTACCGCATCGGCAAGGACAACCCCCTGGTGGGGATGCCTCTGACAGACCTGTACCGCAATATCCGAGTCAAAATTCTGATCTGTGCCGTGGCCCGCGGGCAGGATACCATCATTCCCTCCGGTTCTTTTGCCTTGCAGGCGGGGGATAAAATCTACCTGACGGCATCTCCCCGGGATCTGGAGACTTTCTTCCGGAAACTGAATCTTTTCAAAGAGCGTGCCAACAACATCATGATCGTGGGCGCCGGCCGGATGACCTATTATCTGGTGCGGGAACTGCAGGATGTACAGAAGCGGATGACCGTTATCGACAACAATCTGGCCCGCTGCCAGGAGATGAGCGAAAAATTTCCCGGCGTACTGGTCATCCATGGGGACGGTGCCGACAGCGAGCTCCTCAGCGAGGAACGCATTGATGAAATGGATGCGTTTGTGGCGCTGACCGGTATGGATGAAACCAATATCATCCTGGCCATGTATGCCTCCCAGTTCAATTCCTGCAAGGTGGTGGCCAAGATCAACCGTCCCTCCTTTGCGGACCTGGCCTCGGCCAACAATCTGGTGGACAGTGTGGTCTCCACCGCGGCCGTCACCAGCGAAGCCATTACCCGGTATGTGCGTGCCATGCAGAACAGCATCGACTCGGAGAATATCAAAACGCTCCATCGCCTGGTAGGCGGCCGGGTGGAAGCTTTGGAGTTCAACGTGGGGCCGGGGCTGCCTTTTATTGGCAAGCCGCTGAAAGAACTGCGCCTGAAAGACGGTCTACTGGTGGTGGGTATCGTGCGCCGCAACGGCCAGACGGTCATCCCTTCCGGTGACGATGCCCTTTCGGAGGGGGACGATGTAGTAGTGGTCACCACCGATACCACACTCCACGCGCTGCGGGATATAGTAAAGTGAGGCGCCGGGCATGAACTATAAAATGGTTGGTTTTGTGCTGGGCCGCATTTTCTGGATCGAAGCCGTCTTGATGCTCTGCCCCATGGCTTGTTCAGCCATCTATGGCGAGTGGAATATTGTTCTTGCCTTTTTGTGGCCGGTGTTGGGCCTTACGCTGCTGGGCGTGCTGCTCAGTTACCGGCAGCCCCGCAATACCACGATCTATGCCCGGGACGGCCTGGTGATCGTGGCATTGGTCTGGGTGCTCATGTCGGTATTCGGTGCCTTGCCCTTCATGATCTCGGGGCAGATTCCCTCTTTCTTTGATGCCTTTTTTGAGATGGTATCCGGCTTTACCACCACCGGCTCCACCATCCTCACCGATGTGGAGGCTATGAGTAAGGGCCTGCTGTTCTGGCGCAGTTTCTCCCACTGGGTGGGCGGCATGGGTGTGCTGGTCTTTGCCATGGCCATCCTACCCATGACGGATGGCCGGGCCATGCATCTGATGCGTGCCGAGGTTCCCGGCCCCACGGTGGGCAAGATCTCCAGCAAACTGCGGGACAGCGCCAAGATCCTGTATGAGATCTATTTTGTGCTCACCGTGGTGGAGGTGGTGATCCTCTGCGCAGGGGGGATGCCGCTGTATGACGCACTGATCCATTCCTTCGGTACCGCCGGTACCGGTGGCTTCAGCAACAAGGCTCTCAGTGTAGGTGCCTATCACAATGCCTTTTATGAGGTGGTCATCGGCGTATTCATGCTGCTTTTCGGCATCAATTTCAATCTCTACTATTTTATCCTGCTGCGTCATTTCAAGGAAGCCTTCCGGTCGGAGGAACTGCGGGTCTATCTGGGCATCGTTGCGTTCTCCACCATCACCATTACCATCAATATTGCCAGCCTGTATGACAATATCGGTACAGCCTTGCGGACGGCCTTTTTCCAGGTGGCCTCGGTGGTCACCACCACGGGATACGCCACCACGGACTTCAACCAATGGCCCAATTATTCCCGCACGGTGCTGGTGCTGCTGATCTTTATCGGTGCCTGTGCAGGCTCCACCGCGGGCGGTCTGAAAGTTTCCCGTATCATCATCTTCTTCAAGGCAGCCCGCCAGGACCTGAATAAGATGCTCCACAGTCATGCCATTACCTCCATCCGGTTTGAGGGCAAGGCACTGGACGAAAAAACGCTGCGGGGCGTGCACAACTACTTCAATATCTATATGCTGCTCTTTGCAGCCTCGGTCTTGCTGGTCTCTATCGATGGATTCGATCTCATCACCACCTTCACGGCGGTGGCCACCTGTTTCAACAACGTGGGCCCCGGCCTGGAAATTGTGGGCCCCATGGGATCTTTTGCGGATTTCTCCGATCCGGCGAAGCTGCTGCTTTCCTTTGATATGCTGGCCGGCCGTCTGGAACTTTACCCCATCCTGGCGCTTTTCTCGCCCCGGCTCTGGCGGAAACGTCCCGCCAACATCGTACATTCCTGATTCAATCTTCACCCCCCTGCCTTTCTGCGGAAAGGCAGGGTTTTATTTTGTCCATCGGGCGCATAGGCTGTAGCAAAACCCAAGGGAGGGAAAGAAGATTCGCTACCATCGCCCACAAAAAAAGCAGCGGGAGGATCGGCTGGCCTGGATTGTACTGGGACTGCTGATGGCCATTCTGGCGGTGTTGATCCATCTGCTGTATCACAGGGAGTTTGCCGATGCGGCAATCCCCAACGACTGCTTTGCGGCTACAGCGGCATCCACGGGGGAGAACGCTCTGCCCAAGATGGTCTGCCTGACCTTTGATGACGGTCCCAGCACCAACACACAGCCCATCTTGAAAATCCTGGCAGAAGAAAAAGTCCCCGCAACCTTTTTTGTCTGTGCCCAGGACATCAACCAGGAATATCTGCCCCTGGTGCGCACCATTGCGCAGCAGGGACACCAGGTGGCCATGCACAGTGCAAGCCACCGGTATGCAAAAATCTATCAAAGCACCGACGCATTCTGGCAGGATATCAAAGCGCTGCGCCAGGCCCTGGAACCCTATCTTTCCCTGGAAGATCTGACCTGGCTGCGTTTTCCCGGCGGCAGTACCAATACGGTCAGCAGCAAATACGGCGGCAGTGGGATCATGCAGTCCCTGAAGGCCCAGACCGAGGAAAAGGGCTGGCACTGGATTGACTGGAACGTCTGTGGGGAGGATGCCACCGCATCCCATCCCAATGCGGAGAAGATCCTGCATAACATTCAGGAGGACGCAGCAGAACATACCACCTGTGTGGTGCTGCTGCACGATACCAAGGCCACGGACCAGACGGTGGAGGCGCTGCCGTCCATCATCGACTGGTTCCGCCAGGAAGGCTATACTTTTTGTACGGTAGAACAGATGGTGCAATTGCAAAGCGGCGGGGAATAGGGTATAATAACTGCGAAAGCAGGTGACCCCGCAATGCGCAAAACCAAAAGTCAGAAGGTCGCCCTCTGCGGTGTGCTGGGGGCGCTTTCGGTGGTATGGATGCTTTTGGGCGCTGTTGTGCAGATCGGTACCTATGCGGCACCGATGCTTGCAGCCTTTTTGCTGGTGCCGGTACTGGAAGAATACGGCCCGCGGTATGCGCTGCTGCTGTATGGGACTGCTTCCGTTCTGGGTATACTGTTGGTACCGGAAACCGAACTGGCCCTGTTTTATGCACTGGTCATCGGGTACTATCCTGTTTTGCGGTATGCCCTGCGCAAAGTAAAGCCGGCGGCACTGCGCTGGGGGCTGAAGTTTCTGGCTTTTAACCTGGCCACGGTACTTGTATATCTGATTCTGTTCGCCTTGCTGGGCCCTGCCGTTTTGCAGGAGTTTACCTCAGACGGCAGGGGAGTACTGGTGCTGCTGTTGGCTATGGGCAACCTTTCCTTCTTTTTATGTGACCGGGCGTTGGGGGCCGTGACGCTGTATTACCGGCGGATTCTGCGCAAGCGTCTGAAGCGTTTTTTCTGACAGGTGAGCGGGGAAGAAGAATACCCGCCGAAAATAATAGGAGGACAAACTATGTGGTACAATGAAGCTGTGGTCTATCAGATTTACCCCCTGGGCCTTTGCGGCGCGCCGCTGCAAAATGACGGGGACCCGGCCCAGGCGGAACAGCACCGCCTGCTGCGGGTGCTGGACTGGGTGGAACATATTCAGGATCTGGGGGCCACCTGCGTGCTTTTCAACCCGCTGTTTGAAAGCGACGCCCACGGGTATGATACCCGGGATTATACCAAAGTGGACAGTCGTCTGGGCACCAACGAGGACCTGAAAACGGTGGTGGATGCCCTGCACAAGGCGGGCATCCGGGTCCTGCTGGACGGGGTGTTCAACCACGTGGGCCGCGGTTTCTGGGCCTTTAAGGATGTACAGGAAAAGAAGTGGGACGGCCCTTATAAGGACTGGTTCCACATCAGCTTTGACGGCAATACCAACTACAACGACGGTTTCTGGTACGAAGCCTGGGAAGGCTGCAATGAGTTGGTCAAACTCAACCTGCAGAACCCGGCGGTGAAAGAGTATCTCTTTGATGTGGTGCGCGGCTGGGTGAAAGACTATGACATCGACGGCCTGCGCCTGGATGTGGCCTACTGCCTGGACCTGGGCTTTTTGGCAGAGCTGCGGGGCCTTGCCAACGAGGTCAAGCCGGAGTTTGTGCTGGTGGGTGAGACCCTCCATGGCGACTACAACCGCTGGATGAATGATCACGCCTGCCACAGCGTGACCAACTACGAGTGCTACAAGGGGCTGTACTCCAGCTTCAACACCGGCAATATGCACGAGATCAGCTACAGCCTGAACCGGCAGTTCGGCTCCGAGCCCTGGTGCCTGTATACCGGCAAGCATCTGCTCAGCTTTGTGGATAACCACGACGTCACCCGTGTTGCCACGATTCTGACGGATAAGGCCTGCATCAAGCCGCTGTATGGCCTGCTCTTCGGCATGCCGGGCGTCCCCGCAGTCTACTATGGCAGCGAGTGGGGGATGGAAGGCGACAAGAAAAACGGCGATCCCACCCTGCGTCCCGCCATTGAAAAACCGGAAGAGAATGATCTGACCCGGTGGATCTCTCTGCTGGCTCAGGCCCGGACTTCCAGCCCGGCCCTTTGCAACGGCAGCTACCGCAATGTGATGGTGCAGCCCAAGCAGTTGATTTTTGAGCGCCGTACCGAGGAGGAGCGGGTGCTGGTGGCCATCAATGCGGACGGTGCCCCCTATGTGGCCCACTTTGATGCGGGTTGCGGCATGGCCATGGACCTGATCACCGGGGAGCCCCATGACTTTGGCGGCGGCAGCGAACTGCCCCCCTACAGCTGTGCTTTCTGGAAGATGGAACGCTGATTGTCCCGATAAACAAAAATCCCTGCGAAGGAACTTGAAGTGCCCCCAAAAAGTTAGACAATAATTTCAAATAAAAATTGTTCAAGCAACCGAAAGGGCTTGTTGTCTGTGAACCGCAGG
>CALXHP010000001.1 GCA_944388135.1 uncultured Gemmiger sp. | reverse complement strand
CCCGAGATCATGCTGATCGGCGCCACCAACCTGGGCCGTGACCTGGGTCCCCGCTGCGCTGCCCGTCTGCACACCGGTCTGACCGCCGACTGCACCCACCTGGATGTGGACGTGGAGAAGTACAAGAACTTCCTGCGCACCACCTCCAACATCGATGTGGACAACACCAAGTTCGAAGAGAACACCAACCTGAAGATGACCCGTCCCGCTTTCGGCGGTCACCTGATGGCCACCATCATCTGCCCCCGCTTCCGTCCGCAGATGTCCACCGTCCGTCCCGGCGTTATGCAGACCCAGGCCTTCGACGAGGCCGGTGCCGGCAAGGTCGTGGTGGAGAAGATCGCTCCCGCTCTGACCGCCGATGACATCCATGTGGAGATCCTCGACATCAAGAAGAGCGCCAAGAAGATGGTCGACCTGATCGGTGCCGATGTGGTCGTTTCTGTGGGCCGTGGCATCAGCTCCGATGTGGACAAGGGCATCGCCCTGGCCGAGGAACTGGCCGGCGTTCTGGGCGGCGTTGTGGGCGCTTCCCGTGCCGTCACCGATGAGGGCTGGCTGTCCAGCGATCATCAGGTTGGCCAGACCGGCAAGACCGTCCATCCCCGCATCTATGTGGCTCTGGGCATCTCCGGTGCCATCCAGCACGTGGCCGGTATGCAGGATTCCGATACCATCATCGCCATCAACAAGAACGAGAGCGCACCCATCTTCGATGTTGCCACCTACGGCATCGTCGGCGATCTGTTCAAGGTCGTTCCCGAACTGATCAAGGAGATCCGCGCCGCCAAGGCCTGATTTCCCGATCACGTTGATCTGAAACAAAAGGCGCCGCAGCGAAAGCTGCGGCGCCTTTTTGCGTCCCGCCATCCGGGCAGGGGAGAGGCTCAGCGGGTGATGCGGTGACGGCACATACCGGTTTTGCCGCAGGCGGGGCAGGTGAGCCGACGCCGGGTGAAGGTATGGTACCCTTTTACATAGGCGGCCATGGTAGGCACAAACAGGGTGCCGCAGTGGGGGCACTCATAGTACCCGGCCTTTACCTCCAGCCGGGCGGCGGCGCCGATGCCTGCCACCGCCGTTACAACGGCCAGAACCAGAAGGGCAACCCTGACCCAGACAGGCAATGGCAGGTAAGAGGCAAGCATCACCAGTGCGCAGACTGCGATTACAGTAATGACCCCGCAGATGACCGAAAGAACCATCCGCTCCTTGTTTTCCGCATTTTCCTGCATCAGATTCATCAGATTTTCCTCCGCTTTTTCCCGGTAGTTTTCCTCCGCCAGCTTCTCGCCGGACAACAGGTCATTGACGGTGATCTGCAAAAGTTCGCACAGGGGCAGCATCAGCGAAACTTCCGGCAGTCCCTTGCCGCACTCCCATTTGGAGACGGTTTTGTCGCTGATGGACAGCTGTTCCGCCAGCTGCCGCTGGGTCAGGTTCCGGGCGCGGCGGGATTCGGCTATGAATTTTCCGATCTTGCTTTGATCCATGAAACTCCCTCCTTTCACCCCGAGTATAGCATAGTGTCCCGCAGCTTTACCACCCACGCACCGTAGAGTGGCGGTGAAACGAATAATTTTGGACATTTTGATATGAAAAAAGCCGCCCCGGAACTGCCGGAGCGGCTTTTGCTGTGGGAACAATCAGATTTCAGCGTCCTTGCTGTTCTGGTAATCGAAGGTCACACCAAGGGCGTCGGGCACGGCGGCCATCAGGGCATCCACGTCGGTGAGTTCGCTGTTGGTCATTACAAAAAGCACCTTGTCCCCGAAGGTGGCCACCCGGGCCTTGTCGGCCATGGTGCAGACCCACTTGTTCATCTGGATGTTATTGAGGACAGCGTCGGCGATGGTCTGGGCGTCGGCCTTGTCCTTCACCCGCAGCAGCACCAGACTGTAGGCCTGGCTGCCGGTAAGGGACTCCGACAGGACCCCGGCGTCCACCAGAGCGGCCTGGTCGGCGGTCAGGCCGGTGTTGTAGGTGCACCAGCTCTCATCGCCCAGGTTCACGGCGCTGGTGGTGAGCATCATCAGTTCCACCGGGTAGGCTTCGTAGATCTTGTCCACCATGCCGCTGAGTTCGGTATCGGCGGGGATCTCGGCGCCGGTCTCGGGGGTGACTTCCATATTGGGGTCGGAAGCTACTCCGTCATCGGAAGCTACCGGGTTGTTCAGCACGTCATCGGGCAGCGGGGTGGGGGTGGCAGCGGGCGTGTTCTTGGTGCCGCAGGCGGTCAGGGCCAGCATCGCAGCAAGACCCAGGCTCACAAAAATCAGTGCTTTTCTCATCGTAAAAGTCCTTTCTCGGTCAGAATTTCTTCGGGAGTGAATCGGATGTCCCAGTCATCGGCGGGCAGTCCGGGCAGAACCAGCGCCTCCGGGCAGAGCAGCAGGCGGCTGCCTTTAGCATGTGCCAAAAACCGGTCATAATACCCGCCGCCCCGGCCCAGGCGCACGCCGTCGGGGCTGACGGCCAGGCAGGGAATGAGGGCAAGGGCATCTTCGGGCGGGCAGACCGGCGGCAGACCGGCGGGGGGCTCGGAAATCCCGTAGGCACCCCGCTGCAAAAGGGCCAGGTCGGGAATTCCCACCCAGTCCATGGTGCCGTCCCCCGTGACCCGGGGCAGCAGCAGCCGTTTGCCGTCGGCCAGGACCTGCCCCAGGATGGGCGCGGTATCCGGCTCATCGGGCAGGGAGGCAAAGGCCAGCACGGTGCCGGCCTGCTGCCAGCAGGGAAGGGCAAACAGCGCCCGGGCCATCTGCCGGCCAATTTTTTCCATATCCAGGGCGGCCCGCAGCGCTTTGGCCCGGGCACGTGCTTCCCGTTTGGTCATAGAGATCCCTTCCTTTCCCGGTTCGGGGCTATCATACCACAGGCGGTCTGTTCTGGCAAGTAACAAAATTCTACACCCATGTCCGGCAAAAACTGCGGGAAACGCCTGCCCCCATCTTGCCCGCACAGAGAAAATAGAGTATAATATACCCTGTATCGTTGTGTGTCAAATTCATGAAGATAAATTCAAACCACCTGAAACAGGTGTAGGAAGTAAAGGAGCCAGAAAACATGGGCAAGTTCAACTTTATCAAGACCGAAATCCCCGAAGTGCAGATCATCGAGCCGACGATGTTTGGCGACGACCGGGGCTACTTCATGGAAACCTACCAGATGGACGACTTTGCCGCCGCCGGCATCGACAAACCCTTCGTGCAGGACAACCAGAGCCGTTCCACCAAGGGCGTGCTGCGCGGGCTGCATTTCCAGAAGAACCACACCCAGGGCAAGCTGGTCCGTGTGACCCTGGGCGAGGTCTTTGACGTGGCGGTGGACTGCCGTCCCCACAGCGCCACCTTCGGCAAATGGGTGGGGGTGACCCTCTCGGCCGAGAACAAAAAGATGCTCTATATCCCCGAAGGCTTTGCCCACGGCTTTGTGGTACTCTCCGATGTGGCGGAATTCTGCTACAAGTGCACCGATGTGTATGACCCCACCTCGGAGGGCGGCATCCCCTACGATGACCCCACCGTCAACGTCCAGTGGCCGGACTGCGGCTGCGAGCACAAGACCAGCGCCAAGGACAAGGAGCATACCCCCTTCGCGGAACAGAAGTTTGAATTCTTTGAGAAGTACTAAGGAGTTACCGTGCAAAGTCTTAAAAACAGTTTTGCCAGTTTCTGGAAGTACCGTTACCTGCTGCAGAACCTGATCACCCGGGACTTCAAGCTGAAATACCGCCGCAGTGTGCTGGGCGTGGCCTGGAGCGTGCTGAACCCCCTGCTGACCTGCCTGGTCATGTTCCTGGTGTTTGACTCCATCATGAAAGGCCTGCGGGGGGAAGGCATCCCCAACTTTGCAGGCTTTCTGATCATCGGTCAGCTGCTCTTCAACTTCTTCCGGGAGTCCACCTCCATGGCCATGGAAAGCGTGCTGAAAAACGCACCCCTGCTGCGCAAGGTCTATATTCCCAAATACATCTTCCCCATGGAGAAGTGCTGCTTCGCCCTGGTCAACTGTGCTTTCAGCTTCATTGCCCTGGTCATCGTCTTTGTCATCACCTGGACGCCGGTGACCTGGACCACCGCCTGGATGGCCCTCTATCCGCTGATCATGCTTTTCTTCTTCAGCCTGGGCATCGGGCTGCTGCTGTCGGCCCTCTATGTCTTTGTGCGGGACATCATGCACATCTGGGAAGTGTTCTGCACCCTGCTGGTCTACGCCAGCGCCATTTTCTATGATCCCGAGACCCTTTCCGGCATCATGCAGCGGCTCATTCATATCAACCCCATGTACTGGTACATTACGGCCTTCCGCCGCTGCGTGCTGTGGGGCCAGGGGCTGGACGCCACCATGGTGATCGTCTGCTTCCTCTGCGCTGCCGTCAGCATGGTGCTGGGCATCGTGGTCTTTAAGAAAAATCAGGACAAGTTTGTCCTGTACATGTAAGGAGGGGCGCACCTATGGCAGCACAAGAGCCCATTATCTCCATCGAACATGTCTCGATGCGCTTCAACCTGGCCAAAGAAAAGCACGAGAGCCTCAAGGAATATTTTGTAGCCCTCATGCACGGCGGCGTCCGCTTTGACGAATTTTTTGCCCTGGACGACGTGAGTTTTGACATCATGCCCGGGGATTTCTACGGCCTGATCGGTCTCAACGGCAGCGGCAAAAGTACCCTGCTCAAGATCATCTCCGGTGTGTACAAACCTTCCGCCGGCAAGGTGACGGTGCGGGGCACCATTGCCCCTTTGATCGAGCTGGGCGCCGGTTTCGATATGGACCTCACCGCCCGGGAGAACATCTACCTCAACGGCACGGTGCTGGGCTACACCCCCAAGTACATCGATTCCAAATTTGAGGACATTGTGGAATTCAGCGAGCTGCGGGATTTCCTGGATGTGCCGCTGAAAAACTATTCCTCCGGCATGGTGGCCCGCCTGGCTTTCGCCGTGGCGACGATGACCAAGCCGGATATCCTCATCGCCGACGAGATCCTCTCGGTGGGCGACTTCCTCTTCCAGGAAAAGTGCGAGCGCCGTATGGCAGAGCTGCTCTCCGGCGGCACCACGGTCATCCTGGTCAGCCACTCCATCGAGCAGATCGAGCGGATGTGCAATAAGGTGGCTTGGCTGGACCACGGCCATCTGCGCCGCAACGGCCTGACCGCCGACATCACCCCGGAGTACCGCAACTTCCAGAAGAAAGACGCCATGCCCGCCAAGCGGATGGAGGAATGAACCACCCATGAAGCAACAACCCAACAACGAACGCCCCGCCGACCTGGCCGTACAGGACAGCGTGGGCGGCATGGCCCGCCGCCTGCTGAACCCGGCCCATCTCCGGGACCTGGCCCGCCGTTCGGTGGCCACCCTGCGGGAACAGGGGGTCGAACAGCTCTGGCGGGATATCTCCTTCCGGGTAGGGCTGGCCTTCCATCACGACGACTGGCGCCACCGGGCGGACCTGCCCTTGCGCCGCACCCTGAAAGCTCAGCGGGCTGCCAATCTGCAGGGCCCCTGCATCAGTGTGGTGGTGCCGGTGTTCAACACCCCCCTGCGCTTTTTTGACGAGATGGTCCAAAGCGTGCAGCGCCAGACCTATGGCAACTGGCAGCTGGTGCTGGTGGATGCCAGCGATGCAGCCCACGGGGAGGTTTCCCGGCGGGCGGAACAGTATGCCCGCAAGGACAGCCGCATCACCTACCAGAAGATTGAAAACCAGGGCATCGCCGCCAACACCACGGCGGGGTTCCGGGCTGCCACCGGCGGCTATCTGGCCCTGCTGGATCACGACGACGTGCTTTACCCCAACGCCCTCTTTGAGTGTGTGCAGACCATCCAAAAGACAGATGCAGATTTTGTCTACAGTGACGAGATCGTTCTCTCAGCGGATCTGAAACAGCTGGGGGGATACCACTTCAAGCCGGATTTCGCCCCCGACTATCTGCGGGGGGTCAATTTCATCACCCATCTGGCGGTGTTCAGCCGCCCCTTGCTGGATGCGGCGGGCGCCTATGAATCCAAGGAGTTTGACGGCGCCCAGGACCATGACCTGATCCTGCGCCTCACCGAAAAAGCCCGCAAGATCGAGCACATCAAACAGGTGCTCTATATCTGGCGGGGCCACGCCGGGTCTACCGCCGCCGGTATGGAGGCAAAACCCTACGCCATCGCGGCGGGGGAGCGGGCCATCGATGCCCAGCTGAAGCGGCTGGGTCTGCCCGGCCGGGCCATGGCGGTGCCCGATGCTCCCGGCGCCTTCCAAGTGCGGTATGAGCTGACGGGGCACCCGCTGATCAGTGTGCTGATCCCCAACAAGGACCACACCGACGACCTGGACCGCTGCCTGACCAGCCTCTACAAAAACGCCGGGTACGACAACTTCGAGGTGTTGGTCATCGAGAACAACTCCACCGACCCGGCCACTGAGACCTACTACCAGACGCTGCCCCAGCGGTTTGCCCGATGCCGGGTGGTGCGGTATGAGGGGGCCTTCAACTTCTCGGCCATCAACAACTTCGGCGCCCGGTTTGCCAGGGGCGAACATCTGCTGCTCCTCAACAATGACATCGAGATCCTCTCGGAGGATTTCCTGCGGGAACTGCTCAGCTACAGCCAGCGCCCCGATGTGGGGGCGGTGGGGGCCAAGCTCTACTATCCCGACGACACCATCCAGCACGCCGGTGTGCTCATGGGCATCAACGGCAGCGCGGGGCACAGCCATAAGAGCTACCCCCGCACGGCGGTGGGGGATATGTACCGGCTGGTCACCACCCAGGACTATATGGCTGTCACCGGCGCCTGCCTCATGACCAAGACGGCGTTGTACCAGGCGGCGGGCGGCCTGGATGAAGAGCAGTTCGCCGTGGCCTACAACGATGTAGACTACTGCCTGAAACTGTGGAAGCAGGGGCTGCTCAATGTCTACACCCCCCGGGCAGAGGCCTACCACTACGAGAGCAAGAGCCGGGGTCTGGATACCCTGTCGGAAAACGCCAAGCGCTACGAGCGGGAGAAGGCCAACTTCTACGCCAAATACAAGGAATATATCGACAACTACGACCCCTACTACAATCCCCATTTCAACAATCTGTTTGAAAACTTCGGCCTGAAATAAGGAGGCACCGCCATGAAAAATCGCTTTGATACCCAGCTGCTGATCGAGGGCCACGACCTGGACGAGGACGTGATCCATGAGGGCATCCTGAACTGTGCCGAGGGTGACTGCCTGCTGGTGGTGGGGGACGAGGACCTGATCAAGGTCCACTACCACACCGATACCCCCTGGAAGGTGCTGGAATACGCCGCCACCCAGGGGGACATCCACACCATCATCATCGAAAATATGGAGCGTCAGGCCAACGGCCTGCACGGCTGATGCCATGAGTCAGCAGACCAAGCGGATCAAAGAACTGTTCGGCTACGCCCGCACCCTGACGAAGGAACAGGGGGTGGGGGTGATGGCCACCCGGGCCGCGGGCTTTTTCAAACGGCGGTTCTTCGGCAAGCGGGCCCGGTATCTGCCCGCCAAAAAGACGCTGGAAGCCCAGCGGGCCGAGGCAGCCCAGCATGCCGCAGAATGGCCCACCATCAGCATTTTGACGCCTCTTTACAACACACCGCCCCGGTTTCTGGAGCAGTTCCTGGACAGCGTCCAGGGCCAGACGGCGCCCAACTGGCAGCTGGTGCTGGTGGATGCCAGCGACGACGCCCACGCCGAAGTGGGGCAGACGGTCCGGCAGCGGGCCGCCCAGGATGGTCGTATCCTATACCAGAAGATCGAGAACGGCGGCATTGCGGCCAACACCAATGCGGCAGCGGCCCTGGCCACCGGGGAGTACCTGGCCCTGGCGGACCACGATGATATGCTGGCACCCCATGCCATCTATTGCATGGGCAAGACCCTGGCGGAAAGCAAGGCGGACTTTGCCTACAGCGACGAAGCCCTCTTTGAAAAGACGCCCCAGCATCCCCGGGTGGGCCATTTCAAGCCGGACTATGCCCCGGAATACCTGATGGCCGTCAACTATATCTGTCATCTGGCGGTGTTCCGGCGGACCTTGTTTGAAGCGGTGGGGGGCGAGCGCCCCGAATGTGACGGCGCCCAGGACCATGATCTCTTCCTGCGGCTTATCGACGAGATGCAGCGCCGGGACCCGGCGGCCAGACCCCTGCACATTCCCCAGGTGCTCTACTACTGGCGGGTGCATGCAGCTTCCACCAGCGGCGGCACCGGGGCCAAACCCTATGTGGAAGCCGCCGCCCGCAAGGCGGTGTCGGACCATTTGGCGGCCACCGGCCGCCATGGCACGGTGGAGCCGGGCAAGTTCCCCGGCACCTGCCATGTGGTGTGGGAAATTCCCGAACCCCAGCCGTTGGTGTCCATCCTGGTCCCCAACAAGGACCACACCGACGATCTGGAAAAGTGCCTGTACAGTCTTTATTCCAAGACGACCTACGACAATTTCGAGGTCATCGTCATCGAGAACAACTCCACCGACCCGGCCACCGAGGCCTACTACAAGGAGCTGCCCCGGCGGTATGACCGCGCCCGGGTGGTGCGGTACAAGGGCGGGTTCAACTTCAGCCGTATCAACAATTTCGGCCGCAAGTACGCCGCCGGCAGCTATCTGCTGCTGCTGAATAACGACGTGGAAGTCATCAACGGCGACTGGCTGACCCAGATGGTAGGGGAGTGCATCCAGCCCGGCGTGGGCATCTGCGGCGCCATGCTCTACTATCCCGACGATACCATCCAGCATGCGGGCATCATCACCGGGCTGGGGGGCTACGCGGGCCACAGCCACAAGTACCACAAGCGGGGCGGCAGCGGGTATATGTTCCGACTTTCCACCGTGCAGGATTTCTCCGCCGTGACGGCGGCCTGCCTGCTGGTGCGCACGGCGGTGTTTGATGCCGTTCACGGCCTGGATGAAAGCCTGACCGTGGCCTACAACGATGTGGATTTCTGCCTGCGGGTACGGGATGGGGGCTGGCGTATCGTCTGGACGCCCTACGCCGAGCTCTACCATCATGAGAGCAAGTCCCGGGGTTCCGACGAGAAGGACCCCGCCAAGAAGGCCCGGTTCGACGCCGAACATGAACGGCTCTATGAAGTGCACGGCCGGGAGAACATTCTCCACGATCCCTACTACAATCCTTCCCTGTCTCTCGATTACGAGGACTTCCGGGAGAGCGGCGATCTCCGCCATCTGAAATAAACAAAACAACACCCCGCACATCCGAAGATGTGCGGGGTGTTGCTGTATCAGGAAAGAATCACTGCACGGTGGTCTGCAGCTGGGGGGCGCCGCCCGCCAGCTCTTCGGCGGTCAGCGGGGCCGGGGCCTCGGCGGGCTGGGTCAGCCGCTCCCGGGCCACTGCCAGCATCAGCTTGATGCGGTTTTCCTGGTTGACCCGGGTGGCGCTGGGGTCATAGTCCACGGGGGTGATGTTGGCTTCGGGGTGCAGGGCGCGGATCTTGTTGATCATGCCCTTGCCCACGATGTGGTTGGGCAGGCAGCCGAAGGGCTGGGCACAGACGATGTTGCCGTAGCCGCCCTCCACCAGTTCCAGCATCTCGGCGGTGAGCAGCCAGCCTTCGCCCATCTTGGCGCCCAGGGAGATGATGCCTTCCGGCTTTTTCATCAGTTCCCGGAAGGAGCCCGGCGCATAGAAGCCGTACTTCCGCATGGACTCATAGCTGGCCACACCGATGGAGTCCAGCCAGCCCAGGAAGGCATCGGCGCCGCCGGCCACCAGCTTGTTGCCGCCGTAGAGGTCGATGTCCAGCCGGGTGTTGGCCACGCAGTACTCCACGAAGCCCATCAGGCCGGGCAGGTTGACCTCACAGTCCTGGCTTTCCAGGAACTTTTCCAGGTCGTTGTTGCCCAGGGGAGAGTACTTCACATAGATCTCGCCCACAACGCCCACCTTGACCTTGGGCACCCGGGTGATGGGAATGGTGGCGTAGTCGGCGGCAATCTCGGGGAAGCGCTTCTTCATGTCATGGGCCGAGTAGTTCCGGTTGTTGCGGATCCAGTCCTGGATGCGGGCGATCCATTTCTCGGTCATGGCGTCGGCGTCGCCGGGATGGTTCTCGTAGGGGTGGGTCTGGCTGCGCAGGGCCACCAGCATATCGCCGTAGAAGATGGCGGCAATGACCTTGCGCAGCAGCGGCAGGGTCAGGGGCAGGCCGCTGCCCTTTTCCAGGCCGGAGAAGTTCAGCGATGCCACGGGGATGTTACCGTAGCCCGCCTTCACCAGGGCCTTGCGCAGCAGCTTGATGTAGTTGGAAGCACGGCAGCCGCCGCCCGTCTGGGTGATCAGCAGGGCCGTGTGGTCCAGATCATACTTGCCGCTGTTCAGCGCGTCGAGGAACTGACCGATGACCAGCAGGGCGGGGTAGCAGGTGTCGTTGTGGACATATTTCAGGCCCAGCTGGGCCACCTCGCTGCCGCAGTTGCCCAGCACCTCGGTCTGGTAGCCTTCGCTGGCCAGGGCGGCCTGCATCAGGCGGAACTGGGTCACCGCCATGTTGGGGATCAGGATCTTGTGGGTTTTTACCATCTCTTTGGTAAAATTGGGGGTCATGTATTCCATATACTTTGCCTCTTTTTCAGGGAAAAACGAAGGGGACTTACGCCCGTTCGGCGGCGGCCTCGCGGCGCTCTTCCAGGGCGGCGAAGAGGCTGCGCAGACGGATGTTCACGGCACCCAGGTTGGTGATCTCGTCGATCTTCAGCTGGGTGTACAGCTTGCTGCCGGCCTGCAGGATCTCCCGGGTCTCATCGGTGGTGATGGCGTCCAGACCGCAGCCGAAGGACACCAGCTGCACCAGATCCATATCGGGCTGGTCGATGCAGTACTTGGCGGCGGCGTAGAGTCGGCTGTGGTAGGTCCACTGGTTCAGCACCGAGGTGTTGAATTTTTCCTCATGCCAGCTCACCGAATCCTCGGTGACAACGGCGGCGCCCTGGCGGATGATCAGCTGGTCGATGCCGTGGTTGACCTCGGGGTCCACATGGTAGGGACGGCCCGCCAGCACGATGATATGTTTGCCCTCCTTGCGGGCCTCGGCGATGATGGCGGTGCCCTTGTCCCGCACCTGCTGCATGTGACGGGCGTACTCCTCGTAGGCGGCGTCGATGGCGGTGTGAACGGCCTTCTTGTCCAGGCCGGGGAAGGTCTTGCTCAGGGATTCATAGAACCGCTTGTAGAAGTCCTTCCGGCGCTCCAGGTTGAAGTAATCGTAGAGCAGCGGGATGTTGGTCAGCTCGGGGCAGTTGCCCTCCAGCACTTCGGGGTAGTAGGCAACCACCGGGCAGTTGTAGTGGTTGTCGCCCAGATGTTCATCCAGGTTGTAGCTCATGCAGGGGTAGAACACCGCGTCCACACCCTGCTCCGCCAGCCAGTGGATGTGGCCGTGGCTGAGCTTGGCGGGGAAGCAGGCGGTATCGCTGGGGATGGTAGCCTGTCCGGCCTGGTAGAGTTTCCGGCTGGAGAAGGGGCTGACCACCACCTGGAAGCCCAGCTTCGTAAACAAGGTATGCCAGAAGGGCAGCAGTTCATACATATTGAGGCAGAGAGGAATGCCGATCCTGGCCCGGGGATGTTCCGGGGCCGGGGCGTTGCGGTAATCCTCCAGCAGCTTCAGCTTGTAGGCATAGAGGTTCAGTTCCTCGCTGTTGGCCTTGCCGGTCACCGGCTTGTCGCACCGGTTGCCCGAGATGAACCGTTTGCCGTCCGCAAAGGTGTTGACGGTGAGCTGGCAGTGGTTGCCGCAACCGTTGCACTGGACGGTCTTGACGTTCTGGCTGAAGTTTTCCAGCTCTTCCTGGGTCAGCACCGAGCTGTGGGCGTTGGCGCCGGCATGGCTCATCCCGTGGAGGGCGGCGCCGTAGGCACCCATCAGACCGGCGATGTCGGGGCGGATGACCTCCACCCCCATCTCCTTCTCAAAGGCACGGAGCACGGCTTCATTGTAGAAGGTGCCGCCCTGGACCACGATGTTGCGGCCCAGTTCCTCGGGGCTGGAAGCGCGGATGACCTTGTACAGGGCATTCTTGACCACCGAAATGGAAAGGCCCGCGCTGATATTCTCAATGGAAGCGCCGTCCTTCTGGGCCTGCTTCACCGAGGAGTTCATGAACACGGTGCAGCGGCTGCCCAGGTCCACCGGTTTGTCGGCAAACAGACCCAGGGCGGCAAACTCTTTCACGTCGTAGCCCAGGGCCTGGGCGAAAGTCTGCAGGAAGCTGCCGCAGCCGGAAGAACAGGCTTCGTTGAGGAAGATGTTGCTGATGGCGCCGTCCTCGATCTTGAAGCATTTCATGTCCTGGCCGCCGATATCGATGATGAAATCCACGTCGGGCAGGAAGTGCTTGGCGGCGGTGAAGTGAGCCACCGTTTCCACCAGACCCCGGTCACAGTGGAAGGCGTTCTTGATGAGCTCCTCCCCGTAGCCGGTGGTGGTGACGCTGGCGATCTCCAGCCCGGGATGGTCCTTGTAGAGTTTCAGCAGGGTATCCCGCACCAGAGGGACCGGGTTGCCCAGGTTGGGGCGGTAGCTCTCAAAAAGGATGTTGGCATTCTGGTCGATGACCACCAGCTTGATGGTGGTGGAGCCGGAGTCGATGCCGATGTGTACCGGGCCGCACTGGGCGCTGAAGGGCAGGCAGGGCACGGTGGCTTTCAGATGCCGGGCGTGGAATTCCTCGTACTCCTGCTTGTTGGCAAAAAGGGGCGGCAGGCTCACATAGGTGGCGGTGGCGCTGTAATCGTCCAGACGGCGGGCCACCTCGTGGAGGTCGGACTCCTCGTCGGCATAAAAAGCGGCGCCCATGGCCACAAAGAGCAGGCTGTTCTCGGGGCATAGGCCCTTGACGCCCAGGGTCTTGTCAAAGCTTTCCCGCAGCGTCTTGCTGAAGGTCAGCGGGCCGCCCAGATAGACGATGTTGCCCTTGATGGGGCGGCCCTGGGCCAGGCCGGCGATGGTCTGGTTGACCACGGCCTGGTAGATGGAGGCGGCGATGTCACCGGCCTGGGCGCCCTGGTTGATCAGGGGCTGGATATCGCTCTTGGCAAAGACGCCGCAGCGGCTGGCGATGGTGTAGGTACGGGTGGCGGTCTGGGCGGCAGCGTCCATCTCGTCGGCACCCATCTTCAACAGGGTAGCCATCTGGTCGATGAAGGCGCCGGTGCCGCCGGCACAGCTGCCGTTCATACGCACCTCGGTGCCATTGGTCAGAAAGAGGATCTTGGCATCCTCGCCGCCCAGCTCGATGATGCAGTCGGTGCCGGGCACCAGACGGTTGGCGGCCACACGGGTGGCAAATACTTCCTGCACAAAGGGCACCTTGCAGCTGTCGGCCAGGCCCATACCGGCGGAACCGGAGATGGCCAGATAGGCGCGGCCGTCGGGCAGGTACTCCTTGGCCACCTTTTCCAGCAGGGCCTTGCCTTTTTCCAGAATATGGCTGAAATGACGCTCGTAGGTGGAAAACAGAATCTCGCCGGCGTCGTTCAGCACTACACATTTAATGGTCGTGGAACCAATGTCCAAACCAACTCTCATAGGGATGTAACCTCCTGCGGTAACGGGAAATTGCGGGACAGAGTATCGATACAGCGAAAAAATCTACTGCGTGGAGTGAGAAAGCGCCTACTCCTACCGATACCATATCGTCTTATTCTACCTTTTTTTAGCTGGTTTGGCAAGTCCGGTTGGGGAAAAATGTCCTTTTACGGCGAAAAAACGCCAAAGCGGCACGGGCCATAGGCCTGTGCCGCTTCGGTGTCAAAAGAAAAGAGGAGTATGGATGAAAAAACTTGGGGTCCCTGCCTCGGGTCGGGTCCCTGCTCCCTTCCTGAGGACACTTACAGTATACCGGGGGATTGTGACAAAGAGGTGAAAGAAGTTTCAAGAAATTGCAAAAGAAATAGGAACAAACTTTAAATCTGCCGGATCCTGGCCCGAGGAAAAAAGGCCGACAATTTCCTCAAGAATCTGATGCAAAACCGCGCCGTATATGCTATCATGGGAGGGAAGACTGCGGGGGCATCCCCGCCTTATGAAAAGGAATCTGACAGTATGCCCAATCGAATCAACTATCAGCTGGAGATGGAAAAGGTGTTCCGGCAGCTGGACGCCGGGGAAACCCGCCCCAAACTGCTGCTCCATGCCTGCTGCGCCCCCTGCTCCAGCGCCACCCTGGAACGGCTGGCCGATCATTTCGAGCTGACCATCCTCTATTATAATCCCAATATCTATCCCCCGGCGGAATACCATCGCCGGGAGGCGGAGCTGGAACGCTTTGTGGAGCAGGCGGGGTATCGTTTCCCCGTGGTGGAACTGCCCTACGAACCCCGTGAGTTCTACGATGCCGTCAAGGGGCTGGAGCAGGAGCCGGAAAAAGGGGAGCGCTGCACCGTCTGTTACCGGCTGCGTCTGGAGCAGGCGGCCCGGTATGCGGCACAGCACGGTTTCGACTGGTTCTGTACCACCCTGTCCATCTCCCCCATGAAGGACCCGGTGCGGATCAATGCCCTGGGCAATGAACTGGGGGAAAAATACGGTGTGCGCTTTTTGCCCAGTGAGTTCCGCAAAAAGGACGGTTACAAGCGCAGCCTGGAGCTCAGCGCTCAGTACGGACTCTACCGCCAGGATTACTGCGGCTGTGTCTTCAGCAAAGAGGAGCGGGGCGTCTGACCCCCGCAATCTCCAAAGGAATAAGAAGGAAACAGTATGGAAAAACATATTCTTGTGGCGCTGCCTCTTTCCGAGGCTCAGCGCGAGACCATCCGGCAGGCGGCGCCCCGGTTTGCCTACCGCTTTACCACCCAGGAGACGGTGACCCTGGAGGAAATCCTCTGGGCCGACGCCGTTCTGGGCAATGTGCCGGTGGACCTCATCCGCCAGAACACCCATCTTGCCTGGTTCCAGTCCAACTTTGCCGGGCCGGACCCCTATCTGGAATCCGGCGTACTGCCGGAAAACTGCCTGGTCACCAACGCCACAGGGGCTTACGGCCTGGCCATCAGTGAGTGGATGCTGGGCATGTGGCTGGCCCTGGCCAAGGACCTGGTGCTCTACCGGGACCGCCAGCACCGCCATGAATGGAATGCCATCGAGCGGCCGGTGCGCTCCATAGCAGGGGCGCGGGTGCTCTGTGTGGGGCTGGGGGACATCGGTGCCAGCTTTGCCCGGCGGGCCCACCTGCTGGGCGCCCAGGTGGTGGGGGTGCGCCGTCACCCGGGTAACTGTCCCGACTATTGCCTGCGGGTGGTGGACACCGCCCACCTGGACGAGGAACTGCCCCAGGCCGACCTGGTGGCCATGAGCCTGCCCGGCACGCCGGAGACCTACCGGATGTTTGATGCCGCCCGGCTGGCCCGCTGCAAGCAGGGGGCGATCCTGATCAATGTGGGGCGGGGCAGTACGGTGGACTGCGACGCCCTGGCCGCCGCGGTGCAGAGCGGGGCCCTCTACGGGGCGGCGCTGGATGTGACCGACCCCGAGCCGCTGCCCGCCGATCACCCCCTCTGGTCCCTGGATACCGTGCTCATCACGCCCCATATTTCGGGGCGGTTCAGCCTGCCCCGCACCCTGGAAAACATTGTGGAAATCTTTGCCCACAATCTGCGGCTGTTTGCCGCCGGCCGGACGCTGGATAACCAGATGAGCCGCACCACCCGCTATGTGAGCGAAGATACCCCCGGCCGCCGCCTGACCTGTGAGTAAGAGGAGCTTTCTATGGGTTTCTACCAATTTGTCTATCTGTTTTTTGCCTACTCTTTTCTGGGGTGGTTGGGTGAAGTCATCACCACCGCGGTACGCAAACGCCGCTACCAGGACCGGGGTGTCCTCAACGGCCCCTTGTGCATCCTTTACGGTGTGGGCGGGCTGACCATCAGCTTTGCCTTGGGGGAACTGCAGGAAAGCTGGTTCTTCCTCTTTGTGCTCAGTGCCGTCTATGCCACCGTGCTGGAATGGGTGGCCGGCCACATTCTGGAGCGCACCAGCGGTACCCGCTGGTGGGATTACAGCGATGAGTGGTTCAATCTGGACGGCTATATCTGCCTGGGGGCCTCGCTGCTGTGGGGCGCTCTCAGCCTGATCACCATCAAATGGGGCAACCCGCTGCTCCTTTTCCTGTATGGTCTGGTGCCTGTCACCGTGCGGACGGTGGCTCTGTGGGTGCTGCTGGTGATCTTTGCCATCGATGCCGTGGGAACTTTGCTCACCATGCTGGGGCTGCGGTACCGCTGGCCCCCGGCGGAAGCGGTAAAAAACCGTCTGGCCAATCTGACGCTCCGCGCCGGTCTGTGGATCTTTGACCGTGTGGAAGGCCGTATGGCCAAAGCCCACCCGGCCCTGACCTTTGAACGACGCAAAAAGGCCAAACCGGCGGTATTTGCCGCCGGGTGCAGCCCGTATAAGATCGTACTGCTTTTCTTCATCGGCGCCTTTCTGGGGGATGTGACCGAAACCATCTTCTGCCGCATTACGGCAGGGTACTGGATGAGTCGCTCCAGTGTGGTGTGGGGGCCTTTTTCCATCGTGTGGGGGCTGGCCATCGCCCTGGTGACGCTGCTGCTCTACCGGTACAAGGACAAATCCGCCAGCTGGCTGTTTGTGGCCGGCACCCTGCTGGGCGGCGCCTATGAATACCTCTGCAGCGTCTTTACCGAGGTGGTCTTCGGCGCCGTTTTCTGGGACTACAGCAAGATCCCCTTCAACCTGGGGGGCCGCATCAACCTGCTGTACTGTTTCTTCTGGGGATTTGCGGCGGTGGCCTGGTTCAAGGTGTTCTACCCGCCCATCTCGGATCTCATCGAACGTGTGCCCCTGCGTTTCGGCAAGGTGCTGACCTGGGCCCTGTGCCTGTTCATGGTGGCGGATATAACCGTCAGTTCGCTGGCGCTGATGCGTTATAACCAGCGTATCGAAGGGATCCCTGCTGCGAACAGCCTGCAGGTCTATCTGGACGAACACTATGACGATGCCCGGATGCAGGCTGTGTATCCCAAGGCGGTGCATACCGGCTGAAAACGCCACAGATTTATTTTGTATCTTTCGGCTCGATGTGTTATAATCGTTTTGTACGAAGATAATGGTGTAATTTTGTGGAATGTGACACAGATGATAGAGGAGGATTCCGCCATGACCCGTTCGGAGGTAATGGATTGTTATGTCAAGGCGCTCAAGCTGGGACAGCGCGACTACCGGGAAAAAACCGCAGCCGGACAGTCGCCGTATCTGCCGGTGCTGGATGATATCCTGCAGAATGTGGAGATCGAAAACCAGCTGCCTCTGGGCCTGATCGAGGTGCCGCTGGAACTGCTGGTGGGCACCAAAACGGCTGGCCGCACGGCAGCTTTTGCCAGCAACTTCATGCCGCTGCTGGAACTCAAAACCGAATTCTGTACCAAATGGACCAACCTTTGTGTGGCCCATCTGGAAGAGGGAATCCGGGACCCGGTGCGCTGCTTTGAATATATGGGCCGCTTTTATGTACAGGAAGGAAACAAGCGGGTCAGCGTGTTGAAATTCTTCGGGGCCAGCAGTGTGATGGCCAACGTCACCCGGGTGGTGCCCCGCTACAAGGACACCCCGGAGGTGCGCCTGTACTATGAGTTCATGCACTATTACCCGCTGATCAAGACCTACACCCTGCGGTTTACCAAGACCGGCAGTTTTGCCCGGCTGCAAAAACTGATGGGCAAGGGACCGGAGGAAGCCTGGAGCGATGAAGACCGGGCGGATATCCTTTCGCTGTACAACTGGGTGGGCAAAGCCTTCCAGGCCCATGGGGGCAACCAGCTGCACTGCACCACCGGGGATGTGCTGCTCTTGCTGCTGCGGCTGTATTCCCGCCGGCAGCTGGCGGAAAGCACCCCGGCAGAGCTGAGCCAGAAGCTGGACGCCCTGTGGGATGACGTGCTGGCCCTGCAGAACGATGACCCTGTTACGGTGAGCGTCAAGCCCGCGGAGCCTGCCAAGACGAAAGAAACCCTGATTGACAAGATCCTGCCCGGCATCCGTCCCGCGGCGCCCACCCACCTGAAGGTGGCTTTTGTGCATGAGCGCACCGCCGAGACCAGCGCCTGGACCAGCCAGCACGAGTTCGGCCGAAGCCAGCTGGATACCGTCTTTGAGGGCAAGGTGGAAACGGTCGCCTACTTCAATGCGGCCCCCGGGGAAAACGCCGACGACCTGGTGGAGCAGGCCATTGCAGAAGGGGCCGACATCGTCTTTACCACCAGTCCCAAGCTGGTGGGGGCCTCTTTGCGGGCGGCGGTGAAACATCCCCAGGTGCGCATCCTCAACTGCTCCATGGAGATGCCCTACGCCAGCATTCGCACCTACTATACCCGGGTGTATGAGGCCAAGTTCATCACCGGCGCCATTGCGGGTGCCATGGCCACGGGGAACCGCATCGGCTATGTGGCGGACTACCCCAGCTTCGGCGTGCCCGCCAACATCAACGCCTTTGCCCTGGGCGCCCGGATGGTCAACCCCCGGGTGACGGTGGAACTGTTCTGGACCTGCCTGCCGGAGCAGGAGGACCCCCTGACCATGTTCACCCGCAAAGGCATCACGGTGGTATCGGGCCGCGATGCCCCGGTGCCGGGACGTCCCCAGCGGGAGTTC
Source organism: uncultured Gemmiger sp. (assembly GCA_944388135.1). Lineage (GTDB taxonomy): Bacteria > Bacillota > Clostridia > Oscillospirales > Ruminococcaceae > Gemmiger. The sequence goes on along the minus strand of CALXHP010000001.1, from coordinate 144,668 downwards.
GGTACCTTCCTCATCCGTCCGGGCGGCATGCTGCAGGACCTGGCCACCCCCTTCTGGCACTGGGGCCAGTTCTACGAGAATGTGGTGCGCAGTGTGCTGGACGGCGGCTGGACCCGGGATAAATCCGGCACCGACGGTCGTGCGGTAAACTACTGGTGGGGCATGAACAGCGGCGTCATGGACGTACTGCTCAGCCGCGAACTGCCCCCCGATGTGCAGCATCTGGCGCGCATCCTGCGGGAAGGGGTGATCTCCGGCATGATCGACCCCTTTGCCTGCCGCATCACGGCCCAGGACGGCAGCATCAAAAACAGCGGTCGCCGCGGCCTGGACCTGGAACAGATCGTCCATATGGACTGGCTCTGCGATGCTGTGGAAGGCCATGTGCCCGAGTATGATGAACTGGCGGAATCTTCCCGTGCGATGTACCGCATGCAGGGAATCCACCGTGACCGCCTGCCTGTGGAGAAGGAGGCCGAACTATGAAGTTGTTGGCCGTTGCGGACGAGGAGTGCAAGGCCCTGTGGGATTACTACACCCCGGACAAACTCCAGGGTGTGGAGATGATCCTTGCCTGCGGCGATCTGAACCGCCACTATCTGGAATATCTGGTCACGATGGCGCCGGTGCCGGTGTTTTATGTGCATGGCAATCACGATGAGAGCTATGACAGAAACCCGCCGGAGGGAGCCATCTGCATTGATGACGATGTGGTGGAATACCACGGCCTGCGGATCGCGGGACTGGGCGGGGCCTGCCGGTACCGTACCGGCGCCTGGCAGTTTACCGAAGCCGAGATGAAAAAACGGGTTGCCCGCCTGCGGAGCAAGATCGAACGGCACCGTGGGGTGGACGTACTGGTGACCCATGCGCCGCTGCACGGCTACGGGGACCTGAACGACCTGGCGCACCGGGGCTTTACGGTGTTCCGCGACCTGCTGGACCGGTACCGCCCCCAGTTGATGCTCCATGGCCATGTACATATGAGCTACGGGGCCAACCTGCAGCGGGAATACCAATACGGCAGTACCCGTATCGTCAACTGCTTTGAAAGGGTCTACCTGGATGTGGAACCCGCCCCGCCCCGGCCGCAGCACCGGCTGATGGAACGGTTCTGGCAGAGATAAATTTGGTTAAGGAGAACAGTTATGATCAAAATCGCAGTTTTCGGCGCGGGAACCTGGGGCATCGCTCTGGCGCGCCTGCTGGCAGTCAACGGCCGGGACGTCACGGTGTGGAGCGCCATCCCCACCGAACTCAAATCTCTGAGCATCACCCACCGCCATCCCAATCTGCCCGGTATGGAACTGCCGTCCACCATGCACTATACCGCCGATATTGCGGAGGCATGTGAGGGCAAGGATATCCTGCTCTTCGCGGTGCCTTCTCCTTTTGTGCGTTCCACCGCCAAAAAGGCGGCGCCTTATATCCCCGATGGTCAGCTGATCGTGGATGTGGCCAAGGGCATTGAGGACAAGACCCTTATGACGATGAGCGAGATCATTGAGGACGAACTGGCCAAACAGAAGCGCACCGCCCGGGTGGTGGCGCTTTCCGGCCCCACCCATGCGGAGGAAGTGGCCCGGGATATGCCTACCCTGATCGTGGCGGCCAGCGAAAATGAGGAAGCAGCCAAGGCGGTTCAGAAAGCCTTCTCCACCCCCACGTTCCGGGTCTACACCAACAGTGACCGCCGGGGTACCGAACTGGGCGGCGCCGTCAAAAACGTCATTGCCCTGGCGGTGGGCATTGCCCTGGGGCTGGGCTACGGCGACAATGCCAAGGCAGCTCTCATCACCCGGGGCAACGCCGAATTGTCCCGCCTGGGCATTGCCATGGGCTGCAAGCCGGAAACTTTCTCCGGTTTGTCAGGCATGGGGGACCTGATCGTCACCTGCACCAGTATGCACAGCCGCAACCTCCATGCCGGTATGCTGCTGGGCCGCGGCAAGTCTGCTGAGGAAGCCAAGACCGAGGTGGGCCAGGTGGTGGAGGGTATCAATGCCCTGCCCGCGGCTTGCCGTCTTGCCAAAAAATACAAGGTGGACATGCCCATTGTCCAGAGCGTGGATGCCATTCTGAGCGGCCGTATGCCGGCCAGCAATGCGCTGGCAACCCTGATGGGCCGCGATCTCAAACGGGAATGAGGTGTAGCTTTCGTGTGCAAAACCATCCGGGCGGCCTTTTTTGATATTGACGGAACCTTGCTGCCTTTCGGCGCCGAGGCATTGCCGGCCTCCACGCGGACGGCTCTGGATACCTTGCGCCGCCGCGGTGTGCAGGTGTTTATCGCTTCGGGGCGGCCGCCCATCCATCTGCCGCTGCTCCATGCCCTGGACGGTATGACCTTTGACGGGTATGTAACGATGAACGGCCAGTACTGCTACCGTCCGGACGGCACCGTGCTCTACAGCCATGCCATCGACCCGGCGGCGCTGCGCCGGCTGCTGACCTACATCCGGCGGGAGAAGCTTTCGGTGGGCTTCATTGAAAAGGACCGTTCCACCTTCAATCTGATCAACGATCTCAGCGCTGACTTCTGCCGGAAGATGCACCAGACCACCGGGGATGTGGCGGCCCGTATCGAAACGGCGCCCATCTACCAGCTCAGTGCCTTCCTGCCGGAGGAAAAGCAGGAAGAGTTCCTGCGCAACTGCCCCGGTTGTGTGGCGGTGCGCTGGAACGACGCCTTTGTGGATGTGCTGCCCGCCGGGGGCGGCAAGACCGAAGGACTGGCCCATGTGATGCAGGCGCTGGGACTGCCCCGGGAGGCGTCCATTGCTTTCGGGGACGGGGAAAACGACGTGGAGATGCTGCGGTATGCGGGCATCGGTGTGGCCATGGGGAACGCCTGCCCCCAGGCGAAAGAGGCTGCCGACTACATTACCGCCGACGTCACCGACGACGGGGTTGCCCGGGCACTGGCCCATTTTGGTCTGATCTGAAAAAAACAGCATAGCGGACCTGCCCTCTGCGTAGACTATACGCGGGGGGATTTTTTATGTCGTCCTATGCACAACGCCTGCGGGCCCGTCTGACGTCCTGCCCGGCGCTGGATGTGCCCTTTCTGGCCATCCTGCTGATCCTGCTGTGTTACGGGCTCATCATGCTTTTTTCGGCGGGGTATGCGGTGGCGCTCTACCGCCGGGGGGATGCCTATACCTACATCCGGCCCCAGCTGCTCTTTGCTGCCCTGGGGGTGGTGGCCATGTATGCCGCCAGTCTTATCGATTACCACGTATGGCACAAACTGGCCTGGCCGATGATGGCCATCTCGCTGGTACTTCTCATCGTGGTTCTTTTTATGCCGGAATACAACGGCTGCAAGCGGTGGATCGTGTTGCCGGGACTGGGCACCCTGCAGCCCAGCGAGATCGCCAAATTTTCGGTGGTGCTGGTGTTTTCCCACATCATCTCGCTGAACCATGACCGGATGAAAACCTTTTCCACCGGGGTGCTGCCTTTTGGGGTGATCCTGGGCACCGTGGCGGTGCTCATGCTGCTGGAACCCCATCTGTCCGGTACGCTGCTCATCCTCTCCATCGGTGCTGTGCTGATGTTTGTGGGCGGCACCGGCCTCAAGTGGTTCGCCATCGCCGGGGGCCTGGGGGTGGGAGCCATCGCGGCGGCGGTCATCGCCCTGCCGGAACTGGTGCCCTATGCCACCGACCGTCTGGTCTCCTGGCGGGACCCCTTTGCCGACCCGCTGGGGGAGGGACACCAGACCATCCAGAGCCTCTACGCCATCGCATCGGGAGGGCTGGCCGGGCTGGGTCTGGGCAACAGCCGCCAGAAATATCTTTACGTGCCGGAACCTCAGAACGATTTTATCTTTTCCATCCTCTGCGAGGAACTGGGGTTCATCGGGGCGGCCCTGGTGGTGGTGCTGTTTTTGCTGCTGCTGCTGCGGGGGCTTTCCATCGCCGTGCGGGCCCGGGATAAATTCGGTGCCCTGCTGGTGGTGGGGTTTGTGGTGCAGGTGGTGCTGCAGGCGGTGCTGAATATCGCGGTGGTCACCAACACCATCCCCAATACCGGCATCAGCCTGCCCTTCTTTTCTTCGGGCGGTACCAGCCTGATGATGCTGCTGGGGGAGATGGGGATCGTCCTCTCGGTTTCCCGCCAGGCGGATTTTGTCTAGCCTGGCAACAATTTACGACAAAATTTCACAGGGCCACGGTTGAATCCCGTGGCCTTTTGCCGTATAATGAATCAGTATTTCTAGGAGAATGGGGTGAAGCTGTGCCGGAAACACAAAACCGTAGACCGCCCTTTGCGCTGCGGGCCCTGGCGGTATTCGGGGTGACGCTGGCGGTACTGTTTGTGCTGCTGCTGGGGGCCTGCGCCCTGCCCGGAAAACCGGTGCGGGATCATCTGGCCGATTCGGCCCGGACCATCGTGGAAGAGGGGCTGTATCCCTCTTATTTCGGGTTCAAACTCTTCCAGATGGACAACTACACCGATACCCTTATGTTGATGGAGGCCGCCTCCGCTGACGAGACCGACCCTCTGACCGCCATGATGACCAACACGGCCTACAACGTGGATAATTTTGAAACGTTGGGGGAGGACCTGGCCGCCTACCTGGAAGCCCGTGCCGCCGGGCGGACCGGCGAACAGGCCGGACTGGAACCCTTCTCCTATGCGCGGTACTGGCATGGGTACCTGATCTGGCTGCGGCCGCTGCTCTGCCTGATGCCCTACAGCGGGGTGCGGGTGGTGCAGTACCTGGTCCTCTTCGCCTTGCTGGCCGCGGTGCTGGTGCTGTTGCGCCGCCGCTGCGGTATGCGGGCGGCCATCTGGTTTGCCCTCAGTCAGCTGCTGGTCACCTGCTTCTGGGTACCCCACCAGATCCAGTATTTTACCTGTTTTGCCATCGCCTACGCGGGCTGTGTCTGGGTGCTGGCCAAACCTCGCCGTAGCGATGTCCTTTGCCTGGGGTTGGTGGCACTGGGGGTGGCCACCGCCTTCTGCGACCTGCTGGTAACCCCCATCCTCACCCTGGGGCTGCCGCTGGTCTGCTGGCTGCTGGAACCCCGGCAGCGGCTGCGTGCCGACGGAGCCCAGTGCGCCCTGGCGTTCGGCGGCTGCCTAAGCTGGGGCGTGGGCTACGGTCTGTGCTGGGCCCTGAAATGGGTACTGGCCGGACTTGTCACCGGGCAGAGTGTCATTGCCGACGCTTTGCACCAGATCGGCGTGCGCACGGCCGCCGATACCTGGCACGGCATGGAATTGACATGGAGTAATATTATACAGTTTGTATACTCCACCCTGGCACAACGGGGGCTGTTCTGGCCTTTGGTCTTGCTGGCGGTGGTGGCCGTAGCCCTGTTTGGACTCAGTCTGCGCAGCCGTGCCGCCCTGGGACGTGCGGCGCCCCTGGCCCTGGCCGCGGTGCTGCCGCTGGTCTGGTTTGCCGTTCTGCGCACCCACAGCATCCAGCATGGCTGGTTTACCTGGCGTGCGTTGGATGTGACTTTGTTTGCGGGTATGGCGTTTTTGTACAACGCCTGTGATATCCGCAAGATCCCGAAACGTCTGAAGGGAAAAAAAGAACGTTTATGAAAACAGAAGAAAAACCGAAAACCCAACCAACCGAGGGGACATCCGCGGCAGAAAAGACTGCCCGGAAAAAGCTGCCGCGGTGGGGCAAAGTCCTCATCGGTGTGGCGGCGGTGCTGGTGGTGCTGGTAGCGGCCGGTGTGCTGTATGTCAACGGCAAGCTGGACCTGCTGCGCTATGACGACGGCAGCATCAGCGGGGTAGGGACCATCGACGCCAGCGAGGACCAGGACCTGGATGCCACCGGCCTGGTACATAACAGCGATGAGATGGATATGCCGGAAGGCAGCCCCTTTGCCGATGAGAACGTTCTCAACATTCTGCTGATCGGCACCGACGAGCGTACCGAGGCCGTGAACGATGCCGATGCGTTCACCCATCTGGACCAGCTGGACGGCACCGAGGATACCACCGAATTCAGCGATGACGCCCGTGCCGATGCCATGATCCTGGTGTCCCTGAACATCAGTGACCACACCATCCGGCTGGCCTCCATCGAGCGTGCCACCGGCGTGCCCATCCTGCTGGACGGTTACGAGGGCCAGTACGACTGGATCACCCACACCTTCCGGTACGGCGGCGCCAAATTGACGATGAACACTGTGGAGGACTGCTTCAACGTCCAGGTGGACCATTACGTCCGGGTGAACTTCAATTCCTTTGTGCAGATCGTGGACGCCGTGGGCGGCGTGGACATCGACATCACCGAACTGGAAGCCAAGGCCCTGAACTGGGAAGTGCCCTCCAACTCTATGCTCATCGTCAACAAGGTGGAGCCGGGCCTGAACCACTTTGACGGTTACACGGCCCTGCAGTATGCCCGCCTGCGCAAGATCGACAGCGACTGGAAGCGTATCGAGCGCCAGCGCACCGTCATCCAGGCGGTGCTGGATCAGGTAAAAAATGCCAGCGTGGTGGAACTGGATAACCTTCTGAACACCGTGCTGCCCCTGGTACAGACCAACTTCACCAAGTCGGAGATCGCGGCGCTGCTGGTACAGCTGCCGGGCTTCCTGGGGGCGGATGTGGAGCAGCTCTCCTTGCCGCTGCAGGGTACCTACGGCGTCCGCACCGGTATGGATGACCGCCTGATGTATGACCCCGACTGGTATGTGAATACCACGGCCCTGCAGGATTTCCTCTACAATGGCAAGACGGCTGATGAGGTCATTGCCGCCACGCCGGAGACCGCCGCCGAGGAGGAGCAAAAGGATAACGAAGAGGATGCAGATTCCGAATCGGAAGCCACCTCCGCCTGGGACCGGGAAACCGACCCGGAGGAACAGTATATCCGTCAGAATCTCCATGCGGTGGATCTGGCCTACCCCCTCAGTGATGCGGACTTCGGCAGCAGCGATTACCGCCTCTTCCTGGCGGGGCTGGGCGGCAGCCGGGACATTGATGTACAGAACACCCTGGTAGGATATCTGGCAGCCAGTGGCGTGCGAGTCCTGGCCGTGCCCGGCGGTACCGCCGCCGGCATGCTGCTGGACAGCTATCTGCAAACGGGGGACGGTACGGCCTTGAGCCGGTATCTGTCCACCCTGCCGGCCGACCAGCGCGCCGAGGCCCGTATCCTCTGGCAGGAGATCTATCGCCAGTATCCCCGTGCCCTTCATGCTGTGGGCCTGGGGGTGGACGATTCCCTCACGGCGGTGGGCTATGCGATGCAGATGCTCACCCTGAACAGCGATGAAACCCCCGACGAGGAACTCCTGAATGCGGTGGAAGGGATGAGCAGCAGCAATCCCCGCACGGTGGTCTACTGGTTCCGCAAGGCTATGGAAAATCAGGCGGAGGCGCTGGAAGCCTACCTGGGTGAGGATGGCTGGGCCACCGCCCAGCGGCTCTACAGCTGCCTGCAGGGCGAACTGACCGAAGACGACGCCCTGCTGGCCCAGGATCTGCAGCAGCTGTTGGAAGCCTACCCCGAGGACCAGGTCCTGGCCTTTGTGAACGGGGCAAGCGCCCTGCAGAGCGGGAACAGCCTGGCGGTGCAGATGCAGCAGCTGCTGGAAGAAACCGACGAAAAAGTCTGTTCCATCGGGGTGACCTACGGCAAGTGGCGCAACGATACCACCTTCAGCCCCGACGAAGAAAACGACGTGTGGAATGCCGACGGCCTGAGCGAGTGGCTGGGGGATTACGTGACCCCCGGGCAGGACCTGCTGCTGGCGTTGGATGGGGAGGATTGCCCCTTCGATGACGGGGAGACCTCTTTGCTGAAGGACAGTGAAGCCGATGCCACCCAGGTGGCCCAGAAACTGCTGATCCTGAATCCCGACAACAAAATCAGCACAGCCACGCCGGAAAATGCCGATGAGGAAGCGGGCTTCTGAACTTTTTTCCCAAAAGGCGTTGACAAACGTCCGGTGTTGTGGTATAAATGCTTCAAACCAGTGAAGCGAAAGTAAAACTGCAAGCGCAGCCACAGAGAGTCCCCGGGGCTGGAAAGGGGATGCAGAGCGGTGCAGCACAATGGTTCGCAGAGGGCACGGGGAAAAGGCAGAGCCTGAGTATCCGTTGACGGGCGCTCCCGTTACAGGGCAGGGGAATGTTGGTTCCCTACAGAGTGGCCGTGCCGATACCGGCAGGGCAAGCAAGGTGGCACCACAGATAACATTTTATCTGCCCTTGCACGGAAGGAATTCTTCTGTGCAAGGGCAGTTTTGTTTTTGCACAACACCAAGGGAGCGTGCAGCGATGAAAACGATTTTGCTGAAGGAACGATGGCGACCCTTTTCTGCATGAAGCCGAAACACCGGCAGCGCCGTCCGGCCTGCCCCAGCCATTGTTGAAAAGGAGATTGACCATGAAAAAGTTTGTTGCTGTTCTGTCCGCCGCCGCCATGATGACCACCCTCGCCGCCTGCGGCGCTACCGCCGATACCACTTCCGGCTCTTCCTCCGCCTCCGCGGCCACCGCGGAAGCCATCTCTGGCGACGGCTACAAGATCGCCATCGTTCAGCAGATGGACCATTCCAGCCTGGATCAGATCCGCACCGCCATTGAGGCGGAACTGGACGCCAAGGCTGCGGAGAAGGGCATCACCATTGAGTACAAGGACTTCAACGGCCAGAACGACGCCACCACCCTGAACCAGATCGGTACCCAGGTGGTTTCCGACGGCTATGACGCCGTCATTCCCATCGCCACCCTGGCAGCTCAGTGCATGGCCACCGCCTGTGAGTCCACCAAGACCCCGGTGATCTACGCCGCCATCTCCGACCCGGCCGCCGCCGACCTCACCGGCATTGACTACGTCACCGGCACCTCCGACGCGCTGAACACCCAGTCCATCTTTGATATGATGCTGGCCGTCCAGCCCGACGTCAAGACGGTGGGCCTGCTCTACTCCAACTCGGAGGCCAACTCCATCACCCCCATCGCCGAGGCCAAGGAATATCTGGACTCCAAGGGCATCGCCTACATCGAAAAGACCGGCAACACCAACGATGAGATCATGACCGCCGCGGCCAGCATGGTAGGCCAGGTGGACGCCGTCTTTACCCCCACCGACAACGTGGTGATGGCTGCTGCGGCTGCCGTTTCCGAGACGCTTACCGACGGCGGCATCCCCTTCTACACCGGCGCCGACAGCTTCGTCACGGCCGGGGCCTTTGCCACCTGCGGCGTCAACTACACCGACCTGGGCACCTACACCGCCGACATGGCCCTGGATATCCTGGAGACCGGTACCGTGCCGGAATTCCATGTGATGGACGGCGGCATCATCACCGTCAACACCGATACGGCCACGGCACTGGGCATCGATTACAGTGCTTTCAAGGACCTGGCCGGCCAGGTGGTGGAAGTGACCACCAGCGCCGAATAATCGGATTGTACAAAGAGAAAGGGACGGCATCCCGTCCTTTTCTCTTTTGTGTCGAACTTCAAACAAAAGGAGAGTCTGTCCCATGTTTACCGTTGCCACCGTGCTCAATGCACTGGAACTTGGCTTTATCTACGCCCTGGTGGCCATGGCGCTGTTCCTGAGCTTCCGGGTCCTGAACATTGCCGATATGACCACCGACGGCGCCTTTACCCTGGGGTGCGCGGTCTCCGCCACCGCCGCTGTGGCCGGGCATCCCTTCCTGGGGCTGCCGCTGGCCATGCTGTCCGGCGCCGTGGCCGGGTTCGTCACCGCCTTTTTGCAGACCCGGCTGGCGGTGCCCTCCATCCTGGCCGGCATCATCACCAACACCGGGCTGTATACCGTGAACCTGGCGGTCATGGGCTTCTCCTCCAACGTACCAATGCTGAAAACCGAGACGATCTTCACCACTGCCCAGGCGCTGCTGGGGGAAAACTCCCCCTACAAGCTGGTGGTGGCCGCCCTCATCACCGTGGTGGTCTGCGCGCTGCTCATCCTCTTCCTGGGCACCCGGCTGGGGCTTTCCATCCGCGCTACCGGCGATAACCCCGATATGGTGCGGGCTTCCTCCATCAATACCACCTTTACCATCACGGTGGGGCTCTGCATCGCCAACGCCATGACCTCGCTGTCCGGCGCGGTGCTGGCCCAGTACCAGAAATCCGCCGACATCAATCTGGGCACCGGCATGGTGGTCATCGGCCTGGCGTCGCTGATCATCGGCGAGACCCTCTTCGGCCGTGGCGGCATGTGGACCAAGGCGGTGGCCGCCGTGGCGGGCAGCGTCATCTACCGCTTTATTATCGCCATTGCCCTGCGGGCCAACGTCCCGTCGGAATGCCTCAAACTGATTTCCGCTGTGATCGTGGCGCTGGCCATTGCCGCGCCTGCCCTCCAGGCCCGGGCGGCCTTCCGCCGTCGCCGTGCCCATGCCGAGAAAGAAGGTGCTACCCGTGCTTGATCTGAAACGTGTAAGCAAGACCTTCAATCCCGGCACCGTCAACGAAAAAGTGGCCTTGCAGAATGTGGACCTCCACCTGGAAGAGGGGGACTTCGCCACCATCGTGGGCTCCAACGGAGCGGGCAAATCCACCCTCTTTAATGCCATCGCCGGGGAGTTCATTGCCGATACCGGCACCATCACCCTGGCCGGCCAGGACATTACCATGATGCCCGATTACCGCCGTTCCAAGGTCATCGGCCGGATGTTCCAGGACCCCCTGAAAGGGACCGCCCCCCATATGACCATCGAGGAAAATCTGGCGCTGGCCTTCCTGCGGGCTTCCCACCAGACCTCCCCCTTCTCCCGCATCAGCAAGGCAGACCGGGCCCTCTTTGCCGAAAAACTCTCCGCCCTGGGCCTGGGGCTGGAGGACCGGATGAAACAGCCGGTGGGTCTGCTTTCCGGCGGCCAGCGTCAGGCGCTGACCCTGCTGATGGCCACCCTGGTCACCCCCAAATTGCTGCTGCTGGATGAACACACGGCGGCCCTGGACCCGGCCACGGCAGAAAAGGTGCTGGACCTGACCAAAAAGATCGTGGCGGAGCACCACATCACCTGCCTGATGATCACCCACAACATGCACGACGCTTTGACACTGGGCAACCGCACCCTGTTGATGGACCACGGCCGCATCGTGCTGGATGTGGGCGGGGAAGAGCGCACCCATATGACGGTGCCGGAACTGCTGGACCGCTTCGCCCAGAATGTGGGCCACCAGCTGGACAACGACCGGATTTTGCTGAGCAAAGATGCCTGAAACAACAAAAGGGCCATTCCTTGCGGAATGGTCCTTTTTGCTTGGTTATTGGGCTGCCACGCCGGTCCAGCCGTCGCTCTGGGCGGTGCTGCCGTCGGGGTACATCCAGAGGGCTTCGTATCCCGGCGCGTTGGCCAGCACGGTGCGGCCGGTTTCCTCCGGCAGGCAGAAGAGGGCGGTGGAGAGGGCATCCCCGGTGCCGCCGCCTCCCGCCGGGGCCAGAACGGCCACGCTGCTGCAATACCGGGCCGGGTACCCGGTGGTGAGATCGATAAGGTGGGAGTACCGCACTCCTTCGTATTCAAAGTAGCGCTGGTAGTCGCCGCTGACAATGAGGCTGTACCCCGGCCGCAGGGTCAGGGTCTGGATATAAGTGGGGTCGCCGCCCCAGGGGTTCTCCACCCCCACCGTCCAGGCGCCCTCGCCGTTGTCCTTCTGACCGATGGCCCGCAGATTGCCTCCGATATTCAGCAGGGCACTGTCCAGCCCCCGGGCCTCGGCGGCTTCGGCAGCTTTCTCTACCGCGTATCCCTTGCCCACGGCACCCACATCCAGGCTCATGGCAGCGTCCGCAAAAAAGACGGTGTGGGCCTGGGCGTCCAGCTGGAGGTCGTCCATCGAGATATGGGTCAGTGCTTCCTGAATCCGGGCGTCGTCGGGCGGGGCAGGGGAGTCGCTCTCCCGGGCGTCATGCCAGAGGGAGAGGACCGAACCGGCGGCAATGTTGGTGGCACCGTTGGTTTCGGGGTAGATGGTGTGGGCACACCAGTCCAGAAAATCGTAGAGCTCCGGGTCCACCGCCACCGGCGCTGCGGCTGCCTGGGTGTTCACGTCACACAGATTCACCATGCCGTCATAGTGGTTATAAATGTCGAACAGCTGGTGGTAGCGGAGCAGATCGGCGTGGAGAGCCTCCATCTGCTCGTCCCATTCCGCCTGGTTGCGGGCATAGCCCTTTACCATCGAGACGGTGTCAAAAAGGTCGAACCAGGTGGTGGTGTAGAGGGTGCGGCGGCTCAGCAGGCTGTAGGCCACGATGCCTGCCAGTGCCAGCAGGGCCGCCAGGCCCGCGCCCAGCCGTGTCACCTTGGATTTCATGCCTGGCCGCCCTCGCCCACGGCTTCATGCTCCCGGTTCAGCTCCTGCAGCAGCTGGGCCAGTGTCCAGTTTTTGCTGGTGGGGGTCACCATGGCCCGCAGGGGCAGATCGGCACCGCTCTCCCGCACCAGGTCGATAAACCGGCCCAGCTCGCCGGTCTGGTGGCTCAGGCCGCTGACGATCAGCGCCGGACGTTCGGGTACGGCAGCCAGGGGGGCAGCGCCTGCGGCGGCCTTGCCCGCGCAGAGGTCCCCCACAAGGCAGCCCAGTTCGTCATTGCCTACGGTGCGCAGCGTCACGCCGCAGCGCCGGGCGGCCTGTTCCAGAGCGGGGTAGCCGGTGCTGGCGGCATCAAACCGCCACAGCAGGGCGCAGCGGGGGTCCCGGATGATATGTGCTTTCATAACAAATACCTCGTGTTGCAAAAAGCGCGCCGTCTTGCGGCGGCGCGCTGGGAAAAAATCGGTTTACAGGTCGGGATGGTACTCCTTGCAGGTGCACTTCTTCCACTTCAGACCGCTGCCGCAGGGGCAGGGATCGTTGCGGCCGATCTTGGTCACCCGCACCGGAGCGGCTCCCTTGGTGCCGGCCTTGGCGGGGGCGCCTTCCCCGGTGGGCTTGGCGACCTGTTCCCGCTTGGGCTGGGCGTTCTGCTGGCGGATCTCGATGGTCAGCAGCATGTGGACGGCGTCCTCCCGGATGGAGGCGATCATCTCGTCAAACATGGCAAAGCCTTCGATGCGGTACTCCACCACGGGGTCGTGCTGGCCGTAGCCGCGCAGGCCCATGCCCTGCTTCAGCTGGTCCATGTTATCGATGTGTTCCATCCACTTGGAGTCCACGTTGCGCAGCAGGCAGATGCGCTCCAGTTCCCGCATGGTGGGGGCACCGTATTTGGCCTCCTTGGCGGTGAGGATGTCCATGCCCCGCTTGTACAGCTCGTCGGCAATGCCCTCGCGGGTCACCTCGCTGAGCTGGGCGGTGGTGTAGTTGAAGTCGGTGGGCAGGCAGAGCCAGTTCATGAAGTGGCGGCGCAGCCCGGCAAAATCCCAGTCATCGGCAGTTTCGCCGTTGAGATAGTTGGCGCAGGCATCGTCGATGGCCTGGCGCATCATCTCGTGGAGCTTGTCGGAGATATCCTCCCCGTTGAGCACCATCTGGCGCTGTTTGTAGATGATCTCGCGCTGCTGGTTCATGACGTCGTCATACTGCAGCACCTGTTTGCGGATGGCAAAGTTGGAAGCTTCCAGTTTCTTCTGGGCACTCTCGATGGTGCTGGTGATGAGCTTGTTCTCGATGGGCACATCCTCTTCCAGACCCAGGGAGTCCATCAGGTTCTGCACCCGCTCGCCGCCAAAGATCCGCATCAGGTCGTCTTCCAGGCTCAGAAAGAAGCGGGAAGCACCCGGGTCACCCTGACGGCCGGCACGGCCGCGCAGCTGGTTGTCGATACGTCGGCTCTCGTGGCGTTCGGTGCCGATGATGAACAGACCGCCCGCCTCCCGGACAGCCTCGGCTTCCCGCTTGATCTCAGGCTCAAACTCGGCACAGAGTTCATCGAACCGCTTGCGGGCCGCCAGAATTTCGGCGTCCTCGGTGTCGGCGTGGCCGTCACACTCGGTGAGCAGCATCTCCAGCTTGGCGTCGATGTCCGCTTCCGGCGGGGTGGGCAGCTCGGTGCCGGTGGCTTTCGCCCGGGCCTTGGCATGCTCGTACTCGTCCTTGCGCTGGTCCAGGTCCTTGGTCAGTTCTTTGGTCAGTTCCTTTTTCAGGGCAGCCTTGGCCATATAGGTCACGTTGCCGCCCAGCATGATGTCGGTACCACGGCCGGCCATGTTGGTGGCGATGGTCACGGCGCCCTGTTTGCCGGCCTGGGCCACGATCTCAGCTTCGCGCTCGTGCTGCTTGGCGTTCAGGACATTGTGCTCGATGCCCCGTTTTTTCAGCATCTTGGAGAGGGTCTCGCTCTTCTCTACGCTGACGGTGCCCACCAGAACGGGCTGGCCCTTGGCGTGGCATTCCGCCACCTGCTCGATGACGGCGTTGTACTTGCCGTTCACCGTCTTGTAGACGCTGTCCGGCAGGTCCTTGCGGGCACGGGGCTTGTTGGTGGGAATGCTGACGATCTGCAGGCCGTAGATCTCGCTGAACTCGTCCGCCTCGGTGGAAGCGGTACCGGTCATGCCGGCCAGCTTGTCGTACATGCGGAAGTAGTTCTGGAAGGTGACGGTGGCCAGGGTTTTGCTCTCCGCAGCCACGTTCACGCCTTCCTTGGCTTCGATGGCCTGGTGCAGACCGTCGTTGAAGCGGCGGCCGTACATCAGGCGGCCGGTGAACTCATCCACAATGATGACTTCCCCGTCCTTGACGATGTAGTCGGTATCCCGGTGCATGACACCCCGAGCCTTGATGGCGCCGTCGATGTAGTGGCGCAGGGCCATATTGTCGGCGTCGGCCAGGTTCTCCACCCCAAAATAGGCTTCGGCCTTTTCTACGCCGGACTCGGTCAGGGTAGCGGTCTTGCGCTTCTCGTCCACCACATAGTCGCCGTCCACCTGCTCTTCGGCGGCCACCTTGTCGTCCAGTTCCACGATGACGCTCTTCTTCAACGTCTTGGCAAAGTCGTCGGCGCGCTTGTACATGGCGCTGGAATCCTCGCCCTTGCCGCTGATGATCAAGGGGGTACGGGCTTCATCGATGAGGATGGAGTCCACCTCGTCCACGATGGCGTAGGTATGACCACGCTGGACCATATTGTCCTTGTAGACCACCATGTTGTCCCGCAGATAGTCGAAGCCGAACTCGTTGTTGGTGCCGTAGGTGACATCGGCGGCATAGGCTTTTTTGCGCTCGGCAGGCTCCACGCTGTGGACCACCAGGCCCACGGTCAGGCCCAGGAACCGGTAGACCTTGCCCATCCATTCGCTGTCGCGGCGGGCCAGGTAATCGTTGACGGTGACCACATGGACACCCTTGCCGGTGAGGGCGTTGAGGTAGACCGGCATGGTGGCCACCAGGGTCTTGCCTTCACCGGTCTGCATCTCGGCGATGCAGGCACGGTGGAGGACGATGCCGCCGATGATTTGTACGGGATAGGGTTTCAGGCCCAGCACACGCCAGTCGGCCTCCCGGCAGACGGCAAAGGCTTCGGGCAGCAGATCGTCCAGGGTCTCGCCTTTGGCAAGGCGATCCTTGAACTCGGTGGTTTTGGCTTGCAGCTGTTCATCGGTCAGCTTCTCCATCTCCGGCTCCAGCGCCAGCACTTTGTCGGCCAAAGGCTTGATCCGCTTGAGCTCCTTGTCCGAGAAGGAACCGAACAGTTTTTCAAAAAAAGACATAGGAAAACCCCTGTATTTCCGCCGCTTTCAGGTGCGGCATATAGTTTTACACACTCTAATATAATACACCCGCACAGGGGATGCTGTCAAACCTGTGCGGGTGTATTTCATAATTAATTTACGGTATGGTGTGCAGCTTTGCGGGGGGCGGGCAGGCTCAGCAGGACCAGCATCACAAAGATGCAGACAAAGCCCAGGGCGTCCCAGGTGGTGAAGGGGGACCCCAGCACCAGGGTGCTGATGATGGCAGCGGTGACCGGTTCGGCAAAGCTGTAAAGGCTGGCACGCTGGGGGCCGATGAGGGGCACACCGGACATATACAGGCTGAAGGCCAGCACATTGCCCACGATGACCACCACCGCAATGCCAAAGACCCCCACAGCGCTGGGTACATAGCCCATGGTCCAGGGGCGGAACACCAGATGGAAGAGGGTGCCGCCCATCAGGAAGGCCCAGCCCTGGAGCATGGGGGTGGGGTACTGGGCCTGGAGTTTTTTGGGCCACATGGTGTAGATCACTACGGTGCCGGCGCAGACGATGCCGGAAACAAGGGCCGCCGGACTGATGGCCAGGCTGGTAAAGCTGCCGTGGGTGGTCAGCAGGAAAACGCCTATCAAAGCCAGCAGGATGGAGCAGAGTTCAAACAGCCGGGGGGCGCGGCGCTGCTGCAGACAGAGGACCAGCAGGATCAGCACGGGGGAGAGGTCCTGCAGGATGGTGGCAATGCCCGCCGTGGAAAGCTGGATGGTCAGAAAGTAGAGGAACTGGCAGCAGCTGACGCCGGCCACGCCGTAGATCACAAGGTCCAGGGCGTTGCGGGGATTTTTCTTGATATTCCAGGGATCGAACAGAACCTTGCGGTCCTTGAAAAAGTAGAAACCGCAGAGCAGCAGCCCCGCCAGAAACAGGCGGATGGGCACCAGCCAGGTAGAGTCCATATTTTCCCGTGTGAAGAGATACTGCCCCATACAGCCGGACACACCCCAGCATGCAGCCCCGCCCATGGTCAGGCAGGCACCTTTTACCCGATCAGACATTGTTGCTTCCACTCCTCAAAATGATTTCTACTGCTTCGGTCAGACCCGGTACCACGGTGGTTCCGGTTTGTCGCAGCACTTCCGGCGGCTGGTGACCGCTGGACTGCAGGACGCAGTGCACGCCCAAGGCCCGGGCCACCTCAAAGTCGTGGGTGGAGTCCCCGATCATGACGGCGCGGGAAGGGGCGAACCCTTCCTCCCGCAGATACCGCAGGCCCAGATCCACCTTGCTTTTGGCGTAGATATCTCCCAGGCCCAGCAGCCGGTCGAAATAGGGGGCCACACCCCGGGCTTCCACTTGATGTTCCAGGGTGGTGATGGGGCTGGCAGACAAAATCACCTGACGCAGCCCGGCCCGGGCAAAGGCCTCCAGGGCGTCCCGGGCGCCGACCATCAGGGGGCAGGCCTCACTGGCGGGGATGTAATCTTCCATGAAACTCACGGCCAGCGCATCGAAGCTGTCCCGTGTGAAATCAAACCCGGCCCGGGCGTAGTATTCCTGTACCGGAAAACCAAAAATCGCCCGGTACTGATCGTGATTGTACCGCTGGGGGTAACCGAATCGTGCCAGCAGACGGTTGAGCGCGTCCACACACAATTCCACATCATCCAGTAAGGTACCGTTCCAATCCCACAAAATCAGTTCCGGGCGCATAGGGTATTACCTCAGATTATTTTTCGGTAAAGATCTGCTTGAGCGCAGTGTTGGATTCAATCAGTTTGACCAGGGCTACACCCAGGATGGTGCAGCTGATCAGTTCACCGATGCCTACGCTGATGCCGTTGGTCAGGCAGAGCATCCAGACGGGGGCGCTCATGGCGGTGTAATCGGTGAAGAAAATGGTGATTTCAATACCCACAATAACGGCATTGAAGAGCACCGGCGGCAGAGAAGCCGGAATGGCCAGCCCCTTGATGCGGACATTGCGCAGACGGTAGGTGACCAGGCAGGCCAGCAGGGTGGCGATGGTGCCGAAGACCACGTCAATGATGGTGGAGCCGAACAGGTTGGCCAGGAAGCAGCCCAGCGTCACGCCGATGATGTACTCAGCGCCGAAGACGGGCAGCAGACAGAGGGCCTCGGCGATGCGGACCTGTACCGCGCCGTAGCTGAAAGGTGCCAGCACCAGGCAGAGCACCACATACACAGCGGCAATGACGGCGCAGCGCACCAGACGCCGGACCGACACACGGCCGTCGGTGCGGGGCAGGGCCAGACGGATGGCCAGAAACGCCGCCAGGATGGCGACGACGGACAAAATGGCAATATACATACAATACTCCGGCGGATAGATTTTGACCGCATGCCAGACCGCCAGCCTGGCACCGGTTTGCGCCGCGGAAACCGCGGCGGAGCCTAAAATCCTAAGTTGCTCAACAAAATGCTATTATAGCAAAGCAAAAGGGCGGTTGCAAGGGGGAGTGGTACAAAATTTGACGCAAAAAGGCAAACAGACTTGACTTTCTGTTATAAACCGTTTATAATTCAATAGTTACAAGCCGGTGTGTTGGAATTGGCAGACGAGACGGACTCAAAATCCGTTGGTGGTGACACCGTGTGGGTTCGACCCCCACCACCGGCATACAAAAAAACGTCCCCAGGCGTATCCCGCCTGGGGACGTTTTTTTGTATAGCCGTGGTGAGGGGGCGAACAGGGCGACGCACCCGGTACGACCCGGAAACTTCGCTCCGCCGTGGAGGTGGAAATGTATAATTCCCTTTTGGGGTGGCATACTGCACCCAAAGGAGGGATTTTCATGTCCGTATTTAAAAAATTGTTGTTGCTGCTGGCCATTGTGGGCGGTATCAACTGGGGCATCTACGGGATCTGGGGCTTCAATGCGGTGGGGTGGCTCACCGGCGGCAGCCTGAACTGGCTGGCCCGTACCATCTTCATCGTGGTGGGCGTGGCGGCGCTCTGCCTGGTGCCCAGTCTTTTCATGGGGGATGAACCCCAGGCGCAGCCCCATCATAACCAGTAAAGAAAAAGGCAGGCGCGGGCCTGCCTTACATAGTATATAGAGTTTACAGAATCGGCCCCGCCTTCAGTCGGGAATCCCGTGCGTGCATCCCCACACTGAGCACCAGCCCCACACAGAAATACATCATGACCACGCTGGACCCGCCAGCGGAGAAGAAGGGCAGCGTCACGCCAATGACCGGCAACACCTGCAGGTTCATGCCCAGGTTGATGACACACTGCACAAACAGCGCCGCAAAGATGCCCACACAGATATACCGGCCCAGGGCATCGCTGCTGCGCAGGGCGGTGCGCAGGGTGCGCAGACAGAGGGCAAACAGCAGGATCAGCACGGCGGCCGCCCCCACAAACCCCATCACGTTGGCCAGATAGGCGAAGATGAAATCATTCCAGGCGTTGGGCACAAAGATGTGATCCCCGGTGAATAGCCCTTTCCCGGTCAGCCCGCCGGTGCCGATGGCCATGGCACCTTTGTTCTGCTGGTAGGTAATGTCGGAAAGGGCGGGGTCCTCCGGCGTCAGGATCGCCATGATCCGCTGGAACTGGTACCCTTTTAAAAGATCGGGCTTGAGGGCCAACAGGGCGCAGCCGCCCACCACCCCGGCCGCCAGGGTGCCGCCCACCAGCCAGTGGGACAACCCGCCGGCATAGAGCATCACCAGCCCGATGCCCAGGAACACCAGCGCCGTGCCGTCGTCCCCCTGAATGTGGATGAGGAATGGCGGCAGGATCACATGGATCAGAAGCAGCAAAAGATTCTTGGGCCGGTTCACCTGTCCCCGCAGCTGGCTCAGATGGAGGGCCAGGGTCAGGATAAAACTGATTTTGGCCAGCTCGGCAGGCTGGAAGGTCATGCCGCCGATGCGGTACCAGCTGTAGTTGGAGGTGCCGCCGGCATCGTAGCCGATGGTCAGCACCCCGGCGTTCACATTGTGGCAGAACAGGGTTGGCAAAACCAGCCCCCAGGCTACGGTGGCATGGAGGGGCCAGGCACGGGCCAGGGCCCGGTAGTCCACAGTGGAAAAAACAATGGCCAGCATGGCGCCCAGCAGGCTGGCAATGACCTGCACCGATGCCTTGTTGTTGGACCCCAGTTGATTGTATCCCAAGGAGACCAGCACCACAACGCTGAGCGCCGAGCAGAGTACGCACAAAGCGAGGTACAGTACGTCTACACGGCGCAGATAACGGCGGATCAATGGATACATACAGGCGCTCCCTTCGGGGTCATTTCCCTTATTATAACGCAACAGGGGAGATTTGACCACGGCTGTGAATTAAATTTTACAAATCGCACATTGTGTACTATAATAAATACGATTCTACAGTGAGGAGTATGACGGCCATGGAGGAATATACCACGCATTCCCGGGAAGAAACGGTGGCTCTGGGCCGCAGATTTGCCCAGAAGCTGCCTGCCGGGGCGCTGATCGCCTTTACCGGCGGACTGGGGGCGGGCAAAACCGCCTTCTGCCAGGGGCTGGCGGAGGGTCTGGGCTGTACCGACCCGGTGAGCAGCCCCACCTTTGCCATTGTGAATTACTACCGTGGGCCCCGTCCGCTGGCCCACTTTGACCTCTACCGCATCCATACCGAGAATGATCTGGCTTCTGCCGGGTTCTACGACTATCTGGACATGGGGGCGGTGGTAGCCTGCGAATGGAGCGAAAACTGTGCCGAGCTGCTGGCCCAGGAGCACCCCATCCATATTGATATCCAACGGATCGACGATACCACGCGGCGAATCGTTATCGAATGACACTACAAAACGAATTATTTCGACTGAATATTACATAATGTACAGGTGATGCTATGAATTTACTGGCGGTTGATACCGCAGGCAAGACGGCCGCGGTGGCGGTTCTGCGGGACGATACCCTGTTGTACGAGACACAGTGCAATAACGGCCTGACCCACAGCGAGACCCTCTTGCCCATGATCGACGCAGCGCTGCGTGCCTGCCATATGACCGTGGAGGACCTGGACGTGCTGGGGGCAACCAACGGTCCCGGCAGCTTTACGGGGCTGCGCATCGGGCTGTCGGTGATCAAGGGCCTGGCGCTGCCCCGGCAGATCCCCTGCGCACCGGTGTCCACCATGGCGGCGCTGGCCTACGGTATGGCGGGGCAGGGGACGGTGATCGGCGCCCAGGATGCCCGTCGGGGGCAGGTCTATTGGGCAGCCTTTGACCTGGCGACCCATGACCGGCTGACCCCGGATGCAGCCGCCCCGGTGACAGCTTTGCAGGAATTTGTGCAGAACTGTAAAAAACCGCTGTTTTTTGTTGGCGATGGCGCCGCTTTGTGTTACAATACCTATGGACAGGTGCCGGGTGTGGCCCCATGCCCGCCCGCGCTGCAGGTGCTGCGTGGGGCGGGGGTGGCGTTGGCCGCCAAAGCCCTGTGGGAAAGGAACGGGTGTGTACCCCCCGCCGAGCTGTTGCCGGACTATCACCGGCTGAGCCAGGCGGAGCGGGAGCGCGCCGAGAGAGAAAAACAACAGGGGGAAACCACCGATGAAGTTTGACAAACCCATTGCTCTGGCAGCTGATCACGGCGGCTATGAGCTGAAAGAAGCCATCAAGGCTCATCTGGACGAATTGGGCGTGGCCTACGAAGATTTCGGCACCGATTCCACCGCCAGCGTGGACTATCCGGATTTTGCCGCCGCCGGCTGCAAGGCGGTGCAGGACGGCCGCTGCGTGCTGGCCATTCTCTGCTGCGGCACCGGTGTGGGCATGTCCATGTGCGCCAACAAGATGCAGGGCATCCGGGCCTGCTGCTGCAGCGATACCTTCAGCGCCGAGTTTACCCGCCGTCACAACGACGCCAACGTGCTTTGCATGGGCGGCCGTGTGGTGGGGGCCGGTCTGGGCTGCCAGATCGTGGATGCCTTCCTGAATGCTTCCTTTGAAGGCGGCCGCCACCAGAAGCGCATCGACAAGATGATGGCACTGCAGAACCAGTAACTCTGTTTTTCGGCCTGCCCGCGCAGGCTGCCGATAAAAATTGTTTGACAAGGAGATTGTACCATGAGCGTTGTCGAAATCGTAGATCATCCCCTGATTCAGCACAAGATCAGCCTGATGCGGGACCGCAATACCGGCACCAAGGAATTCCGTGACCTGGCCAGCGAGGTCGCCATGCTGCTTTGCTACGAGGCCACCCGCGATCTGCCCACCGAGGAAGTGGAAGTGGAAACGCCCATTGCCCTGGCCCGCACCAAGGTACTGGCAGGCCGTAAACTGGCGCTGGTCCCCATCCTGCGCGCCGGCCTGGGCATGGTGGACGGTATGCTGCGGATGATCCCCGCCGCCAAGGTGGGTCACATCGGCCTCTACCGCAACGAAGAGACCCTGAAGCCGGTGGAGTACTACTGCAAACTGCCTAGTGACATCAACGAGCGTGAAGTCATCGTGCTGGACCCCATGCTGGCCACCGGCGGCAGCGCTTCCGACGCCATCACCCAGATCAAGAAGCGCGGTGCCAAGCACATCAAGTTCATCGGTCTGATTGCCGCACCCGAGGGCATGAAGGCGCTGCATGAAGCCCACCCCGACGTGGATATCTACGTGGGTGCCCTGGATGAACGCCTCAATGACAAGGGCTACATCGTACCCGGCCTGGGCGACGCAGGCGACCGGATCTTCGGTACCAAATAAAAAATCTTCTGCAAAAATCAACCGGGGCACAGGCATCCGCCTGTGCCCCGGTTTCTGTTGTCTTACAGGGAGAAATCCTCCGGTGCGGTGTGCAGTTCCACCGTGCGCCGTTCCAGCGTCATCAATCCGTCCCGCTGCATCTGAGAAAGGGTGCTGCTCAAGGCGCTGCGGTCCACCCCCAAAAAATCCGCCAGCTGCTGCCGGTCAAAGGGCAGGGCAAACCGCAGGCTGTTGTTTTTGACCGCCAGGGCCGAGAAGTAGGCCATCACCCGCCCGCGGATCGTTTTGGGGGCGGTGTAGAGATTGCGCCGGGCCAGCCCCAGGTTTTTCCGGGCGGCGATCTGCAAGAGGTTCTGGGCCATTCGCTGCAGCCAGGGCTCGTTGCCGGGGTGGAGCAGCCGGTCGGCAGCCAGAAAGAGCGCCTCCCCGTCGCTGGCGGCCACCACATTGACCAACAGGGCTTCCTGGGGCAGGCAGGCGTAGGTCTCGGCGAAAAGATCGCCTTCCCCGGCCTGGCCCAGCAGGGTCTTGCTGCCCCACACGTCCAGGTGTTCTATGTGCACCCGGCCCCGCAGCACCAGCCCCATATGGGTGATGCAATGCCCGGCCTGGAGCAGAAGCTCCTCCTTCACGAAGGAACGGCGGCGGGCATCCAGGACGGTAAGGGCCCGCCGGGCTTCCTCCTCCGTAAGCCCCCGGAAAAGGGGTGTGGCGGGCAGATCCTGAAGTTCCATGATGTTCCTCCCAATGTGTTGTAGCTACAACATACATTCTTTGCCTATTGTAGTAAACTATCCCCAGAAAGTCAATACGGAGGCATTGTACCTATGAAACGACGGATCATTCAGATCGATGAAACCAAATGCAATGGCTGCGGCGCCTGCGCGGCGGCCTGCCACGAGGGAGCCATCGCCATGGTGGACGGCAAGGCCCGGCTAATGCGGGACGATTACTGCGACGGTCTGGGGGACTGCCTGCCCACCTGCTCCACGGGGGCCATCACCTTTGTGGAGCGGGAAGCTGCCCCCTACGACGAAGCCGCGGTTCTGGCAGCCAAACAGAATAAGGCCGGGGCGGCAGGCGGCTGCCCCGGCAGTGCGGCCCATACTCTCCATGCAGGCTGCCCCGGCAGCCGGGCCCAGGTGCTGGAGGGCAGCACGGAAGGCGCCTGCGCGCCCACCATGGCGCCCAGCCGGCTGCGCCAGTGGCCGGTGCAGATCAAGCTGGTGCCTCTTCAGGCGCCCTTCTTTGACGGTGCCAAGCTGCTGATTGCCGCAGACTGTACGGCCTATGCCTATGCAGCATTCCATGAGCGGTTCATCCGGGGGCACATCACCCTGGTGGGCTGCCCCAAGCTGGACAGTGTGGACTACAGTGAGAAGCTGACCGAGATCCTGCGCCGCAACGACATCCGGGAAGTTACGGTGGTGCGGATGGAAGTGCCCTGCTGCGGCGGGCTGGAAAATGCCGCCAAGCGGGCTTTGCAGGCCAGCGGCAAGTTTATTCCTTGGCAGGTAGTGACCATCTCCACCGATGGCCGGATTCTGGATTGACGGGAAAAAACCTCTTGACTTCAAGTACGCTTTAAGTGTTACCCTATACACAAAGGCAAAAAGTCAGGAGGTTTCTTTTATGGAAGATCGTATCCAGCGCTGTGCGGAAAAATTTGGCATTCTTTTCGGTGCTGCCCCCGCAGGGGACGAGGGCACCGATCCCGAATTCATGAAGATTTTGCAGCGGTTTATCTTTGGGGAAGTCTGCTATACCGGCAAGCTCAGCGACGAGGACCGGGAACTGGTCACCGTGACGGTGCTGGCCGTGAACCAGACCCTGCCCCAGCTGAAAGCCCATGTGGGGGCGGCCCTCAATGTGGGGTGCACCCCGGTGTCCATCCGGGAGGCCATCTACCAGTGTGCGCCTTTCATCGGCTTTCCCAAGACCCTCAACGCTATTACGACGATGAACGAAGCCTTCACGGCGGCGGGCATTACGCTGCCCCTGCCGGCCCAGGGCACTATGGAGGATGGTGACCGCTACGAGGCCGGTCTGGCCATTCAGGCGCCGCTCTACGGGGAGGAGATCGCCGACCGGTACAGTGACCTGCCCCCGGAATACGCCGAGGCCATTCCCCGGTTCCTCACCGAGTTCTGCTTCGGGGATTTTGCCACCCGCGGCGGCTTGGACGGCGCCCGGCGGGAACTGCTCACGGTGGTTATGCTGGCCGCTCTGGGAGGGGCGGAACTGCAGGTCAAAGCCCACGTGATGGGGGCAGAAAAGGCGGGCAACAGCCGGGACCGCATCCTGGCAGCGCTGGTCCACGCCATGCCCTACATGGGGATCCCCCGGCTGTTCAATGCGCTGAACGCAGTCCGGGAAGCCTGGGCCGAAGCCTGACAACAAAGAAAAAGAGCCTTTCCCCGCGGGGAAAGGCTCTTTTTGTGGAAAATTCAGTTTTTCAGTGCCTGCATGGGGGCGGGGATGCGACCACCGCGGTGGATCATCACGGCGGGGCTGTACCGGCTGATGGGCATGATGGGGGCATGGCCCAGCAGGCCGCCGAAGTCCAGCACGTCGCCGGCTTTGTGGCCGATGGCGGGAATCACACGGACGGCGGTAGTCTTGCTGTTCACCATACCGATGGCTGCTTCGTCGGCGATCAGGCCGCTGATGACCTCCGCGGGGGTGTCGCCGGGAATGACCACCATGTCGATGCCCACCGAGCAGACGGCGGTCATGGCTTCCAGCTTCTCCAGGGTCAGGCTGCCGCAGTTGGCCGCCTGGATCATGCCGTCATCTTCCGAGACGGGAATGAAAGCACCGGACAGGCCGCCCACATGGTTGGAGGCCATCACGCCGCCCTTCTTGACGGCGTCGTTCAGCAGGGCAAGGCAGGCGGTGGTACCACAGCAGCCGCAGCTTTCCAGGCCCATCTCTTCCAGAATGTTGGCTACGCTGTCGCCGATGGCCGGGGTAGGGGCCAGGGACAGGTCGATGATGCCGGCGGGCACACCCAGCCGCTGGCTGGCCAGGTTGGCCACCAGCTGGCCCAGACGGGTGATCTTGAAAGCGGTACGCTTCACCAGTTCGGCCACTTCGTCCATGGGGGCGTCCTTGGGCAGCTTGGCCAGGGCGGCGCGGACGGCACCGGGGCCGGAAACACCCACGTGGATCTCGCAGTCCGGCTCGCCGGGACCGTGGAAGGCACCGGCCATGAAGGGGTTGTCCTCCGGCGCATTGCAGAAGACCACCAGTTTGGCGTCACCCATGCACATGTTGTCCTTGGTCAGCTCGGCGGTCTCCCGAACCACCTGGCCCATCAGCCGGACGGCGTCCATATTGATGCCGGACTTGGTGGAACCCACGTTGACGCTGGAGCAGACCAGGTCGGTTTCGGCCAGAGCCCGGGGGATAGCCTCGATGAGCCGTTTGTCACCGGCGGAAAAGCCCTTGTGGACCAGGGCACCGAAACCGCCGATGAAGTTGACGCCCACAGCCTTGGCGGCACGGTCCAGCGCCTTGGCGTAGGCCACGGGATCGGCGTCGGGGGCAGCGCCCAGCAGCATGGCAATGGGGGTCACGCTGATCCGCTTGTTCACAATGGGCACACCGTACTCGGCGCTGATGCCGTCCACCACAGGGACCAGGTTGCCGGCCAGCCGTACGATCTTGTTGTAGATCTTCTCGCAGGCTTTGTCGCCGTCGGGATCGATGCAGTCCAACAGGCTGATGCCCATGGTGACGGTGCGCACATCCAGATTTTCGGCGGTCAGCATCTCGATGGTCTCAAGAATATCGCCGCTGTTCAGAATTCTCATGGTCTGTTTTGCCCTCCCCGTCAGATGGTGTGCATGGCGTCAAAGACTTCCTGCCGGGTCACGGTGACCTGCATCTTCATCTCTTCGCCCAGGGAGGCAAAACGGTCGCGCACGGCAGCGGGGTCCGCCGTGCAGTGGTTCAGGCTTACCAGCATGATCATGCAGAACATCTCCTGCATGATGGACTGGGAAATATCCTCGATGTTGATGTTCAGTTCGGCGCAGACGGCGCTGACCTTGGCAACGACGCCCACGGTGTCGCGGCCAATGACGGTGATAACAGCTTTCATAATACGATATGCCCCCTCATTCAGAATTGTCTGTATTATAGCAGAGTTTGCGGGACGGTGCAAGGCGCGCAAAAGAAAACCGGGGGAGGCAACAGCCTCTCCCGGCGGAAACGTTTGATTACGGCAGCTGAGGTGCGTAGGCTTCCAGATGGCGGGGCTTGCCCTTGAAAGCAATGGCGATGGCGTCGGGGCCGGTGTTGGCACTGACGGCGGCACCCAGCTGGAAGGTGGTCAGGGGAGCATGGCCGAAGGTCTTTTTGCAGAGCTTGACCAGCTCATCCCGTTTGGTCTTGCTGGAGGTATACCCCACGATGTAGGGCATGTCCCGCACGTTGTCCACCCGGCTGGAGACCCACTTGACCATAGCGGGGGGCACGGCAATGTCGCCGCGCACCTTGGCCTCCACCTTGGAAACGCCCTCGTTCAGGCTGATGATGGGCCGGATGCCCAGCAGATCGCCCACCACGGCGGCTGCGGCGCTTACACGGCCGGACTTTTTCATCTGTTTCAGGCTGTAGGCGGCCAGGCAGACCTCTGCACAGTCCAGATTGTGCATCATTTCGTCCACGCAGATGGCCAGCTCGCCGCCATTGCGCACCTTGCGGGCACACTCGCACAGGTGCCAGCCGAACACCATGGAGTAGGTGTGGCTGTCCAGCACCTGGATGCGCAGGTTGTGGCCGGGGCGCTCCTCGGCCAGCATCTCCACCGCCTTCAGGGCGTTGTTGTAGGTGCTGGAACCGGTGCTGTTGATGCTCAGGTGGATCAGGTCGGTGTACCCTTCATCCACGTACCGCTGGTAAATTTCGCACCACTGCAGCTGGGTGATGGCGGCGGTGGTGGGCACGCCCTGGGCATCCCGCATCATCTGATAAAACTGATCGTTGGTGAAATCCTTCCGTTCAATGTACTCGGTGCCGTCCACGTTGATGGGGAACCCGACGACTTCGATGCCGTATTTCTCCGCCAGGTCCTGGGGAATGTCGGCGGAAGAATCCGTCAAAAATCCGATTTTGCTCATTTTACATCCTCGCTCCATTCATATCGGGTCAGCTGACCGTGTGTTTCCAGGCCGGCAAAATCCCATTGCCGCAATACCTCATACACGCCAACCGCCACCGCGTTGGAAAGGTTCAAACAGCGTTCCCCGTGGCGCATGGGCATGCGCACGCAGTCCGCCTCGTGCCGGACCAGCAGTTCTTCGGGCAGGCCGGCGTCCTCACGGCCAAAGACCAGATAGGCTCCGTCGGGATACCGCACATCCACATGACGCCGCGGCCCCTTGGAGGTGAAATAAAAGAACGGCCCCTTGTTTTTACTAAAGAAATCCGCAAGGTCCTTATAATATGTTATATCAAGCTGGTGCCAATAGTCAAGACCGGCACGCTTTAATTTTTTGTCGTCAATGGTAAAGCCCATGGGCCCCACCATATGCAGACGGGCTCCGGTTACGGCGCAGGTGCGTGCAATATTCCCGGAATTCTGGGGGATCTGTGGTTCCACCAATACAATGTTTACCGTTGGCATCTCTTCACTTCCTGTTTTTTCCGGCAGCAGCCCGGCAGGCTCACTGCGTCATCAGTTTGGGCAGGGCGGTTTCCAGCCAGACACCCAGCCGCTCATCGGCTCCTTCCGGCGTCATCCGGATGCAGTCCGCCACAAAGGCGGCTGCGGCCTGGACGGCGGCCTGGGGCACATTGCCCTGCAAGATCCGCCCCACCAGCACGGCGCCGAAGATATCCCCCGTGCCGTGGTACATCCGGGGGATGAGGGGCGTCTTGACGAAGTAACCCTGCCCGCCCCGGGCGGCGCCCACACAGCCGATGGACCGGCCGTCTGCCACCCCGGTGACCACCACCTGGGGGGCAATGCGGGTCAGCCGGGCGGTCTGTTCGGCGGCCTGCTCGGCACTGCCCACCCCGGGCAGCGGGTCGCCCAGCAGCAGGGCGGCCTCGGTGACGTTGGGGGTGATCAGGTCCGCTTTGCTGCAAAGGCTGTACATGGCGGGGACCATCTCGGCGCCGAGCCCTTTGTACAGGCGGCCGCCGTCCCCCAGGACGGGGTCCACCACCTTCAGGGCCTGGGGCCAGAGTTCAAAGGCCTGCTCCACCAGCTTTGCCTGGGTGGGGTCGGATAAGTACCCGGAGTAGATACAGTCAAAACGCAGGCCAAGGCGCCGGTAGTGAGCCAGGGCTGCGGGGCCGTACCCGGGATTGGAGAGTTTCGCCGGGGTGCCCAGTCCGCCCGTGTGGGTGGAAAGAACGGCGGTGGGCAAGGCCACGGCCTGCACGCCCAGGCAGGACAGCACAGGCACGATGACCGATAAGGCCGCCCGGCCGAAACCGGGCAGGTCGTGGATGGCTAATACGGTTTTGGGTGCGTTGGACATAGACAAAGATCCCTCTGTTCTGTGATTTCTTTACGATTCTATCACAAACCGGCCCACAAAAAAAGGCGTATCGGGGCGAAAGAAAACTTTTCCCCGCTTTTTTCGGGGCAAATTCCGCATAAAACGGCGGGAAC
Organism: uncultured Gemmiger sp.; assembly: GCA_944388135.1. Classification (GTDB taxonomy): domain Bacteria; phylum Bacillota; class Clostridia; order Oscillospirales; family Ruminococcaceae; genus Gemmiger. Next base: position 115,728 of record CALXHP010000001.1, on the reverse strand, counting down.
GGTACATCCTAACGTCGTACCTGAAAAACCAAAGGAGGGGCACGTTATGAATGTTTCCACAATGGCTTCGGCGGCGGTCGGCATGGCGGTGGGCGCTGCGGTGATGGGGATGGCTACCCAGGACCGGCGCCAGATGCGCAAGACCGTCCATAAGCTGGCCAAAGGTGCCGAAAAGACACTGGTGGATCTGGACAAAGCCGTGCAGCAGATGCACTGGTAACGCAAAAAGCTCCCGGCCCAAAGCCGGGAGCTTTGCTGTTGCGTTTTACAGGATGCGCACACGGATGGCGGGTTCGATGCCGCTGAGCTCGGCGGCCAGCGTGTCGGTGATCTCGCCGGTCACATCCAGCAGGGTGTAGGCCACATCCTTCTTGCTCTTGTTGACCATGTTCTCGATGTTGAGATGGGCGGCGGTGAGGATGCCGGTGATGGCCGAGATGGCGCCCGGCGTGTTTTTGTGGATGATGCAGATGCGGCGGCCGCCCACCCGGGGCTGGCTCACATCCGGCAGGTTCACGCTGTGGGTGATGTTGCCGTTCTTCAGGTAGTCGCTCAGCTCGGCGGCAGCCATGACGGCGCAGTTGGTCTCGCTTTCGGGGGTGCTGGCACCCAGGTGCGGTGTGCATTCCACGCCCTTGACCCCCAGCAGTTCCTCGGTGGGGAAGTCGCAGAAGTAGTGGGCGACCTTGCCGCTGTCCAGGGCATCCAGCAGGGCGGCGTTGTCCACCAGCTCCCCGCGGGCAAAGTTCAGTACCCGCACGCCGTCCTTGCACATGGCCAGGGTCTGGGCGTTGATGGTATGGCGGGTGGTGGGCAGATAAGGTACATGGATGGTCAGGTAATCGCAGCGGGGCAGCATATCCCCCAGGGTGACACAGTGCTGTACACTGCGGGAGAGGCTCCAGGCAGCGTCGATGGAGATGTAGGGGTCATAGCCCAGCACTTCCATGCCCAGAGAGACGGCGGCGTTGGCTACCCGGGCACCGATGGCACCCAGACCGATGACGCCCAGCGTCTTGCCCCGGAGTTCGGGGCCCACAAACTGCTTTTTGCCCTTTTCCACGTCCTTGGCGATGGTGTCCCGGCCTTTCAGACCCTGGGCCCAGTGGACGGCGTCCACCATATTGCGGCTGCCGGCAATCAGAGCACCCACCACCAGTTCGGCCACGGCGTTGGCGTTGGCACCGGGGGTGTTAAAGACCACGATACCGGCATTGGTGCATTCCTCAATGGGGATATTGTTGGTGCCGGCGCCAGCACGGGCAATGGCCAGCAGGCTCTCGGGCAGGGGCGCGCCGTGCATATCGGCGCTGCGCACCAGAATGCCCTGGGGGGCGGCGGCTTCGTTATCGATCTCAAACTGGCTGGCGGGCAGCTTGGCCAGGCCAACCGGCGAAATGGCGTTCAGTGTTTTGATGGTATACATAGGTGTGCTTCCTCTCCCGGATTATTGATGCTCTTTGCGGAACTGCTCCATAAAGGCGACCAGCTTATCCACGCCTTCGGCAGGCATGGCGTTGTAGATGGAGGCCCGCATGCCGCCCACCAGGCGGTGTCCCTTCAGGTTGACGAACCCAGCCTCGGTGGCAGCGGCGCAGAAAGCCTTGTCGGTGTCGGGGTCGGGGCTGGTGAAGGTGACGTTCATCAGGCTGCGGTATTCCTTCTGGACGGGGTTGTGGTAGAAGTCCTGGCTATCCAGATAGTCGTAAAGCACTTTGGCCTTGGCCTCGTTGCGGCGTTTCATCTCTTCCAGGCCGCCCACCTCGTGCTCCAGGTAATCCATCACCAGGCCGGTCATATAGATGCACCAGCAGGGCGGGGTGTTGTACATGCTGTCCTTCGCCAGCAGGGTGGTGTAGTTCATCATGGTGGGGATCTGTTCCGGCGTGATGCCTTTGGCGCTCTTGCCCAGCAGGTCCTCCCGCACGATGGCCACGGCCATGCCGGCGGGGGCAATGTTTTTCTGTACGCCGAAATAAATCACGCCGTATTTGCTCACATCCACCGGCTCGGAGCAGATCATCGAGCTCATATCCGCCACCAGAGGGATGCCTTCCACCTGGGGAACGTCCAGATACTTGGTGCCGAAGATGGTGTTGTTCTGGCAGATGTGGATGTAGCTGGCGTTGGGGTCGTAGTCGATGGCCTTCACATCGGGGATGTAAGTGAAGTTCTTGTCCTTGCTGCTGGCCGCGATGCGGGCGGTGCCGAACTTGTCGGCTTCCTCGGCGGCCTTCTTGCTGAAGTTGCCGGTGACCAGATAATCGGCGGTGCCGGTGGTCAGGAAGTTCAGCGGAACCATGGCGAACTGCTGGGTGGCGCCGCCCTGGAAGAAGCCGATCTTATAGTTGTCGGGGATGTTCAGGACACGGCGCAGAGAGGCTTCGGTGTTCTGGATGATCTCGTCAAACCATTTGCTGCGATGGCTCATCTCCATCACGCTCATGCCGGAACCGTGATAGTCCAGCAGTTCTGCCTGGGCGGTTTTCAGAACAGGCTCCGGCAGCATCGACGGGCCGGCGCTGAAGTTGTATACTCTTGCCATGGTGGTTCTCCTCCGTTCACACAATACAAATGGCAGCACGCTGAGCGGCTGCCTTGTGCCGCGCCGCTGCGGCTATGCATCTATTATACGGAGCCGGCATTACAGCGGCAAGCGGGCAAAATCCCGAAAAAAACAGTACAAAAGGGGAGGTGTTTCTGTAAAACGGCAAACTGTAGCCGGTGAGAGAACAGTATATACTACAAACGTAAAAGAAACGGAACTTGCACGTAAAAATGCAGCGAATAAATTTGTGCAATCTGCCCACTGGACAAAATAATTACTACAAATGTAAAATATAAAAAGAAATATTGCTACAAATGTAAAGGATGAATCTGGATGGAAGCCTTATCGCGCAGTGAAGAACAGGTCATGGTAGCCCTTTGGGATTGCGGCCGGGCAGCCACCCGGCGGGAGATCGGGGCCAAACTGCCGCCGGAGTGTCGTTGGGCCGATACCACCCTGCTGAATTTTCTTTTGCGGTTGGAGAAAAAGTCCTTTGTCCGCAGTGAGAAACAGGGCAACAAAAATCTTTATGCCCCCCTGGTGCGCCGTCTGACCTACTGCGGCGCCGTGAGTGAGGCCCATCTCCGGACGCTGTACGGCGGTGACCTGCGGGGGTTCGTGCGGGCCCTGGCAGACACCAACCGCATCGGGTACGCCGACATCGAGCGGCTGCTGCGCTGGCTGGGGGAGTATCAGGCTGCCAACCCGGAATATGATTATGAGTGAGTGCTCTCCTCCGCCACAGGCAGGTCGGGGCGCATCTCACACATATCGGGCCAGAACCGTTTGAATACATGGCCCATCTGCAGGCGTTCGTTACGGCGTTCCTCGATGGTCAGCGCCTTGAAAAAACGCTTCCAGAGGGACTGCCAGTTCAGTTCTGCTTCATCGGTGCAGGGTGAATAGTGTTCCATGGCCAGGTACTGTACCCGTCGGTTCCGCCGCAGCAAGGCGGTGCCGTGGGTGGCGTCAAAGATCAGGAAATCTTCGTCGGGCAGACGACTGCAAAAGTGCCCCCGCAGCAGAGGCAATACCTGATGTTTGGGATGGATGACGGTACCCAACATCCCGTCCCGTTCCTCAAACCGGATAAATTCAATATACCGGTGGGCTTCCCCGGTGACGGCGCGCTCAATGGCAAAAGCCGCCGCCGCATCGGCGTCGCCCAGCATCTGGGCGGCCCGGGGACCCAGGTCAAAACAAAGGCGTGCAAAGCGCAGCAGTTTCAGGTCCTTGCCGGGGTCGGTGCAAAGAAAACCGGTGGTGATGCGGTCCCGTACTACGGCCCCCAACCGGTCCAGCCCTGCCGCCACCCGTTGGGCGTGGGCAGGGTCGGTGGCAATCTCCCGCACACCAAAGAGGGTCATCTGGGCCTCCTCCGGCGGGCAGACGGCGGCGGGAATTTCCCGACGGGAGAAACTTTCAAAAATGCAGCACAAAAAGCCGGGAAAACTGCCGTCGTAATGGTAGGCTGTGTCAGTCACATTCGCTTGGTAAGGCATGTCAGCGCCTCCTCCCGTACCAGGCGGGCGGCCTGGTCGGCCGCCATCCCGTGGGCCGCCAGCTCGTGTACAGCCGGTGCGGCGGCCGGCAGAGGCTTGGCGGTGAAGTCGTCCAGGCTCAGCTGCTGAACCCCCACCCCGAAAGCCTTGGGGTCCAGCAAAGCGTTGGCAATCTCGGCCCGGGTACCGTGTCCCGGGGTGTGGCCGTTGCAGGTGATGAAATACTGGGCCCGTTTCAGAACCACCCCGATGCGCTTCAGCTCCGCCATCCCCAGGGCCTGGAGCCGCCGTGCCTGGACGATGCGGGTAGCGCTTTTGGGTCCGATGCCCGGCACCCGCAGCAACTCGGCCCGGCTGGCGGTGTTGACCTCCACCGGGAAAAACTCGGGGTGACGCACCGCCCAGGTGCATTTGGGGTCCAGATAAGGGTCAAAGTTGGGTTCCTCCTCGCTGAGCAGCTCCCCGGCTGAAAAGTGATAGTACCGCAGCAGCCAGTCCGCCTGGTAGAGCCGGTGTTCCCGCAGCAGGGGCGGCCGGGTGGAAAGGGTGGGCAGATGCTCATCGGCCACGATGGGCAGATAGGCGGAAAAGAAAACCCGTTTCAGGGCGTATTTTTTGTACAGTCCCTCAGTCAGATTCAGGATGTGCCGGTCGCTTTCCGGGGTGGCGCCGATGATCATCTGGGTACTTTGGCCGGCGGGAGCGAAGGCGGGGGCACGTTTGTAGACGGCCAGCTCCTGTCGGCTCTCGGCACTTTTTACGGCGATCTGCCCCATGGGGCGCAGGATCGCTTTTTTGTTTTTGTCAGGGGCCAGCTGGTTCAGGCTGTTCTCGCTGGGGAATTCGATGTTCACCGAAAGCCGGTCCGCCAGCAGTCCGATCCGTTCCACCAGCAGGGGATCGGACCCGGGGATCGTTTTGGCGTGAATGTACCCGTTAAAATGGTATTCCTGCCGCAGGATGCGTAGCGCCTCGATCATCAGCTCCATGGTGCGGTCGGGGCTGCCCAGCACGGCGCTGGACAGGAACAACCCTTCAATGTAGTTGCGGCGGTAAAACCCGATGGTCAGGTCGGCCAGCTCCCGGGGGGTGAAGGTGGCCCGGGGGCGGTCATTGGAACGCCGGTTGACACAGTAGCGGCAATCGTAGGAGCAGGCGTTGGAATAAAGTACCTTTAAAAGGGAAACACACCGTCCGTCGGGGGTGAAGGCGTGGCAGATGCCTGCTGCGGCACAGCTGCCCAGGCTGCCGTGCTGCCCGGGACGGTCCACGCCGCTGGAGGTGCAGGCTACGTCGTATTTGGCGCTGTCGGCCAGAATTTCCAGTTTTTCGCCCAGATCCATGGTCTCGTTCTCCTGAAAAAAGGGTATAAAAAATACAGCCCGCCGCATAAGCTTGTCTTGCAAGCCTGCCGCGGGCAGCATTTTTTCTCTTGTTGCTGAAAGTCCCGATTATGGGATAAAACACTTGCTACAATAGCATTGTCAGCCGGGAATCACCATTTGGCTTTGGTTTCCACCACTTTGCCGGCAATGTAAAGATGATCCAGCTCCTCGCCTTTGATCACGAGCTCGTCATAGGCGGGGTTGAAGGGGTGCAGAATCACCGAGTTGCCCCGCTGGATATACTTCTTTAATGTGCCTTCACCGTCGGCGCCATACACCAGAACCCCCAGATCACCGTTGTCCAGCGTGTTCTGCCGATGGACCAGCGCCAGATCCCCGTCCGAAATACGGGGCTCCATGCTGTCCCCCTTGACCACCAGATAGAAATAATTCTGCGGGTCTTTCACGCTGGCGTATTCCTTGCCGTAATCCTCTTCAAAGGCCAGGGCGCCGTAACCGGCCCGGACGGTGCCGACCACGGGAATCAGGCATTCGGCGTAGCGGCTGAAGGCATTGCGGCCCACGGCCGGTGCCTCTGCGGGGCTTTTCTGCAGGCCCAGCAGAATGTCGGCGGTGGTATCCAGAATTTCCGCCAGTTTGGCTACGGTCTGGGGGTCCGGGGTGGAACGGCCGGTTTCCCATTTGCCGACAGCCTGTTGGGTGACGCCCAGCATCCGGGAAATTTCAGCCTGGCTGTACTTTTTGGCTTTGCGGGCCTCTTTTAAGCGATCTGCAAACATGGTCGTGCTCCTTACATAAGAAAGGGTGAGTGGAAGCGGGCACTGAAGTGTACATTTCCTGTTTGTTAGATTCATTATACAACTGCATGGAGTCTTTGTAAAGAGAAAACGCCAAAATAAATCAAAATAAAGTTGTAAAACTTACTTGACAACAACTCAAAGTAGTATTATAGTAGAGACAACAAACAACAGAAAGTTGTCGAAACTTGCGGCGGGGGTGCGGCCCCTTGAATCAGAGAAGGAGGAACCGAGATGAAACAGGCGTGGATCAAAGCATTGGTGGGAAAGTTGGCGGCCACAGGGTCAATGTTGCTGTTTCTGGCGTTGATCCCTGCGGCGGCGGCAGGATCGCTGCCGGTATGGGCGGCGGTGCTGCTGGGCATTGTGGGAATCGTTGTCCTCAATGCGGCCTGTGGGGCCATTCTGCCACAGGAAGAGGAAAAACTCCGGGCAGAGGAACCTGCCGCGGTGCCTTCGGTACAACTGCGCGTTGTGCGCGGGGGCCATGCGGCTTGAATAACAGGTATCCCCCGGCCTTTGGCACGGGTGTTGCATAGAACCAAAAGGCCCCCGGACGTTCTGCGTCCGGGGGTTGTTGTTTCAGGTTCCCTATGGTACAATGGCCCCAAAGGAGGGCGGAGATCGTGAGCAAGATTCTGGAAGTATGCGTGGACAGTCTGGCGTCCGCCCGGGCTGCAAGGAAAGGCGGTGCCCACCGGCTGGAACTGTGCAGTGCCCTGGCGGTGGGCGGGCTTACCCCCTATGCGGAGCTGCTGCGGCAAATCAAAAGGGAAGGGGACCTGCCGGTGCGCTGCCTGATGCGGCCCCGGGCGGGAGATTTCCTCTACACGGCGGAAGAGATCGACCTGTTGTGCAGCCAGATCAGGACGCTGGCGCAGGCCGGGGCGGACGGATTTGTGATCGGTGCTCTTACGCCGGAAGGCGATTTGGATGAACCGGTGATGGAGCGGCTGCTGGCTGCCTGTGGGCACAAACCCGCCACTTTGCATCGGTGCATCGATGTGTCCCGCGACCCGGTGGCGGTCTACCGTCAGGCGGCGGCCCTGGGGCTGGATACGGTGCTTACCAGCGGCGGAGCAGCTTCCTGTACGGCGGGTGTGGAGACGCTGGCCCGTCTGCTGGCACTGCGGGAGGAGACAAAGGGCCCCGAAGTGCTGATCGGTGCCGGCGTCAATGCCGGGGTGATCGCCCGGCTGCGTGCCGAACTGCCGGGGGCCCGGGCCTTCCATATGAGCGGCAAAACCCTGCTGGAAAGCGGGATGCGGTTCCGCCGGGAAGGGGTGCCCATGGGGCTGCCCGGCCTGGACGAATGGCATATCCAGCAGACCGATGCAGGGGCTGTCTTTCAGGCACGAAAGGCATTGGATGCAGAAGAAATGGCTTTGGGGGAAAAGTAAAAATGCAAATTCAGGTAAAGCGGTGGCAACCGGAGGACGCAGCGGCGTTGGCAGCGCTGTTTGGTGGGGTGGACCGCGGGTTTCTTTCCGACCGGCTGCCCAACCCCTATACCCGGCAGGATGCCGACTTCTGGTTAAGCCGGGTACAGGAGCGGGAAGGGCACAGCGGCGTGTACCGGGCCATCTGGGCGGGAGACCAGCTGGTGGGAATGGTCTCGGTGGACCAGAAGGAAGATGTATGCCGCAAGGATGCGGAAATCAGTTATCTGCTCCTGACCGCACAGTGGTCCAGGGGAATCATGACCGAGGCGGTGGGGCAGACCTGTGTGGCTGCCTTTCAGGAACTGGACATTTTGCGCATCACCGGTCAGGTGTATGATGCCAACCTGGCCTCCCGCCGGGTGCTGGAAAAGAATGGCTTTGTGTTGGAAGGGGCTATGAAAAACGCTGTATTCAAAAACGGCAGGCTGTACGATCTGTGCATCTACGGTAAGCAAAAAGAACAGGGGAGCTGATGCCCCCAACAAAAATCCCCTCTGCACCGGAAACCGGTGCGGAGGGGATTCCTTATATAAGGCGGGTTTTCAGTCATCCGCATAAGGGTCGTCAAACAGACTGACCATGGAGGTTTTGTCCAAGTCGGGCACGTTGTATTCGTGGATGGCTTCCACCGGGGAAAAATCATCCATGGGAGCCGGACGGTGCCGTCCGTGACGGGCAGCGCGGCGGGGACGCTCCTCGGGAAGATCCTCTTCAAAAGAGGCGGGGTCCCCGTATACTTCATGGAAGGTCTGCTCGTCAATATCCGGTTCATCGGGCGTCAGGTCCAGCTCTTCCAGCAGGCTCTGGATGGCTTCACAATCCTCGGGTACATCGGTAAGGCTGGCACCGTAATGGCAGAACAGCACGGTGCCGTCCCTATCCAGGATCAGCGTCAGAGGCAGCTGCTGCAAGGCCCCTTTGGCGGCGCGGTAGCCCTGCTTTTTGGCTTCCCGCAGGATGCGCCACCCTTCCAGGGAATAGGTCATCAAGGTACTGCTGTTCTGGGGAATGTCCAGGTAATCGTAGAGTACCCCGTCGGCATCGCAAAGCAGAGGATAGGGCAGCGTGTCGGGGCCGATGCTGCGGGAGAGCTTGTCCGCCCGGGAACGCACCACCAGGGCCATGCCGCCGTCCCGCAAGGCGCCGTAGGTCCCGGCGTAGCGGCCGGCAAAGGTGCGGGTGATGGGATGACCGAAGTTGGCCATAAAAATCAGCACCAGGGGGCTGCGCTGCGCCAGCAGGTCCCGGAAGCGATTCTGGGCGCTGTACGGCGTATCATATAAAAAGAAGGGGAGCTTGTCCCCGACAGCAATTCTTTCTGCCATGAAACGGCTCCTCTCCTTGGTAAAATCACCCAAAAACCCGGACAGGATAACCCGTCCGGGTGAAATGTCAGAAAAACCCCGCGAGGCCGTCTGCAACCAATCAAAACCTACCGGTACAGGCAGGTGGGTGCTCTACGGGCGTGTTCACGCTCCCTTCTTCCGCCGAAGCGGGAGGTCTGCGATCCGGCGCCCGACCCGGGCTCCCAATATTTGATTAGTAGGATTCTATAAAGGCTGCAACAAATCGCACCGCGCAGGGATGTGTACGAAAATCAGTCCAGCTCGGAATCGTCGATGTCGTACATGGCCCGCAGACGTTCTTCAAAGACTTTGCCTACGGTCAGCAGTTCTTCGTCGTCATCCACGATGTCCATATATTCGCCTTCGTCGTCGGTACCGATGCGCATGAGGATCAGTTCGGCATCTTCCTGCAGGCTGGCGGGATCCTCCTGATAGGGGATTACGGCCAGATAACGGGTGCCGTTCACTTCAGTGGCGTCGATGACTTCAAAGGTGACTTCCTGCCCGTCCTCATCCTCCAGGGTCAAAAGATCGGGCTTGGCTTCTTCCAGCATTTCGGGGCTCAGTTCGTCAGACATGATCGTCCCTCCTGTGATTGGAATTTTTACTGCCTCTAGTGTACCCTTTTTTTTGAGAAACGTCAAGGGTGTTCATGGGGGGCAAAATGTGGTATACTATGGATAATTACAAATTTTTCTGCCCCCGGGAGGTTCCGCCATGAAAAAGACTGTCTGTGTAGCTTTGGCCCTGTTGCTGGGGCTGCTCTGCGGCTGCGGCGGCAGCAAAAAGACGGCACCCAGCCGGAGCCAGGTCGTCAGCGAGGAACGGCAGTTTGCCACGCCTTCCGACGGAGATCTGATCGCCATCTTCACCACCAGTCTGGGGGAGGTGCGGGCGGTCCTCTACCCCGATGCGGCGCCCATGGCGGTGTACAATTTCGTGGGGCTGGCCCGCACGGGATACTACAACGGTACAGTGATCTGGCGTAGCCAGTACGGCTTTGCGGTGCAGGGGGGCGATGCCACCGGTACCGGCACCGGCGGCTCCACCATCTGGAGCAACAATCCCTACCCGCTGGAAGCCGACGCCAGCCTCAAGCACTACGCCGGGGCGCTCTGTGCGGCTTTTGCCACCGGCGGAGATGTGACGGGGGGCAACAGCCAGTTCTATTTTGTGACGGCGCTGCCCGACAGCGTGGACCAGACCCAGCAGGACCAGATGGCCCAGAACGGTTACAGTGAATCCCAGATCGCGGCCTATGCGGCGGCAGGCGGCCTGCCCTATCTGGACAATACCGACACGGTATTTGGCCAGGTGTATCAGGGCATGGACGTGGTGGACGCCATGGCCTGTGTGGACACCCAGCAGGACGAGGACGGCAACGACACCTGGCGCCCCACCGAGGAGGCTGCTATCACCATCGAGAGCGTGACCATCTCCACCTATCCGGGCCCCACCACCGAAGAGCTGGCCGCCCAGAGCGAAAGCAGCGCCGAATCGGAGTCCGCCTCCGACGCTTCCGGCAGTGAGGCTGTGGGCTGAACCGTCCACTGTCTATAGAATATGCAGCAAAATCCCCGCGGACCCTTGGCAGACCAGCCAAAGTTCGCGGGGATTTTTTGGTGACGTTGCTGTTATTTCTTGGTGTTGCCGCCCATACGACGGTCACGGCGGGCGTATTCCTCCAGCGCCTGGTCAAAGCACTCCTTGGTGAAATCGGGGAAGAGGACCGGCGTGAAATAGAACTCCGCATAGGCACACTGCCACAGCAGAAAGTTGGACAGACGTTCTTCACCGCTGGTGCGGATCATCAGGTCCACCGGCGGCAGCTGACGGTAGAGATGGCTCTCGATGGTCTTTTCATCGATGGCCTCCGGGTCCAGCGTGCCGGCCTGGACCTCCCGGGCGATACCGCGCACGGCGTCGGTGAGTTCGGCGTGGCTGCCGTAGTTCAGGCAGAAGTTCACAATGCCTTTCTTGTTGTCCTTGGTCAGGTCCATCATGTAATCCATGGCGTTCAGCACCCGCTGCTGCAACCCCTTCCGGCGGCCGCTGAAGAGGACCTGGCAGCCCCGCTCGTTCATCTCATCGGCAATGGTGCGGAAGTTGTTGGCGAACAGGTCCATCAGATAGCCCACTTCCTTGGCATCCCGGGAAAAATTCTCGGTGGAAAAGACATAGAGGGACAGCACATGGACGCCGCGGTCCCCCACGGCATACCGGGTGATCTCTTTCAGGCGGTCGAAACCGGCCTTGTGGCCGAAGCTGGCGGGGAGCATCCGCTGGCGGGCCCAGCGGCGGTTGCCGTCCACAATGATGGCGGCATGGGTGGGAATACGGGAAGCGGCTTCGTTGGACATAACGGGACTCCTTTGTCTTACGGATTTTCGGGCGCCTGGGGCTGCAGCTGTTCGGGCGGTTCCTCGCCGGGGTGATGGGCGCGCCAGTTGAGAAAACTTTCCAGGATAACGGCGGCGGAAACCGAATCCAGCCGCTCTTTGCGTTTCTGGCCGAACGTATCGTTATCCGCCAGGATGGCAGCGGCCGAAACGGTGGTGCGGCGCTCGTCCCACAGGACCACGGGGCGTTGGGCCGCGTTGGCCAGCCGCTGGGCAAACCGGCGGCTCTTGGCGGCCCGGGACCCCTCGGTGCCGTCCATATTTTTGGGCAGACCGCAGACGATGCCCTCGGCACCGCGCCGGGCGGCAACTTCCGCTGCCGCAGCGGCCACCTTGTTCATGCTCTTCTCTTCGATCTGGGGGGTGATCGGGCTGGTGATGGTCTCCGACGCATCGCAACCGGCCAGCCCGGTGCGTGCGTCGCCGTAATCCACGGCAAGCCATTTCATGGGGATGTCTCCTTTTGGTGTATGGGATGGCTTCAGTATAACACGTTTGGCACGGCAACGCAAACAAAAAACCGCCCGGCGGGGCGGTCCGAAGAGGTTAAACCAGGCCATGGGGCAGGCGGCGGTCCAGCTGGATGGTCAGCAGGGCAGCCAGCCCGATTTTCAGGGCGTCGGCAGGCAGATAAGGCAGCACACAGAGGGTCAGGGCGGTTTCCAGCGGGCTGTGGGTCAGGATGATAAACCACTGGGTGCCCAGGGCGTAGCAGGCCAGACAGCCCACGGCCATGGAAAGGCAGAGGGGCCAGAAACGGCGGCCCAGCACCCTGGCCAGCAGACCGGTGAGCAGTGCCGTGAGAATGTAGCCCACTGCATAGCCGCCGGTTTTCCCGAAGATGGCGGCAGGACCGCCCTGAAAACCGGCCAGTACCGGTACACCGATGGCAGCCAGCGCCACATAGACCACCAGACTGACGGTGCCCCAGAGCGGCCCCAGCATGCTGCCCGCCATGCAGGCGGCAAAGACGGCCAGGTTGATGGGCACACCCCAGGGCATGGGAATGGCGATCTGGCTGCAGACGGCTGTCAGGGCGGCAAAGAGGGCACAGAGCACCAGATGGCGGACACGGGCGGTAGAGCTGGTTTGCATATAAAAAACTTCCTTTCGCAATAGGGTTGTATCATTTCTGTTCCGGAAGAATCCGGACTTCCCCGCTGCTCAGCGCGACGGTGCGGGACTGCCCGTCGGGACGTACCAGCAGGCGGCACTCCTCGTCCACCCCCAGCACCGTGGCGCCATAGGCGTCGGCGCGGCCGGGAAGGACCTGTACATGACGCCCCGGCAGGGCCTGGCGGGCCCGGTAGTCGGGCAGATAAGCCTGCCTGCGTCCGCTGCGGTAGAGAGGCCAGAATTCGTTGAGAAAAGCGGCAGCCAGCCGGGCACGGGCACCGGGGGGCGGAGCTGTATCGAACAGGCTCCCCGCAATGTCCGCCAGCTCAGCGGGCCACCCCTCCGGTGGGGGGACCAGATTGAAGCCGGGACCTACGATGGCATACTCCAGCAGGCCGGATTCCACATCCATGGCCGCTTCGGTAAGGATGCCGCAGATCTTTCTGCCGTCCTTCCACAGGTCGTTGACCCATTTGATCTGAATGGGCGTTTTGCAGAGGGACTCACAGGCCCGGGCAGCGGCCACAGCTGTCATCACCGTAAGATAGACGGCCTGCCGGGCCCCAAAATCGGGACGCACCAGAAGGCTCATATACAGCCCGCCCGGAGGGGAAAAGAAGCTGCGTCCGCTGCGCCCCCGCCCGGCGGATTGCGCCTGGGCAATGAGCACCAGCCCCTCGGGGGCGTGATCGGCGGCACGGCTGCGCAGCGCGGCGTTGGTGCCGGGCAGCCGGTCGTAGACTTCAATTTCCAGTGCCTGGGCCACAGCGGGGTCCAGCAGGGCGGTGACGGCATCGGCGCGGAGCAGGTCCGCATCGGCGGGCAGGGAATACCCCCGGTTGGTCACCGCTTCAATGGGAATGCCGTCGGCCCGCAGAGCGGCCACCGCCTTCCAGACGGCGGTCCGGCTGACCCCCAGCCGGGCAGCCAGTTCCTGCCCGGACAGATACCTGCCCCGGGCGGCATCCAGCGCGGCCAGCACCTGAGACTTTACCAACGGGCACCCCTCCTTTTTGCTGCACTGCCTTTTCAGTATAGCGGCGGGGAAAAAGAAATGTCAACGCGAAAGGGCAATAAGGGTTGACAATTGCCGCAAAAAAAGAAGAGATCCGCGGATGCGGACCTCTTCGGAAAAAGCTATGGGAACAATCAGCGCTGGATACGGCCGGAACCGTCGCCACCGGCCAGCTTCTCCACCTCGGAGACGGTGACCATGTTGAAGTCGCCCTCGATGGAGTGCTTCAGGGCAGAAGCAGCCACAGCGAATTCCACGGCGTCCTGGGTGGACTTGCCGTTCAGCAGGGAGTAGATCAGGCCGCCGCCGAAGCTGTCGCCGCCGCCGACGCGGTCCACGATGCGCAGCTCGTACTTCTTGCTGAAAGCGTACTCGTTGGAGGCAACGTCGTAGAGCATGGCGCTCCAGCCGTTGTCGGAAGCGGAATGGCTCTCACGCAGGGTGATGGCAACCTTCTCGAAACCGAACTTGTCGGCCAGCTGCTTGGCAACGCTCTTGTAGCCTTCGCGGTTGATCTCGCCGGCGTAGATGTCGGTGGCCTCAGCCTCGATGCCAAAGACGTCCTTGGCATCCTCCTCGTTGGAGATGCAGACGTCCACGTACTCGCAGAGCTTGCTCATGGCTTCACGGGCCTGCTCGCGGGTCCACAGCTTGCCGCGGTAGTTCAGGTCGCAGCTGATCTTGGCGCCGTGGGCCTTGGCAGCCTTGCAGGCAGCCAGGCAGATCTCCACCACATTGGGGCCCAGGGCCGGGGTGATGCCGGTGAAGTGGAACCAGTCCACGCCCTCGAAGATGGCGTCGAAGTCGAAGTCGGCAACGGTAGCATCGGCCATGGCGGAATGGGCACGGTCATAGATGCAGACGGAACCACGCTGAGAAGCGCCCTTCTCGTTGAAGTAGATGCCAACACGGTCACCGCCGCGGGTGATCTTGCTGGTGTCCACGCCGTAGCGGCGCAGGGCGTTGACGCCGGCCTGGCCGATGGCATGGGTGGGCAGCTTGGTCACGAAGGCAACATCGATGCCGTAGTTGGCCAGAGAGACAGCCACGTTGGCCTCGCCGCCGCCGTAGGTGTACTGCAGGGTATCGGTCTGGACAAAGCGCAGATGATCGTAGGGCTGCAGACGGATCATGATTTCACCGAGAGTAACGACTTTCATGGAGAACTCCTTTTATAGTTAGTATATTTTTGCAAACACGTTAAAGGGGGGGGGAGGGGCAGGCGCGATCAGCGCTGCACCAGGTGGAGGGCGAAGCCGGCCACTTCATCCGCAAAGTAGATGGCAGTGGTCTTGCCGTCCTTGACCTTCTTGCTGTCCATATCGAACTTGACGCCGCGGCGGCCCAGATGATAGACGGCGCGGTCCACGTTGTTGGTCAGGATGGCAATGTGACCATGGGTGCCGCGGCCGGGCTTCTTCATGATCTCGAATTCCTTCTTGCCCACAAAGATGCTGCTGTTGCCCGGCTTGATGGCCATGCTCAGCAGGCTGCCCAGGACCTCGGCGGTCTTGGCGGCTTCGGCTTCGTCGGCGCAGTTGATGCCGATGTGGCCCAGCTCCAGGCCCAGCATGGTGTCCACAGCCTCACGGCACATGGCGGTGATCTCGTCCCAGGCGCCGGCTTTGATCTTGTCGCTCTTGCACATCCAGGTGCCGCCCACAGCAAAGATCTTGTCGTAGCCCAGGTACTCATTGACGTTCTTGGCGTTGATGCCGCCGGTGCACATCCACTTGCAGTTCTTCAAAGCGCCGCCGATGTTCTTCAGCATGCCCACGCCGCCGTTTGCCTCGGCAGGGAAGAACTTGATGGCCTCGCAGCCCAGGTTCATGGCCTGCTGCATCTCACCGGCGCTGCAGGTACCGGGCATCATCAGGCCGCCCTTGTCAAAGACGTGCTTGGTGACGTTGGGGTCGAAGCCCGGAGAAACGATGAAAGAAGCACCCGCGGCCATGGCACGGTCAGCCTGGTCGGTGGTCAGCACGGTGCCGGCGCCCAGCAGCATGTCGGGCAGCTCCTCGTGGATCTTCTTGATGCACTCTTCGGCACAGGCGGTGCGGAAGGTGACCTCAGCGGCGGGCAGACCGCCGTCCATCAGGGCCTTGCACAGGGGCAGAGCCTCGTCCACACTGTTGAAGGCAATGACCGGAATGATACCGATCTCGTATACACGCTGTACAACAGGATTCATAACAATTCTCCTTCACTGGTTCGGTGCGCAATGCCGCCGGCAGGCCCGGCGCGCCCCTGCGCACGTGTTTACTATAATTATATCCGTCGGCGGTTGACCCGTCAATCGGGCAAAATATACAGCGATGAACGCACATTTTTTGTTGTAAAAGCCGGGGATTCCGCCATTCGGCATAGGGGTTGCAAATTGGGGCTCTCCCTGCTATAATCGTTCCATAATGCGGAACATGAACGCCGAAAATATGCCAAAAGGTAAAATATGAATAAATTGTTAAATTTTGCGAAGAGGGGGCGTTTTGCGACGGAAAAGAACGGAGTACAAAGTGTGGAGCGCATTTTTGCGCTGATCGAGCAGCTGGCGGCCCACCCGGCGGGGGCCAGCCTGCAAAGGCTCGCCCAGGATACCGACCTGGCAAAAAGTACGGTGCACCGGCTGCTGGCCAGCCTGGTGGGGCTGGGGTATGTGGTGCAGGATGAGGCCACCGGGCGGTACCGGCTCACACTGAAAATGTTCGAGCTGTCCAGCGGCATCGTGAACAGTATGGACATTATGGGGGTAGCCAAAGCACATCTGGAGCGATTGGCCCAGCGCACCGGGGAAGCAGTGCACCTGGTCATCCGGGACGGGCAGGACATCGTCTATATCTATAAGACGGAGAACGGCCCCATGCGGATGTCCAGCCGGGTGGGGCTGCGCAGCCCGCTGTACTGTACTGGCGTGGGCAAGGCCATTCTGGCCACCCTGCCCCCGGAGGAAGTGGAAAACGTCTGGGCCCACAGCCGTCCCCGGAAGTTGACCGACCGCACGGTGACCGACCTGGCCCAGCTGCAGGAGCAGCTGGAGGAGGTGCGGACCAGTGGGTACGCCATTGACGATGAAGAAAACGAACTGGGGGTACGGTGTGTGGCAGTGGCCATTCCGGGGCCGGACGGCCGGGCGGAAAGCGCCTTCTCCATCAGCGGTCTGACCCCCTATATGACGCCGGAGCGCATCCGGCGGATCGCGGCCATGGCGCTGGATTCCCGTACCGATATTCTGGCCGATCTGGGCATCGCCCAGCGCAGCGCCGAAACGAAATAAAAAAGAGGCATCCCCCTGTGGGATGCCTCTTTTGCGGTTCAGGCGGGGTAGAAGTTTTCCAGAATGGAAAGCAGGGTGTCCAGGCTGCGCTCGTTGAATTCCAGGATCAGAATGTCGCAGCCGGGCTGCTCGGCGATGACCGGGTCAAAGGTGTCGATGTGTTCCCGCCAGCAGCCGGCAAACCGGCTTTCCAGGTAGGGCATATAGTATTCGCTGAAGGAATCCCCGATCACCCGCACGATGCGGTCGTCCTTCTCGAACAGGGTATCATAGCCCGGTACCTCGTAAGTGGTCTCGGGGGGCAGCACGGCGTAAAGGGCCGCCACGTTGGCCATATCCCCGGTGGTGGTGCCGCTGGCCTGCACGGGATATTCCTCCGGGGCCAGGGTGGGCATACCCAAAGCCTCAAAGATGCCGTCCAGCCCGATCAGGGCACCCACCGAATTCCAGTGGGTATCGGTCTTGTAGTAGAGCAGCCGGTCGGGGTAGAGCCGGGCCTGGCTGCGCAGGGTGTCGTACTGCCATACCACCGGCACGGTGGTGTGGGACTGGAGATAGGCGGCCAGCCGGTCGGTGCGGTTTTCCTCATTGACGATGGGGTAGCCGTCCGGCATATATTCCCGGTAGATGCGGTCCTTGCTGGGGGTCAGATCCAGCACCAGGGTGCAGCCGTTTTCCGCCAGGTCGTCGCTGAGGATCTGCAGGGCGGCGCTGGCATGGGCCAGCGTTTCGTCGCTGTCGTCAATGACGGTCAGCCCCTGGTAGTTGGCCACCGGCTGGGCGGCGGTGGGGCCGTCCTTGTAAAAAAGCCAGCCGTCCTTGCCCGGCAGCACCTGGTCACTCTGGCTGGTACCGAACAGTTTATAATCCAGCCCGGCATTGAGCAGTACGAACTGGTACCGGAAAGGGGAGTTGTCCACAAAGAAGTTGTCCAGATTTTTGCTCAGCTCCCGCAGGGGACTTTGCAGCACCTGGGGCAGGCCGGTCATCAGGCGGTTTTCGTGGCTGTCCATGGACAACTGCTTGGAAAAAATGTTGAACACGGCGAAGGAAAGTCCCAGAACCCCGCAGAAGATCACGATGAAAATGGTTTGCGCTGTCTTTTTCATGGGAAATCCCTCCTCTCAGAACTGGAAGTAGATGAAAGCGCTGTAGGTACCGGCGGTGACCCGCATCAGGCTGAAGAAGAAGAGCACCAGCAGCCCGGCCATCATGGGCAGGCCGGGGGTCTGACGGCTGTACAGAGCTTCTTTCCACCGGGGGAAGAGGGCCTGCACCGGGCCACAGAGCAGGATGGCGCCCGCCAGGATCAGCAGCAGCTTGGCATCGGCAAAGGCGGCCAGGGTATAGCCGGGGTCACCGTCCTGCCAGTGGAAGATACCGGCCAGGGTGCCCAGACCCTGGGCCAGCCCCGGGGCACCGAAGATGATCAGGGTCAGCCACAGGACCACTACGGTGTAAAGGTGCCGCAGAAGAGCCGGCAACCTTTCCAGCAGGGAACGCAGCCCCAGCCGCTCCAGGCAGAGGAGCAGACCGTGCAGCAGGCCAAAGACCACATACTGCCAGGCCGCACCGTGCCACAGGCCGGTGAGGATAAAGACGATGAGCAGATTGCGGCAGGTGCGGGCGGTGCTGCAGTGGCTGCCCCCCAAAGGGAAATAGAGGTAATCCCGGAACCAGCTGGACAGGGAAATGTGCCACCGGCGCCAGTATTCGCTTACACTTTGGGCAAGATAGGGATAGTCAAAGTTCTCCGGCAGATCCAGCCCGAAGAAACTGCCGATGCCGATGGCCATATCGCTGTAGCCGGAAAAATCAAAGTAGAGTTGCAGCATATAGGCCACGTAGCCCAGCACCAGCATGGGGGCAGGGACCGTGGCGGCAGGGACCGAGGTCACCCGCTGGTAGATCAGGGCCAGCTGGTCGGCGATAAGCGCCTTTTTGGAAAGGCCGAAGATGAACCGTTTGATGCCGTAGCAAAAGCGGTCGGCGGTGACCCGGCGGGGTTCACCCCGGGGGTCCAGCATGGGACGCTGCTGGCCGTACCGGACGATGGGGCCGGAGGGACCGTGGCCGAAGAAAGCCAGAAATACAAAAAACTGCAAAGGACTGCGGGCGGGCTGCACATGCCCTGCGGACACGTCCACACAGTAGCCGATGGCGGTGAACACATAGAAGCTGATGCCCAGGGGCAGGGCAGGGGCAATCACCGGCAGCAGGCCGGGAAAAAGGGCGTTGACGCTTTCTGCGGCAAAACCGGCATATTTAAAGACAGCCAGTACCCCCAGGTCCAGAACAACCAGCAGCGTCAGCAATATCTTTTTGGCGGGAAAACGCTTCAGGGCCAGACCGCCCAGCCAGTTTACCGCCGCAAGGCCCACCAGCAGGGCGGCACCCCGCAGGCCGGACCAGGCGAAGAACACCAGGCTGAACAGGCAGAGGACCGCATTGCGGGCCAGCCGGGGCAGCAGATAGTAAACCGCCAGCGCCAGGGGCAGAAAAACAAAGAGAAATTGTACAGAGGAAAAGGCCATACAGTGATCCTGCATCTTTCATAAAAATTTTACATCTGTTTTCATTATACGGCGTTGGGGAGGATTCGGCAAGGCGGGATTCGACAGTTTCTTCCCTTTTTTCCGGGGCGGAAGGACCCGGCCGCCCCCACGGGCCCATAGACAAGGGCGTTCAAACCGTTTATAATAAATGTAACTATGAAATACAAGGGGGCCCGTGATGGAAAACCTGATTTTCGGCGCCTTTGCCACGCTGGAAGGCTACCGGGAGGGGGACGCCGCCAACCTGGGCCGCCAGGTCTATGACCGCTGTACGGTGGTGGCCCTGTGCAGTGCCAAGGTGTGCAATCCGTCCTGCACGGTGGCGCTGGTCACCAATGTGCCGCTGCCCCAGCCTTACCTGGGGCAGCTGACCGCCGCCGGGGTGGAAGTGTGGGAATGTCCCTTTGAAAGCTACCGCGTCCCGGCGGATACCAACTGGGCCCTGGCCTACTATAAGCTGTGCGCCATGGAGTGGGTGCTGGCCCACAAGGATTTTGCCCGGGCGGCCATGCTGGACCTGGACACTTACAGCCAGTATCCCCTGGACGATCTCTGGCGGGAGGCCGATGAAGCGGTGCTGCTGTATCAGGTACCCCACGCGGCCAGCCAGGGAATGGCCCAGGCCATCTCCCGCATCTATGATGCCATCTGCCCTGACGGGGCTCCCCATGTGCTGACCCATTTCGGCGGGGAACTGGTGGCGGGTAGCAAAGGCCGGCTGCAGGCTTTTTTGCAATACTGCCGGGAATATTTTGCGGCTCTGCAGGCGGCGGGCATTACCCCCAAAGAAGGGGATGAGGCCGTCTGGTGCGCCGCGGCCTACCGCAGCCTGCTGGCCGGTCAGCCGGTGCGGGCGGCCAATGCCTATATCTTCCGCTACTGGCTGGGCGGCCGTTTCTACTTTGTTTCCACCAACTATCTGCTGGACCCCGTCTGTGTGCTGCACCTGCCCGGTGCCGCCAAGGACCGCCAGCTCAAGCTGCTGTACCGCAGCTATACCCGGGCCGGAAAATTCCCGCCGGCGGGCAAGGTCCATCGGCTTTGCTGCCTGCCGGCCGCCCATCCGCCGCTGCTGGCCACCCTGTGGGTGCGCTTGCGGGCCCGGCTGCCCGGCTGAGATCCAAAAGGAGACGCCATGTCGCGACACAATTCCAAAGACCTGACCCAACGCCTGGAAACGGTCATCAAGACGCTGATCCCCCAGCGGGGCCAGAGCGCCGACGAGCTGGGCCCCATGATGCGGGCTATCAAGGCGATCCACAGCGCCACCGACAATACTTCCACCACCCCGGAGGATCTGGAGCGCCAGCGCGCTGCCCAGGAGCTGTTCGGGCGGCTGGTGGCACCGTCCATCGGTATCCGCAATGACGGCCTGACGGTGGGCAGCGTTCCCGCCGAATGGGTGAGCCTGGAACATGGCCATGACCGTCGCCATGCAGTACTGTACTGCCACGGCGGCGGCTACACCTGCGGCCAGCTGGCCTATGCACGGATTCTGGCCAGCAAACTGGCACTTTGCACCGGGTTTGACGTTCTCTCCTTTGAGTATCGCCTGGCCCCGGAACACCGATACCCCGCGGCTTTGCAGGACGCCCTGGCCATGTGGGATTATATGATGTATATGGGGTACGGGGCCCGGGATGTCATCCTGGCAGGGGATTCTGCCGGGGGCAACCTGGCGCTGGAACTCTGCCTCAAGCTCAAGGCCCAGGGCCGTGCCCAGCCCCGGGGGCTGCTGCTGTTCAGCCCCTGGACCGATATGACCACCGGGGGCAAAAGCTACCGTACCTGCCGGGACCTGGACCCCATGCTGACACTGGAATATGTGGAGGCCATCCGGGCCGCCTATACCGGCCCCAGTGCCGACTGGGCAGACCCCTGTTACAGCCCGCTGTTTGCCGACCTGCGGGGGCTGCCGCCCACCCTGATCCAGGTGGGGACCAATGAAATTTTGCTTTCCGACAGCGAACGTCTGGCCGATGCCCTGCAAAAGGCCGGCGGCTATGCCAAGCTGGAAGTATACGAAGAGTGCTGGCATGTGTTCCAGCAGATGCCCATCCACCGCGCCGAAGTGGCGATGGAGGCGGCAGGGCGGTTTGTGCAGCGGCTGATCTGACCGCCGCCCGCCGGAAAAACGAGGAGTCCTATGGCCCAAGCATGGTATAAAGTTGATAATGTTGCCAAGGTGTTTCTGGCGACCACCACCCGCCGTGATCCCCGGGTGTTCCGCATCTGCTGCACCCTGCAGGAAGAGATCGAGCCGGACACGCTCAATGAGGCGCTGCGCCGCACCGCCCAGGAGTGGCCCCAGTTCCAGGTCACGCTGCACCGGGGGCTCTTCTGGCATTACTTCGAGTCCACCGATCAGGTGCCGGTGGCAAAACTGGAAAACAAGGAACCCTGCGCCCCACTCTATGTGCCGGAGCGCCGCAACCAACTCATCTACCGGGTGAGCTATTTCGGGGCGCGGATCAATCTGGAGATGTTCCACGCCATGACCGACGGCAACGGGGGATTTCTTTTCCTGAAATCCCTGGTACGCAACTATCTGGCGCTGCGGTATCCCGGCAAGCTGGACGATGTGCCTACCCCCAACAGTGCCTCGGAGGCAGACCTGGAACAGGACAGCTTCAAGAATTTTTACGAGGGCACCCGGCGGACCAGTCCGTCCAAACTGCCCAAAGCCTACCACCTGCGGGGGGCACGGCTGCCCTATGACCAACTGCAATATTTTGAGGGACACCTCAGCGTACAGGAGGTATTGGCCCGGGCCCGCACCCTGGGGGTATCCCTTACCAGCTATCTGGGGGCATCCCTGATGCTGGCCATCTACGGGGAGATGCCTTCCATGGACCGGCGCAAACCTATCTCCATCAGTCTGCCGGTGAACCTGCGGAACTACTATCCCAGCGAGACGGCCCGGAACTTTTTCAACTCGGTGTATGTGACCCACACCCTGACCGAGGGGGATACCCTGGCCACTGTGGCCCCGGTCTTTGATGCCAAGCTGAAAGAGATCCTCCACCCCGAGAACATCAAAGCCCAGATGGATGAGTACGAGAAGCTGGAACATATGCCCGGCATCCGCCCGGTACCCCTCTTTATCAAGAATGCGGCGGTGCGGTTCTTTACCCAGCTGGAGGAAAAACACGTCACCGCGGTGCTGTCCAACATGGGCCGGGTGGACGTGGCGGAGGAACTGCGTCCCTACATCAGGCAGTTCGCGGCCTTTTCCAGCTGCGAAGGCCTGTTTACCTGCGTCTGCTCCTATGGGGACGACCTGGTGCTGGGCACCGCTTCGGCGCTGCGCAGTACCAATGTGCTGCGGCGGTTCTACCGCGGTTTCGCCCACGACGGTTTGCATGTCACGCTCTATGCAACGGAGGTGGAGAAGTGAAAACCTGTCCCCATTGTCATATCCAGATCGGCGGCAGCGCCAAGTACTGCCCGCTGTGCCAGAACCGGCTCTCCGGCCCCGATGAAGCCCCCTGGTGGCCCAAGATCACCCCTACGGTACGGCGGTACAGCCTGCTGTTCAAAATCATTGCCTTTGTGCTGCTGGCGGCCACGGTGGTGTTCCTCTCCATCGATTTCCTGCTGGTGACCGAACCCCACCACCATGAAAGTTTGCTGATGCTGGTCTGGGTCATCGCCGTGCTGGTGGTGCTGCGCAGTGTGCTGCGCCGCCGCTATAACGGGCCGCGGCAGGTGTTTCTGCTGCTGCTCCTGGTATCGGCGCTGCTGATCTTTACCGACTGGTACAACGGTTATACCGGTTACAGCCTGGATATCGTGATCCCTATCCTCTGCAGCATCACCCTGGTGTGCAATTTCATCTTTGCCTTCTGCCGCAGCCATTTTACCCAGAACGCTCTGGTGTATATGCTTCTCAACATCGGCGTGGGTATTTTGCCCTATCTGCTGCTGCTCTTCCGGGTGGGAACGGGGCGGATCGACGCCCACAGCATCCCCTGGGTCATCTGCCTGATCATCAGCGCTGTGACCTGCCTGGGGCTGATCATCTTCCAGGGCCGCGCCTTGCGCAGCGAACTGGAAAAACGCCTGCATATGTAAACAAAACCGCCCTGTGTCCGACCGGACACAGGGCGGTTTTTGTATTATCGTTTGTCGAAGGCTTCCCGCCGTTTGGTGGACAGGCGGAACATCTCCTCCAGTCCGTCCCGGTCATCCTCCACCAGTTTCTGGCGCATCGAGAGCAGGGCGTTGGTGAACATGTCGATCTCGGAGATCAGGTTGTCCTTGTTCCACAGGAACAGCTCCGCCCACATCTTGTCATTGATCCGGGCGATGCGGGTCAGGTCCCGGAAGGAGTCGCCGGTGTAGCAGGCCAGTTCCGAGTTGTCCGAAGCACACATCAGGCTCACGGCAATGGCGTGGCAGAGCTGGCTCACATAGCCGATCATGTGGTCATGCTCGGCAGGGGAAAGCTCGCTGATCCGCCTGAACCCCAGCGTCTCGGCCAGGTCGCGGCACCAGTCCACAGCCGCCCGGGTGTTCCGGTCGGTGGGGGTGATGATGAAGTTGGCGGGGGCAAAATCCACCTCAGCACTGTGGGCGATGCCGCTGGTCTCCCGTCCGGCCATGGGGTGGCTGGCGATGAACTCCACACCCTGGGGCAGCATCTCCTGGATGGGTTCCACCACCCCGCGCTTGACACCCGAAACATCGGTGACCAGGGTACCGGGGCGCAGCAGAGCGCCGTATTCCCGCACCCAGTCCAGCAGTACGGTGGGGTAGAGGCCGAAGATCACACAGTCGGCCCCCTGCACCAGGTCGGCAAAATCTTCGGTCTTGCCGGCGCAGATATAGTCGTGGGAGAGGGCATAGTCCAGCGTGGACCGGCTGTGGGTGATGCCGGTGACGCGGTAGCCTTTCTGGCTCAGCACCTGGGCGTACTTGCCGCCCAGCAGGCCCAGCCCCACAATGAGATAGGTTTTGCTTTTGTCTAACATGGTATTCACGCCCAAACTTTAGTCAAATTCCACCTTGGCGCCCAAAGCGCGCAGGGTATCCCAGAAAGCAGGCCAGCTTTTGTTGACGGCCTCGGCACCGGAAAGCACGGCAGGCAGACCGGAACCGCAGGCCGCCACGGCCAGCGCCATGACGATGCGGTGGTCGTTGTGACCGGACAGCGGTTCGTTGGGGGCATGCAGCGCCACACCGGTGATATGGACTTCGTCGCCGTCCACCTCAATGCGGGCTCCCATCTTTTTCAGCTCGGTCTGCATGGCTTCGATACGGTCGGATTCCTTCAGCCGCAGACGCCCCGCGTTGCGGATGACCGTCTCGCCGCTGCAAAAGCAGCCCAGGGTAAAGAGCACCGGCCCCAGATCGGGGCAGTCGGCCAGATCGATCTCGGTGGCACGCAGCAGGCTGCGGGAAAACCGATACCCGCCGGCCACGGCCTTGAACTTGCCGCCGCACCGCTGCAGGATCTCCAGAATCACCTTGTCCCCTTGTTGGCTGGCCGGGTTCAGTCCTGTGACGGTGATGCCCCCGATGACGCAGCCCAGCACGGCCAGAAAAGCCGCCTGGCTGTAGTCGCCTTCCACGGCAAAATCGGTGGCCATATACCGCTGGGGCGCAGGAATGCGGTAGAGTACACTGCCGTTTTTCCGGGCCCGGGCGGTCACCTTGATGCCGAACTGCTGCATGGCCGCGATGGTCAGGTCCACATAGGAGTGACTCTCATAGGGGGCCAGCACCTCGATGGTGCTCTCCGACTCCATCAGGGGGGTGGCAAACAGCAGGCCGCTGATGAACTGGCTGGACACATCCCCCGGCAGGGTGAAGCCGCCGGGGCGCAGCCGCCCGAAGATGGTGATCCCCTCGGGGCTCTGCTCAAAGCGCAGCCCCTGGCGGTCAAAGAGCATCTGGTAGACGGCCTGGGGCCGGTCAAAGAGCCGACCGGTGCCGGTAAAGCGGACCTTCTGGGCGGTCAGGCTGAACAGGGGGATCATGAAACGCAGGGTGGAGCCGCTCTCGTTGCAGAAAACGGGCCGCGTCACCGTGACAAAACCGCTGGCGTTGCCCCGGCCGGTGATGGTGACGGCGTTTTCTTCTTCCCGGATCTTGGCGCCCAGCTGGGCAGCCGCACCCAGGGTTGCCCGGATGTCCTGGCTGTATTCAATGTTGGTGATATGGCTCACACCATCGGCCAGAGCTGCGCACAGCACAGCACGATGGGCGGCACTTTTGCTGGGAGGCACGGTGGCCGTTCCCCCCAGACGGCTCACATACAGGCGGGCAATCACGGTTACATCTCCCGGCCGATGGCGGCAGCCACCTTGCGGCACATGGCAATGGTCTCGGCAAACTTATCGGGTTTAAGGCACTGGGCGCCGTCGCTCCAGGCGCACTGGGGATTGTCGTGCACTTCGATCTCCAGTCCGTCGGCACCGGCCGCCACGGCGGCAATGGCCATGCTCTCCACATACTTGTAGTCGCCGGTGGCATGGCTGGGGTCTACGATGATGGGCAGATGGGTCTTTTCCTTGACCACCGGCACCGCCGACAGGTCCAGGGTGTTGCGGGTGGCGCGCTCGAAGGTGCGGATGCCCCGCTCGCAGAGGATGACATTCTCGTTGCCGCCGGCCATGATGTACTCGGCGGACATGATCCATTCCTCGATGGTGTTGGCCAGGCCGCGCTTCAGCAGCACCGGCTTGTGCATCTTGCCCACAGCCTTCAGCAGCTGGAAGTTCTGCATGTTGCGGGCGCCGATCTGCACCACGTCCACATATTCTTCGAACTCGTCGATGTGGGCTTCGTCCATCAGCTCACTGACGATGGGCAGACCGGTGGCTTCCCGGGCCTTCACCAGGTCCAGGATGCCTTCAGTACCCAGACCCTGGAAGGAATAGGGGCTGGTGCGGGGCTTGTAGGCGCCGCCCCGCAGGAAGTTGGCACCGCCGGCTTTCACCAGCTTGGCCATCTTGATCATGTGTTCTTCCCCTTCCACGCTGCAGGGGCCGGCCATGACGGCGATGGGGGACTGGCCGCCGATCTTGATGCCGTTCACGTCGATGACGGTATCCTCGGGGTGGAACAGCCGGTTGGCGCGCTTGTAGGGGGCGGAAACACGGGTCACGTTCTCGACCCAGGGGTTGGCCAGCACGTCCTTCTCGGCGATCTTGGTGGTGTCGCCCACCAGGCCGAATACGTTGTAATCAGTGCCGCGGATCAGCGTGACCGAAAGACCCTGTTTTTCAAAACTGTCGATGATGCGGTCCAGTTCGGCCTGGGGCGTGCCCTTTTTGGTGGAAATAATCATGAAGGAAACCTCTTTCTAACGAATTTATACAACATTACAGAAGATTGTCGGATTCAAAAAGCCGCACGGCAGACTCCACGGCGTTGGCCAGGGTGGAGGAGTTGTCCAGCACGGCCTGGGCGGCGGCGCGGTACAACGGCGTGCGTTCCGCCTGCAGCTGCTTGAGGGCGGCACCGCCCTGGGAGAGGGGCCGCCCGCCGGTGGCCAGCTTGCCCAGGGGGCGCTGGACCCACAGCACGCAGCCGTTCTGGCGCATGGCGTGGACGTTGGCGGACGTCTTGATGATACCGCCGCCGCAGGCGATGACCAGCCCGGTGCCTTTGCCTACGTCGGCCAGGGTCTCGGCCTCATAGCGGCGGAACGCTTCCTCCCCCTCATGGGCGAAGATATCGGGGATGTTGCGGCCGGTGCGGCGCTCGATCTCCTCATCCAGGTCCACAAAAGTCTTGTTCAGGCGCTTGGCCAGGGCCGCGCCGATGGTGGATTTGCCGCAGCCCGGCATACCGATCAGCGAGATGTTGGCCAGCTGGTGCTGCAGCCGACGGCTGGCCGTGGGGATCACGCTGTCCACGGCAAAAAAGCGGCCGGTAAAGTACTGGGCGGCATACACAGCCTGGGCCACCAGCATTTCAAAACCGCCGGCGGTTTTGATGCCGTGGTCCTCGGCACGGAGGAGAAGCTCGGTGTGGAAGGGATTGTAGATCACATCCAGCACCGCTTCCAGTTGGGGGAAGGCCGTGGGGTCCAGCATGCACTGGCCCACGTTGGGGTACATCCCGCAGGGGGTGGTATTCACAATGATCTGCACATCCCGGCGGCGCATGGCCTCGTTGTAGGTCAGGGCACCGTATTTGCCGGTGCGGCTGGCGGCCAGGATGGTTTTGGCACCGCCGTCCCGGCAGACGGCCTCCACGGTGGAGTGGGTGCCGCCGGTCCCCAGGATCAGCACCACCTTGCCGGTGAAATCCACGCCGTGGGTCCGGGCCAGATAGGCAAAGCCCGTATAATCGGTGTTATAGCCGTAGAGCTTGCCGTCCCGGTTCACAATGGTGTTCACGGCCCCGATGGCCTTGGCCTTGGGGTCCACCACATCGCAGTAGGGAATGACCAGCTGCTTGTAGGGAATGGTCACATTGATGGCGGCAAATTCCCGCTTTTCCATAAAGGCGCGGGCCTCCGCCTCGGTAGGCAGGGGGATCAGTTCATACCGGTACCCCGCCAGTTGTTCGTGGATGATCTTGGAATAGCTGTGCCCCAGCTTGGCACCAATCAGACCATACAACTTTTGTTCCATAGCGGTTCACATCCTTTCCTCGGTTTGGGGTTCAGGCAGGCCGTGTTTCTGGGCCAGAGTACCGTAGCGTACGGTCAGCAGGTCCAGCAGCCCGAAAGCGGTGAGTGTATTCTGTACCACGGCGGCCCGGGGTACGATGCAGGGATCGTGGCGGCCCTTGATTTGCAGCAGGGCGTCCTTTTTGGCCACATAATCCACGGTATGCTGTTCTTTATAGATACTGGCGGTGGGCTTGATGACGGTGCGGAAAACCAGGGGCATGCCGTTGGTGATGCCGCCGTTGATGCCGCCGTTGCGGTTGGTGGCGGTGACGATCTTGCCCTCCCGCATGGTGAAGGGATCGTTGGCTTCGCTGCCCCGCATTCCCGCAAAACGGAATCCGGCGCCGAACTCCAGCCCCTTGCAGGCGGGAATGGCAAACATCAGGTGGGCCAGCTCGCTCTCCACACTGTCAAACCAGGGCTCCCCGATACCGGCGGGCAGCCCGGTGACGATGGTCTCCAGAATGCCGCCCACACTGTCCCTGTCACTGCCGGCGGCCCGGATGGCTTCCTGCATGGGGGCCTCTTTGGTGGGGTCCAGCAGGGCAAAATGGCCCGGTTCCGGTTTGGGCATGACCAGTCCGGCGGCGCTGGAAAGGGGGGCGTCCTCAATGCCAGCGCAGGCAGCAATATGGGTATAGACCCGGATGCCCAGACGGTTCAGGACTGCCTCGCACAGGGCGCCGGCGGCCACCGACGCAGCGGTGATCCGCCCGGAAAAATGGCCGCCGCCCCGGGCATCCTGAAAGCCCTCATACTTGGCGTAGGCCGTATAGTCGGCGTGACCGGGACGCAGCAGATCGGCAGTCTTGGCATAGTCGCCGCTGCGGGTATTCTGATTGCGGATCATCAGGGTGATGGCGGTACCGGTGGTGTGGCCTTCATAGACGCCGGAAAGAAACTCCACGACGTCAGCCTCGGTACGGGCTGTGGAAAGACCGTCGCCGCGGGCGCGGCGGCGGTCCATGGCGGCGGCGATGGCGGCTTCATCCACCGGCAGGCCGGCGGCCAGGCCGTCCAGCACCGCCCCCACGGCAGGGCCGTGGCTTTCCCCGAAAATCGTCAGGCTGATCGCATTGCCAAAGGTATTTTTCATCCAACAGGGTCCTTTCACAGGAAAAACTGATCTGCCGCCCCTACGGGCAGCAGAAAATATAACAAATTACTCCATGCCCAACAGCTGGGGCAGTTCGGTGGTGGAGATGGTATCGGCCCGCCAGCAGCCCAGGCCGGGGCATTTGATCACGGTGATGTGGTCGCCCCGGGTCTTTTTGTCGTGCTGCATATATTCCAGCACCTTGGCCTTGTTGGCGCCGGTGCGGGTGGGCAGACCCAGAGTGCGGTAGATGGCCCGGACCCGTTTCACCAGGGCCGGGTCCTCGATCATGGGCAGCATGCCCAGGGCCACACACTCGCCGTGGAACAGCCCGGCGGTGCGGCGGCCGCGGATGCCTTTGACCGCCTCAATGCCATGACCGATGGTGTGGCCGAAGTTCAGGCAAGCCCGTACGCTGCCTTCCCGCTCGTCCTGTTCCACGATTTTCTTCTTGAATTTCAGACTGCGATAAACGATTTGCTCAATATGATCTTCGGGATTCTCACTCTCAAACAGGGCAAAGAGCTGGGCATCACCGATCAGGGCAGTTTTCAGTGCCTCGGCCAGACC
Source organism: uncultured Gemmiger sp. (assembly GCA_944388135.1). Taxonomy (GTDB): domain Bacteria; phylum Bacillota; class Clostridia; order Oscillospirales; family Ruminococcaceae; genus Gemmiger. The sequence continues at coordinate 86,096 of CALXHP010000001.1, read as the reverse complement.
GTTGATCACATGGCGGTGGGGCAGGGTGGCCAGGGTATCAAAGTCTACCAGCACCACCTTGGGCTGCCAGAAGGCACCCACAATATTCTTGGTCTCCCCCAGATCGATGGCGGTCTTGCCGCCGATGGAGGAGTCCACCTGAGACAGGACGGTGGTGGGGCAGTTGACGAAATCGATGCCGCGCATATAGCTGGCTGCGCAGAAACCGCCCAGGTCTCCCACCACACCGCCGCCTACGGCCACCAGCAGGTCTTTGCGGTCCATGCCGAAGTCCAGCATGGCCTGCAATACCTGGCCGTAGACCTTCAGGCATTTGCTGCCTTCCCCCTGGGGGATGGTGAAGATGGTGGTGTCGGGACACTGGGCGGCAATGGTCTCGGCATACTGCCGGGGCACGCCGGAATCGGTCAGCACAAACACCTTGCGGTTCTGTACGTTGGTAAACTGGTGCAGGTTGGCAAGGCAGCCCGCCTTGAGAATGATGTCATAGCTGCGGCTTTTCAGTTGCATCGTCAGTTTCATGCTTCGCACGTCCTTCTGTATCGGTTATTTTTCCGCGGTATCCAGGGTAAAAGCGCCCACAAGGCGCAGGGTGCTGCAGTCGGCGCGCAGGGTGTCCAGCAATGCTTCACAGTCGGCGCGGGTGCTGCCGGCGGGGCAGACCAGCTGAACATAAAAATAGTACTCAAAGGGTACATGGGGCAGGGGGCGGCTCTTGATGCACTCCATATTGAAGTTGCGGGCGCCGATCTGATCCAGTACGGCGGCCAGCTGCCCGGGCTCGTGCCGTGCGGTGAAAAGCAATGCCAACCGCTGGCCTTCGCCGGTCATGGCCGGGGCTTCCCCGGCACGCTCGATCACGATAAAGCGGGTGGTGTTGTCCCCGTCGGCATTTACGCCTTCGGCCAGGATCTGCAACCCGTACAGGTCGGCGGTCTCGGCACTGGCAATGGCCGCTACCGACAGGTCTTTCTGTTCCGCAACATGGCGGGCCGCGTCGGCGGTGTTGCTCCAGGCCTGGGTGGACAGACCATGCTGCTGCAGAAAAACGCTGCTCTGGGACAGCGCCTGGGGATGGCTGATGACGGTGCGCACCCCGGCCAGCGTGGCCCCCGGCACCCCCAGCAGGTCCTGCCGGATGGGCAGGTCGCACATCCGGGCCACGATCAGCCTGGGGTGGGTGTACAGCAGGTCCAGCACGGTGGAAACATCCCCGGCGTTGGAATTTTCAAAGGGGAGCACGCCGAACTGGGCATCGCCGTTCTGTACGGCGTCAAACACTTCGCCCCAGGTGGCAAAGGAGATGGCGCGGGAAAAAGGGAACAGCCGCCGCAGGGCAATGTGGCTCCAGGCGCCCTGTACGCCCTGGTAGGCGGCGGTGTCCCGGCCCAGCATGGCCCGCTGGTAGGCCCGGGAGACGGCCATGGCCTCCTGCAAGAAGGCGCGATAATAAGGCCGCAGGGTCTCGTCCTGCAGGCGGGCTGTATTTTTATCCAGCACGGCGGCTTCCCGCACGGCATCAAAGACCGGTTTGCCGGTCTGGGCTTTGTAGCGTGCCACATCGGCCACTGCCTGCATACGCCGTTCAAACAGCGCCGCCATCCGGGCGTCGATGTCGTCAATTTCGGTGCGCGCTTGCTGTAACAGGTCCATGGGGCACGGCTCCTTTGCTCTTTGAATGATGAATATACATAATCAGTATACCATAAAGAAAATGCCACCACAAGAGTGGCGGCAAGAAAAACAAGAGGGGATCAGCCGTGCAGGGCACTGCGCAGGGCGGCCAGCAGCTCGGCCTGGTAGTCGGGGCTGAAGGTGCCGTGGAGCAGTTTGGGCAGGGCTTCCTCCTGCAGGCGGCGCCAGCTTTCCGCCTCCCGGCCCGGCAGAATAGGCACAAAGGATACCCCGTTGGCGGCGGCAGCCTGGGCGTCCCCCATGGCGTCGCCCACCATCATGACCTTGCGGTTCTCATAGCCGCAGGCCAGCATGGTGGCAATGGAGTTGGCCTTGCTGCCTACTTCCTGCCCAAAGATGATGTCGGCATGCTGGGCCAGGCCGTAGCGTTTCCATTCGCTGGCAATAGCACTTTCGTTGGCGGCGCTGACCACCGCCAGGTCTGCCACGGCATGCAGCTGGCGCAGACTCTCCTGCACGCCGGGGAAGGGTTCAAAGGTGGGCTCCAGGGCCTGGATGCGCCGGTTGCAGGCGTTGCTCCATTCCAGCAGTTTGCGCAGCGTCAGGCTGCCGGTCTTTTTGATCTCCTGCTGGAGGCTGGTCGTGGAAAGTTCGGTGGAAGTACTTACCCAGGTGGCGATATCCTCGCTGCCCGGGATCTCGATGCCCCGGTTTTTCAGCCGGTCAAACACCAGCACCACACTCTCAAAGCGGGAGATGCCCCGGGTCAGGGTGCGGAGGTTGATCTCCTCCCAGGTGTTGGATACGAAATCGGCGTGATCCTCCAGAGCAAACACACGGATGAGTTCCGGGCACATGACCGTGGTGTGTTTGATACGCACGGTGTCCATTACACAGCCGTCTGAATCCATACAAACCAGAAATTCACGTCTTTTGGTAAAATCCGTCAATGTGTTCGCCATGATGCCAACCCCCCAATACGTTCCCGAACAATACTTTATACACATCTATCATAACAAAAGTACCGGGGGATTGGCAATGCTTTTTTTGAAAAAAATCTGCTTTTTGTACAAAATTTGAGGGTCAGCTTTCGGCATTCTCGCCAAGAGCCTGGCCGATGGGTTGATTCAGTACCAGAGTGGCCATATTGTCGGCGGGGGTGGGCTGTTTGTTGATGACTACCAGATCGTCACCGCGGAAATACCGCAGCAGCCCTGCAGCGGGGTAGACGGCCAGGCTGGTGCCGCCCACCAGCAGGGTGTCGGCGGCGGCAATGGCCCGGACCGCATTTTCCATGGTTTCTTCGTCCAGCCCTTCCTCGTAGAGGACTACATCCGGTTTGACGATGCCGCCGCATTCGGTGCAGCGGGGAATGCCGTCCCCCTGCCCGGCGGCCTGCTCAATGAATTCCACCGGATAGAATTTGCCGCAGCGGGTGCAGTAGTTGCGCAGGGTGGAGCCGTGTAGCTCGTAAACGGTGCGGCTGCCGGCCGCCTGATGGAGGCCGTCGATGTTCTGGGTCACCACCGCCTTGCAGATGCCCTGCCGTTCCAGCTTGGCCAGCCGCAGATGGGCAGCGTTGGGCCTGGCTCCATGGACGATGAGTTTGTTGCGGTAGAAATCAAAGAATTCCGCGGTGTGGGTCTCATAGAAGCTGTGGGAGAGCATGATCTCGGGGGGATAGCGGAATTTTTGGTGGTACAGCCCGTCCACCGAACGAAAATCCGGGATGCCGCTTTCGGTGGAGACGCCTGCCCCGCCAAAGAATACAAGATTTTTGGACTTTGCCAGAATGGCTTCCAATGCCGGTACCATACAAACTTCCCCTTTCGTTTTTACTGGAAATGGATTATAATGGAAAAAACTTGCAGTTTATCTACATTATAGTGAGAAGGCAAGGGGGATGCAAGATGCAGGAGATCACACGGGATGTAGTGCGCGGGCTGCTGCCCCGGCGGGAAGCCGATACCAACAAAGGCAGTTTCGGCAGCGTATTGGCGGCCGCCGGCAGTATGGCCTACCGGGGGGCGGCCTGCCTCTGCGTGGAAGGGGCCCTGCGGGGCGGCGCGGGACTGGTTTACCTGGCCAGTGTGGAGCCTGTTCTGCAGCTGGTGCTGACCCGCACGCCGGAATGTTGCCCCTGCGGATGCCGTACCGATGCTTCGGGGGGCATCCGCGCCCAGGATACCGCTGCCTTGCGGGAGTGGTTTGCCGGAAAGAATACCGTGCTGCTGGCGGGGCCCGGTTTGGGAGAAAATGCCGGTGCCGTCTGCGGCGGGCTATTGGGCAGGCGTGCTCCCTGGGCAGCGGCCGTTCTGGATGCCGACGCGCTCAATGCTCTGGCTGCCGGTACTCTGCGGGGCCCGCTGCCGGAACATACCGTTCTGACGCCCCATCCCGGGGAGGCAGCCCGTTTGCTGCATACCACGGTAGGGGAGGTGCAGGCGGACCGGGAAGGCGCCGTCCGGCGGTTGGCGGAGCAATACCGCTGCGTGGCGGTGCTGAAAGGGAACGGCACCCTGATCACGGCACCGGGGGAGCCGGTGTGGCACAACGCCACCGGCAATGCCGGGTTGGCCCGGGGCGGCAGCGGGGATGTGCTGGCCGGGATTCTGGCCGGGATTCTGGCGGCCGGTTGGCGGCAGGGACGCAGTGCCCTGGAAGCGGCCGTAACGGCCGTCTGGCTCCATGGCGCGGCAGCGGACCGTTGTGCCAAGCGGCGCAGCATGACCGCTATGCTGCCCCAGGATCTGTTTGAGGATCTGGGCGGATTGCTTACCGAGCTGGAAGGATGAGACCCGGCTGTCACAGGGGGAGAGGAAGTAGTATCAGTATGTCCATTGAAAAAGTAAAAGCTTATTTCAATCAGTATGGGATGCAGGACCGCATCCTGGAATTTCCGGTGTCCAGCGCCACGGTGGAACTGGCGGCGGAAGCGCTTCATTGTGCGCCCTGCCGCATTGCCAAGACGCTGTCTTTTCTGGTGGGAGAGACCCCGGTGCTGGTGGTGGCTGCGGGAGATGCCCGGATCGACAACCACAAATACAAGGCGCAGTTTGCCGCCAAAGCCAAAATGCTCACCCCCGACCAGGCGGCGGAATATGTGGGCCATGCCGTGGGCGGGGTCTGCCCCTTTGCGGTACAGCCCGGTGTGGAAGTCTACCTGGATGTTTCCCTGAAACGGTTTGAAACGGTGTTTCCGGCCTGTGGAAGCAGTAACAGCGCCATCGAGCTGACCATCCCGGAACTGGAACGGTACTCCGGGTACAAAGCCTGGGTGGATGTCTGCAAAGGCTGGAACGAATAAGACAAAAAGCAAGGAGGGCTGCCCCGGAAGGGGCAGCCCTCCTTTTCATTGCCGAAGTTATTGGGCCAGCTCAAAGTACAGTCCCAGCAGTTCGCTGGGCAGATAATGCAGGATGATCTTGCCGCCCTCCGCCTCGCCGGTGCGCTTGCAGAGATAGACGGTGCCGTTTTCCAGATAGTACAGCCCGTAGACGTATTCCATGCCCCGCACAGCGGGAATGGGATTGTCCCGGCTGCCTTCCCCGGGCAGACTTACCGCAGCGAACAGCGCCGGGGTACGGTTGGGCTCCCAGCCGTCCTGGGTGGTATGCTGCTGCAATACACGGTAGAGTGCCCCGCTGTAACGGTAGCGGTCACCGGCCTGTACTGTCAGTCCGGCGTGCCAGGCGGGAAACAGCGGGATGCTCTGCAAGGCGGTGGCATCGTCCAGCGCAGCGGAAACTGCCTGCTCAATGATGGGGCGCAGCTGGTTGGCCAGTTCTACCAGTGTCATTCAGTCCACCCCCAGTAAGATCTTGGCAGCGGCGAGCTGCTCTTCCAGAGCTGCCAGCCGCTCTTCCACCGAGGCCTGCTGCTGTTGCTGCTCCTTTTCTTCCTCGGTGTAGGTGTGGTACCACCGGCAGGGTTCGGTGATGTCCCGGGCCGGGACCAGACGGCGCAGGCCGTCGGGACGGTCAGCGGTCACCGTTCCTTCCATGACCTGGATGTGTTCTTCCACCCTGCCGGTGACGATCACCCCATCGTACAGATACCCGGCGGAAAGATCGGGGTCCGTGATTTTTTGCCCTGTGATTTCATCATAGATATCCAATTGCCACACCTCCATTACACAGAATAAATGATATACGGGTCTTTGATGGTGGCAGGTAAATTCGCCCTGACTCTCGCTGTGATTGTCAATGTATCGCCTGCTTTTGCCTTTCCTGTGGCGACCACCATCGCACCGCCAACATTCGTTTCACTGTGATAAATGTTGTTTGCGGTAGAAGTAAAATCCTGAATGCTATCTCCCGATATAGATAAAAGGTTCATATCGTTCCAGTGGTTTGCCTGCGAAGCTACCGCCACAAAGTTACACGGTTTTTCAAAGGTGTAGGTTTCTGCCTTTGCCGCGCCATAACCACCGGTGAGTTCAACGGTGCCGCTTTTCAGTACTTCAAATTTTGAAAGACCTCCCACGCTTGCCAGGCCCATATCAAACACCGCCCTTTCTGGCGTTGAAATACACCTCGGCATCTGCCAACGGTTTTTCGCCCTGGATCACGCAGGTGATCGTCCCTGCGCCAAATGTTTTGTGGCCACCGTTCACCAGCGACACCGCCTCCTGCAAGGCTTCCCGTGCCTCTCCCTGCACGGTGTCGTCAAAGTATACCGGGCTTGTCATCAGGCTGCCGGATGTGATGCCCGGACCGCCGTCCACTGCCTGTACAGCCACCGTCTGCGTATAGGGGCTTTCCTCGGACCAGCCGTCCAGCAGGAGGGTGGCTTTGTACAGGTGGGGCCCGTAGGCAAAGATATCCTGATTCTTGCCCTGGGGGTCGTAGACCGCCTTGTGCATGTCCCCGGTCTCAATCTGCTCCACCAGGGCCCCATAGTTGTCCAGGGTGGCGGCAGAGGGAACGGTGACCCCTTTGCTTTGGATGGCGGACCTCAGGTCACTTTTGGCATTTTGCAGCCGGGTCAATTCAGTCTGAATGCTCATGATGCCACCGCCTTAAATTGCCGCCAGGGCGTTTTCAATATCGCCGGTCAAACGAACGGTGCCGCCGCTGGTATATCCGGCGGGCACTTCGCAGGAGGTGGCGGTCAGCCCGTCGAAATGTTCGTCCACCGTGCCGTTGTCGGGCATAGTGCCGGTAATTTTTTCCCCGTTTACATAAGCGGTCTTGCCGGTCAGTAAATCGGCAGCTGTGGCGGTGGAGTCGGTGGTGGTTACGTATTCGGCGGGAATGGCCCCCACCGTGACCTGAGACAGCACCTTGCCGGCGTCCGGTTCCACCGACTGGGAAAAACGGGTGGGGGTGACGGATTTTTCTTCGGCGGTCAGGCTGATGACGCCGCTGCCGCTGTGATATCCGGCGGGAATGGTGTACCGTGGGGCGGTAAGGTCCAGCGTCTTGTTCACCGTACCGTTGTTGGGCATGGTGCCGGGGGTGACAGTGCCTTCGGCGGTGACAAAGACCTTGTTGGCCAGGACCTCGCCGGCGGTTGCCGTTACCGAAGAAACATCCTGGTAAATGTCGGGGATGGCCGCCACCGTCACATCGGACAAACCGTAGTATCCGCCGTCGGGCGTGATGTTCTGCATTTTTTTGGTGGGGGTGGCGCTTTTGCTTTGCAGGTTGTAGTTGCCGCCGCCGGCCACGCCGGACACGGTACCGGAACCATTGTGATAGCCTTTGGGGATGGTGTAGGTATCGCCTTCCTGCACGGTGGCGGAGACGGCACCCTGGTTTTCCATCTCTTCAAAGGCGGCGGCCACTTCGTCCAGCCGGGCGGTACTCTGGGTCAGGCCCAGTTCTGCTGCTTTGGCCCGCAGTGTGTTGCGGGCGGTCTGAATGCGGGTGATTTCGTTCTGAATGCTCATACCATGCCTCCTTTAGATGGTTGCGAGCAGGGCATCGATGTTGCCCACGGTGGTATACACGGCGGCCGAAGTGACCGGCCGGGTATTGTCCTGCTCTACGATCTCGGCGGTATCCACCGAAAGAATGTTGCTTTCCGGGTCCAGTTTCAGACCGGCTCCGATGGTATAGCCGCCCCCACCACCGGAAGGAAAGGTCCAGATATTGCCGTCTTTGGTTTTGGTAAGCACCTGACCGGGCAATCCCTCCGGAGGAACTTCATGGTTCAGCACGGCGGTAAGCTGCTGCACATACTGCTCCCATTCCCCGGGGGTGGGGGTGGAAGTGCCGCCCTCCGCCGATGCATGGTCGCTGACCAGAAAGGGCAGGTGGGTGCTGATCCGCTGTACCCCCTGGGCCGTTCCCGCAAAAACGATCCTGCCGGGATCGCTCTGGGACAGGGGTTGTGCGGTGGCCTCCTGGGGAACCTGTACCAGGCCACCCGGCCCGACCACCATCCGGATACTGGTTTGCGGTGTGACGAAGGTGGCCGTAATGGTCAGCCCTTCCCAGCCTTCCCCGGGCAGAATCTTCAGCTGCTCAATGCCGTAGCTTCCCCAGGTGCCCAGCCGCAGCAAAGGCCCGTCGGTCTGGGCACAGTATCCGTTGAGTTTGATTTCCTGCATAAAACCTCCTTACTCCGCGGCATGCCGCCGCGGGATGTTACAGGGAACCGCGTGAAATCGGTCTGTGCCGGCACGATATGCCCCTGCGCGTTGGGACAGACCCCGGCCGGACAAGACCAGTTGTTCAATGGTTGATATATCTCAACACAGAAACCAAAAAGAATATCCCCCTGTGTGGAGAGGGGAAAAAATTTTGTATTTATGCCACGAATCCATTAGCCTGTTTGCAAAGATTCCTGACAAAATACAACCATTAGTTGAGAAATATCAACTAAAAGTAGTATACAGCGGCGGGACGGAAAAGTCAACTGAAAAGTTGAGAAAACTTTACAACTTGCAAAAAAGATTGATTTTCCGCAACAAAAGGGATATACTGCATCCAGAATATACAGGAAAGAGGAGCGAGCAATATGGCGGAAAAATCCACCTCTTTTGCCCATCGCCTGCGGGAAGGGCTGGAACGGCAGGGCATGACCCAGACCGAGCTGGCCAGGCGGTCGGGCATTTCCAAATCCAGCATTTCCCGGTATCTGAAAGGGGATTGGGAAGGCAAGCAGGAGGCGGTTTATGCCCTGGCCCAGTCGCTGGACGTAAACGAAGGATGGCTGATGGGATACGACGTGCCCCCCGAGCGACGAAAGGAAACCGACAATGTATACCTGACGGTGGCCGCTGTGGTGAAAAAATACCGCCGCAAAGCCGGTTTGTCCCTGGAACAGGCGGCGGCACGGCTGGCCGTTCCGGAAAGTACGCTCCGGGACTGGGAGGAGGGGAAAACGGCTGTCCCCCCCGACCGGCTGGCCGAAATGGTGCGGCTGTATCCTCTTCCGGAAGAAGAGCTGAATCTGGCTGCGGCCAATGAACTTCTGGCAGGGGAGCATTCTGTGGAGGGCACGCTGGTGCGGTTCGCGGGCTGCCTGACCCCGGGCCAGATCCACGAACTGCAGCAGTTTGCCCGCTTTTTACAGCAGCGGGACGGGAACGGTCCGACACCTTAAAGCTGCAAAAATACCCCCGGATGATGGTGCATCATCCGGGGGTATTTTGGGTAACGTATGGAAGAATCAGCGGCGCCAGGGCTCTTTGCCCTCGTTCTCCACCGTGATATGGCAGAGTTTCATGGCGGCCAGGGCGGTGTCATGAGCCTGGGGGCTCACACAGGCGCAGCAGGCGGCATCCACCGAAATCTCCGCTTCGGGGAAGGCGGCTTTCAGCAGGATGGCGTTGGACAGCACACAGATGCCGGTGCAAAGTCCCACCAGTTCGATCTCCAGCGGGCCTTCTTCTGCCAGCGGGCGCAGCCGTGCGGCCAGTTCCATGGAACCGAAGGTGGGTTTGTCCAGAATGTGGTCCGGCGCCACCTGGGCCAGGGCTGCGGCAATCTGGGGGTGCAGGGCATGGCCGGGGGTGCCTGCCACACAGTGGACCACCGGCAGATGCCGTCCCTCGCAGCTGGAAAGATAGTCCGGGGTGTGGGTATCCCGGGTGGCATAGACGGCCTCCGGCGGATAGGCTGCGATCTTGGCCGCAACGTCGGGCACAATGGCCGGGGCTTCCGGCGTGCCCAGACTTCCGTCGATAAAATCCTTCTGCATATCCACAACGATCAGTACTTTCATGGCTGCCTCCTTGCCGGTGCGGCAAATTATTTCTTGTGGTACTTGCGGTCCTCTTCCTCGTAGGCGGGGTCGCAGGTCAGATACATGCCCAGTTTGTTCAGGGTATCGCTGTCCACGCTGGACAAAATCACGGTGGAATGCACATCGCACCCCTTCAGCTTGGGCAGCTGCTTCAGCGCTGCGGCGGCGTACTCGTTTTCGGAAACCGAGCTGGACAGGGCGATCAGGATCTCGTCGGTATGGAGCCGGGGATTCTTGCTGCCCAGATAGGTGGTTTTCAGGGTCTGGATCGGTTCGATGGCCCGGGCGGAAACCAGTTCGATCTCGGGGCCGATGCCAGCCAGATGCTTCAGGGCGTTGAGCAGGGCCGAGGAAGCGGCGCCCAGCAGGGGGCCGGTCTTGCCGGTGACGATGGTGCCGTCCGGCAGTTCGATGGCGGCGGCGGGCAGGCCGCCGGTTTCCTCAGAACGGCGGTGAGCCTGCTGCTCTACGGCGCGGCTGCCCACCGTCAGTCCGGCCTGGTTCAGCAGCAGTTCCAGCTTGAACCGCTCCTCCTTGACGGTACCGCCTACCTTCTGTTCACACAGACATTTCAGGTACCGGCGCAGGATCTCCTTGCGGGACGCCTCGCAGCAGACGGCATCGTCCACAATGCAGTTGCCCGCCATGTTGACCCCCATATCGGTGGGGGAGCGGTAGGGGCTCTTGCCGGAGATCATCTCGAACATGGCGTGGAGCACCGGGAAGATCTCGATGTCCCGGTTGTAGTTCACGGCAGTCTCCCCGTAGGCTTCCAGGTGGAAGGGGTCGATCATGTTCACGTCGTTGAGGTCGGCAGTGGCGGCCTCGTAGGCCAGGTTCACCGGATGCTTCAAAGGCAGATTCCAGATGGGGAAGGTCTCGAACTTGGCATAGCCTGCCTTCACGCCCCGCTTGTGCTCATGGTAGAGCTGGGACAGGCAGACCGCCATCTTGCCGCTGCCGGGGCCCGGTGCGGTGATGACCACCAGCGGGCGCTGGGTTTCGATGTACTGGTTTTTGCCGTACCCCTCGTCGCTGACGATGCGGGCCACATCGTTGGGGTACCCGGCAATTTTGTAATGGCGGAAGGTGCGGATGCCCAGGGTGTGCAGCCGGTTTTCAAAGGCTTCCACCTCGGGGGCGGGGGTGTACATCGTCACACACACGCTGCCCACAAAGAGGCCCACGCCCTGGAAGGCGTCGATCAGCCGCAAAACGTCCATGTCGTAGGTGATGCCGTAGTCCCCCCGCAGCTTGTTGCTGACGATATCCTCGGCACTGATGACCACCACAATCTCGGCCTGGTCTTTCAGCTGCAGCAGCATCTGCAGCTTGGAGTCCGGCTGGAATCCCGGCAGCACCCGGGAGGCGTGATAATCATCAAACAGCTTGCCGCCGAATTCCAGATAGAGTTTGTTGTCAAACTGGGCGATCCGTTCCCGGATGTGGGCGGACTGCATGGAGAGATATCGGGCATTGTCAAATCCTATTTTCATACACAACTCTTTTCTTTTCCTGTCATACAAGGCGAAACCTGCTGTCCCGCCACACTTACACCTATATAAAAATCAGTATACCATACCCCAAAGCGCTGTGCAATGCGGCGGACGGGAAGGAGAACCTTTTTGTACCGGAAAAACAAAAAACCTCACACCGAAGTGTGAGGTTTTTGGTGCGCCCGCAGGAACTCGAATCCTGGACCCTCTGATTAAAAGTCAGATGCTCTACCAACTGAGCTACGGGCACATGCCGCTGTGGGATTACAGCCTTAACAGTATACCAAGGTGCGGGACGTTTGTCAAGCGCTTTTTCCAAACAAATCTGCAAAAAACCAAAGGCTTTTCCGGCAGCGCCCTTGCCAAAACACAGGCGGCGCGGTATAATACATCTTTAGAATAAAAACCGTAAAGGGGATTGGAAATATGGAAACTTTGGGCAACCTGCGCCGTACCCGCTACTGCGGGGAGGTCAGCCTGGCCGATGCCGGTCAGGAAATGACCGTCTGCGGCTCCATCGCCCGTGCCCGCGACAAGGGCGGCATCATCTTTGCCGACCTGCGGGATACCACCGGCATTCTGCAGCTGGTGTTCGACGAAGATACGCCGAAAGAGGTCTTTGCCAAGGCGGAGAGCCTCAAGAGCGAATATGTGGTGATCTGCCGCGGCAAACTGCGGGAGCGTGCCTCCAAGACCGACAAGATCGCCACCGGCGACGTGGAACTGTATGTTTCGGAGCTGCGGGTCCTCAGCGAAGCACAGACCCCGCCTTTTGAGATCCGGGACGAGATCAACGTCAACGATGACCTGCGCCTGCGCTACCGTTACCTGGACCTGCGCCGTCCTTCCATGCATGAGCCCATCGTGCTGCGCAGCAAGATCATGCAGATCATCCGCAGTTACTTTACCGACAACCACTTCACCGAGATCGAGACGCCCACCCTCATCAAGTCCACGCCGGAAGGCGCCCGGGACTATCTGGTGCCCAGCCGCGTGCAGCCCGGCCACTTCTACGCTCTGCCCCAGAGCCCCCAGCTCTACAAGCAGATCCTGATGCTCTCCGGCTTTGACCGCTACTTCCAGATCGCCCGCTGCTACCGTGACGAGGACCTGCGCGCCGACCGTCAGCCCGAGTTCACCCAGGTGGACGAGGAAATGTCCTTTGTGACCGAGGACGATATCATGACGGTGAATGAAGGCCTGCTGAAGCGTCTGTGGAAAGAGATGCTGGGCATCGACCTGGTCACGCCTTTTGAGCGGATGCCCTGGAACGATGCCATGAGCCGCTTCGGTTCCGATAAGCCGGATACCCGCTTCGGCCTGGAGATCCAGGATGTGACTTCTGTCTTTGCCCACACCGAGTTCAAGCCCTTTGCCGCGGTCATCGAGGCCAAAGGCACCATCCGTGCCATCAACGCCAAGGGCCTGGCGGACAAGCTGAGCCGCAAGAACATCGACAAACTGGGCGAGGTCGCCAAGACCTACGGTGCCAAGGGTCTGGCCTACAGCCGCCTGACCGCCGACGGTACCTCCTCCAGCTTTGAGAAGTTCCTCACCGAGGAAGAAAAGACCGCCCTGTATGCGGCCCTCGGCGCCGAGACCGGCGACGTGCTGCTGCTGGTCAGCGATGCCGACTGGGTCAAGGCCTGCACGGCCCTGGGCCAGGTCCGTCTGGACATCGCCCGCAAGCACGACCTCATCGACAACGACAAATTCAACTTCCTGTGGGTGGTGGACTTCCCGCTGTTTGAGTACAGCGAGCAGGAAGGCCGCTGGATGGCCATGCACCATCCCTTCACCATGCCCAAGGCGGAGGACATCGACAAGGTGGAAAGCGACCCCGGTGCCTGCCATGCCGTGGCTTACGACATCGTGCTCAACGGTGTGGAGCTGGGCGGCGGTTCCATGCGTATCAACGACCCCGCCTTGCAGGACCGTATGTTCAAGGCCCTGGGCTTTACCGAGGAGAAGGCCCGTGCCAGCTTCGGCTTCCTGATGGATGCCTACAAGTTCGGCGCGCCGCCCCATGGCGGTATGGCCTACGGCCTGGACCGCATGGTCATGCTGATGCTCAAGAAGGACTCCATCCGTGACGTCATCGCCTTCCCGAAGGTGCAGAACGCCGGCGAGCCCATGAGCGGTGCCCCCGATGTGGTGGACGAAAAGCAGCTGGCCGATCTGTCCATTGCGCTGACGCTGCCTGAAAAAGAATAATTTTGCCAACCCCCGCGCAGCCTCTCTCTGTGCAGGGGTTGTTTTGAATCATTGTCCCACACTGCCGCAAGAAAGGAGAAAACACCGATGAAAAGCACTGCCTTCAGCTTGATGACAGCGCTGCTGGCCGTTATGAACGAAAGCGAACCCGGGGAACCCTACTATGTGTTGGCCCAGTACTTTTTGTATCACTTTGACCAACTCAAGGAGCTGAACATCTATGATGTGGCGGAGGCATGCTATGTCTCACGCTCGGGAATCCGCCGCTTTTGCCAGTCCATCGGGTTTGACAACTTCTCCGATCTGAAGGCCGCTTCCGAAGAATGGAAACGGCACTGCAACTATTTTATCGGCTACAGCGCCCGGCCCAACTATAAAGAGTATCTGTCCCGTTCGGTGGCGGATATGATGCAGGAGATCAACCGGCTGTCCACCACGGCGGTGCTGGACAAATTGGCCAAGCGTATTCATGACAGCCGCAATGTGGTGCTGTTCACCTCGGATTTTTCCGGAATGACCGCCAGGGGATTCCAGCAGTCCATGGTGGTGATGGGCAAACTGGTGCTGATCGTCACCGATGCACAGGATGTGCCGGGGTATCTGAAAGACCTGACGCCGAACGACCTGCTGATGACCATCTCGGCCACCGGAAATTTCGCTGCCGTCATGGAACCGTTGATCCGGAAAACACAGGCCTATAAGGTGCTGATCACCGTTAACCACGACCGGCACTTCTGGTCGGTCTATGACGGAGTGATCTACCTCAGCGAGAAGGACAATGGCAACGCACGTACCGTCTATTCTCAGTATGGCACGAACTACTTTTTTGATATTTTATACAGTTATTATGTACAAAAATACCTGAAACGAAGTGCGACGTTGGGACCGTTTGATGAACCGCGTTTAGAGGAATCTGACAAAAACAAAATGAAAAAATAGTGGGAATGACGAAAAGAATCGTGAAGCTGCTCAAAAAGTGAAGAGAGTAATCGTATAAACTGTACAAATGGGGTCCGCACGGCGAACCCCATTTTTGTTTTGCGGTATGGTATGATAAATCTGCAAACAAAAGTGCGCACGAAACGCTGCTGCCCGGTGCGACGGCAAGGGCGGCAAACACCCATCAGGAGGAAAGCACCATGTACTACAATCACGATCCCCGTTTCCCGAAAGATTTCATGTGGGGCGCGTCCAGTGCGGCTTGGCAGGTGGAGGGCGCCGTGGCGGAAGGCGGACGTACGCCGTCCATCATCGACCTGAACTCCAAGACCAAGAAACCTTTTGCAGACAACACCTACGCGGCGGACCATTATCATCATTTCAAAGAGGATGTGGCCCTCATGGCAGAGTGCGGCTTCTCCAGCTACCGCTTTTCGCTGTCCTGGTCCCGCATCATTCCCAAATCGGACGGCAAGGTCAACCCCGAGGGCATCGCTTTTTACAATGCCCTCATCGATGAACTGGTAGCCCATCACATCACCCCCATCGTCACGCTGTACCATTACGATATGCCCCTGTGGGTGGATGAGGAGCTGGGCGGCTGGAAGAACCGCGCCATCATCGACGCCTTCGACCATTACTGCCGTGTTTGCTTTGAAAACTTCGGCGACCGCGTCAAATACTGGCTGGCCATCAACGAACAGAACATGCAGATCTGCTACGGCCACTGGCTGGGCGTCAGCAAGGGCTGCCAGGATTGGTTCCGCGACCAGTGGAAAATCAACCATATTATGAACCTCTGCCATGCCAAGGCGGTGAATGCCTGCCATGAGCTGGTGGAGGGTGGCAAGATCGGCCCGGTGCCGGGTTGTGTGCCCATCTATCCCGAAACCTGCCGCCCCGAGGATCAGATCGCGGCGATGAACGCCGAAGAGTTCACCGAAAAGCTGTGGATCGATACCGATGTCTACGGCGAATACAGCAACTTCCTCAAACGGTACTGGGAAGAAAACGGCATTGACCCCGACATCCGCCCCGGCGACGAAGAACTGATGAAGAGTGCCAAAATCGACTTTATCGCGGTGAACTGCTACCGCAGCAATGTGGCCAAGTTTGCCCCCCACGACGCCAAACAGCAGGATTATCTGCTGAACAAGAACGGCGTGAAAGGGGAGATGGTTTTTCCCGTGGAGCCGGGACGGTATGCGCTGACCCGCAACCCCTATGTGGAATACACCGACTGGGATTGGGAGATCGACCCGGTCTGCCTGCGGTATATGATGCGCTATCTGTGGGATCACTATCATCTGCCCATGATGATCACCGAAAACGGCTACGGCGCCCATGAAAGCAAGGACGCCGACGGCAAGGTTCATGATCCGCAGCGTATCGAGTTCCTGCGGGATCACATTTACCAGCTGGGACTGGCCATCGAGGATGGCTGCCAGGTCATTGCCTATAATCCTTGGTCCTTCACCGATCTTCTTTCCACCGGCAACGGTATGGCAAAACGGTACGGCCTGGTGTACATTGACACCACCGACGAGGAGCAGAATGCCGCCAAGAGTGTGGAGGAACTTTCCATGAAGCGGATTCCCAAGGATTCCTTCTACTGGTATTCCAAACTCATCCGCTCCAACGGAAAAGACTGGGGAAAGGAGATGCTGAAATAATGGCGAAAAAGGATTATCGGGCCATGGCCCGGGGCATTGTGGAAAAGGCCGGCGGCGAAGGCAACATTGTCAGCGTGACCCATTGCATGACCCGCCTGCGTCTGGTGCTGCGGGACGCCTCCAAATTCGACACGGAGGGTGTGAAGCAGGTGCCGGGCGTGCTCAATGTCATCATCCAGAACGGTGAGCATCAGATCGTTATCGGCCAGGACGTGCCGGATCTGTATGCGGAGGTCCAGAAGTTCGGCGGCATCAAAGCCGGCGGTACGGTGGAAGACGACGAGGCGGCGGCCAAGGATCTGGCGCAGGATCACGGGAATGTGGTCAACGCCATCCTTTCCTTCATCGGCGGCACCTTCAGCCCGGTCATTCCGGTGCTGGTGGCCGGCGGTCTTACCGGTGCGGTGCTCTCGCTGCTGACCAGTGTGTTCGGCGTCTCGGCAGAGTCCGGTACCTACACGGTGTTCTATGCCATCAACCAGGCCACCTTCTACTTCCTGCCCGTCTTTATCGGTTATGCGGCGGCCAACCGCCTCAAATCCAACGGCTTCCTCGGTGCTTTCCTGGGTGCGATTCTTTTGTATTCCACCATCAACGGCGCCGAAGGACTGGATTTCTTCGGGATCCCCATCCAGACGGTCACCTACAACTCTACGGTATTCCCGGTGATTCTGGGCGTACTGTTCATGAGTGTCGTCTACAAATTCCTGCAGAAGTATATCCCGGTTTTCCTCAAGACGATCTTTGTGCCGCTGATCACCATGCTGATCACCGTGCCTGTGACTTTGATCGTGCTGGGACCCATCGGCAATACGCTGGGCACCTGGCTGGCCAACGGCGTCTATGCCATCTATCAGGCCGTACCGCCCATTGCCGTTATGATCATCGGCATCACCACGCCGCTCATGGTTTTCTTCGGAATGAACAATGCAACCTATCCGGTGGTGTTTGCCCTGCTGGCGGCGGTGAACTCTGACCCGCTGATCTGCACCGGTATGGCACCTGCCAACGTGGCGGTAGGCGGTGCCTGCCTGGCAGCCGCGCTGCTGGCCAAATCGGTGGAGGAAAAATCCGTCAGTGTTTCTGCCGGTATCACCGCGCTGTGCGGTATCACCGAACCGGGCGTCTATGGCGTGCTGTTCCCCAAAACCTACCCCCTGATCGGCGCCATGATCGGCGGCGGCATCGGCGGCCTGCTGGCGGGCCTGCTGGGCATGACCCAGTACGTTATCTCCACACCGGGCTTTATCAGCCTGCCCGCCTACATCGACCCCAACGGCTCCAGCTACAACCTGATCGTTTCCCTTGTGGTGATGATCGTCGCTGTGGTCCTTGGTTTTGTGGCCACCTACCTGCTGGGCAAACGTATGCAGTCCGGGAAATAAGCCTTTCACTCCGATGGATTTCTCAACACAGCAAGGCCCCCGCCGTATGGCGGGGGCCTTGCTGTATTTTCAGGAGTTCGGTTTGGATTCGTTGTCACCGGGAACAGAGGGGGATGCGCCGGGGAAGGCGGGAGGCTGGTTGGGAGCGGGCGGCGCCATGGGAGGACGCACCGGCTTCGGATGCTTGGCCCTGTGACGGCGGGTGGCCACGCAGACCAGAATGACGATGAGGGCTACCAGAAGCAGCAGCGGCCACAGGTAGACCAGTGCCAGGATCAGCCCTTGGACGGTGAGAAGGAAGGCGTTCCAGCCGCCCTGGAAGGCATCCCCCAGCCGTTGGACGAAGGTGGTGCCGGTGGGCGTCAGGGTGGCTACCTCCCGCAGGACGATGTCCACCGTAGAGTAGGTGATCTGCCCGTCCAGCGCCCGCTGTTGCTGGGTGTAACTTTCCAGCTGATATTGCACGTCGGAGAGCTGATTTTCAATTTCCAGCAGGTCGGCGGTGGTCTCCGCTTTGGCGGCCAGATCGTTGAGACGGTCCCGCTGATTTTCCAGAGAGGTGATCCGGGCTTCCAGGTCGATGTAGTCCATGGTCACGTTCTCGGCACTCTCGTTGAGGCTCAGCACACTGCCGGCCGCCCCGGCCTGAGACAGGAACGCGCTGTAGTTTTCGGCCGGGACCCGGACGGTGTAATTGGCGTAGCGGTCATGGTCCTCGGCGCTGCCGCTGAGATGGCTGTATTCCATCCAGGCACCGTTGGCCTCAACGGCGGTCATCAGGGTATCCCGGGCGCTGTCGAAGTCGGTGGACTCCATCTCCATATCGGCACGGTAGATGATCTTCTGGGCGGTTTCGGTGGTAGCATCGGCGCCTTCCGGCAGCAGGGCACTCTCGGCACCGCCCGCTTCCTGGGTCAGGGCGGCTTCACTGCTCATATCGTAGGTGGCGGCAGCGCTTTCCGCCATTCCACCCTGGTTGCTGCTGGAAGCGCCGCAGCCGGCCAGCAGGGCAGCCGCCAGCAGGGCAGCCGCCAGGCGGGCAAAAGACTTTTTCATGGTGGGCCTCCTTTCCGGGGGATGATGTCTTTCCGTAAACTGTTCTTTGCAGTTTCAGTATAGCATACCGGCGGGGTCCTGTGGGTTACAGCTTGCCAACAAAACGGCAACAAAAAAGGAACAGACCAGATATTTTTCGGCCTGTTCCACAAAATTTCAAAAGATTATTCGGCTTTCTGCCCAAGCAGCTTCAGATCGTCGTTGTCGGCAAAGGCCACAGCGGCATATCCGGCGGCTTCCAGGGTGCCGAACTGCTTGCCCAGCTTTTTGGCCTGGGGCAGCACGGTCACATCGTAGTCGGTCCGCAGGGTCTGGGCTTTCTGCAGCACGGCGGCAAAGTCGGCGTCCTTGCAGTAGAGCAGCGCCAGCCGTTTCTTGGCGCCGGGGATCTGGTAGCCCTGCTCCAGCAGGATGCCGCAGACCCGTTCAAATCCGATGGAGAAGCCCACCGCCGGCACCTGCTGGCCGATGAACTTGCCCACCATGTTGTCGTACCGGCCGCCGCCGGCCACCGCACCGCTGAACTGGGGGCAGGTGACTTCAAACACCATGCCGGTGTAGTAGCCCTGGCCCCGCACCAGGCTGGGGGCGTAGGCGATGCCGTACCGCCCGGCGGCGATCTTCTCGCTGGTGGCAATGACATACCGCAGGTCGGCGGTAAGGGCCTCGTCGTCCACCTTGGCGGCCACCGTGTCCAGGCTGAAATCCCCCGCCCGCAGGAAGGCATCCAGCGCCTCCACCGCCTCGGCGGCAAAGCCCTTTTCGGTCAGCTCGGCCTTCACGCCGTCGGCGCCGATCTTGTCCAGCTTGTCAAAGCTGATGCAGACCGAATCCAGCTCTTCGGCGGCAAAGCCCATCTTCTGGAGCATCGCCCGCAGGATGCGGCGGTCATTGATGTTCACGGTAAAACCGGTAAATCCGATGGCCAGCAGCGCCCGGGCGGTCACGTCAATGAGCTCCACCTCGGCGTTGGGGCTGGAATCCCCCAGAATGTCGATGTCGCACTGGACAAACTCCCGCAGACGGCCCTTCTGGGGGCGCTCCGCCCGGTAGACCCGGTCGGTCTGGATGACCTTGAAGGGGGTGGGCAGTTCGTTGCGGTTGGCGGCATAGTAACGGGAGAGGGGCAGCGTCAGGTCGTACCGCAGTCCCATGTCGGAAAGCTGCTTTTCATCCCCGCTGGCCAGCGCCTTTTCCAGCTTGTCGCCGCGCTTCAATACTTTGAAAATCAGGTTGAGGTTATCGCCGCCGTCGCTTTTGTCCAGGTTTTCCATATCCTCCAGGATGGGGGTGGAGATCCGCTGGAATCCTGCGGCGCGGTAGGTGGCCAGAATCTGGCCCTGGATATAATCACGCAGTGCCTGCTCATGAGGCAGCAGGTCGCGCATGCCTTTTAACGGCTGGGTTTTCATAGGCAATGGCTCCTTATTCTTATAATGGTATCATGATAAACTTCCCGCCGCATTTTGTCAATGCAAACCGGGTATACTGCTAGGAGAGGGGAGGGGTCCGGCATGGAAAAACAGAACCGTGGACCATACATTCTGGCGGCAGGGGCGGGGGCGCAGCTCCTCACCGGCATCCCGGCGGCATGGGGGGCTTTCCAACGGCCGGTCATGCAGGGGTACGGCCTTTCCCGTGGACAGGCCATGCTGGCCTTTGCCCTGCTGGTGGCCTCCTACGGGGTGGGGTGTGCCGCGGGCGGCCTTCTGCAGGACCGCCGCGGCCCCCGTACCGCGGGTCTCTGGGGAACGGCGCTGCTGGCCGGGGGCTTTCTGGCCGCCGCGCTGGTGCCGCCCGGCAATGTGGTCCTCTTTTTGCTGGTGTACAGCCTGCCCGCAGGGGTGGGCAGCGCTTTTCTGGCCCCGGCGGTGATGGCCTGCGCCCAGAAATGGTACCAGGACAAAAAGGGCTGGGCCACCGGCATGGCCGGGGTGGCCATGGGTCTTTCGGGGGCGTTTTATACCCTCTTTGTCCGGGGTGTCGGCGGACGATGGGGCATCCGGGTCTGCTTTGCCGCTTTGGGGCTGGTGATGCTTCTGGTCTGCGGGGGCGGCGCGGTCATCCTCCGGGACCCGCCCCGACCCAAACAGGCCAAGCCGCTGCCCGGCATGGATCACCGTCAGATGGTCAGGACCCGCCAGTACAAACTTTGCGTGGCGGCGGTGGCCCTCAGCGCCCCGCCGGTACTGCTCTTCAGCCCCGAGATCTATTCCATCGCCGCCGACCGGGGTCTGCCGGAAAATTTCGTCCCCTTCAGTATCGTGCTGGGGTCAGCGGCCAGCGCGGCGGGGCGGCTGCTCTGCCCGGCGGGCAGCGACAAACTGGGCCGCAAACGGGTCCTGTACGGGGTCTATCTGGGGCTGGCGGCGGGGTCGGTCTGGTTTGCCTTCGCCCGGGAATGGTGGGTGCTGGCGGCCTACGCTCTGCTGACCTTCTTCTATTCCGGCGGCGCGGCGGTACAGCCGGCGCTGAACACCGACCTTTTCGGGCTGCGCCATGCGGGGGTCAACTACGGGTTCATCGCCCTGGGCATGAGCGGCGGCAGTCTGCTGAGCTATATCGGCAGCCAGGCTCTGCCCCTGACGGCCCGGCACTGGCTGGCCGGGGGCTGTGCCCTGGCGGGACTTTTCTGTGTGCGTCTTGTAAAACCTGTGGAGAAATCTTGAAATAGGTCGGTGGAACGTGTACACTATATAAGTTATCCCTTTTTGCAACCGATTCCAAAGGAGGACCCATGGAGCAAACCATTCAGCTGCGCAAGCTTGCGGCGCGCTCTGCTACCGCCTTTCTGCTGGCGGTGCTCTGCGTATATCCCTTATATATTGACAAATTTTCCAACCTGGGCGTGGTGAAATTCACCGGCGTCTGTACCCTGAGCTGGGCGTTCTGCATCTGGCTGGGGGCGCTGGCGCTGGTGGGGGCGGTGCCCCGGCCCGGCCGTCTTTCGGGCGGCGACCATACCCTTTGGGCTCTGGGGGCTTTTGCCTTTACGGGGCTGCTCTCCACCGCGGTGTCCCTCTCCCCGGTCTCATCTTTCTGGGGGTTGGGCGGCTACTACGGCGGATTCATGATGGTGCTTTTCACGGCGGCGGGGTATCTGGCCGTGCGGGCCTTCGCCCCCCAGGGGCTGCTCAACGGCCTGACCTTTTGCGTGGGCATCACCACCGCCATCGTCACGGTGCTCTATGTGCTGAATATCTTCAACATTGACCTCATCGGCACCTATGCCGATACGGCGGTGATCGAGCGGGCCCAGTTCTTCTCCACCCTGGGCCAGAAAAACTTCAACTCCGGCTTTATGGCCTTCGCCCTGCCGCTGGTGTTCTATGCCTTTCTGGTGGCCCGGGGCGTGCGGCATACCATCTTCTACGGTATTCCGGCCTTCTTCGGCGGGCTGGCCCTGGCGGTGGTGGATGCCGAGGGCCTGGCCCTGGGCATCGGCGCGGCGGTGCTGGTGCTGATGTGCCAGAAAATGTTCACCACCCGCACGCTGCGCCGCATTGCGGTGATCGGAGCCTTCTTCTTCTTCCACGCCGGGTGGATGCAGTACATGCGTACCCACGTCTACACCCAGGGCGGTAAGCCTATGCTGGCGGCCCTGGGACATATGGGCCTGGAGGGGCTGGCCGTCTGTACGGTGGTATGGGCGGTGCTGCGGTTTGGCCTGCGGGGGCGGGAGATCCCCCTCTGGAAGGCGGGACGTGTGGTGGCGGCGGTGGCCGTCACAGCCACCGTGCTGCTCTATGCCCTGGCCAATTTCTGGCCGGGATTCCCCAGTCTGGGGCGGCTGGATGATATCCTCATCATCAACGATGACTGGGGTACCTACCGGGGCACGGCCTGGCGGATCACCTGGAGCACCTGGCTGGCACAGCCTTTCTGGCGCAAGATCTTGGGCGTGGGTACCGGCATGATGCATACCGCCATGATGGACTGGGCGGGCAATGATGTCACCGCCCGTATGAAAACCTTCTATGCGGCCCATAATGAGTATCTGGAACTGCTGCTCACCACCGGCGTGGTGGGGCTGGCGGCCTGGGTGTGGTTCGTGGCATCCCACCTGCGCCGGGCTGCCAAAAACTGGCTGCGCCCCGGTGTGGCGCCGGTGACGCTGGCGCTGGTCAGCTACCTGGCCCATGCGGTGGTGTCCATCCGGGTGTCGATGATCTTCCCCGAGATCATGCTGCTTTTTGCCCTGCTGATGGTCTTTTGCCGCCCGCCGGAGGAGGAAACCGCCCTGGCGGAAAAACCGCGCCACAGCAAGGCAAAGAAGGCAAAGGCCCAACCGCCTGCCAAACCGGGGCTTGTAAGGCTGTGGGCTCCCCCCGCCGCTGCGGCCGTTGTGATGATGGCGGTGTGCGGCGCGGCATCCCGGGTGATCTTCGGATTCCTGTTTTAAAGAAAAAGGGGAAAACGGGCAAAAAAACGGGAGGTTAGCACGGACTAACATCTTGCAAAAACCGCGTCGACCCTTTATAATAAACTTAGCTGTGAAAAGCCTAACAATATGCAAAGGAGAGAAAATTATGATCGAATACTCCGCACAGGTCAATAACATGTGCCCGATCACAAAAGGGCCCAAGCACGGTCCCGCGCCCATTCCCGAAGAGGGCGAATGGGTAAAGGCCTATAAAATTGAGGACATCAGCGGCTATACCCACGGTGTGGGCTGGTGTGCTCCCCAGCAGGGCACCTGCAAACTCAGCCTGAACATCAAGAACGGCATCATCGAGGAAGCTCTGGTCGAGACCATCGGCTGCTCCGGCATGACCCACTCTGCCGCCATGGCCGGCGAGATCCTGCCCGGCAAGACCATTCTGGAAGCGCTGAACACCGACCTGGTCTGCGACGCCATCAACGTGGCTATGCGTGAGCTGTTCCTGCAGATCGTCTACGGCCGCAGCCAGACCGCTTTCTCTGAGAACGGCCTGCCCGTTGGCGCCGGTCTGGACGACCTGGGCAAGGGTCTGCGCAGCATGACCGGTACCATTTTCTCCACCAAGGCCAAGGGCGTTCGTTACCTCGAACTGACCGAGGGCTACATCCTCAAGACCGCGCTGGACAAGGACAACCAGGTCATCGGTTACCAGTTTGTCCGCCTGGGCAAGATGATGGAAGACATCCGTCACGGCAAGGACCCCAAGGAAGCCTACGAGAAGAACATCGGCACCTATGGCCGCTTCTCTGCTGAGCAGGGCGCTGTCAAGTACATCGACCCGCGTGAAGAATAAGAGAGGGAGGAACACACACTATGGCAACTTTTGAATCCCAGGAACGCCGTATGCCCAAAATCGAGGCCTGCCTGAAAGCCAATGGCCTGGAAAGCCTCGACGCCTGCAACGAAATGCTGCTGGCCAAGGGCATCGATTGCGATAAGATCATCCGCGGCATCCAGCCCATCTGCTTCGACAACGCCGTCTGGGCTTACACCCTCGGCACTGCCATCGCCGTCAAGCGCGGCCTGAAGAGCGCTGCCGAGTGCGCCGCCGCCATCGGCGAGGGCCTGGAAGCCTTCACCGTGCCCGGTTCTGTTGCCGAGCAGCGCAAGGTTGGCCTGGGCCATGGCAACCTGGGCGCCATGCTGCTGCATGAGGACACCCATTGCTTCGCCTTCCTGGCCGGCCACGAGTCCTTCGCCGCCGCCGAAGGCGCCATCGGCATTGCCCGTACCGCCAACAAGGTCCGCAAGGAGCCCCTGCGTGTTATCCTGAACGGCCTGGGCAAGGACGCTGCTATGATCATCAGCCGCATCAACGGCTTTACCTACGTCCAGACCGACTATGACTTCAAGACCGGCGAGCTGAAGATCGTCAACACCACCGCTTACTCCGATGGTGAGCGCGCTGCCGTCAAGTGCTACGGCGCCAACGACGTTCTGGAAGGCGTTGCCATCATGAAGGCCGAGGGCGTGGAGGTTTCCATCACCGGTAACTCCACCAACCCCACCCGCTTCCAGCATCTGGTCGCCGGCACCTACAAGAAGTGGGCGCTGGAGAACGGCAAGAAGTACTTCTCCGTCGCTTCCGGCGGCGGCACGGGCCGTACCCTGCATCCCGATAACGTGGCTGCCGGTCCTGCCTCTTACGGCCTGACCGACTCCATGGGCCGTATGCACGGCGATGCCCAGTTCGCTGGTTCTTCCTCCGTGCCTGCCCACGTTGAGATGATGGGCCTGATCGGCGCCGGCAACAACCCGATGGTCGGTATGACCGTCGCCTGCGCGGTTGCTGCTTCTCAGGTCAACGCCTGATCTCCTTTGCAAACTGCATAATTCTGGCCGCTGCCCGGTTCTGCCGAGCGGCGGCTTTTTGCGTTTGAAAGATTTGTAAACTCTTTGGCGACACTTGCCCAACGGGTTTGCAGGGTGTATAATAGGACCGTATATGTGAAAAATCGGGAGGGATTGCGCCATGCCACGCAAAGAAGGCCAAAAACGCAAACTGCTGGTTCTTTTGGAGATCCTGGCCCGTGAAACGGACGAAAAGCATCCGCTGAGCGTGCCGCAGCTGGTGGAAAAGCTGCAGGAGCATGGAATTGAAGCGGAGCGCAAAAGCGTCTACGGCGACCTGGACACCCTGAACAGTCTGCCGGAAGCACCCTACGAGATCGTACAGCTGCGGGGGCGGGGCGGCGGTTACTATATGACCGACATGCTGTTTGAACTGCCTGAGCTGAAACTGCTGGTGGATGCCGTCTATGCCAGCAAGTTCATTACGGCGCGGAAGTCCAAGGTCCTGATCGACAAGCTGGGCCAGTTCACCTCCCGTTACCGGCAGGACGAACTGGACCGCAAGGTGCTGGTCAGCGGCCGGATCAAAAGTACCGACGAGAAGATCTTGTATACCGTGGATGCCCTCCACGGGGCCATCACGGCGGGGGAGCAGGTGCAGTTCAAATACTGTGAGTGGAACCTGCAGAAAAAGATGACGCCCCGCCATGACGGGCAACTCTACCGGGTCAGCCCCTGGGTGCTGGTGTGGGAAAACGGCAACTACTATCTCATTGCCTATACCGAAGGACGGCTGAAACATTACCGGGTGGACAAGATGCAGAATGTCCATCGGGTTGCCGGCAGCAAGCGGGAAGGCGCCGAGGAGTATGCGGCTTTCGATGTGAACACCTATATGCAGCAGATGTTCGGCATGTTCAACGGCCCGCTGAAAAAGGTGACGCTGCTGTGTGAAAACCGCTTTGCCGGGGCAATGATCGACCGGTTCGGTACCGGCCCCATCCTCAACCCCTGCGAGGACGGGGAGCACTTTACCATGACGGCCCAGATCCAGGTCAGTCCCCAGTTTTTCGGGTGGGTGGCCGGGTTCGGTCCCGGTGTGGCCATTGCCGGGCCGCCGGAAGTGCGGGCCGAGATGAAAAAAACACTGGACAGCCTCCAGGAACTCTACCGTTGATTGCGCAATATCGCGGATTATGGTACAATATTCAGATACTCTTTCTGGGCCGGCTGCGGCGCAGAACCAACAGCTAAGGGAGGGCACTGCCGGTGCTGGAAAAAAACCAACGTTACAAAAGCATACTCAGCGGTCTGCTGGATGCAGCTCTGCTTTTTGCGGGCTTCCTGCTGGCCAACTATGTGCGCTTTAATTACGTCCGCTTTTTTGAACCGGGCGGTGCAGGTCCTGCCCTGGAAGTGGCCCAGGACCCCCGGAACCTGCTGGCGGGGATCGTCACCTCGCTGGCATTGGTGCTGGTGTACTGGGTGGCGGGCATCTACAGCAATTCCCGCCTCCATGGTCTGTCCGAGCGGTGTACCCGCATCGCCATTATCAACGGCGGCGGCATTCTGGGGTTTGTATTTATCCTTTACCTGATGCACCTGGACGATTATTCCCGTGTGGTGCTGGGCCTGTTCTACTTCTTTGCCACGGCGCTGGTGGTGGCAAAGCGGATGATCCGCCGCTGGGTGGACCGGGCCCGCCGCCGCAAGGGGCTGGGGCTGCGGCATATCCTGCTGGTGGGGGGCGGCAAGTCGGCGGCGCTCTATCTGCGTGCCCTGGAACATAACCCCTACTACGGCTTTGTGGTGGATGGCTATCTGGCCCCCATCGAGGAGCCTGGTTTGGGCGTGCCCTATTTCGGCAGCTACGAAAAACTGGACGAATGCCTGGAACACCCCGATATTGACGAGGTGGTGGTGGCCCTGGAAGCCGAGGAGATCCAGATGCTGCCCCATACCTTTGCCGCCTGCGACAAGCACGGCACCCGCATCACCATGGTGCCTTTTTACAGCGACTATCTGCCCGCCCGGCCCACCATCGACGTGCTGGACGAGTGCAAACTCATCAATGTGCGCCAGACCCCCTTTGACAATATCCTCAATGCGGCGGTGAAGCGGGGACTGGATATTGTGGGCAGCCTGATTCTCATCGTGCTCACCAGTCCCGTCATGCTGGTCACCGCCATCGGTGTCAAGCTGTCCAGCCCCGGGCCGGTGATCTTCCGGCAGGAGCGGATCGGCCTCAACAAAAAGCCCTTCATGATGTACAAGTTCCGCTCCATGCGGGTGAACGCCAAACAGGAGACCGGCTGGTCCACCGACTATGACCCCCGCAAGACCAAGTTCGGCAGCCTGATCCGCAAATTCAGCCTGGATGAGCTGCCCCAGTTCTTCAATGTGCTGAAAGGGGATATGTCCCTGGTGGGACCGCGCCCCGAGGTGCCTTTCCATGTGGAGCACTTCAAGGAGGAGATCCCCCGGTACCTGGTACGTCAGCAGGTACGCCCCGGCTGTACCGGCTGGGCGCAGATCCATGGCCTGCGGGGAGATACCGACATTGCCGAGCGCATCCGCTACGATATCTGGTATATCGAAAACTGGACTGTGGCGCTGGATATCAAGATCATCTTCCGCACGGTGTTCGGCGGCAAGATGATCAACGACGAAAAACTACAGTGAAGCCACTGGAAATCAGGTGAGACCTATGAGCAAGACTGAACCGAAAGTAGCCATTGTGCACGACTGGCTGGTGACCTATGCCGGCGCGGACCGTGTGGTGGATTGCATGCACCATGTGTTTCCCAACGCGGTGATCTACACCCTGGTCTATGATGAAAAAAAGATGCCCAAATGGTTCAGGGACTATGACATCCGCACCACCTGGGTGCAGAAGATCCCCTTTGCCACCAAGCTGTACAAGAGCCTGCTGCCGCTGATGCCCGGAGCCTTTGAGGCGCTGGATCTGTCGGAGTATGATCTGGTGTTGTCCTCCTCCTCGTCCTGCTCCAAGGGGGTCATCACCCGGCCGGATGCCGTACATATCTGCTATTGCCATACGCCCATCCGGTATGTGTGGGATTTTTACTATACCTATCGGGACAACGCCAGCTGGCTGGTGCGGGCGGTCATGCCCCACCAGATGCACAAGATGCGCATCTGGGACAAGTGTGCCGCCGACCGGGTGGATTACTTTATTGCCAATTCCCATTATATCGCCCAGCGTATCAAGAAATACTATCGCCGGGACAGCGATGTGATCTATCCCTGCTGCCATATCAACGAAGCCCCCTTTGTCAAGAAAGAGGATTTCTACCTGGTGGTGGGCCGCCTGACCTGGTACAAGCGGATCGATCTGGCGGTGGCCGCCTGCACCAAGCTGGGCAAGCGGCTGGTGGTCATCGGCGGCGGTGGCGAGGAAGCCAAGCTCAAGGCTATGGCAGGCCCCACCATCGAGTTCAAGGGCGGCGGCCTCAGCGATGAGGAGGTACGTCAGTACTATCTGCGGGCCAAGGCGTTCCTCTTCCCCGGGGAAGAGGACTTCGGCATCACGCCGGTGGAGGCACAATCCGCCGGTACCCCGGTGCTGGCCTATGGCCGCGGCGGTGCCTGTGAGACGGTGCTGCCCGGCAAGACGGGGTACTGGTTCAAGGAACAGACCGCCGACAGCCTGATGCGCTGCATCGAAGTGTTTGAGCGCGACGGTGTGGCCTATACCAAAGAAGAGATCCGGGAACACAGCCGTTCTTTCAGTGAAGAACGGTTTGAAAAGGAGCTGCGGGACTATTGTGCCCGCCGCATGGCAGACTGGCAGCAGGAACTGCTGGACTGTTCCCACTGGCAGAAGGAGGAACTGGATTGAATCCCATTGTCATCAACGGCACCGTGCTGTGCGACAACATTACCGGCATTCCGCGGTATGTGTATGAAACGGTCACCCGGCTGGACAAGCTGCTGGAAGGCACCGGCCTGGATGTGCGGATCGCCTACCGGGACGACGGCCGGACCATCCACCTGCCGGAACTGAAGAATATCCAGCTGGTGCCCCTGAAGGCTGTGAAGTATTTTTACAACATGGTGGTGCTGCCCGCCTACCTGCGGCGCAACCATGCCTTTTTTGTGGGCCTGGCCAGCGATATGCTGATGACCCGGCGCAGTGTGGTGGTGCTGCATGATATCCGCCCCCTGGTGATGGATACCGACCGGGGCTTTTTCCGCTTCAAATTCTGGGTGCATTGCTTGTCCACCAAATGGTTTGCCCAAAAGGTCTATACCGTCAGCGAGGACCAGCGGCGGCTCATCAGCAAAAAGCTGGGGATCCCGCTGGAGAAGATCGGCGTGACCTACAATGGCTGGGAACATATGCGCACCGTGCAGCCCGATGAATCCATCTTTGAAAAGCTGCCCGGTGTCACCAAAGGGGAGTACTTTTACGCTTTGGGCAGCCTGGCCAAGCACAAAAACTTCAAATGGATCCGTGAGGTGGCCCGCCGCAACCCGGACAAGACCTTTGTGGTGGCGGGGGGCAAGGATCTGCGGGCCTTCGGTGATGATGCCGAAGCCAAGGATACCGCCAATGTGTTTTATCCCGGTTATGTCACCGATGAAGAAAATGCGGCGCTGATGAAGCATTGCAAGCTTTTCCTGCATCCCGCCGTTTTCGAAGGCTTCGGCATCCCGCCTCTGGAGGCGTTGTCCCTGGGCGCCCCCATCGCCCTGGCCCGTGCTTCCTGCCTGCCGGAATTGTATGGGGATACAGCCCGGTATTTTGACCCCAACGATTACGAGGTGGACCTGGATGCGCTGGCCGCCCAGCCGGTGGCCCCGCCGGACCAAGTCCTGGAAAAATACAGCTGGGACAAGACGGCGGCCTTCTGGCTGGAACAGTGCAAGAAGTATGCCCGGTCCTGAAACGGGAATGAAACTATAACAAATTGTATTATTTTACAAAACGGAAAGGACGGGGCGCCCCATGATGGCAGCAGCACTACTGGTAACAGCGCTTGTGTCGCTTTTGTTTGCCATGGTCCCGGCGGGGCTGAAAAAACGCCCTGTGCACGGAGGGGATTTTGGTTGGGCGGCTGCTCTTTGGGCAAGCACCTGGATCTTTGCCCTGTGTGCCTACCATCGTCCGGGAATCGGTGTGGGGTTCGACCTTTTCCGTCTGGCGGCCCTGGCGGCGCTCTGCGGTTGGGCCGGCATCTGCACGGCAGGGCTGCGGGCCTTCGGTTCCCGGGGGTTGCGCTTTGTGGTGCCCCTGCTGCTGGTAACAGCGCTGGGAGCCGAGGTGTTTGTGGGCAATGTGGCCTATTTCAACACCCACAGCTATGAACCGTTCCAGCTCATGGATTACCTGGACCCCAACATCAATATCGGCAGGGGACAGGGGACCTACACGCTGGATGAAGGCCGCACCTATCTGCGCTTCTTGAACATCGACCGGCCCATCTATAATCTGAGCCTGGATGGTCTGACCAACGATGATACCGATCCGCAGCGCACCGACAGTGCTCTTTCCTTTACCATCGAAGCCACCGATGAAGCCAACAGCGGCCTGAACCGTTTCGGGACCTGGCAGGTGGGGACCCAGGCACCCCGCACCCATGTCATCAGCCTGGATCTCACAGGCAATGTGGGAACGCTGACCCTGACGGCCAGCGGGTACAGCAGCACCTATGCCCAGTATCCGGTGGCCATCACCCTGACCGGGATCACGGCAAACACCCCCCGGCCGCTGGATTTCTCGGTCCTGCGCTGTGCGGCGGTTTTTCTGGCATTGCTGGCGGTGTACGGGCTGCGCCCCCGCAGCGGGTTGTGGCAACGCCGGTGGCTGGCAGGCAATGTATGTGACCGGGGAGCCGCCTTGGTTCTGGGTGTGGTCCTGGCAGCCTTTGTGGTTGTGGTACCTTTTTGGGAGCCCGGCAATACCGGCCTTGCAACGGAAAGCTATAACCGGGCATTCTGGGATGGGGAAAGTACCGTCAGCTTTGTCTATCAGCAGTACGGTGCCCTGGCCCACAGCCTCCTCAACGGGCGGCTGGACCTGATGGAAGACCCGCCCGCCGCACTGGCCGCCATGGACAACCCCTATGACCCCACGGCCCGCAGTGAGGCCCAGATCGTAGGGGGACAATGGGACCATGCCTACTATAACGGGCGGTACTATGTCTATTTCGGCATTGTGCCCTGCCTGCTGTTCCAGCTGCCCTTCGAGGCTATCACCGGCATTCAGAATCTGGCCTATGTCCCCTGTATGGTGATCCTGGGACTGGTATTTTTGCTCAGCTGTTTCGGCGTGATGGGGCAGGTGGTACGGCGGTGGTTCCCCCAGACATCCTCCGCCGCCTATCTGCTCAGCGTGGCAGCGCTGCTGCTGGGCAGCCAGCTGTACAATCTGCTGGAACGCCCCTATATTTACGAGTATGTGATCGTCTGCGGCGCGGCTTTCCTGATGCTGGGACTTTGGCTCTGGCTGATGGCCGCCGCTACCCCCCTGGAGCACGGCGGCGTGCTTTCCCTTCGTCTGGGACTGGGCAGCCTTTGCATAGCCCTGGTGGCGGGCTGCCGCCCTCAGATGGAAGTGTTTGCCTTGCTGGCGCTGCCCATCTTCTGGAACCGGTATATCACCCGGGGACGGCTGCGGAGCCGCGCCGGTGTACGGGATGCAGTCGTATTTCTGCTGCCCGTTGTGTTGGTGGCGGCAGGTCTTATGTGGTACAACTATGCCCGTTTCGGCTCGCCGTTTGATTTCGGCGCCAACTACAACATTACCGGCAACGATATGACCAAGCGGGGGTTCAATGTGGTGCGCATTGGCCCGGCCGTTTTCACCAGCCT
The DNA here is from genome assembly GCA_944388135.1 of uncultured Gemmiger sp. Lineage (GTDB taxonomy): Bacteria > Bacillota > Clostridia > Oscillospirales > Ruminococcaceae > Gemmiger. The sequence goes on along the minus strand of CALXHP010000001.1, from coordinate 54,433 downwards.
GCTGGATCTGCCCCGGCTGCAGTCGGTGTTCCCCTTCCTGCAGGAGGTGGATGTACAGACAAACGCGGTGATCCGCACCATCAGCGAAAAATTTACCGGCGGTATGCTGGCGGCAACACCCTTCACCTGGGCGCTGGCACTGCCTTTGGTGCCGCTGGCCCGCCGCGCCCTGCATCGCCGTCGGGCGGTCAGCGGCCTGGTATACGGCTCGGTGGCGGCCATGGTGCTGATCACCGTGGTGGATTGCCAGATGGCCGGTGTGCTGTACCGCTATCTGATGGATTACAGCCCCGTATTGCTGCTGGGAGCCGCGCTGTGCTGGATGCTGGCCGAGACGGTGCTGGCCCGCCGGGCTGCCGGCGGGGAAGTACTGGCGGTATCCCTGCTGCCGGTGCTGCGCCTGGCCATGGCGGCGGCGCTGGCCTGGAGTCTGCTGTACCGTTTCTGCACCCTGTTTGCGATGGAACCCTGGCTGCAGGGGATGAATCCGTCGCTGTATTATACCGTGAGCCGCCTGGTCCAGTTCTGGATGTAAGGTGAGAAAGTGAGGACCCCCGATGGATAAAATTGCTGTTCTGATCCCCTGTTATAACGAGTCCAAGACGGTGGAAAAGGTAGTCACCGATTTCCGGCGGGTACTGCCCGAAGCGACGATCTATGTCTACGACAACAATTCCACCGACGGGACGGCGGAGCTGGCGGCCAAAGCCGGCGCCGTGGTGCGCCATGAGTACCAGCAGGGCAAGGGCAACGTGATGCGCCGGATGTTCCGGGAGATCGACGCCGAGGCCTACATCCTGGTGGATGGCGATGATACCTATCCCGCCGAGGCTGCCCCCGAGATGGTGGAAGCGGTGACCCGGCGTCAGGCCGATATGGTGGTGGGGGACCGGTTGTCCAGCACCTACTATACCCAGAACAAGCGCCCTTTCCACAACTTTGGCAACGATCTGGTCCGGTTCTGTACCAACCATTTGTTTGGCGGCAAAATCAAGGATATCATGACCGGCTATCGGGCTTTCAGCTATCAGTTTGTCAAAACCTACCCGGTGCTTTCCCGGGGGTTTGAGATCGAGACCGAGATGACCATCCACGCCTTGCAGCGCAACATGCAGGTGGACAACGTGATCATTGAATACCGCGACCGCCCCGAAGGGTCCGAGAGCAAACTCAACACCTATTCCGACGGTTTCAAGGTGCTGGGGACCATCCTCCGCCTTTTCAAAAACTACCGCCCCTTTACCTTTTTCGGAATACTGGCCGCGATTCTGGCGGTCTTTGGTGTTGGGTTCATGGTCCCGGTGGTGAACGAATACTTCCACACCGGTCTGGTGCCCCGGTTCCCCACCCTCATCGTTTGCTGCTTTGTCCTGGTGGCGGCACTGCTGCTGTTTGTTTCCGGTGTGATCCTCTCCAGTCAGCTGGCCAAGGACGCCCGTGATTTTGAGTTTCAGCTTCAGACCGTGCAGCACTGGCAGCGCACGGACCGCGCATGAACACCACCGCCCGCATCCGGGCTTTTCTGCGGATGCATCCGCTGTTCGGGGCGGTTTTTCTGGTAGAGCTGCTGTTTCTGGCGGCATTGATCGCCGGGGCTCTGCGCCCCTTGGCGGAGATCACGGTGCCGCTGGATACCATGACCCTCACCGAGGAGGGAACATCGGTCTCCCAGCCGGTGGCGCTTGCTGCCGGTGGGTATCGGGTCACCGTGACATACCATTTTCCCGCAGCAGGGGAGGAGACCGGGCAGCGGACCGTGCTGGCCACCCTGGATTTTGCGTCAAAGAAAACACCGGCTTCGGTGCAGAGCGACACCATCACCCTTACCGATACCTTTACCACGGTCACGGCCCGGCTGTGGGTGGGCACAGCAGCCACCGTCAGCGATCTGACGATGACTGTGACCCCGGCCCAGGATCAGGACCTTACACTGGAGAGCGTGACCCTGTCCGAACAGCCCATCTGGCGGGTGACTTCGCTGCTGGGCTGGCTGATTCTGTTTGTGGCAGCCGATGTACTGCTGGGGCTGCTCTTTCTGGGCAATGCTCCCCGGAAACCCCGCTGCGGCTGGGGTGTGGCCTTGCTGCTGGTGGGGGGCATCGCGCTGGCCAGCCTGCCCTATTGCGGGGACTTCCTGTATTCCGGCCATGATCTGCGGTTCCACTGTTACCGCATCTGGGCCACCGCGCAGGCCCTGGCGGAGGGACAGTTCCCCGCGCGGATGTACACCTCCGGATTCAATGGATACGGCGGAGCCACCCCCCAGTATTACTGTGATCTGTTCCTGTACATTCCGGCGCTGTTGTACAACGCCTTTCTGCCGCTGCAGACCTGTTACCAGATCTATGTGGCCCTGGTCAACGCCGTCACCATGGTGCTGGCGTATTACAGCTTTGCACGCATCGGCGGCCAGCGCCTGTACGGTGCGGTGGCGGCCTTCGCCTATACCCTGTGTGCCTACCGGCTGACCAATGTGATGCTGCGGGCTTCGGTGGGGGAATATACCGCCATGGCCTTTCTGCCGCTGGCGGCGCTGGGGGCCTGGGCCATTGCCCGGAACGAACGCCCTGCGCCCCGGGACTGGCTGCCCCTGGGGCTGGGTATGGCCGGCATTTTGCAGAGTCATCTGCTTACCACAGAACTGGCAGGGATTTTTCTGGCGCTGTTCTGGATCTGCAACCTCCATGTGATGGTGCGCCCTGCCCGCCTGAAGGCGGCCATCAAGGCGGTGGCGGTGGCGGTGGGATTGACCGCCTGGTTCCTCCTGCCCTGTATGGATGCCCTGCAAAATGAGTACATTATGATCAGCGATGTCCACCCGACGCCTATCCAGTCCACCGGCATTTATCCTATGCAGCTGCTGAACTTTTTTGGATATCCGGGGGATGGGCTGAGCACGGGCGCCGCCAGCGGGATGCCCCTTACCCTGGGGCTGGCCGGTTGTCTGGTGTTGGTGCTGGCGGTGTGGTGCTGTCTGCGGCGCGCCCATTGGACCGACACCACAGAGAAAAAGTATCTGTGGCTTGGGCTGAGGGGGAGTTTTGCCCTCTGCCTGTTGGCTGTCTGGTTTTCCACCACCGCGTTCCCCTGGGATTGGCTGGCAGACAAACTCCCGCAAAAGATCGTGGACATTCTGCTGAAACCCCAGTTCAGCTGGCGGTATCTGACCATAGCGGCGGTGCTGTTGGGGGTGATCACCGTGCTGGGGCTGCGTCTGGCACATACCCGGGCGCCGCGGCTGGCCAGGGGGACCGCTGTGGCGTTGGTGGCGGCCACCCTGTTGTATACCGGGATTTTTTACCGGGACTACGCCTACCAGCAAGGTACCTTTACCTTGTGCAGCACCGAGACGATCACGGAATATCCCTATGAATCCATGGGGTATGACTATCTGCCTGCCGGTACCGACCTGGCCATTTTTGCCCGGGTGGAAGCTGTAGCGCAGGACCCGGATGTGACCGCCCTTTGGCAGGGAAAGGGCACAGTACAATGTGAAAACCGCAGCGACAAACCGGCTGCGGTGGACCTGCCGCTGCTGGCCTACCGGTATTATACGGCGGTGGATGCCGCCAGCGGAGAAACCCTGCCGCTGACACAGAATGAAAAGCATTGCCTGCAGGTGACTTTGCCGGAAGGGTACAGCGGCACCGTCACGGTGCGCTACACACCGCCGCTGGCCTGGCGTCTGGCAGAAGCGGTCACGCTGGTGACGGCACTGGGACTGGCGGGCTGGGCGGCACTGGCCTGGCGCCGCCGCCGTCGAGAACGGTTACGGGAAGAGATTGTAGAGGAGGAACTCGTCTATGTATGATTATCTGATTGTAGGTGCCGGTCTGTTCGGCGCCGTATTTGCCCATGAGGCCACCGCCGCAGGCAAGCGCTGCCTGGTCATCGACAAGCGGGACCATATTGCCGGCAATATCTATACCGAGGACGTGGAGGGCATTGCCGTCCACCGTTATGGCGCCCATATTTTCCACACCAACAACAAGGAAGTGTGGGACTATGTGAACCGGTTTGCTACCTTCAACCGGTATACCAATTCTCCGGTGGCCAATTACAAGGGCGAGCTGTACAACATGCCCTTCAACATGAACACCTTCAACAAGATGTGGGGAGTCATCACCCCGGCCCAGGCGCAGGCCAAGATCGAGGAACAGCGTGCTGCCCACTACACCGAACACCCACGGAATCTGGAAGAGCAGGCCATCAACCTGGTGGGCCAGGACATCTACGAGAAGCTCATCAAGGGCTATACCGAAAAGCAGTGGGGCCGCCCCTGCACAGCACTGCCCGCCTTCATCATCCAGCGCCTGCCGGTGCGGTTCACCTTCGATAACAACTACTTCAATGCCCTGTATCAGGGCATCCCGGTGGAAGGATATACCGCCCTGGTGGCCAACCTGCTGGAAGGGGTGGAAGTCCGCCTGAACACCGATTATCTGGCTGACCGGGAAGCCCTGAATGCCCTGGCCGCAAAGGTGGTTTATACCGGCCCGGTGGATGCCTTCTTTGACTATCAGCTGGGGGCACTGCAGTACCGCAGCGTGCGGTTTGAGACCGAGACCCTGGACATGCCCAACTACCAGGGCAATGCGGTGGTCAATTACACCGATTCCGAAACTCCCTATACCCGCATCATCGAGCACAAGCATTTTGTCTTTGGCTCCACCGAGCCGGGGACCAAGACGGTCATCAGCCGGGAGTATTCTGCCGAGTGGAAACCCGGCGACGAGCCCTACTATCCCGTCAACGACCAGGCCAACGGTGCTTTGTATGCCCGGTACAAGGAGCTGGCCGATGCCCAGCCCAGCGTGCTGTTCGGCGGCCGTCTGGGCGAGTACAAGTATTACGACATGGACCGTGTCATCGAGGTGGCGCTGGACCGTGTGCGGGCCGAATTGGCCTGATGAAAAAAATACCGCAGAGCTGCCAAAGGGCGGACCTGCGGTATTTTTGACGGTCCGGGCAGGGGAGCCGCCTTGCTTTTTGGGCGGTGATAAGCTATAATAATCTAGTATATCGCTGTGCGCTGTGATGGCACAGGATATTGTGGGAAAGATAGAGAAATAAAGGGAGAAACCGAATATGACCAAGATTGCCGCTTCGATCCTGTCGGCGGACTTTGCCAATCTGCAGCATGACTGTACCCGTCTGCTGGAGGAGGGCGTAGACCTTCTGCACTTTGACGTGATGGACGGCCACTTTGTGCCCAACATCAGCTATGGCGCACCGGTGCTCAAAAGCCTGTACACCGCCATGCCCGAGGTGTACTATGACGTGCATCTGATGATCAGCGACCCTGCCCGGTATGCGGCAGATTTTGCCCGGGCCGGCGCCGGCCTGATCACCTTCCACCTGGAGGCTGTGCCCCACACGGCGGAGGAAGTCATTGCTGCCATCCGGGCCACCGGCTGCCAGGTGGGGATCAGCATCCGCCCCGGTACCCCGGTGGAAGCTGCCTTCCCCTATCTGGGGGTGGTGGACCTGATCCTTGTGATGAGCGTGGAACCCGGATTCGGCGGGCAGAAATTCCTGCCCGGCACCCCCAAACGGCTGGCGGCCCTGGATGCCGAGCGCAAACGCCTGGGATGCAGCACCCTGCTGGAAGTGGACGGCGGCATCAACGCCGAGACAGGCCCCCTGTGCGTAGCTGCCGGGGCGGACTGGCTGGTGGCCGGTAACTCTCTGTTCCATGCCGAGGACCCGGCGGCTGTAGTCCGCCTGCTCCATGGCCAAGCCTGAACAACCAAAGGAGACACCAAACCCCATGCCCAATCGTATGAAAATTGAACGCAGCGAGAATTATCATTACTATAATGATCTGCTGTGGTGTTCCGTTCCTCTTATCGGAATGGCGTGGTATTACTATGGCCCGCGGCCGGTGCTGCTGTTGCTGACCGGTCTGCTGACTGCCTATCTGTGCGACTGCGCCCTGGCGCCCCTGCACGGGGAGGGATACCATTCCCATGAGCCGTCCAGTGAATGTTTTGCTGCCCTTATCGTGCTGATGATGCCTGCCACCGTGCCCTATGCGGTGGTGGTGGCGGCCGTGATTGCAGCGGTGCTGGTCAAGGAAGCCTTCGGTGGGGAGGGACACTATCCCTTCCATCCGGCGGCGGTGGGCATGGCTGTAGCCGGGATCTCCTGGCCGGAAAGCGTCTACAACTATCCCACGCCCGGCATCTGGCTGCCGATTCTCGGCAATACCGACGGTGCCCTGGTAGAAGGCATGAATGCTACGCTGCGGGACGGTGGTCTGCCCAGCGCCAGCACGATGAATCTGTTGGTGGGCAATGTGTCCGGCGGACTGGGCGTCAGCGCCGCGCTGGTGGTCATTGCCTGCGGCCTTTTCCTGCTGGTGCGGGGCCATGTGAAACTGTCGGTGCTGGTGCCGTTCCTGGTGTTCTGCATCGGCCTGCCCTGGCTGTTCCCTCAGCTCAGTGAGCTGCCGGTCCTCAGCTGGCCCTGGGAGTACGTGCGCCAGCGCATCTACCTGGAAAAGTATGTCATTCTTTCCGGAACGGTGCTCTTCGGCGGCCTTTTCCTGATCTGTGAACCGGTCACCATGCCCAACCGTACCAGCAGCCGGATTCTGTATGGCGCGGCGCTGGGCATTGCCACCCATGCCTTCCGCGTGTTCAGCCCCTACGAAAGCGCCGCTTGTTTTGCACTGCTCATCGTGGGCGCCATCCCCGAATGGCTGGACCTCATCAGCCACCGTACCGAGCGTATCCGCTTTATGAGGAAGGAGGAACGGCGCCTTGCCCAATTCACAAAACCGGAATAACCGCCGTAAGCGGGAGGAACATTCCGAAACGCTGATCATTCCCCATATTACCAAAGAAATGCTGGAAAAGGCCCGGACAATGGCCGCCCAGGGTGCTTCCCGGGCCGAGATCGAGCAGGCCATTGCCCAGATGCAGGGGGTAACGCCCCAAAGCACCGAACCGGCGCCCAAGCCCCAGCCGGAACCCGATGCCCGGCGCATCATCCCTACCAGCCGCAAACGTCATACCGACGAAGAGCGGAAAGCCATGCTGGAACAGATGCGCAAGGAACAGGAACAGCGGGAGGCCGAGCGGCGGGAGCAAGCTACCCGCCGCACCGAACGTCCCGCCTGGCATTTCCCTGTGCCCGATCCGGTCAAGCCGGAACCCCGGCGGAAAGAACCCCCGGTATCCTCCCAACCGGATGCCACGGTGCAGATGCCGGCTGTCCAGTCTGTGCAGCCGGAGCCCGCGGTACCGGCAGAAGAGCCTACCCGTACCATGGACCCGGTACATCCGGTGGAAGAAAAAGAGCCCACACCCAAACCGCAACCGGTACAACCTTCGGAAAAGAAGGAACCGGTGCAGCCGGCACCCCAGCCGGCACCCCGGCGGCATGCAGGTCTGCTGCGCAGCCGCACGGAGGCGGAGGCCGAGCTGAACGAAAAAATCCGCAGTGACCACATCTGGCTGTCCAATCCTGTAATGGTGCGTGGCCTGGGTCTGGCTCCGGTGGTGGGGGCTGCGCTGAATGGTGAGCAGGCACTGATCCTTTGTGTGGCCTGCCTGCTGCTCATCACCTTCACCCGGCTGCTGGCGGTGGCGATCTGCCATCTCAGCGGCAACCGGTTCCGCCCTCTCATCTATTGCTACACGGCTGCGATCCTCTACATCCCCGTCTACCTGTTGCTGTATGAACTTTTCGGCAACGATCTGACGGTCCTGGGCATTTATCTGCCTATTCTCATTACCGAGCCGGCCATCGTCAAACGGATGGAATTCACCGAGCTGGAATCCATCCGGGACGCGCTGCGCCATGGTTTCAACAATGGCCTGGGTATGTGCGTGGCACTGCTCATTGTAGGCTGCCTGCGTGAGTTCCTGGCTACCGGCGCTGTGTTCGGTCATACGGTACTCCATGCAGCGCTGCTGCCTCTGGCGGCTCAACCTGCCGGTGGTTTCGTCCTGGTGGGTGTGATCGCCGCCGTATGGTGTGCCGTCGCCAATGTCTATACCGACTATAAACGGGAGGAGGTGCGCCGCCTGTATGCTGATCGCAAACGCTGAATTTTCTTCGCTGCTGCGCGGCGTGCTGCAGTTCATCAGCTATATGGGGCTGGCCATCTTTGCGGAAAACGTGATCCTGGCCCGTGCATTGGGTGTGACCCGCCTGATGAAGCTGGTGCCTGACCACAAAGCGCAGGTCTGGGATTTCAGTCTGCCGCTGATCCTGGTCATGGGCTTTTCCGCTCCGCTGGGGTGGGCGACCCACAATCTGCTTTTTCCGTGGCTGCGCAACTATCTGCCCGCCTGGCTGCCAGTATCGGCGCTGCGTCCGCTGATCTACCTGACCTGTGGCGTATTGGCCATGGCGGTCACCTGGCTGATTCTCTGGATACTTCCCCGGAAGCATCGTCAGGCCTGCCGGTCCCAGCTCACGTTGGCGGGGTGCAGTACAGCGGTGCTGGGTACCTTGCTGATCTGTGCCAACCAGAACTACACCATGCTGCAAAGCATCGCTTTTGGTGTGGGCAGCGCGCTGGGCTATGTCTTTATCATCTTCATCGTGCGGGAAGGCCGTCGCCGCCTGCGCAGTAAGGATGTACCTGCCATCTTCCAGGGACTGCCCAGCTCCCTGATCTATATCGGCATTCTGTCCCTGGCCATCTACGGGCTGGTGGGCCATGCCGTCGTCCTGTAAGGAGGCTTTTTGTATGGCATCGCCATGCTTTGTTCCTGCTGATATTTTACTTCCCTCTGCGGATACGCCGCTGGACCCCTGGGCCAGCATTGCCGTAGACCAGTTCACCTCCCAGCCGGAGTACTGGCAGCGGGCTGAGGAATTGGCCAAAGACCGGCCCAGTACGCTGCATATCGTTCTGCCGGAAGCCTACCTGGGTACCCCCCAGGAGGAGCAGCGGCTCCATGACATCCGGGATACCATGGAAAATTACCGCATCCGGGTGTTGACCCGCCAGGTACACGGCTATGTGTACGTGGAGCGTACCCAGATGGACGGCAGCGTCCGGCAGGGCCTGGTAGGGGCGGTGGACCTGGAAGCCTATGATTACACCCCGGGCAGCCGTCCTGCCATCCGTCCCAGTGAAAGCACCGTGGTAGAACGGATTCCCCCCCGGCTGAAGGTCCGGCGGGGGGCGTTGCTGGAAACCCCCCATGTGATGATGCTGGCGGATGATGCAGGAAAGACCCTGATCGAGCCGGTCGGCCTGCATAAAGAGGAACTGCCCCTTTTGTATGATGGGGAGCTGATGCTGGGCGGCGGCCATCTGCGGGGCTGGGCCGTGGAGGACCCCAAGTGGATCGAGGAGATCAACAAGGCCCTGGCGGCGCTGGCCGACCCGAAGGCCTTTGAACGGCGCTGGCCCGCGGCTGCGGGGCAGACGCCCATGGTGCTGGCGGTAGGGGACGGAAACCACAGCCTGGCCACCGCCAAAGCCTACTGGGAGGAGCTGAAGCCCACCCTTACCGATGAACAGAAGCAGAATCACCCGGCCCGCTGGTGCCTGGCAGAGGTCTGCAATGTCCACAGCCCGGCCATCGAGATCGAGCCCATCCACCGGGTGGTGTTCGGCGTTACGGCCAAGGAGCTGTATGCAGCACTGGATCAGTGGGACAAGGCCCAGGGAAAGAATACCGCACCTTCCCGCCAGCGGTTCCGCCTGGCAGACCGCCAGGGAGAGATCGACGTGGCCCTGGAAAATCCCACCGCGCCCTTGACGGTGGGCACCATCGAAGATTTCCTCAACCAGTGGCTGCCCCAGCATCCCCAGGCCAGCGTGGATTATATCCATGGCGCCACAACGGCGCTGGCCCTGGCAGCCCGTCCCGACCGCCCTGCCACCGCCATCCTGCTGCCGGACTTCGACAAAGCTGATCTGTTCCGGGGTGTGGTGCTGGGCGGGGTGCTGCCCCGCAAGACCTTCAGCATGGGCCATGCCGAGGAAAAACGCTACTACAATGAATGCCGAGTCATCGGATGAAGAAAATCAGGTGAAGTATGGAAAAAACCGCACAAAATCCGTCGGGCGGCGCACCGCGCCGCCGTCGTCGCCGCCGCGGTTCCGGCACGGGTGCTTCCCAGAACTCCCCGGTGCAGAACAGTGCCTCCCGGGAGAGTGGTAAAGCTGCCCAGCCTGCCGCCAAGGAAAAAACACCCCGTCAGTCCTCCCACAAGGAAAACAAGGAGGCGGCTCCTGCAGTTTCCCCAGCTCGGGGACGGCACCGGGGCGGTCAGCAATCCCCGGCGGAAGCTGCACCGCAGCCCAATGGCCGCCGCAGCCGCGGGTCCAACGGCAACGGAGCACAGCAGAATCCGGCACGGGAACAGAATCATCCCGCCAAGACTGCTTCCCGTGCCGCCCGCGCCCAGCGCCGTGCCGCGGAGGAGGACCCCGGTCTGGAATTGATCACCCGCCGTCCGCCCAAACAGAAGTTTGCCAATTTCGAGGAATATCTGGCAGCCCACGGCGGTATGACGGTGCCCCTGCCCGAGGAAGAACCTGTCCTTGCTCCGGCAAACGGAGACGCCCCATGACCCCTGCATTGGCGGAAGCCCTGCGGTGTCCGGTCTGCGGCGGGCCCCTGCTGCTGATGGGCCGCAGCCTGCGCTGCCCCAAGGCCCACAGCTTTGATCTGGCCAGGGAAGGGTATGCCAACCTGCTGGCCATTCAGAAAAAGCATGCCGCTGATCCCGGCGACGGCAAAGAGATGGTCCGTGCCCGCCGCGCTTTTCTTTCGGCAGGGTACTATGAGCCGCTGATGAAGGTGCTGGCCGAGGTCTGCGCCGAATTGCCCCATGGCCATATTGTGGATGCGGGCTGTGGGGAAGGCAGCTATGACCGGTATCTCTATGACCGGCTGGACGCCCCTGAAATCGTGGGATTTGACCTGTCCAAGGAAGCGGTCCGCCTGGCAGCCAAGCGGGTGCCGGAAGCCGCTTTCTGCGTGGGAGGCAGCTTCAGCGCCCCCGTGCGGGACGGCTGGGCCGATCTGCTGCTGAACATCTTTTCTCCCTTTGCGGGGGAAGAATTCCGGCGTATGCTGCGTGCGGGAGGGCATCTGGTCTATGCCGTGCCCACGGCCCGCCATCTCTATGGCCTGAAAGAGATACTCTACGCAACCCCTTATGAGAACGAGGTCAAGCAGACCGCATATGAGGGATTCACCTTCCTGGCGGAACGGGAGGCGGCCGCCACCCTTACGCTGGAAGGGGAGAGCGTACAGCAGCTCTTTGCCATGACACCCTATTACTGGAATACTCCCGCAGACGGCGCTGCCCGGTTGGCCGGCTGTCGGCAGCTGACCACCGAGATCGGCTTCCGGTATCTGATCTACCGCAAAATCTGAATAAACAAAAACAGTCCTCTGCCAAAGCAGGGGACTGTTCTTTTGTCAGGGATTACAGATCATCGGCGTCCTGGGTGGGGGTCTCGTACTCGTTGTCGCTGGGGACGCCTGTCCAGCTGCCAAGGGGGTCTTGCCGGCTGGCGGTATCCTCACCGGAGAGCGTCTCGGGAGCCAACGGCAGGACCTGCTGTACCGTATCCGGTTGGTAATGGGAGACGTGCCGGGCAGAACGGGTATTCACGGTACGCCCTGCGGGGGAAGAAACCTCCTCGGGGTCCTCCCGGTAAGCGGCATCGCTTACTTCCCCCAGGTCGGTCCAGAAAGTGTCGCGCTCATCCTCGGCGCCACGGGGCCCAAACGGTTCATGAAACATAACTCAAACCTCCTTTGGTATACAGGCGGGCCGCTCGGCCCACACTATACCTAGATTCTGACACAAAGAGGTGCTGTTTATGCGTTCACGGGCCGGTGTTTTTTGGTACAGCCTGGGCCTGACCCTTCTGTTGCTGCTGCCGCTCATTGGGTTGACGGCTTTTTTCATCCATCAGCGCCAGCAGCAGAATGAGCTGCGGCAGGCAGCCGCAGAGCGGGGCGGACTGCCCATTGAGCAGGGGGCTCAGGATACCTGGCGGATGCTGCTGGTGGTCCAGCAGGAGGAACCGGGCTTTGTGCTGGTCCGGGTGGACGGTCCGGCCCGGGAAGTGACCCTCTGCGCCCTGCCGGGGGAGATGCAGGTCAATGCTCCGGCGGGGACGACCACCTTGTCCGCCTGTGCCCTGTCGGCGGGGGCCGGGCGGGCTGCCCAGCTGTTGAGCCAGACGGCGGCCACCGGGGAAACGGCCGTGCAGCAGTTGTATTATCTGGCAGCCACTTCCGCCTGCTGGCAGGACTGCGTGGGCCAGGAGGTCACCGCCCGGCTGGACACCGCAGCGCTGCTTTCCCCGGCACAGCGGGCGGAGATCGGCTATGACAAGGACTCTGTGGCGGAGATCACCGCTACCGATGCCCCGGCTCTGATCACCCGGCTGCAAAGCTGCCTGGATACCCCCGGCAAACAGGCGGATGCCCGAGCCGCTGTGTGGGAGGCCTTTGCCCGCCAGAATGAAGAGCTTATCGCAGCCATGCCTGAAGCTTGGCGGGAAAACAGCGCCAGAACCCTGACCGATCTGATGGCCACCGACCTGGGGGGACTGGAAGCCACGCTGGACTATCTTGCCGGTCAGCCGGGCATGCAGGTGCAGTATACTTCGGCAGCCACCCAAAAGAAGGGCAGGGAAGTGGCCCTGACCGAGGAAGGGATGCAGACGGTGCGGGAACTGCTGCAATAAAACAGGCCGCCCGGTTTCCGGGCGGCCTGTTTCGGTTCTGGATGTGTTATTGCTGACGGAACCGGGAGAGGAACTCCACGGTGCGGGGGTTCTGGGGATGCTCAAAGATGTCGGCGGGGGTGCCCTCCTCGGCAATAACGCCGTCCGCCATGTAGACCACATGGCTGGAAACATCCCGGGCAAAGGCCATCTCGTGGGTGACGACGATCATCGTCAGCCCTTCCTGGGCCAGCTGGCGCATAACGGCCAGTACCTCCCCCACCATCTGGGGGTCCAGCGCCGAGGTGGGTTCGTCAAAGAGAAGAACCTCCGGCTGCATGGAAAGGGCCCGGGCAATGGCCACACGCTGTTTCTGACCGCCGGAAAGCTGGCGGGGTTTGGCGTGGATGTAGGGGGCCATGCCCACCTTCTCCAGGTTTTCCAGGGCGGTGCGATGGGCCGTTTCCTTGTCCTGGTGCAGCACGTAGCGCAGGCCGGCGGTGCAGTTTTCCAGCACCGTCATATTGTTGAAAAGGTTGAAGCTCTGGAACACCATGCCCACCTTGGCGCGGTAGGCGCAGGGGTCAAACCCCTTGGCGGTGATCTCCTGCCCATGGAAGCGCACCGCACCGCTGGTGGGCGTTTCCAGCAGGTTGATGCAGCGCAGCAGGGTGGACTTGCCGCTGCCCGAAGCACCGATGACACAGGTCACGTCGCCGGGATCAACCGTGAAATCCACATCCCGCAGCACCACGTGGGTGCCGAAGCTCTTGGAAAGATGCTGTACCTCAATGATATGCTCAGACATGGGCGGCGCCCCCTTTCATATCCAGATTCTGGGGCTCATGCACCGGGTCGGGAGCATTGTACATCCCGCTGGTGTAGGCCAGGGTATCGGTGGTGTTCAGGTCGTAGTTCTGGGGGCCGTCCAGAGCTTTCTCCCACATGCGGAGCAGATAGCTGGCCAGCAGCGTCATGGTCAGATAGATGATCATCACGATGGTGGCGCTCTCAAAATAGGTGTACAGGGCGCCCACCACACTCTTGTGCACAAAGAACAGATCGGTGATGGAGATAACCGACAGCACCGAGGTATCCTTGATGTTGATGATGAAGTTGTTGCCGATCTGGGGGATGATGTTGCGCAGCGCCTGGGGCAGGATGACATGCACCATGGTCTGCCAGTGGGTCATGCCGATGGCCATGGCGCCTTCGGTCTGGCCCGGGTCGATGGAAACGATACCGCCGCGGACCGTTTCGGCCATGTAAGCGCCGGTGTTGATGGAGACGATGAGGAAACCGGCAGGCCACATCCCCAGCTTGATGTCAAACAGCTGCATCAGACCGTAGTAGATAAAAACAGCCTGTACGATCATGGGGGTGCCGCGGAACAGTTCCACATAGCAGCGCAGCACACCATGCAGAAGATGGAGCAGACCGCGCTTCCAGACCGGGTCACGCTGCTTGTCCACGGGAATGGTCTGCAAAGCACCGATGGCAAAGCCGATCAGGCAGCCGAAGAAGGTGCCCACCAGGGCCAGCAACAAAGTGGTGCCTGCGCCGCGCAGATAGGAAAAACCGTATTTTTGCAGTACGGTGGCGCAGTTTACAAAAAAGTCTTGCATGGGGAAAACTCCTTTTTAATTCCTCACCATAGGCCTGAAACCACCATAGCCCCAGACGGTTTCGGGGCCGTCTGGGGCAACGGAACAATGGTTTTACTCGCTCAGGGGCTGTACGCTGATGGCTTCATCCATCATGGTGTTGTAGTCATCGGTGGTCATGGTGGCCAGCACGCCGTTGATGGCGTCCTTCAGGGCGGTGTTGCCCTTCTTCATGGAGATACCGATGTTGATATCCTCCTCGCTGACCTGGAAGTCATTCTCGCCGCCGCCGAAGTCCAGGGCCACAAAGTCGGGATAGGCGACCAGGGCGGCCTGGGCGGTGGGACGGTCGGTGACCACCACGTCACAGGCACCGCTGTTCAGGGCCACCAGCATGGCCGGAGCAGTCTCCTGAGGAGGGAGAACATCTGCGTCGGGAATCTGAGGCAGACAATTAGTGTACCAGATGGTGCCCAGCTGGCTGGTGCAGGTGGCACCGGTCAGGTCGGCCACGCTGGCAGCGCTGGCATAGGGGCCGTCCTTCTTCACCAGAGAAATGATGGAGGCGTAGTAGTACGGGTCGGAGAAATCCACCTGCTGGGCGCGCTCGCTGGTGATGGACTGGCCGGCAATGACACAGTCCACGTCACCGCTCATGACGGCGGGGATCAGGCTGTCCCAGTCCAGCTTGACGATCTGGACCTTCTGGCCCAGGGCGTCGGCGATCTTCTTGGCCATCATAACGTCGTAGCCGTAGGCGTAGTCGCCGGAATCACGGATCTGTACGGCACCGTTGGAATCGTCGCTCTGGGTCCAGTTGTAGGGGGCGTAGGCGCATTCCATGGCCACCGTCAGGGTGGTGGGGTCGCCGTCGCCATCCGGGGCAGCGGTGGTATCGGCCTCCGTTGCGGCCTCGCTGGTGGCAGCGGTGCTTTCGGTATCGGCAGTGCTGCCGCAACCAACCAGACCGACGGCCAGAATGGCAGCCAGGACCAGGCTCAAAGTTTTCTTCAGTTTCATCAGGGGCTCCTCCTTTTATTCCAATTCCCTCAATATCGCTAAAAACCCCGGTATTCTCGCGGAATACCGGGGTTCAAGCTGCAAATCCCGGCAGCAATACGGCGCAGCGCGCAGCCGCGCCGTTGCGGCCATACAGGTATTGTACGCTATAGACGCTGCTTTGTCAAGCTTCGTTCCAAAATCAGGAAAACTGTTTTTTACTTGGCAGCAGCTTTTTCGCTGTTCTTTTCGCTGGCGGCATAGACCCGCAGAGAGTTGACCACAATGATCAGACCCAGGGCGATGAGCAGGATAGCCAGGATCAGCTGCAGACCCTGCATCAGGAAGGTGGCGGTGCCGGCGGCATAGGCCTGGACACAGCCCACCAGGATCTGGACCAGGGCGGTGAAAGTCACGCAGAGCATGATGATCAGCGGCGGGAAGAGCATCTTATTGCTGCGGCCGGTCACCTTCAGGAAGACGCAGAGGGTGACGAGCACCAGGGCGCTGAGCAGCTGGTTGGCGGAACCGAACAGCGGCCAGATGTTGTTGTAACCGATCTTGGCCAGAATGAAACCGAACAACAGGGTGACGATGGTGGAGAAGTAAGTGTTGCAGAAGAGTTTGCGCCAGCCCTCGGCGTGTTTCATATCATCCACGCTGAACAGTTCCTGGAAGCTCATACGTCCGATACGGGCCACAGCGTCCAGACTGGTCAGGGCCAGGGCGGAAACGCACATCGTCATAAAGACGGTGGCGGCATAGACGGGAACGCCGAACATCTCAAAGAAACCGGCCACACCGTTGCTGAATACCTGGAAGGGGGTGCCGGCGGCAGGGGTGCCGTCCGCAGACGCGTGAGCACCGGCCACGCAGAGGGCCAGCACCGCCAGCAGGCTTTCCAGCACCATGGCGCCGTAACCGACCTTCAGCATATCCTTTTCATTCGCCACGGTCTTGGAAGAAGTACCGGAAGAAACCAGGCTGTGGAAGCCGGACACGGCGCCGCAGGCCACGGTGACGAAGAGGATGGGGAAGAGGCTGCCGCTGATAAGGCTGCCGTTCTGATCCTTCACCACATTCCAGGAGGTGAAAACGTGCAGCTTCATCGTGGGATGAGCCACCAGCAGACCTACGGCGGCGCCGATGATCATGGCGATGAACATGAAGGTGGTCATATAGTCACGGGGCTGTTTCAGCAGCCACATGGGCAGGACCGCCGCAAAGAAGATATATACAAAGGTAATGTAGATCCAGCCCTCTTTGCCCAGGATGATGGGGAAGTTGGAGCCGATCGCAAAGGACAGAATGATAAAGACAATACCGATGACCGCTTCTTTCCAGCCGTCGAAGTTGAACTTCTTCTGAATCAGGCCAAAGATGACGGCAAACACCATGAACATGATGGAGACCATACCGGCGGCGCCGTTGGAGTTGGCGGCAGCGGCCAGAGAGACGGTTCCGTCCTTGGCAGTGGTGTAGGCGTTGAAGGTGCCGGCCACCATGTCGGCGAAGGCCGCGATCACCAGCAGAGTGAACAGCCAGCAGAACAACAGGAAGAGGCGGCGGCCCAGTTTGCCGATGTATTTTTCAATCAGCATACCCATGGATTTGCCGTCATTCTTCACACTGGCGTACAGCGCGCCGAAGTCAGTCACGGCACCGAAGAAGATGCCGCCCAGCAACACCCACAGCAGAACGGGCAGCCAGCCGAAAGCGGCTGCCTGAATGGCGCCGGTAACAGGGCCCGCACCTGCAATGGAAGAGAACTGGTGGCTGAACACCGTCCAGCCGTTGGTAGGTACATAGTCTTTGCCATCTTCCAGCCGCACAGCAGGAGTTTTGGCGTTGGGGTCGATACCCCACTTTTTGGCGATCCAGCGACCATACCCGGCGTACGCACAAACCAGGCAGACCGCTGCGATCAGAACGATCACAAGCGTATTCATGATTGTTACTCCCTCTTTCCTTACATCGAATTTACAATCGCTTGCTTCATTACTTTAGCGCGCTGATGTGGGCATGTCAATAATTTATCAATAATTTGGAGATGTGTCGGTTTTTTGGTTGAAAAGTAGAAAATATATAAAGCATTTTGTATAAAATGTGCAATTGACAAGGCGCTTTTAGTGGATCAGGAACAAAAAAACAGGGCACAGCCCTTTTTATAACCGCAAGCTCTTCCAAAGAAAAACCAGGAGTGGCGCTGCGCCACTCCTGGTAAAAGGGGATCTTCCTGTACAGGAGACCTTCTTATGCGTTGGGCAGATTCTGGGACGGCTTCCCTGCAGGCCGGGAACTTTTGTTTCCGTTACAGGGTTTTGAGCAGAACCTCCTCCATGGAGCGCTTGGGAACACAATAATCCCGGTCGTCGTCCAGGTAGTATTTGGTGCTGCCGTCCTGCACCGGCACCAGATGGCTCCGGTGGCTGGGGTAGCCGAAAGCCGCCATATACCGCAGCTTGACGCCCTCGGGCAAACCCAGCAGTTCGGTCAGGGCCGGGCGGTCGATGGAACCCATCAGGCAGCTGCCCACCCCATGGGCCCAGGCGGCAGCGGTCATGCTGCCCATGGCCAGGCCCACGTCGGTATCGCTGCAGCCGGGAAGCCGCTCATCCTGCAGCACCGCGATGAAAGCTACCGGTTGTTCCCCCGGCTTGGGGCAGCCCAGCTCCGGCGGCAGGCTGGCGGCCCAGTGTACCAACGGCTGCACGGCAGCCACCGCTTCGGGGCTTTCCACGATCATATATTTCAGTGTCTGCCGGTTGTTGCCGCAGCTGGCAATGCGGGCGGCATCCACCGCTTCGGTCAGGATCTCCGGCGCTACCGGGCGCTGTTCAAAGCGGCGGTAGGTGCGGCGGGTGCGCAAAAATTCCATCATATCCACAACAGGTCACATCCTTTTTCGGTTTGGCTCCATTATAACAGTCCCGCAGTCATTTATCAACGACGGTGGCGGTACGGCCGATGCCCACTGCCGCCGAGGCAATCTTTTTCCAGCTGTTGCAGCCACAGACGCCGTCTGCCGTCAGGGAGAAATCTTTCTGGATGGCTTTCAGGGCACTTTCGGTGGCGGAACCAAAGACGCCGTCCAGGGAACCGCTGGGATAGCCCAGGGCGTTGAGGGCGTCCTGCAAAATCAGCACATAGGTATTGCGGCTGCCCCGGCGTACCGTGGGGTACCCGGCGGTAGTGTTGGGGCAGGCCGGCTTGCCGTACCGGCGGTCAAAATGCACCCAGGTGGGCGTCATGGAAAGGGGTTCCACGTATCCCCAGGCACCGGTGGCCACGGCGGTATCGTAGATCTTTCTCCGGGCGGAGCTGCTCAGACTCTGCCCCACATCAAAGGCCACTCCCGCGTAGTGCTGGCTGGTGGTGCCGTGGCCACCCTCCCAGATGCGCTTGAAGGCATAGCCCACCGGAATGCCGCTGCCGTAGTTGCGGCGGGTCAGGTTCCAGGCCTCCATGGCGGCTACGGTAGTCCAAAGCACGCTGGATTTACTGGAACCACGGAACTCCTTCACCCGCAGGGTGGTGCCGGAACTGTAGGGCATGGGATCGTTCTCGTTCAGGGTGTAGGTGTAGAACTTGTTGGTATAGTTGTCATATACAAAAACTTTCGCCATCGTCTCAACCCTCCTTGGATTGTTGGCACTCACTGCAAAGTGCCTGAGCGGCCGTGCGCAGGCTTTCCCAGGTGGCAGCGTCCACCACCCCCAGGGTGGGCAGCCCGGCGGTAAGCTGATAATTCTCCAGCGCGTTCTGGGTGGCATCGTCGAAATCGCCGGTCTCCGGTACAAAACTGTATCCCTGATCCACCGAGGCAATCAGATTCAGCCAGCGCTGTACCTGCAAAACGGCGGGGCCGGAACTGCCCAGCGTCAGGGCCGAGGCAGGCCAGATGCCGTCCGGTTCCGGGGCGGCGGCTGCAGGATTCACCTCGGCCAGAGCCCGGGCCGCCTGCAAAAAGACGTTCCAGTCAGCGGCGGTCACCTGGCCGGTTTCCGGCAGGCCGAAATACCGCTGGGCACTGCGGACGGTGATCTCCAGGTCGTTGGAAAATTCATCGCTGGGTGCAGTGCTGCCCAGAAAGTTGATCTCGGGCAGCCACTGCCCCAGGAAGAGCAGCAGCCGGTCCAGCCGCAGCACCGAAGCACCGGAATCTCCGGGCTGCAGGGTGGAGGCCGGCGCCGGCAGGGAAGCCGCCCGTACCACCGGACCGCTGGTTTCCAGATTCTGCACAGCATTGTACAGGCTGTTCCAGGTCAGCCGTCCCACTACGCCGTCCACCGTCAGACCTGCCCGGGCCTGCCAGGCTTTGACAGCTTTGGCGGTGGCTGCCCCGAACACGCCGTCTACCGTTACCGAGGGGATATCGCTGTAGTAGGCAGAGAGCCGCCGCAGGTAATACTGCACTGCCCGTACGGCGGTACCGCGGCTGCCTTCCCGCACGGTGGTGGTGAACTGGCCGGGTGCCACGTTGGGGTCCACGATCTCGTTGGCCACGGCCAGGGCTACCTCGTTGAGTTTGTTCCAGGTGGAGCGTCCCACCAGACCGTCGGAAGTAAGGCCGAAAAGGCTCTGGAAACCGGTTACCGCTCTCTCGGTGGCGGCACCGAAGTTGCCGTCTACGCTGACAGCCGCCAGGGAAGTGTAATTTTCCGCCGCCAGCCGCAGCCAGAACTGGACCAGCCGCACTTCCATACCGGTGTCCCCCCGGCGCAGCACAATGCCGGGCCAGGCAGTACCGCCCAGATCACTTTGCATATCCAGCCAGGCGGCATAGAGGGCATCCCAGGTGGCCTGCCCC
The DNA here is from genome assembly GCA_944388135.1 of uncultured Gemmiger sp. Classification (GTDB taxonomy): domain Bacteria; phylum Bacillota; class Clostridia; order Oscillospirales; family Ruminococcaceae; genus Gemmiger. Next base: position 34,356 of record CALXHP010000001.1, on the reverse strand, counting down.
ACCACACCGTCGGCAGTCAACCCCTGTTCCTGCTGGAAGATCTTCACGGCCCGTTCGGTGGCTGCCCCAAAATTGCCGTCCACCGTTAGATTGGGCAGTGCACTGTTGAACTGGGCCAGCTCGGACAGCCAGAACTGCACCTGTTCCACCTCGCTGCCGGTGGAACCCCGACGCAGCACCACACCGGGCCAACTGCCGGAACTCTCGGTACCGGTGGCGGTTTCTCCCTCACTGGTCAGCTCGGCAAGATCTTTGACGCTGACATAGATATAGCTGATCTTGTACCAGGTGGCCTTGCCCACCAGGCCGTCGGCGGTCAGGCTGAACTGCTTCTGGAAATTTTTGACACACTGCTCGGTGGCGGCGTCGAAGGTGCCGGTGACTTCCGGCTTGCCGAAGGAAGGGTAATCCTTGGCAATGCGGGAAAGCTGCCGTTGCAGAGTGCGCACGCTGGTGCCGGTGGAACCCAGCTTCAGGGTGACGCCGGGCCAGCTGACGGGGATATTGGCAATATTGTTGGACGTTACCAGCTGGACCCGGTCCCCGTAGTAATACCGCAGAATTTGCAAAGCGGTTTTGCCTTCGTTGGCCCGGTCCACCGTGCCCCACTGTTTCATGCCGGGACAGGTCACCAGCTTGCCGTCACAGTATTCGGTGTAGTAGGGTTCCTGGTCGCCTGAACGGCGCACATAGGTGTTGAAGAGCTCGGCGGTGATCCGCTCCATCACCGCAAAAACCGTGCGGCCTGCCACATAGGCCTGGTCATAGCCCGGGGAACCGGTGATATTGAAAGCGTACCCCCGGCTGGGATACCACTCGGTCCAGATGCGGTTGAGGGCCAGACTGATCTGGGCCAGAATATTGGCCCGGATGGCCTGTTCCGGCCAGGTGGGGTAGATCTCGCTGGAAGCCACGTTGGCAATATACTCCTGAAATCCCACCGTTACGTTGCTCACATTGGCGGAAGGCTTGCCCAGGTGGACGGTGATCTTTTTGGGGATGACCACCTCGTTGAGCACCCGGGCATCAGGATTCTCCTCCGGGGTAGGGCCGCTGCCGCCGCCTCCGGCAAACAGGGCGTGGGGCGGAATGGTGGTCACCTCCACATGCTGGGCTTCGCTGCGGCTGTCGGCCAGGGTGGGGTTGTCAGCCGGGGAAGCGGGCAGAAAGGAAAGTCGGGCCACCGTTTCCTGCCCGGCAAAAATCTGCACGCCTTCCAGAATCTGGCTTTGCCAACCGTCCGCCTCCGCGGTGATCCGGTACACCCCATAGGGGCGTACTGTCTGATTGTCCTCCTCCAGGCTGTAACGGGCATCGGGGGCGGTCAGCTCCACCGGCCCGGCGGCACCGGCTTCATCGGTGGTCAGCCGGGTGAGCAGGGTGCCGGATTCCTCCAGTACCGCGATGTGTACGCCGGCCAGCGGCGCAGCCTGGTCTGCCACTGAGGCGTACACGCGTAAAGTTCCATTGGGCATACAAACACCTCCTGCCCACAGGCTATGCGGTCATGAAACGGGAGGTGACAGAAAAACCACCGGTCCCACAAAATGGACTGTTGTAAAATAACGGAGGCGGGCCGGTTGCACAGAAGCATTTTTTACGTTATAATGTGGAAATATAGGGCAATCTTACCAAAAATGTCCGAGTTTTCAGCCCAAAAAACAGAAACTATGTTGCGGCGGACCGATGGAGTACATGTCGGCAGGTCCCGCCCACGCCAGGATAAGTGAGGAAAACAATGAAAAAAATCACATTGCTGATCGTGGATGATGAATATCGCATCGGCCAGTTGGTGGCCCGCCTGGTGCACTGGGAGGAGCTGAACCTGGAACGGCTGGGGGTGCATGACAACAGTGAACAGGCCTACGGGGCCATTCTGCTCCATCACCCGGACATTGTTATTTCCGATATCAAGATGCCGGTCATGGACGGTCTGAAGCTGGTACAGAAGGTACAGGAAAGCAACCTGCATCCCCATTTTATCTTTATCAGCGGGTTCCGGGAGTTTGAGTATGCCCACACGGCCCTGAAATACGGGGTAGAGGATTATCTGCTCAAACCGGTAAAAGAAGAGGAACTGAATGCCGTGCTGGCCAAGGTGACCCAGACCCATGCACAGAGCATCCGGAAGGTGCAGGAAGAAAAACGCCTGAAGGAGGCAGCCCATCTGGGCCAGCTGCTCAGCGGTGCCGATGCCGTGTCGGTGCTGGAACGCTCCGGACAGGCAATTGACTGGGACAACTTCAACCGGAATTACCATACCAACATCCGGGCGGGAAAACTGCTGGCGGTGATGCTTTGGCTGGATTATGATACGCCCGAGGAAAAGGAGGACATTCAGGACCGGCTGGTCATCAACAATGTGATCTCCATGACGGAAAACCGGCTGCGGCCCTCGGTGCATGAGCAGCTGTATGCCATCGTACAGAAATGCGGGGTACTCTTTGTGCTGAATTATGAGGCAGGCGGCTCAGAAAAGATCCTGCGGGAATTGCATACGGTCTTTTCCGACGTGAAGCAGTATCTGGCGCCCTTTTCGGCCTACCGGGTCACCATGGCCATCGGGGAGGAGGGCACGCCGGAGCAGGCGGCCCGGACCATCGCCTGCGCCCGGCACCGGACAAGACAGAGGATCCTGCTGGGGGTGGACCGGATCATTTCCGGCACCCAGTGGACGGGGCCGGAAAATCCCTGTGTGACCCTTAATACAGCGGAAAAATATCAGCTGCAAAATGCGGTGGAGGCTTTTTCGGGGGAGGCCCTGACGGCGCTGCTGAAGGCCAAGTATGCACAGCTGCAACAGGCGGATCACCCGGACCCTGTGGACTGGTACCGCATGGCGGATGATTTTGCGGCAGAATTTTTTGGCTTCTTTCCGCAGACACAGCAGATCCTGCAAAAGGCCCGGCAGCTGCAGGACCGGCTGAGCCAGTGCTGGACGGCCGGTATGCTGTTTGATACCCTGCAGGAGGAACTTTGCGATATGCTGAGAAAACTCCAGGCCGGGCAGGAACAAAAATCCGCCCGGCCCATTCGGGAGGCGGAAAAATATGTGGCGGAACACTATGCCGAAAAAATCACCCTGGAGGAGATTGCGGACCGGCTGCAGATGAATCCCAGCTATTTTTCGGCGCTGTTCAAAAAGCAGACCGGGAAAAATTTCCAGAATTACCTCCAGGATTACCGCATCGAGAAGGCCAAAGAACTGCTTCGCACCACCAACGAAACCATGATGAGCATTGCCGAGCGGGTGGGGTACACCGATACGCGCTATTTCAGCCAGTGCTTTGCCAAAGTGGTGGGGATCAAGCCGTCGCTCTATCGGAAAATGTACTCCTGAAGGGAGGGTGAAAAGCCATGAGGTCCAAAAAGAAGATCCCGGTTTTCTGGGCATGCGGCGTTTTTCTGGTGGCGGTGATGGCGCTCCTTGTGCTGCTGGATGCGGGCAGGATCGCCCTGATGGCGGTGGTGGCCGGCTGCGGGGCGCTGCTGCTGGCAGCGGCCTGGAGCTACCGCCGCCAGGAGCGGTATCTGGACCGGATCGTGCAGGATGAAACCTGGAAAACGGCCTGCCAGGGAGAAGAATGGAGTCGCATCCCCTTTCATCACCAGCTGGAGGCGATCGTGCAGGGGAACATGAAAGAAACCCGGAACCAGGACGCACAGCGTGCCATGGAGCAGTATGCTACACTGCAGGCCCTGCAGAGCCAGATCAATCCGCATTTTTTGTACAACACACTGGAATGCATCCGGGGTCAGGCCCTGATGGATGGGAACCGTGATGTGGCCAAGATGCTGGAAGCGCTGGGCAACTTCTTCCAATACAGCATCAGCCGCAAAGAAAACGTGGTACCGTTGTTTGATGAAATCGAAAATGTAAAAGGGTACATGCTGATTCAGAACTACCGCTTTTCCAACCGGTTCCGGCTGGAGATCGATTTTATGGAAGACGAGGAACAACTGGTGGGTTGCTATGTACCCAAACTGATGCTGCAGCCGCTGGTGGAGAATGCGCTGCTCCACGGGTTTGAAAACCGCACCAGCGGAACGGTGCGGCTGGTAGTGGATGCCTCGGACAATATGCTGCTGCTGACGGTGTCGGATGACGGGGAAGGAATGGCCCCGGCGGCATTGTGCGCGCTGAATGACCGCATCAGCGGCAAGGTGGATACCCCGCAGCCCACCAAATCCCACGGCAACGGGATCGCACTGCCCAACATCAACCGGCGAATCCAGATGCTGTTCGGAAAAGAGTACAGCCTGCACGCCTACAGCACGGTGGGCCGCGGCACCGATATGGAGATCGTGCTGCCGCGCATCACCAGGCCGGAGGTGGAACTGTGAAGGAAATCCTGTTTTCTTGCAGCGGGCTGACGGTGGGCACTCCCCATAAAGTGCAGGCAGAGCAGCTTTTTGCGGTGATCTATCGGGGGGAATCCGTTGCCCTGGTGGGCAATCTTCATGCGGGGGTTTCGGCTTTTATCCAATACCTTTGCGGGCAGCAACCCCGCCGGGCGGGAATCCTCCGTTTCGACGGAGCAACTGTGGCCGAGCAGGCGGAACGGCGGCTCCGGCAACGTATCTTTTACAGCGATGCACCCCGCGGAAGATTCTTGCAGTCGGAAGCCGGCGGCATTACCCTGATGGACTACCTGTTCCTGATGCGGGCGGACGGCTGCCGCCATTTCTTTTGGGAACGCCACCGCCTGGCTGCCTGCGCCGAACACCTCATAAAACAGGTGGGGGTCCAGCGCAATCCCCGGGACAGGGTGCAGGACCTGCGGCCGGTGGAATGGTGCCTGCTGGACATCGCCAAAGCCCTGGACAGGGGCGCCGCCCTGATGGTGATCGAGGAAAACTTTGAGGGCTATTCCCAAAAGGACCTGGACACCCTGGCCAGGGTGATGGAAAAAGTAAAGCGGCAGTATAAACTTTCGTTTTTGCTCAACGTTGGCAGCCGTGGCCTTGACCAGCTGGCGGACCGCTGCTTCTGCTTCGAGGCAGGGACCATTGTGCGCAAGATCAGCGGGCCCCATATTCAGCAGACAGTCCTGCGCTGGATGGACGACACCCTGCATTGGGAACAGACCCCGGCGCGTCCCGTTGCCCCCACCGGAACCCTGCTGCTGGAAGCAAAAGGGCTGCCCTGTGCAAAGGGTCGTTTTGATCTGAAAGTCTATCCGGCAGAGGCGCTGCATCTTGTGGAGTATGACCTGCCCCGCAAAGAACAGATCTTCCGGATCCTTTCCGGCCAGGAAAAATGCGGCGCTGAACTGTTTTATAAGGGAAAAACCCTGCCCGGCGGCTGGAATTTCCGTCTGCACCGGTACCCCATTGTGGCGGTGGAAAACCTGACGGACGAGGCACAGTTCCCCAATCTGTCGGTGCAGCAGAATCTGCTGTTTCTCAGCGTCCGCCGGCTTTGCGCGGGGGGATTCTGGCTGCCCCCCAAAGGGGTGTTCAAGACGGCGGAACGGGAATGGGAGGCGCCGCGCCGGCCCATGCCTGCCCGGATGGAACAGCTGACCGAACTGGAAAAGCTGGACCTGCAGATGGAAAACCTCTGTCTGTTTCATCCCGATGTGGTCATCTTCCGGGACCCCTTTGCCACCGTGGACGGCGCCGGCCGCCAACTGCTGCTGAAAGCCTTTGACCGTTTGCGTGCCAGAGGAACCGCGGTGGTGGTGCTTTCCTCCAGTCATACCAGCTATCTGGGCAGCAGTGACTACCAGGCGGCCAACTGGTATGACCGTTTGGTAGATCTGGCCGAGGTGACATCATGAGAAAACTGTATCATGCATTGCCGGGCTTTGCGACTTATCTGGCCATTCTGCTCTTCTTTCTGGGAACGGTGAATCCGGTTCTGGATGGGAAAACCCTGGAAATCTACCTCCGCCAGGCGGCCCTGTGGTTCCCGGCTCTTTTGGGCCAGGGCATCTTTATGATGATGGGGGTGTACAATCTTTCCGTCGGCGCTCAGATGACCCTGGTGGCGGCCGGTGTGTGCTATCTTCAGGCCCTGGGGGTACAGACCTGGCTCGCCTGGCTGGCGGTGCTGCTGCTTTCGGGGGTGTTGGGGTATCTGTACGGGATGGTAAAACCCTATGTCAACCTGAGCCTGTTTACTTTTGCCTGCCAGTATGTGATGGTGGGACCGGCCTCCTGGATCTATATCCGCGCTTCGGAAAAAACGATCCCGGCGCAGTCTGCGGGAACGGCCGCCTTTTGGGGGATCGGTACGTTGCTGGTGGGCGGGGCCATTTATCTGTATCTGAACTGTACCACCTGGGGGCGCTCCCTTTCGCTGGCGGTGCAGGCGGAAAAAAATCATGCCACCTTTGGGATGAAGATCCGCCAGATCTACTGTGTTGCCTGTGTGGTGGCCGCGCTGCTGGTGGGCGTTTCGGGCATAGCGCTGTTTCAGCGCGCCGGCATGCTGACCAACTATGTGTCGCTGGATTATACATACCGCGTTTTTATGGCTTTGGCGATCGGGAACTGTATCCGGCCCACCCGCCGCAACCTTGTCTGGAAGGCGGCGGTGGGCAGTATGGGTCTGGTGCTGGTAAATGCCCTTTGCCAGCATTTCGGGATGAACAGTACCGGGCTGTATTGGGTGTGTGGTACCTTTATTCTTTGTACATATATTCTGGAATTTTTCAAAAAAACAGCAGAAAAAATAGAAAAAACAGCAAAAATCCAAAAATTCCGGCACCTAATCCAAAAGTTACCACATTCTTCGGCGCTGTGAAATGTGCTATTCTCTGCTCATGGAAAGGCAACGCGCACAGGGCGCTTGCAAACGTGAAAGGAGAAAGACAACATGAAAAAAATTTTTGCATTGGCACTGTCGGCCTCGATGATGGTCAGCCTGGCAGCCTGCGGCAGCACCGGCTCCAGCAGCTCCGGTTCTGCATCGGCTTCTTCCGAAGGGACCGCTTCCTCTACGGCGGAAACTTCGGCCACCGGCAGCAAAGGGACCATCGGCATCCTGATGCCCACCCTGGGTTCCGAATTTTTTGTGAACACGGCCAACTCGCTGGCCTCCACGGTGGAAGCTGCCGGTTATACCGCCAACATCCAGTCCTTTGAGTATGACGCCAGTGAAGCGGTCACGGTCATCGAAAACTTCATCACCGACGGCGTGGTGGGCATTGCCTACATGACCATTGATGCCTCCGGCGACGACGCGCTGAAAGAAGCCATGGATGCCGGCATCGCCGTACTGACCTGCGGCGTGGAAAACGAGAACTATGATGTCTGCCAGGTGGCGGACAACTACGCCACCGGTTACCTGATCGGCCAGACCGCTGCCGATTATATCAACACCAACTTCGACGGCAAGGCCCAGGTGGCTTACATTACTTCCACCATGAGCCAGAACATGATGGACCGTGTGGACGGCTACAAGGCCGCCATGGAGGAACTCTGCCCCGGTGCCGAAGTGGTATACGAAAGTGAGTGCACCAATACCGGCGACGGCACCACCTTTGCCGAAAACCTGAACACCCTTTACCCCGACTGCAAGGTGATCCTGAGCTACTCCGATTCCTTTGTCAAGGAAGTTTCCGAAGTGTGGAACGCCCTGGGCTACGACAAGGATGCCGCCGTGTTTGGCCATGACGCCGAGGAAGCGGTCCTTGCCGACATCGCGGCGGGCGGCTATGCCAAAGGCACCATCTATATGGGCGATTCCGGCGCACAGATGGGTGAAGGCCTCCTGGCTTATCTGAACGGCGAGTATGACTCCCATACCCTGGTCACCCTGGGCGGCGAAGCTGTCACCCCGGAGAATATCAGCAACTATTACGCCGGCTGATCCCTGGATCACCGGGCAACGAAATCCGGCTCCCATGGAAGAAGTTCTGTGGGAGCCCTTTCATAAAAGAATAAAAAGGAGGAACTTTCGGTGGCAATCGTATCGGACAAAATCGTGCTGCGGGTCGACCACCTGACCAAACAGTTCCCCGGCGTAAAAGCGTTGGATGATATCTCTCTGGATTTTCGGGAAGGGGAGGTCCACTGCCTGATCGGTGAGAACGGAGCAGGCAAGTCCACACTGATCAAAGCGATCGCCGGGTATCACGCGCCGACCAGCGGCACCATTACGGTGGGCGGCCATGAGTATACCGAGATGAATGTTAAGCTGGCAGCCGAAAACGGCATCCAGGTCATCTACCAGGAATTCAACAATGTGCCCAGCCTGACGGCGGCAGAAAACGTCTTTCTGGGGGTACATACCAACAGCGGCCCCTTCGTGGACTTTGAAGGACGGCGCAAGGCAGCCAAAAAGCTCTTTGATGATCTGGGCGTTCACCTGGACCCCAACCAGATTGTGGCAACCATGAGCCCTGCCCAGATGCAGATCGTCGAGATCGCCAAATCCGTCAGCAAAAAGGCAAAGATCCTGATCATGGACGAACCCACCGCACCCCTGACGGTGGATGAGGTCCAGCTGCTGTTCCAGATCATCCGTGACCTGAAAAAGCAGGGGGTCACCATCATTTATATCAGCCATCGTCTGGAAGAACTGTTTGAGATCGGCGACCGCATCAGTGTTATGCGGGACGGCAAGTATGTGACCACACTGCAGGCGGAGGACGCCACCCGCGAACAGCTGATTGCAGCCATGGTGGGGCGTACCGTCAGCCAGACCTGCCCTCCGCGGGATGTGAAGATCGGGGAGGAGATCCTTCGGGTAGAACACCTGTGCGGCAACGGGGATACCGATATCAACTTTACCCTGCACAGAGGGGAGATCCTGGGCTTCGGCGGCCTGGTGGGCGCCGGCCGTACCGAACTGATGGAGGTGCTCTACGGCGCTGCCCCCCTGGAAAGCGGTCAGATCTACTATGAGGGAAAACCGGTCCGGATCGATACCCCCCGCAAAGGCATCCATACCGGGATCGGCCTGGTGCCGGAAGACCGCAAGGAGAAAGGGCTGTTCCTGAACCAGAGCATCGCCTGGAATACCACCATCAACTGTCTGGATCGCTTTGCCAACGGCGTTTTCGGGCTGGTGCGGAACAAAGAGGTGGATGCGGAGGCGGAAAAGTACCAGAAAGCCTTCCATATCAAAACACCCAGTATGGGCCAGCTGGTGATGAACCTGTCCGGCGACAACCAGCAGAAGGTGGTCCTGGCCAAAACGATGGCGGCCGATGCGGAAGTGGTTATTTTTGATGAACCGACCCGCGGCATTGATGTGGGTGCCAAACAGGAGATCTACAGTCTGATGAATGAACTGGTGGCCCAGGGCAATCCTTGCCGCCCAGAAAGAATTGAACCTGCAGGGCGGTCTCAGCACCTTTTTACGGCCTATTCCACCCATCCCTTCGCCATGCCGGCGGGGGGCGATGTATACAAAACGGAAGCGGAGGTGGCCGTGTACTGCATTGCCCGCGTCGCGGGCGAGAACGCCGACCGGCAGGCGGCGGCCGGTGACTACGAGCTCAGTGAGTGCGAGCGGGAACACCTGAAAATGTTGGAAGCGCTGTATGCCCATGTGGTGTTGATCGTCAACGCCGGCGGCGTGGTGGACCTGGCCTTCCTGGAGGAATTCCCCCGTATCCAGGCGGTGCTGATCGTCTCACAGCCGGGCATGGAAGGCGGCCACGCGGTGGCGGACGTGCTCGGCGGCGCCGTCAACCCCAGCGGCAAACTGACGGATACCTGGGCTGACCATTACAGGGACTATCCCAATGCGGCCACCTTCTCCCACAACAACGGCAATGTGGAAAAGGAACTGTACGAGGAAGGCATCTATGTGGGATACCGGTACTTCGACAGCTTCCAGGTGCCGGTGCGCTACGGTTTTGGCTTTGGCCTGAGCTATACGACCTTCCGGCTGGAAACCGTGGGGGTTTCCGCTGCGGCGGATGGCCGGGTAACGGTACAGACCAGGGTGACCAACACCGGTGCAGTCGCCGGGCGGGAAGTGGTACAGGTGTACGCGGGGCTGCCCGACGGAAAACTGGAAAAAGAGGCGCGCCGCCTGGTGGCCTTTGGCAAAACCGCCCTGCTGCAGCCAGGCGAAAATGAAAATCTGTTATTGAACTTTGGCCCGGAGCAGTTGGAAAGCTACGAGGAGACAACATCGGCCTGGATGCTGGAGCGGGGACTGTATGGCATCTATGTAGGCAACTCTTTGCAGGCAAGTACCCTGCAGGCGGGTCTGCTTCTCCCGGAGGATAAGGTGCTTACCAGGACGCAGACCATCTGCCCGCCCCGGCAGACGCTGCATCTGCTTTCCCTTCCGGCGGAAAAACGGGCGGCCCGGTATGCAGCCATGGAGGCTGCGGCCCGGGACGTGACGGTGCTGCCGTATGACCTCACGGCGGTATCCACCCGGGTGGTGGACTATGAACTCCGGGAACCCCGGGATGAAGCGGCCGAACTGGTAGAAAGCCTGACGGAAGAGCAGCTGATCCATCTGGCCACGGGGGAACCCAGCAAAGGGCAGAGCGAAAGCAATGACAGCGAAAAGGCCAGTGCCTTGGGCAGCGCAGGTTCGGCGGTGCCGGGGTCTGCGGCTGAAACCAGCAGCATCGCCCTGGAGCAGGGGGTCGCCAACATCGTGCTGGCCGACGGACCGGCAGGCCTGCGCCTGACCCAGACCTACTATGTGAAGAACGGCCGGCCGCAGCCGGTGCCGCTGGAGATGAGCCTGGAGCACGGCCTGTTCTACGAGGGGCCCGTGCCGGGAGGGGAGCCCTATCACCAGTACTGCACGGCCATCCCGGTGGGGACCCTGCTGGCCCAGACCTGGGATATGCCCCTCTTGCAGGAGGTCGGTGGAGCGATCGGGGAGGAAATGAAACTCTTTGGCGTGCAGCTCTGGCTGGCCCCCGGCATGAACATCCATCGCAATCCGCTCTGCGGCCGCAATTTTGAGTATTATGCCGAGGACCCGCTCCTCAGCGGCCGCTGTGCCGCGGCCATCACCAAGGGGGTACAGAGCCACCCCGGCATCGGCACCACCATCAAACATTATGCCTGCAACAACCAGGAGGATAACCGGATGGCCTCCGACAGCATCCTGACGGAAAGAACCCTGCGGGAAATCTACCTCAAGGGCTTTGAGATCGCCATTGGGGAGGCCGGGCCCCGGTCGATCATGACCAGCTATAATCTGATCAATGGTGTGCATGCGGCAAACTGCTACGACACCTGCACCAAGGCGGCCCGCTGCGAGTTTGGCTTTGACGGGGTGATCATGACGGACTGGACCACCACCAATGTGGATGATTCCTGCACGGCTTCCGGCTGCATCCGGGCGGGGAACGATGTGGTCATGCCCGGTATGGATATGGACCACGAAGACATCCGTCGGGCATTGGCCGACGGCAGCCTCAGTCTGGAGGAGCTGAAGCGCTGTGTGACCCGTCTGGTCCGCGTGATCCTCCATTCCGACTGTTACGAAGGATAACCGACACCTCCCTATACAAGGAACCCCTGCCTTCTCCGGACGGAGTGGGCAGGGTGTCTTTGCTTACATACAGAAAAGGCCGGTGGGAAAATCCCACCGGCCTTTTTATGCGGAAAAATCAAGCCTTGTTGGCAGAGCCGAAGAGTTCGATCTTCTCACGAACGGTAGCCTTGATGGCCTCGGCGCCGGGAGCCAGCAGCTTGCGGGGGTCAAAGCCCTTGCCCTGCAGGTCCTTGCCGGCTTCGATATACTTGCGGGTAGCGTCGGCAAAGCTCAGCTGGCACTCGGTGTTGACGTTGATCTTGGAAACACCCAGGCTGATGGCCTTGCGGATCATATCCTCGGGGATACCGGTGCCGCCGTGCAGGACCAGAGGAATGTTGTTGGTGGCAGCATGGATCTTGTCCAGCGCGTCGAAGTCCAGGCCCTTCCAGTTGGCGGGGTATTTGCCGTGGATGTTGCCGATGCCGGCAGCCAGGAAGTCGATGCCCAGGCTGGCGATCTTGGCGCACTGCTCGGGATCGGCGACTTCGCCCATGCCGATGACGCCGTCTTCCTCGCCGCCGATGGAACCGACCTCAGCCTCGATGGACAGGCCGTGGTCATGAGCCAGGGCTACCAGCTCGGTGGTCTTGGCAACGTTCTCTTCGATATCGTAGTGGCTGCCGTCAAACATGATGGAGGTGAAGCCGGCGGCGACGCAGGCCTTGGCGCCTTCATAGGTGCCGTGGTCCAGGTGCAGGGCCACGGGAACGGTGATGCCCAGGCTCTCGTCCATGGCCTTGACCATGGCGGCAACGGTCTTGAAACCGGTCATATATTTGCCGGCGCCCTCGGAAACACCGAGGATCACGGGCGAATTGAGTTCCTGCGCGGTGAGCAGGATGCTCTTGGTCCACTCCAGGTTGTTGATGTTGAACTGGCCCACAGCATAGTGGCCGTCGCGTGCTTTCAGCAGCATATTGGTAGCATTTACCAGCATATCACATACCTCCACATGATCTTTGTTGGATAAGGGCACACCGACCCCCGGTGTACCGTCAGTCTCATTATACCCTGACTTTGACAAAAAAGCAACAGCTTTTTTCGTCGGAGAATATGTACTTTTGCACCATCCCGGCGGCAAAGGCGTCTCCCAGGAAGAATTTGTCAATTCCGCGGCAAAACTGCTTTCTTCGTCAGGCAAAATTGAACGGTTTGCCCACTTGACAAAAGGGGTTATCCGGGCTGTTATAGGGAAAACTTTTCAACAGCCGGTGCAAAACTCCGCTGCCAAATGGTGGAAAAGTGGATGGGAATGCGGGTTTTCCACACTTTCCACAGAGTTTTCAACAATGGGAAAAGTTCTCCACCGTCTACAGTTTGTATAAACCATGATGCAGCGTTGAATCAAAGACGGGCTTTGCACTTTTGGCGCATTGGGCCCTCCCCGGGCCGGAAAAGCGGGGCGCCGGGCGACAAAAACCGCAAAAAAAGGTGACAAAGGGACAACTCTTGTGCTATACTGTTATCTGTATAGTCAGCACTAAAGATAAGAAAGATAGACAAGAAGGGGACAGGCGTTCCCCGCAGGAGGTAAGGAATGGAAAGAACGGGCCGCGAACAGACACAGCACCCCGACACACTGGTATGGGGCAAGAACCCCGTTACGGAATTGCTGAAAAGCGGCGACGGGGTGGATACCGTCTACCTGGCGGATTCTCTTCCCCAGGCGGTGGCGGGGTATTATACGGCCCTGGCCAAGCAGTGCGGCGCCGTGGTCAAACGGGTGCCGGGCAACAAACTGCAGAAACTCTGCGGCACAGCGGACCATCAGGGGGTGGCGGTGCGTGCCGCCGAAATCCAGTACGCTGCCCTGGAGGACCTGTTTGCTGCGGCAGAGGCCAAAAACGAAGCTCCTTTTCTTGTTTTGTGTGACGGCGTGGAGGACCCCCACAACCTGGGGGCCATCATCCGCTCGGCCTATCTCTGCGGTGCCCACGGGGTGGTCATCCCCAAGCGGGGCGGCGTGGGGATCACCGGCACGGTCATGAAGGCCAGTGCCGGTGCCGCTGCCCGGCTGCCGGTGGCCCGGGTGACCAATCTGGCCCAGGCGATCCGCACCATCAAGGAACACAATGTGTTTGTCTACTGTGCCGACCTGGGCGGCGAGCCCCTTTCCCGCACCGATCTTTCCGGACCGGTGGCCCTGGTGATGGGCAGCGAGGGAGGCGGCCCCGGCGCACTTACCCGCAAGCTCTGCGATGCGGCGGTTACCCTGGAGATGGCCCCCGGCCAGGCCACCGGTGTGGACAGTTATAACGTCAGTGTGGCGGCGGGAATTCTGTGCTATGATGTGCTGCGCCGCCGCATCGCCAAATGATTTTTACTTTCAGCCTTTATCTGTAAAGGGAGCAAGTGACCATGCCAAGCAAACGTACCAATGACTCAGTGGATCGTATTTTGCAGGATCTGAACCAGCAGCAGACGGCGGCCGGCGTGCAGAGCACGGTGACCGACCATCAGGTGGATGAGATCCTGCGCAGTGTGGGAATCTCCACCACACCGCTCCATGGCACGCCGGAGCAGGACCATAAGATCGCGTTTGCGGGTCTGGATGACCTGGACGGATGGGATGACCTGCAGAAGTCCCCGGCGGTGGAGCAGCGGCAAGGAAATACAACGCCGCCCCAGCGCCAGACCGCGCAGCCGCGCCCCACAGCACAGCCGATGCAACCGGCGCAGCCAGTGCAGCCGGAGCCCCGGCAGACCTGGCCCGAACCGGCCCCGGAACCGCCGGAAAAGCAGGATACCACAGATACCGGTACCATGGGGGATACCACCCGCACCGGCATTATCAAGGGATTCCTGCTGAAGATGGCGCCGGATGCCGGTGCGGATACCGATGCCTTGAATCAGGGGAAAAATCAGTTCCAGAAGTTTTTCCGGGACTCGGTGGCGGTTGTGCCCGATGAAAAGGGAAAGATCCGGGAACCCGGCAGAAAGAAGCGGGGACTTTTCGGTTTGAAGTCCGCCGAGGATACCGACGAATTTGTTCCTATCAATGTGTCGCTGGCCGGCAACGGACCCCAGAACGGGGAAGAGGACTCCGCCGCACCGGAACCGGCGCCGGAGGAGCAGAAAGAATACTTCCCGGACCAGGGCGGGGAAGAATATTTCCCTGACCGGGAACCGGAGCACCGCTCCCAGAAACCGGCCAGAAAGCATGGTTTTCTGGGGGGACTGTTCGGGGCAAAGGACTCCAATACCGAGGAGATCGTGATTCCCGAAGGGCGGCAGGAAGAGCCTGCCGAAGTGTACCGTGCCAGGCGGGAGGCTGAACCCGAGCCGGAACAGCCCCAGGGCGGTGACACGGTGGAAAACGTCTGGCGCAGCAAATATACCCGCGGTCCTTCGGCGCCGGAGACCGGCGGCGACACCATGCAGATGCTGCGGGGCATCCGCCAGGCAATGCGGGAACCGCGTGCGTCTGTTTCCACCGGGGCCACCGGGACGATCTACCGCAAAAAGCGCAATACGGTGGAATTTACGCCGGGGCAGAAGATCCGCACGGCGCCGCCGGCCCAGACGATGCCGGAGTCTCCGGTGAAGGAGCCGGTGGGGGAACCCATCAGTTTGCCGACGGAGCCGCCGGTCAGCTCGGGATTCACCATGCAGCTGGGCGCTTTGGATGCGGCGCCGTTGGACAGCACACAGGATTTCATGAACGCCTACAATGCGGTGCGTCCCCGTACTGCCGTCCGGCAGTCTTCTCCGGCACCGGAGCAGCCGGTCACCCCGGCACAGTCGGTCACCCCGGTGCTGCCCCAGAAAACGGAGGCTGCACCACCGGAGAGCACCACCCGGACCATGGCATCCCAGCCGGCCGGGACCGAAGCGGTGAAATCCGGCCTGGACCCCAATGCGGATACCCAGGTGGTGGGGCTGCCTTCCGAAGGCGGCCTGCTGGGGCGTCGGGAGCCTGACGATGTGGACCAGCTGGTGGATACATTGACCGGCAAGATCCGCCTTACGCCGGAAACACCCACCCACAGCGGCTTTACCCAGAATCTGGGGGTGGATACCCGGCCCCAGGCACCGGCGCACACCGGTTTCACCCAGGACCTGGGCGGCGGTGGGGATACGCGGGAAACGACCACCGGTTTTACCCAGAACCTGACAGGAAACGCACCGGCAGAACCGGGCACCGCTTCCTTTGTGCAGGATATTGCCCAGGCGATCAATACGGGGACCGCCCGCTTCGATACCGCAGCGGCCCGTCTGACCGAGTCGCTGGAGGATGAGGAAGAACAACCGCCCGTCCGGGGACGGCGCCGTGTGCAGGATCTGGCCAAGGGCATGATGCGCCTGAAAGGCAAAGCCGATGACGAGCAGGCGGATTCTGCGGCCCAACCGTTTGATACGTCCGAGATCCCGGCTGTGCATCACCATGAATATGAGCGTGCCGAGGATGCACCGGTGGTGCGCCGGGAACTGGCTCAACAGGTATTGTATTATACATCCGCCTCGCTGGTTACCGGGGTGATCGCAGCGGTGCTGCTGGTCCTGGGCCTGATGGCGGCAGCCCTGCCGGCCATGCCGGGCCCCCTGGCCGGTACCACCGTGTATCCGGCGGTTGCCCTGGTGCTTCTTCTGGCGGCGGGGGGACTGTGCTGGCGCACAGTGGTGAACGGTTTGCTGGGTCTGGCCAAGCGCCCCACCCCCGACAGCCTGGCGGTGCTGCCGCTTTTGGGGGCGGCACTGCAATGCATCGTCCTTCTTTTTGCCGGAAACTATACCTCGGATGTCACACTGTTGGCAGGGCCTGCGGTGTTGGTGCTTTGCCTGAATACCGTGGGCAAACGGATGAATGCCTGCACCGTGCAGGAAAACTTCCGCCTGGTCAGCGCCAAGGTGGAGCATGCGGTAGCCTATCGGCTGAAGGATGCGGGAGCACTGCATGCGGTGACCAAGGGTTTGGCGGAACCTCATCCCAATGTGCTGGTGAACCGGCCCACGCAGATCTTCCGCAGCTTTTTAAAGAACAGTGCGGCCTCCGGCACCAGCGATAAGAACCAGCAGCAGTTTGCCTGGCTGGCCGGCGGATGTGCCTTGCTGGCCATGATCATCACCCTGATCCGCACCAAGGACAGCGCCGCTGCCATGACGGTGCTGGCCAGTGTACTTTGCCTGGGGGCACCACTGGCCGGAACGCTGCTGTCCGCCCTGCCTGCCCGCATGATGCAGCGCAGCGCTGCCCAGGTGGGAGCCGTGATCCCCGGCTGGCGGGATATCCGGCAGCTGGGCCGGATCAATGTCATCCAGGTCACGGCCCGGGACCTTTTCCCCAACGGCTGTGTGACGCTGTCCGGTATCAAGCCGGTGAAGCCGGAACATATTGATCTGGCCATCGTGTATGCGGCCTCGATCCTGGCCGAAGCAGGCCCCACGCTGCGGGAAGTTTTTCTGGGCATGCTGGGGGAAAATCGCAATCTGCTGGCTCAGGTAGATGACCGGGAAACCATCTACGGCAAAGGCTATGTGGGTTGGGTGAACAAACGCCGGGTCCTGGTGGGCAACCGTGCCCTGATGCAGGACTACGGTGTAAAGATCCCCAGCCTGGAATATGAACAGCATCATACGGTCAACCAGCGCCGGGTCATCTATCTGGCGGTATCCGGCAAGATGTTCGCCATGTTCCAGGTGGCCTACCAGCGCGACCCCGATACGGCGGTGGTGCTGGAAAGCCTGCGCCGCACCGGTCTGTCGCTGGTGGTGGACTGTGACGACTTCAACTGCGATGTGCAGCTGCTGGAGACGGCCTACAGTCTGCCGGCGGGTTCCGTCAAGGTGCTCAACGCGGCGGAACGCAAGGCTTTGGACCCGGCGGTGGCCTGGCTGCCCGAAAGTGAGGGCAACATGCTGCATCTGGGCAGTTTTGCCAGCTTTGTGGGAGGCCTGGAGGCCGCAGCCGGTGCCGCTGAAGGGGAACACAAATCCTCCATGCTGGTGACGGCGTCGGTGTTCTTCAGCTGTGTGCTGGGGGTGCTGCTCAGCCTTACCGGCGGACTTGCCTCGCTGCCTCTGGCGGCCTTGGTGCTGTATCAGGCGGCCTGGTGCGTGCTGGCACTGATCTTCCCGCTGATCCAGCGGTATTGACACAACAGGGCGGGCCTGCTGGGGCAGGATCTGCGCTGTATCCGGGGCAGGGGCCCCAAAACGGAAAGGGGCCTTGGCTGTGTATCGTGCCCGGGAAAAACAAATGTCCATCTATGACTATCTGCCGCCCTATCACGGCGAGCTCAGCGGCCGCAACCGCTGGATGCTGCTGGCAGATGCCATTGACTGGGACCAGTTTGAAAAATCCTACAGTGAGCTGTTTGCCCCCGGGGGCAAGGCGGCCATCTCGGCGCGGGTCGCGCTGGGGTGCCGGATCATTCAGCTCCATTACCGCGTGTCCGACCGGGAAGTGGTGTCCCTGGTGCAGGAAAGCCCTTATCTGCAGTATTTTCTGGGGATGGAGACTTTCAGTGACAAGATGCCCTTTTCGGCCCGTACGGTGGCACGGTTCCGGGAACGCATTCCCGACAGAGCCGTGCGTCCGGCGGTAAAACTGCTGCGCAGTTTCCGCTGAAAAACACAATAGAAAGTATATAGAGGTTTTATGGAATTTTTTGTAGATGTGCTGCGGGATGCATTGACCGACAGCGTCAAAATGCTGCCGTTTTTGTACCTGGCGTACCTGCTGATCGAATGGCTGGAACGTCACCATGGCGCCCGGATCGAGCGGGCTTTGGCCGGCGGCGGACGGTGGGGCTTTTTGCCCGGTTCGCTGCTGGGCTGCGTGCCCCAGTGCGGATTCAGCGCTGTGGCGTCCAACCTGTATGCCAGTCGGGTCATCACCCCCGGCACGCTGCTGGCGGTGTTCATCGCCACCAGCGATGAAGCGGTGCCGCTGCTGGCGGCCGAACCCTCCAAGTGGCCCAGTCTGGTGGTGCTGCTGCTCTGCAAGGCTGTGTTCGGCATGGTGGGCGGCGCGCTGCTGGATGTGCCGCTGCGTCATGTGCTGCCCAAATCCCTGTATGGCGGCTACGCCGGTCATGCCGACGAAGTGGACTGCCACGAGGAACACGAGGAACATTGTGGAATCTGGCTGGCGGCACTGCGCCACACACTGGAAATCTTTGTCTTTATTCTGCTCTTCAGTCTGCTGATCGGCCTGGTCTTTGCCTCGGTAGGGGAGACGGCCATCACGTCGGCCCTGGCCGGTATGGGCGTGTTCCAGCCTATGCTCACCGCTTTGGTGGGTCTGGTGCCCAACTGTGCCGCCAGTGTGCTGCTGGCCCAGCTGTATATCGAAGGGGCGATCTCCTTCGGCAGCCTGTTCGCCGGGCTGACGGCGGGGGCCGGTGTGGGCCTGGCCGTCCTGTGGCGGGTCAACCCCAGCTGGAAGCAGAACCTGTTCATGACGGGCCTTCTGTGGGCGGTCGGCGCGGTGGCCGGCATGCTTCTGCAGGTGGTGGCCCTGTAAACCGGACACGGACCCCGCCGCGGCGGAGAACCATAGGAAACAGGAGGTAACAGCTATGCAGCATACCATTGAAAATGACATCCTGCGCCTGACAGTGGATACCCACGGGGCCGAGGCGGTCAGCATCATCCACAAACCCACCGGGGCGGAATTGCTCTGGTGCGGTGATCCCTCTGTCTGGGGGCGTCATGCGCCCATTCTTTTCCCTTACACCGGCAAACTCACCGGCGGCAAGATGATCGCCAAGGGGGTGGAGTACCAGGGCGGCCAGCATGGCTTTGCCCGGGATGTGGAGCATACCCTGACCCGCCGGACCGAGTATACCCTGGAATTTGAGCTGCACGCCAATGCCCAGACGCTGCCCAAATGGCCCTACGCCTTTGTGTTGCGCTCCACCTTTGTGCTGGAGGGGGAGACGGTCCACCACACCCTTTGTGTAGAGAACCCTGTGGAAGAACAGCTGCGCTTTGGCATCGGGTACCATCCGGCCTTTGCGGTCCCCTTCGACAGCCGCCACACCACCCAGGATTACGAGATCCGGTTTGACGGCATTGAGTCTCCTCTGTGCGTCAGTGCCCGGCCCAACGGACTGCTCAACGGTCAGAGCTATTATCTGGCCCGCAACACCGAGGCCATCCCCCTTACCGACGACCTCTTTGACAATGACAGCCATTGCATGGTCAACCTGCGCAGCCAGCATGTTTCTATCGTGGAGAAGGATACCGGCCGCAGCGTCATCTGCGATGTGGAGGGGTATCCTTATGTCCTGATCTGGTCGGCTCTGAAAAAACCGCTGCGCTTTGTCTGCATCGAGCCCTGGCACAGCCTGCCGGGGGAGGAGGACGGTCCCCTGGAATGGGAGCAGCGTCCCTGTGCCGTTTCGCTGAAGCAGGGGGAAAGCTGGTCCACCACCTTGTCCACCACCTTTGTGCGCTGAGGGGTTCCCATGCAAAAAACTGCTGCGATCCGAAATTATCGCTGGCCGCTGACCGGCGCGCTGTTGGGCGCGCTGGTCTTTGTGGCTTTATACGGGGTGCGGGTACTGGACCCCACCTGTGTGGACTGGATCCTCAACAACGCCAGCCCGGACCCTTCCCAGCATTATCTGGGCTGGGTCTTTTTCCGGAACAGCCCGGTGCGGCTGCCTTATCTGGGAGCTAACTACAGCGTCATCTACCCGTACCGTACCAGCATCCTTTTCACCGACTCCATCCCTCTGCTGGCCTTGTTGGGCAAGCTGCTGAGCCCCATCCTCCCGGGAAGATTTCAGTATTTCGGTTGGTGGGGACTGCTTTGCTATGCCCTTCAGGGCGGGCTGGCCCAGGCCATTCTGGCACGGCTGGGCGGGGTACGTCCCCATCAGACTGCCCGCTGCTGGGCTACCGTGGCCGGGGCCGGGGTGGCGGTGCTTTTCCCGGCGCTGACCATCCGGATGTTTGCCCACACGGCGCTGGCTGCCAACTGGCTGATCCTGCTGGCGGTCTGGCTGTGGCTGAACAGTGACAGAGTATTGCCCACCACGCGCCGGGCCTGTCTGGTATGGGCGTTTATGGGCATCCTCTGCGGCGGTATCCATCTGTACTATCTGCCCATGGTGGGCATTGTTCTGGTGGGGTACGCTGTGCGCCGGGGTCTGCAAAAGAAGGGCCCGGCGTCGGTATTGCTGCCGGTGGTCTGCTTTTGCGGGGCTGCCCTGGCGGAACTGGTGGTATTGGGGGCCTTTGCTTCCAATTTCGCCGGCTATTCCAACGGCTACCTCAATGGGGCGGACCTGGTCAACCTGGTGGTTCCGGGTCTGGCTGCCAGCTGGGAGCAGGATATCTATATCGGTTTGGGTGCCGTGCTGGCGCTGGCCGTGGCGGCAGTCAGCCTGATCGTTGCGGGGGTCCGGGGCAAGGGCCGCGGATTTTTCCCCCGCCACCGGGCCTGGCTGATCGACGGGGCGGTGGTGCTGGTCCTGGATGGAGTGGCCGCCATGGGCAATACCGTGACGCTGGGGGGCAAGACCCTGGGTACCGTGCCCATTCCCCAGCTGCTCATGGATGTGTGGGCGATGTTTTCCTCCTGCGCACGGCTGGCCTGGCTGGCCGGGCTGCTGGTGCTGCTGCTGGCCTGCGGGGTGGTGCTGCGCCTGTGGAAAGGCCGCGCCGCCGCGGTGCTGCTGGCCGCTTGTGCGGTGGTGCAGGCGTACGGCATGAAGGAGGAACTGGCCAAACGGTTTGCCACCTATCATGACAACGCCACCTATGCCGATGAAACGATACTGACGGACCCTGGCTGGGAGACCCTGGCAGAGAGCGGGAAATTCACCCACATGGCTTTTGCCAGTTTTGATTTTGAACACGACGAATTCTGGGATCTGGCGGCCTTTGCGGCGGACCATGGCTGGACGTCCAACAGCTTCTACATGGGCCATATGGATGGCAATCTGGCCGCGGTGACGCTGGCCGGGGAGATGAACACCCTCTCGGCGGACACGCTCTATGTATTCCTGGATGAGGATGAACTGGCCCGGGATTCCTTTGCCCTGTATTACTATCGGCTGGACGGTATCCTCCTCGGCAGCGTGGAGCCTCTGGACCTGACGCCCGACCCGACGCCGGAAACCGATGCCCGCCCCATGGATCTGCGGCTGTCCGCTGTGACCAACGGGTCCATCACCTCGGACGGGGTGGAGCTGGGCAGCGGTGGCGAGATGATGACCCAGCAGTGGATGCTTTTCCCGGGCAGTTACAGCGTGACCCTGACGGGCAGCGGCTTTGATCACAGCTACATCTATGCCCGCCACGGGCTCATCAACCAGGAAACCTACAAACTGGACATTGAATTCACCGTGATCGAACCCGAAACCATGACCTTTACCTTCACCACCGGCACCCCCCTGTACTACTGGCGCACCGCGGTGCATACCCTGGATGACACGCCCATCACGGTCACCGGCGTTACAGTGGAAAAAACAGCCTGATGTGTTTTTTGCCTGTGGTTATTCTTGACAAACAGGCTCTGGCCCGGGTACAATAAAAATACCATGAGGGAGTAATTCCACACCGCATGGTGTGCGGCGCGTTCGCCATACCCGGCCGACCGGCCCGGACCGCCGAAATACCAGAGAATGAGACTCATGCACAGGATCTCCCTGTGCATGAGTTTTTTCTTCCCGCACGGAAAGGAGCGACCCGCGATGAAACAGGCATATACCCAGTCGGTTGCCGATCTCTTGCGGCAGCTGGAAACTTCGGAACAGGGGCTCACCCGGCAGCAGGCCGAAACACGCCTGCAGCAGTACGGCCCCAACAAACTGCGGGCGGCCCCCAAGCCCACCTTGCTGCAGCGGTTTGGGGCGCAGCTCAAAGACCCCATGCTGTTGATTCTGCTGGCGGCGGCAGCAATTTCCGGTGCGACCAACTACCTGGCGGGGGAGGACTTTGCCGAAGCTGCCATTATTTTGATCGTGGTGCTCCTCAATGCGGTGCTGGGGGTCTTTCAGGAAAGCAAGGCGGAAGCGGCCATCGAGGCTTTGCAGACGATGACGGCCGCTACCTGCAAGGTGGTGCGGGACGGTCACCAGACGGTGCTGCACAGCGACGAACTGGTGCCGGGGGATCTGGTGGTACTGGAAGCGGGGGACAGTGTGCCTGCCGACGGCCGGCTGCTGGAAAGTGCCAGCCTGAAGATCGAGGAGGCCGCCCTCACTGGCGAGAGTGTGCCGGTGACCAAGGTGACCCAATTGCTGGGGCTGGCACCCGGGCAGAAGGATGTACCGCTGGCGGACCGGAAAAATATGTGCTACATGGGCTCCACGGTGGTCTACGGCCGTGGCCGGGCGATGGTCACCGCCACCGGCATGCACACCGAAATGGGCAAGATCGCCGGAGCCCTGGCCGGTACTGAGGAGGAACAGACGCCGCTGCAGCGGCGTCTGGACGAACTGGGGCGCACCCTGTCCAAACTGGTGCTGGCCATCTGCGTCTTTATTTTCGTCTTTGATCTGGCGGCAGCGGGCTCCTTTACCATGGAGAGCGTCCTTTCCACTTTTATGGTGGCGGTCTCTCTGGCAGTGGCAGCCATCCCGGAGGGGCTGGCCACCGTGGTGACGGTGGTGCTCTCCATCGGGGTCACCAATATGAGCCGGCGCAAGGCGGTGATCCGCCGTCTAACGGCGGTGGAAACTTTGGGGTGCACCCAGGTCATCTGTACCGATAAAACCGGCACCCTGACCCAGAACCGGATGACGGTGGTGGAACACCAGGGAGATACCACTGCCCTGGCCACGGCTATGGCACTTTGCAACGACGCAAACCTGGGGCCTGACGGAAAGGCGGAAGGGGAGCCCACCGAAGCAGCCCTGGTGGATTTCGCTGCGGCCCAGGGAATGCCCAAAGACCAGCTGGAAGCACAGCAGCCCCGGGCGGACGAAGCACCTTTTGATTCCGGCCGCAAGATGATGTCCACCATCCATCGGACCGCCGAAGGGTATATCCAGTACACCAAAGGCGCCCCCGATGTGGTGCTGCAGCGCTGCACCACCTGGTGGGAAAACGGGGTGGAGCATCCCATGACCGAGGCCAAACGGGCCGAATTGCTGGCCCGGAACAAGGCCATGGCGGACCAGGCCCTGCGGGTGCTGGCGGCTGCCCGGCGGTTCTGGCCGGAAAAACCTGCTTCCCATGAGCCGGAAGCGCTGGAACAGAACCTTTGCTTTTTGGGGCTTACCGGCATGATGGACCCGGTGCGGCCGGAAGTGGAGGACGCCATCCGGGAGTGTCGCCGGGCCGGCATACGTCCGGTGATGATCACCGGCGACCACAAGGATACCGCCGTGGCCATCGCCCGGCAGCTGGGGATTCTGGAACGGGCGGACCAGGCCATCACCGGCGCGGAACTGGATGCCCTTTCGGAGGAGGAACTGGCCCGGCGGGTGGAGCAGTACAGCGTCTATGCCCGTGTCCAGCCGGAACACAAAACGCGCATTGTGGCTGCCTGGCGCAGCCAGGGGGCGGTCACTGCCATGACCGGGGACGGTGTCAACGACGCACCTTCCATCAAGATGGCGGATATCGGCATCGGTATGGGGATCACCGGCACCGATGTGACCAAAAATGTGGCCGATATGGTGCTGGCTGACGATAACTTTGCCACCATCGTGGCCGCCGTGGAGGAAGGCCGCCGTATCTATGATAACATCCGCAAATCCATCCAGTTCCTGCTGGCCTCCAACATGAGCGAGGTGCTGGGGGTGTTCGGGGCTACGCTGCTGGGCTTTACGCTGCTCAATCCGGTGCACCTTCTCTTCATCAACCTGATCACCGACTGTTTCCCGGCACTGGCTTTGGGGATGGAGCCGGGGGAACCGGACACCATGTCCCGGCCGCCCCGTCGGGCCTCGGACGGCATTTTTGCCGGGGGGCTGGGCGCTGACATTGCCTACCAGGGGGTGCTTATCACCGCCATTACGATGATTTCTTACATCCTTGGCCACTGTATCGAAGTGGGGACCCTGGAAATGCCCAAAGGGGTCAGCCCCGACGGTATGACCATGGCCTTCCTGACCATGAGCATGTGCGAAATTTTCCACAGCTTCAATCTGCGCAGCCAGCGTAAGAGTGTATTCACCCTGCACACCCACAATCCGGTGTTGTGGGGGGCTATGCTGGGCAGCCTGGTGCTGACCACAGCCGTGCTGGAGATCCCCGTTGTTGCCCGGATGTTCGGGTTCACACCGGTATCTTTGGCGGAATATCTCATCGCCCTGGCGCTGGCCGTGCTGGTCATTCCCGTTGTGGAACTGGTCAAAGCGGTGCAGCGGCGCAGACTTCGGAGATAAGATGCAAAAAACGGCACCCGAGAACGGGTGCCGTTTATGTGTCCTATACGAAGTTCAGGGCAGGAAGTTGGCAGCCACCGGCGCCAGCACGGCGGTCAGAACACCGGCTACCGCAATGGCCAGACCGCTGATAGCGCCTTCCACTTCGCCCATTTCCAGGGCTTTGCTGGTGCCCACCGCGTGGGCCGAAGTGCCCAGTGCCAACCCTTTGGCAATGGGATGGGTGATGTGGCAGACCTTGCAGACGGTTTCCGCCAGCAGGCTGCCGGCAATGCCGGTCAGGATGATGACGGCCCCTGCCAGAGCCGCCGTGCCGCCCAGGGTTTCGGCAATGTCCATGCCGATGGCGGTGGTCACCGATTTGGGCAGCAGAGTGACGGCGTTGGCGCGCTGCATATTCAGCACCCAGGCTATGACCAGTACACTGCCCAGGCTGGTAATGACGCCTGCCAGAATGGCGGCCAGGATGGCGCCCACATTTTTCTCCAGCAGGTCCCATTTTTCATACAAAGGAATGGCCAGGCTGACGGTGGCGGGGGCCAGCAACCAGTTCACCGGGGCTGCGCTGGAACTGTAGTCGGCATAGGGGATGGCAAAGCAGCGCAGAAAGACGATCATAAAGATACTGCCCATCAGCAGCGGATTGAAAAGGGCCAGTTTGGTTTTGCGGTTGATCAGAACCCCCAGGGCGTAGGCAGCCAGCGTGGCAAAGACGCCCCAGCTGCCGCAGTGCTGCAAAAATTCACTCATGACTTTTCTACCTCCTGCCGGGCGGTGAAATGCTGGGCCACGCTGCCGGTAACGGCCATGACCAGCGCGGTGATGGGAATGATGGCGATGAGCACCGGAATGAATACCTCCGCCAGCTGGCTTCCCAGTTCCATGACGCCGCTGGCCGCCGGAACAAAGAGCAGCGGAAAGATCCCGGTCAAAAACAAACCGGTCTCCCGCACCTGTTCCAGTTTCAGCAGCCCCAGCTTGAGGGCCGCTACCATCAGCAGCAAACCATAGACACTGGCGGGAATGGGCAGCGGCAGCACGGCGGCCAGTATCTCGCCCAGCAGGCAGAAGGCCACGATCCGGGCAAATTGAAACACGAACTTCATATACAATCCCTCTTTATGCTAGAATGCTGCCCTATCATACCACTTCTTGTCAGATTATACAATTACTTGAAAGAATTTTTGTTAAACTGTACCACACTTGTATTTTGCTGCACAGTGTGGTATACTAACTCAAAACCATGTTGGGAATGCGAAAAGAGGTTTTGACATGTCTTTGCTGAAGAAACTGGCCGGTCTGGCTGTGGGCGCCGCTGCTGTGGGCGCCGCTGTGTATGTACTGAAAAAGCGTGAACACGGCGAGGAATACGAGCATATTATGGGCCCGGCGGACGAGGTTGAAACCGACGCCGAGCCCGAAGACGATGCGTCTGACGAGGCTGAACAGGCCCCTGCCGCCGCGTCCCCCGATGCAGTATACCAGCCGCCCGTGGCCGCGCATCCCGTGCAGGCCGGCGACGATACCCCCAATGCCAACCCGGTGGAACTGGGCGCTGTGGAGGTACCCAAGACGGAGGACGGTAAATTCGACGCCACCAGGATCGCGGACCCCGCCGATTTTGGGGATTGGGACGAACAGGGCTGCAAGGGTTGATAGACCAAACGCTTCAGGCGCATCTTTGTACAAGCAAAGGTGCGCCTTTTTGTATTGTTTTGGATTGTATTGTATAAAAATGCGCTTTACATCTTTACTGTGCTAAAGTATAATAAAATTTATATCTGTGAGAGGCAGGGAAATGTATGGAATTTCAGCTGGAAAATTTTACTCCCGCGGAACAGGCGACCTTCCGCCTGCGGGCGTTGTATGAGCAGGCGGGGTACCGGAAGTACCGCTGTTCCCGGTTTGAGGAATATGCTCTCTATCAGGAGTATCAGCGTTTCTTGTCGGACGCCCAGGTGGTGACCTTCACCGACCTGGACGGCAAATTGCGGGCCATCAAACCGGATGTGACGCTCTCCATTGCCAAGACGGCCCAGCCGGCCCCCGGCGAGTGCAAGCGCTTTTATTATAATGAGGAGGTCTGCCGTCCCAGCCGGGAAAGCCACACCTTCCAGACCATCCACCAGATGGGGCTGGAATGCATGGGTGCGGTGGATGCCGCCGCCCAGGCCGAGGTGGTACGGCTGGCGCTGCAAAGCCTGGCGGCCCTGCAGGTGCCCACCGTTCTGGAAGTCAGCCATATGGGGTTTGTCACCGGGCTGCTGGATGCCCTGCAGGTGCCGGAAGAGGACCGCGGCCGTCTGATCGAACTGCTCAAAGAGAAGAATGCCCATGAACTCCATGCCGCCGCCCTGGCGGAAGGGCTGGACGAGGCGGCCGCCGACGCCCTTTGCGGACTGCTCCAGCTCCATGGCCCCCTGGGGGCGACGCTGACCGCCGCCCGGGAATGCTGCCGCTGTGAGGCTCAGCGGGCAGCGCTGGAGGAATTGCAGGCCCTGCAGAACCAGCTGGGGGAGGACGGCCGCGGCACGCTGCTGGACCTGAGCCTGGCGGACGAGATGGAATATTACAACGGGCTGGTATTTACCGGCTATGTGGCAGGGGTACCCCGTGCGGTGCTGAAAGGCGGCCGGTATGACTACCTGATGCAGCGGTTCACGCCGGGAGCCAACGCCATCGGTTTTGCCATTTACCTGGATGAACTGGAACGGCTGAATGCCGATGCCCAGACCCAGAGCGGCAAGGTCTGGCTGAACATTGCGCTGCCCAAGGGCCGCTTGGGCGACAAGGCCTACAAACTGCTGGCGGAGGCCGGCTACCGGGCCAACGAGGATTACAACGACACCCGCAAACTGGTGGTGGAAAACCCCGAAGCCGGGGTACGGTACTTCCTGGTGAAGCCCAGCGACGTGGCCATCTATGTGGAACACGGCGCGGCGGATATCGGCATTGTGGGCAAGGATATCCTGGCCGAATCCGACGCCGATGTCTATGAACTGCTGGACACCGGTATGGGCAAATGCCGGATGTGCGTGGCGGGCCCCAAGGATTTTGTGGATGACGAGAGCCGGGCGCTGCGGGTGGCCACCAAGTTCGTGAACATTGCCCGGGATCACTACGAGCGCCGGGGCCGGGATATCGATATCATCAAGCTCAACGGTTCCATCGAACTGGCGCCCATCCTGGGGCTCTCCGATGTGATCGTGGATATTGTGGAAACCGGCACCACCCTGCGGGAGAACAACCTGGCCGTCATCGAAGAGTTCATGCCCATTTCGGCCCGGTTCATCGCCAACAAGGCCAGCTACAAGTTCAAACACCAGCAGATGACCGAGCTGCTCAATAAAATGAAGGAGGCCCTTGCCCAATGATTCGCCTGTATGATTTTGACGAAGTAAAACCCGAAGAGATTCTCAATCGGGATATCCGTGCCGAGGCCGACGTGGAAGCCACCGTGGATGCCATCATCGCCGATGTGCGTACCCGGGGGGATGCGGCCCTCATCGAATACGCCGCCAAGTTCGACCATGCCCAACTGACCTCGGTGCAGGTCACCCAGCAGGAGATCGACGAGGCCTTTGCGGAACTGGAAGCCCAGGACCCCGAATTCATCACCACCCTGAAGATGGCGGCGGAAAATATCCGTCACTTCCACGAGCAGCAGATTCACAAAAACTTTGTCCTTACCGACAAGCCCGGTGTGGTGCTGGGCCAGAAGTATACCCCCATTCAGCGGGCGGGCGTCTATGTGCCCGGCGGCACGGCGGCCTATCCTTCCACCGTGCTGATGGATGTGATCCCCGCCAAGGTGGCCGGGGTCAAACAGATCGTCATGACCACCCCGGCGGGTCCCGGCGGCAAGGTCAACCCTGGTATTCTGGCGGCGGCGGTCATCGCGGGCATCGACCTCATCTTCAAGACCGGCGGCGCCCAGGCGGTGGCGGCCCTGGCCTACGGCACCGAGAGCGTGCCCGCGGTGGACAAGATCGTCGGCCCCGGCAACATCTATGTGGCCACCGCCAAACGGAAGGTGTTCGGCAAGGTGGGCATCGATATGATCGCCGGCCCGTCGGAAATTCTGGTCCTGGCGGACGGCAGCTGCAACCCCGCCTGGGTGGCCGCCGACCTGCTCAGCCAGGCCGAACACGACAAGCTGGCTTCTCCGGTGCTGGTCACCGACAGCTGGGACCTGGCCAAGGCGGTCCAGGCGGAGCTGGAAGTGCAGATCCCTCAGCTGCCCCGTGCGGCCATTGCCCGGGCCAGCGTGGACACCAACGGCAAGATCATCGTCACCGACGATATGAACAAGGCCATCGAGGCGGTGAACATCATCGCCCCGGAGCATCTGGAAATCTGTGTGGACGATCCCTTCGCGGTGCTCAACCGGATTGAAAACGCCGGCAGCATCTTCCTGGGCAAGAACGTGCCGGAAGCCCTGGGCGATTACTTCGCCGGTCCCAACCACACCCTGCCCACCAGCGGCACCGCCCGGTTCAGCAGCCCCCTGGGCGTGGACGATTTCGTGAAGAAATCCAGCTTCATCTACTATACCCGGGAGGCCCTGGGCCAGGTGGAGCAGCGCATCGCCAACTTTGCCGAGCACGAGGGCCTGCACGCCCACGCCAAGAGCGTGACCATCCGTTTCGAGGACCAGTGAGCGGAGGGCAGCAAAGATGAGCCGTTATTTTACCAAAACGCTGGAAACCCTGGAACCCTACACCCCCGGGGAACAGCTGAAGATCGATAACCTTGTGAAGCTCAACGCCAACGAGAATCCCTATCCGCCCGCCCCCGGTGTGGCGGCGGCGGTGGCGGCGGCGGTGCCGGGGCTGCGGTTGTATTCCGACCTGACCAACGCCGAGCTGAACCGTGCCATTGCCGACCACTGGGGCGTGAAACCGGAAAACGTCCTGTGCGGCAACGGCAGCGACGAGAACCTGCTGCTGGCCCTGAGGGCTTTCTGTGACGAAGAGACCCCCCTGGCCTTTGCGGATATTACCTACAGCTTTTACCCGGTTCTGTGTGACCTTCTGCACATCCCCCAGCACGTGATCCCCCTGGAGAAGGACTTCACCATCGATCTGGCCAAGTATCACGGATTGGACGAAACCATTGTGATCGCCAACCCCAACGCGCCCACCAGCCTGCTGGCCCCGGTGGAAGCCATCGAGGAAGTGCTGCGCACCAACCCCAACAACGTGGTCATTGTGGATGAGACCTACATAGAATTTGCCCCGGCGGGCTCCAGCTGCCTGCCGCTGCTGGCCAGATACGACAATCTGGTCATCACCCATACCTTCTCCAAGACCCACAACCTGGCGGGGGCACGGCTGGGCTTCTGCCTGGCCCGGCCGGAACTCATTGCCGACATGAACCGGGTCAAGTTCAGCTACAGCCCCTATAACGTCAATTCCCTGACCCAGGCGGCGGGGACCGCGGCCATCCGGGATGAAGCCTATTTCCGGCAGGTGACCGGCAAGGTGCTGGCCACCCGGGCCGATGCCACCGCCAAACTGCGGGACCGGGGCTTCACGGTGTTGGACTCCGCCACCAATTTTCTGTTTGTCACCACCGACCGGATGCCCTGCAAGGAGATTTTTGAAAAGCTGCGGGCGCGGGGCATCCTGATCCGGTATTTCAGCACACCGCGCATCGACCGGTGGCTGCGTATTACCATCGGCACACCGGAACAGATGGAGCGGTTCTTCACGGCGCTGGATGAGATCCTGCCGCCCAAGGAATGAGAAAAGATTCAGAGGAGGGAAAGTCATGATTGCCATTGTGGATTACGGTGTAGGCAACCTGTTCAGTCTGTCGTCCAGCGTCAAGAGCCTGGGGGCCGAAGTGCGGGTCACCCGCCAGGCGGAGGACCTGCGGGCCGCCAGCCATATCCTGCTGCCCGGCGTGGGCGCCTTTGCCGATGCCATGGCCAAACTGGAAGCCACCGGCCTGGTACCGGTGCTGAAAGAGGAAGTGCAGCGCAAACCGCTGCTGGGCATCTGCCTGGGGATGCAGCTGCTCTTTGAGAAGAGTTACGAATACGGCGAGCATGCCGGCCTGGGATTGATCCCCGGTGCGGTCTGCCCCCTGGCCGACGACCTGAAGGACCCGTCCCTGAAGGTGCCTCACATCGGCTGGAATGCCCTGGATATCGTGCCGGGGCGGGAAGATGACCCGCTGTTCCGGTATGTGAAAAACGGGGAATACGTCTACTACGTGCACAGCTACTATGCCAAGGACTGCGCGGCGTCCACTCTGGCCACCAGCGAGTACAGCATCCCGGTGACGGGAGCGGTGCGCAGCGGCAACGTTTACGGCACCCAGTTCCACCCCGAAAAATCCGGCGATACCGGCCTGCGCCTGCTGAAGGCGTTTGCCGAACTGTAAGGAGGGGCGCTTATGAAACTCTATCCTGCCATTGATCTGCGGGGCGGGCAGGCCGTGCGGCTCTACCAGGGCGACTACGACCAGATGACCGTTTACAACGCCGACCCGGTGGCTCAGGCCCGTTCCTTTATCGAAGCCGGGGCCAAGTATCTCCATGTGGTGGACCTGGACGGCGCCAAGGACGATACCACCGCCAATCTGCAGACCATCGCCGCCATTGCCAGGCAGGGCGGCCTGAAGATCGAGGTGGGGGGCGGCATCCGGGATGAAGCCCGCATCCGCCGGTATCTTGACCTGGGGGTGGACCGCTGCATCCTGGGCACCATCGCCGTAAAAGATTTCGCCTTTACCGAAAAGATGGCCCGGACCTATGGCCCCCGCATTGCGGTGGGGGTGGATATGAAGCAGGGCTATGTGGCCGTCAACGGCTGGAAGGAGGTCACCCCCGAACCGGGTGTGGACTTCTGCCGCCGCTGTGCCGCTGCCGGGGTGGGGGCCATCATCGCCACCGATATCTCCCGGGACGGTACCATGCAGGGCACCAACCTGGACCTCTACCGGGAACTGCTGACCATCCCCGGCATCGAGGTCACCGCCTCCGGCGGCATCGCCCGCATGGAGGAACTGGCCGAGCTGCAGGCCATGGGCTGCCATGCGGCCATTCTGGGCAAATCCATCTACACCGGCGCCATCGACCTGGCCGAGGCCGTGCGCCTGTATCAGGACTGAGGAGGGGTACACTATGATCACCAAACGCATCATTCCCTGTCTGGACGTGAAAGACGGCCGTGTGGTGAAGGGGGTCAACTTTGAGGGCCTGCAGGATATGGCCGACCCGGTGGAGATGGCCCGTTATTACAATGAATCCGGCGCCGACGAACTGGTGTTTTATGACATCACCGCCAGCGTGGAGGGGCGCACCCTCTTCACCGACATTCTGCGCCGGGTGGCCAGCCAGATTTTCATTCCGCTGACGGTGGGGGGCGGCATCCGCACGCTGGAGGACTTTGACCGGGTGCTCAAATGCGGCGCCGACAAGGTCAGCGTTAATTCCGGCGCCATCGCAAACCCCGGCATTATCCCGGCGGCGGCCCAGAAGTACGGCAACCAGTGCGTGGTGCTCTCCGCCGACATCAAGCGGGTGGACGGCAGGTTCATGCTCTTTGCCAAGGGCGGCCGGGAAAATACCGGCATCGACGCCCTGGACTGGCTGGAACAGGGCGTACAAAACGGCGCCGGGGAACTGGTGGTCAACTCCATCGATACCGACGGCGTTAAGAACGGCTTTGACCTGGAACTGCTGGACGCCGTGGCGGCCCGGTGTGCGGTGCCCATCATCGCTTCGGGCGGCGCCGGCTGCAAGGAGGACTTTCTGGAGCTCTTCCGCAACCACCCGGCGGTGGATGCGGGGCTGGCAGCCTCCATTTTCCACACCAAACAGGTGGAGATCCGGGACCTGAAAGGCTATCTGCGGCAAAACGGTGTGGAAATGCGGCTGTGACCCCTTGCCAAACGCCGCAAAAACAGGTACACTATACATATGTTTTCTTTGGGCGGGCGGTGCCATGGGTGCGGCCCGCGCCAAACGTTCTTGAGGAGGAGGTTTCTCAAATGGAAATCACCCAGAATTCCCAATCGCTTCATTTCAATTCCCATGGCCTGATTCCGGCCATTGTGCAGGATCACTATACCAAGGAAGTGCTGACCTTGGCTTACATGAACGCCGAGACGCTGGCGCTGACCATCGCGGAAGGACGTACCGTATTCTGGTCCCGCAGCCGCCAGGAGATCTGGCGCAAGGGCGAGACTTCCGGCAACGTCCAGCGGGTCGTTTCCATCACGGCGGACTGCGACAAAGACGCCCTTGTCATCGATGTAATCAAGGCGGGCCCGGCCTGCCACACCGGCGCCGAGAGCTGCTTCTTCAACCCCGTCTATGTTTCGGATGAGCTGAAGCAGTTCACCTGGCAGGGGTTGTATGAGCTGATCGAAGGCCGCAAGACCAACCCCAAAGAGGGCAGCTATACCAGCTATCTCTTCGACAAAGGGCTGGAAAAGATCCTGAAGAAGGTGGGCGAAGAATCCACCGAGGTCATCATTGCGGGTGGCAAGCGCGACAAAGAGGAAACCATCTACGAGATCAGTGACCTGGCCTATCACGTGATGGTTTTGATGATCGAGCTGGGTGTTTCGGTGGAGGACATCACCAAAGAACTGGAAAAACGGCATGTCATCGACCATAAAGTAAAGCAGGAAAGGATGCAGTAATATGGCGGGCGAATACCTGAAAAGTTCCGTCCACGTACATTCCAAGCTGTGCGACGGCAAAAACACCTTAGAGGAACTGGCAGTCACCGGGTGGCGTGCCGGGCTGCAGACGCTGGGTTTCAGCGGCCACAGCCACACCCCGTGCGACCTGGAATACTGCATGACCAAAAGCCGCACGGCCCTTTACAAGGCCCAGGTGGCCAAACTGAAGGAGCGGTATGCCGGCAAGCTGGATATCCTTTGCGGTCTGGAATGGGACCTCTTCAGCGACGATAATCCGGCGGATTACGATTACTTTATCGGCAGCTGCCACTATGTCCAGGGCCCCAAGACCGGTAAATACTACGAGATCGACTGGCGGGAGAGCGACCTGGCTGCCTGCATCGCCGACGATTTTGACGGGGATGCCCTGGCGGTGGTGGAAGCCTACTTCGCCAACGTGGCCAAGGTGGCCGAGAAGAAGCCCACCATCCTGGGACACTTCGACCTGATCAAAAAGATCAACGGCGACGGCAAGTTCTTCGACGAGCATGCACCCCGCTACAAGGCTGCGGCGGATAGTGCCCTGATGGCGGCGGCCCGCAACCGCTGTGTGCTGGAAGTGAACACCTCGGCGGTGTTCCGCGGCTTCCGCAAGGATTTCTTCCCCTCGGATGAGATCCTCAAGGATTGGCTGGCCCTTTCCGGCAATGTGGTCATCACCGCCGATGCCCACGACGCCAAGGCTCTGACCTTCGGCTATGAAGAAGCGGCTGCCAAGCTGAAGGAGCTGGGCTATACCAAGGTCCAGGTCCTGGGCAAGGACGGCTTCAAAGCCTGCGAACTGTAAGAAAAACAATAAAACCGCCCCGCATGGGAATTTGAAGTGACCCCAAAAAGTTAGACAATAATTTCAAATAAAAATTGTTCAAGCAACCGAAAGGGCTTGTTGTCTGT